>CBFHNF010000009.1:0-99056 GCA_965657135.1 uncultured Paracoccaceae bacterium
GCCTTTCTTTGATGCATCAATCCCAGCATATGACGTTGATTTGGACAAAGCCAACGCCTTGATGGCCGAGGCTGGGTTTGGCGACGGAATGGAATTGACTGTCGATTATATCCCAGGCCCCAAGGAGCAACAGCAATCCGTTGCGGAATATCTTAAATCACAGCTGAAAAAGATCGGTATCAACGTCACTGTTCGTGCCGCGCCTGACTTCCCAACGTGGGCAGGTCGCGTCGGTGGACATGATTTTGAATTGTCGATGGACGTTGTGTTTAACTGGGGTGATCCAGTGATTGGTGTACACCGCACATACCTATCTTCAAACATCCGCAAAGGTGTTATTTGGTCAAACACACAACAATATAGCAACGCATCCGTTGATGAATTGTTGAATGCTGCGGCAGTTGAAATGGATCCGGCAAAGCGTGCAGAGCTATATGCACAATTCCAGCAACAGGTTGGCGCGGACGTACCTGTTTATTGGATCAACTCGCTTCCATACCACACAGCATATGACAAGCGTTTGACAAACCTACCAACTGGTATTTGGGGCACAATGCACCCAATGGATATGGTTGAATGGTCTGAATAATCACATTAATGCGGGGCTAAACATGGTCCCGCATTTCCCCTTTTGGTGAATAAATGCCTGTAAACTATATTTTGAAACGCCTCGGCTACGGTCTGTTACTAATGCTGGGTGTCGTGATCTTAAATTTTCTATTGATACGACTAGCACCTGGTGATCCCGCTGTGGTTATTGCGGGGGAAATGGGGGGTGCCACGGAAGAGATGTTGGAAAGCATCCGAGAGGAATATGGCCTTAATAAACCCCTTTTGACACAACTTTGGATTTATGTATCAGGTGTCGCGCAGGGGGATCTAGGAGAAAGCTTTTTCTTTAATCAGCCCGTATCAAAATTGATCGCACTTCGCATTTGGCCAACGATCCTATTGGTGATCGTTGCACAAGTCTTATCAATTGTGATTGGTGTGTTCTTGGGCGTGCTTGCGGCGCGCAAACCAAATGGGATCATGTCGGCATTTGTTTCAGTATTTGCCACGATTGGCTACGCGGTACCTGTCTTCTGGACAGGGATCATGTTGATCATTCTGTTTGCGTCAATCTTTCCAATTTTTCCTGTTGAGGGAATGCAATCCGTAAAATTACGCGACGCAAACATATTTGTACGTACCTTGGATATTCTGCACCACCTGATTTTACCGGCATTTACATTGGCAATTATCTACCTCGCGCAATATGCACGATTATCCCGTGCCTCAATGTTAGAAGTTTTGGGCGCCGATTATATCCGTACAGCACGGGCCAAAGGTGCGTCGGAACGTTCGGTTTTGTTTAAGCACGCATTGCGCAACGCAGCCTTGCCCATCTTAACAATTGCAGGATTACAGTTTGGAAACCTTATTTCCGGCGCGTTGTTAGTTGAAACCGTTTACAACTGGCCCGGTATGGGGCGTCTGGCTTTTGATAGTATTCTCAGGCGTGATTACCCGACAATTATGGGGGTATTATTTTTTGCATCAGCCATGGTTGTGATTGCCAACCTGATCACCGACCTGAGCTATCGATTGGCAGATCCAAGATTGCGAGGGAAATCATGAGCGATCTTGAAAACACATTACATGCACAAAGCCCAATGGCCGAAGCCTGGCGTATGTTCCGCCGCAATATTCCAGCGATGTTCGGATTGATGATTCTAATTATGATCATCCTAACCACACTATATGGCGCATTTATTTTTACAGGCGATCCATATGAAATCGTATGGGCTCCTCATGAACCACCCTTGATGACACCCGAATTTCCACTTGGAACAGATTATTTGGGTCGTGATATTATTGCAGGGTTGCTAACGGGTGGCGCACCTACGCTCGCTGTTGGCGCATCGGCCGCCATCATTACCATGGTGATCGGGATCACACTGGGTGCATTTGCTGGCTATTATGGCGGTTGGGTCGATACATTCTTGATGCGGATTACTGAATTTTTTCAGGTTTTGCCAGCGCTCTTGTTTGCAATGGTTTTGGTCACCCTGTTTTCGCCCAGCCTAATTACAATTGCGATTGCAATTGGTGTGGTCAGTTGGCCGCAAACCGCGCGTCTGACCCGCGCCGAATTCCTGCGCATCAAAGAGTTGGAGTATGTCACCGCTGCACGTGCGATTGGGGCGCAAAATCAGCGCATCATGTGGCGCGTTATCATTCCCAACGCAGCACCGCCGTTGATCGTCTCGGCCACACTCACGGTGGGTGTTGCGATCCTGTTTGAAGCGGGCCTAAGCTTTTTGGGTCTAGGTGATCCAAACAAGATGAGCTGGGGTTTGATGATCGGTATGAACCGTGAATACATTCTGGATGCATGGTGGCCCGTCACCTTCCCTGGGCTTGCCATTTTCTTAACCGTATTTTCCGTCAGCCTTGTGGGCGACGGGCTAAATGATGCCTTTAATCCAAAGCTGAGGGAACGATGAGCCGCTTACTTGATGTCTCTGACCTAAAAGTCACCTTTGGAACCCGCTATGGAACTGTAACTGCATTGGACAGTGTCTCGTTTCATGTAGACCAGGGTGAAACGCTGGGCATTGTTGGGGAAAGTGGATGTGGCAAGTCGATCACAGCACTGTCGCTCATGGGATTGATCCCTTCACCTCCGGGCAAACTAGCCGCAGGCTCAATTAAATTTTTGGGGATAGAGTTAATTGGAATGCCCGCCGCCCAATTGCGCGGTCTACGCGGATCAGACATGGCCATGATTTTTCAGGAACCCATGACTTCGTTAAACCCAGTTTTCACAGTTGGGGATCAAATTGCCGAGGCAATTACTCTGCACCAAAACCTTGATCATGAAAATGCGCTTAAGAAGGCAATCGAACTTTTGGATCGTGTGGGCATTCCCAGCCCCGAAAAACGCGCCCACGATTTTCCACACCAGCTATCTGGTGGCATGCGACAACGCGTGATGATCGCCATGGCGGTCAGTTGTCGACCAAAAATCTTGATTGCTGACGAACCCACAACCGCATTGGATGTAACAGTTCAGGCGCAAATTTTTGATCTGTTGAATGAGGTGCAACGTGAATTCGGCGCTGCCATCATTTTGATTACCCATGATATGGGCGCCATCAGCGAAATGGCAGATCGTGTTGCTGTAATGTACGCTGGTCGGATTATCGAAGAAGGGCATGCGGATGCGATTTTAGATCACCCACAGCATCCATATACGCGCGGGCTGATATCATGCATTCCTTCGCTAGACCAAACCCGGGATCGGCTGCGCGAAATCCCCGGAATTGTCCCTCCGTTGCATGAATTGGGTGCGGGTTGTGCATTTGCCAAACGTTGCGATCACGCATTTGAACGCTGTTTTTCTGCGCGACCTGCTCTATCGAAACTTGGCCACCACCCGAATGCCTGTTTCGCAGTTGAGGAGCAAAAACTATGAGCGCACTGTTAGAAGTTGAAAACTTAACTGTTCGATTTCCAATGCCAAAACAGGGTTTTTTCGGGCCGCGCTCGTACCTTGAGGCTGTGCGCTCTGTTTCTTTTCAGGTGGAAGAGGGCAAAGCACTGGGCATTGTGGGGGAAAGTGGTTCGGGTAAAACAACAACTGCGATGGCGACCATTCGTCTAGAAGAGGCATCACAAGGCCAAGTGCGATTTCAGGGTCGCGACCTGTTGTCTATAGATGAGGAAGCGATGCGCGCCGCCAGACGCGATATTCAATTGATTTTCCAAGATCCCTATTCATCGCTAAACCCGCGGGCGCGGGTGTCTCAAATTGTGCGCGAACCCTTAGAATTGATGGAAATTGGAACGGGGCAAGAACGTGATAAACGGGTGAAAGAGTTGTTTCAATTGGTAGGGTTGCGCAAAGATCAATTGAACCTGTTTCCACATCAATTTTCTGGTGGCCAGCGACAACGCATTTCAATTGCACGGGCACTTGCCACTAATCCAAAATTGATCGTATGCGATGAACCCGTAAGCGCGTTGGATGTCGCAATTCAGGCGCAAATTCTAAATTTATTGGCGCAACTGAAACAAGAATTAGGCCTAAGCTACTTGTTCATTAGTCATGATTTGGGCGTGGTGCGCCATATATGTGATGATGTCGCAGTAATGTATCTGGGTAAAATCGTTGAAATGGGATCACGCGATGCCATTTTTGAAAATCCCCAACATCCGTACACGCAGGCTCTGTTGGCAGCAGCACCCTCTTTGGCGCGACGCAAATCTAAGGGCTATACACGTCCATTAACCCTAAGTGGGGATCCTCCAAGCCCCATCAATCCACCCATAGGTTGTGCGTTTGTGGATCGATGTCCACGCGCCCAATCTGTGTGTAAGGAAACTCAACCGGTGTTAGAAAACGGCGTTGCCTGTCATTTCGCGGGGTCAACGAATTAACGCAAATGCTAAGCCAAACAAAATTCACGAACCGCATGTTCAATGCGTTTCAGCATTTCCTGTTGTAAACCTGTTGCGGAGTCGGTGCCGTACATCCCTGAAACTGTTGGTACAGAAATAATATGATACTGAGTCATCCCAATCATTTGTGACACCCAAGCAAGATGCGCCGAAACATCAGTGACCCTGCCACCCGGTGTTTCAGATACAAGTCGGATCACCTTATCCAAATAAGATTTTAGGGGCCATTTTCGCGCGTTCTGATCACTGTCTAACAAGGCATGAACAACCAATCGCATGTCTGTGGGATCAGCATATGCGTTTTTACTAAGTGATGTGAAATAATCCAACAACCATTGCATTGAATCCGCCTGACGGCATGCAACCAAATCCCGCATCATACGTTCGGCCAAACTGGTCAGTGTGGCCTCGTATAGCGCTTCTTTTGTTTTGAAAAAATGGAGCAAGGCTTGTTTACTGACCCCTGCATCTTTTGCCAATTGCGATAGACTGCTTCCGTGAAATCCATCCATCGCAAAACGCCGCGTGGCAATCTGGATGTAAGCCTGTTTTGCATCTCCGGATGGTTTCATAATCGGTCCTTTCGTTGCGCCACATCACTTGACCACTTACCAATTGGTAAGCTAACATTTTGTAAATCTACTAGGCAAGGTGGAATCATGGATCGTCATACTGAAATAACCCTTATTCACGAAATCATTGGGTTGGCTGAACAGAAATCAGCCTATCTGGACGATGAAATCGCACACTCACCCATTTCACGCTATTCCAGTCCTGAACGATTTGAACGTGAACAGGCAATGATTTTTCGGCGCAAACCCGTTGTTGCGGCACACAGTTCTGAATTGGCCGGGGAAAACTCTTTTATAGCGCGCGATTTTCTGGGTCTACCACTGCTGTTGACCCGAAACGAAAAAGGCAAGGTAAATGCCTTTTTGAATGTATGCCGACACCGCGGCGCCAAGGTTGAACGTTCCGCCACGGGATGCAAACGTGTGTTCACATGCCCCTACCATGGATGGAGCTGGACCAATCAAGGTGATTTGCGTGGTGTCACCCAGGAAGCCCAGGGTTTCCCGGATTTGCCACGCGCGGAACGTGGTCTGCGCCGCCTGCCCTGCGCAGAAGCACATGGTTTTATTTGGATCATCGCAAATCCCGATGCTGCCGACATCCCCAATATCGATCAATGGCTGGGTGGATTGGCAGATGATTTCAACTGGCTCGAGTTGGATCAACACAAAATCATGGCGATAGAAACAAAAACGATTAATGCAAACTGGAAGGTCCTAATTGAGGGCGGGTTAGAGGCATATCATTTTCGCATCGCGCACAAAGACACGATTGCCCCCTATTTTCCAGATAATCTATTGACTTATCGCCAATTCGAAACGCATATGCGCGCCGTTCTGCCGCGTATATCAATGCCTGAACTTCATAATACGTCACAGGAAAGCTGGGCCATTCGAAGGGACGCAAACCTGTTGTACACTTTGGTTCCCAACGTACAGATGTTGGTGCAACAAGATCACGTGATGCTCTTCCACTATGAACCAATATCCTACACTGAAACACGCGTTCGCATGGCGACGCTGGCCCATAGTAATGAACCCCAAACAGTGCAAAAGCAGGCCTATTGGGACAAAAACCAACGCATCACCGTAACAGCGATAATGGAAGATTTTGTATTAGGCGAAGAAGTTCAGGCTGGGTTCGCCTCCAAAGGAAATCCAAGTCATTTGTTCGGCCGATTTGAAGGTGCTTTAAATCGGTTTAATTTGGTTGTGGAGGAATTAATCGCAACCTAGAGCGTTACTTATAATGTTCGCGTCTACTGCCAAATGTAGCAACCCGCTTGCGCCAGGCCCGATACGATCCTGGACGCAAGGTATTGCGCATGAGCGTTACAACCTCTTTTTCCTTTAGGCCGTATTGATCTTCAATGTCGGCGAACGCGACATGGTCAGACAACGCCATTTGCACAATGTCTGACACCTGCGCTTCGCTTAGTTCGTGAACGTGTTTCATGACCTTAGCTTTACTTAGTTACTTTAGAAAGCTAGCCCTTTCCCAAGCATCGACAAGAAAATCTACAAGCGTGACAAACCACCATTTACTTTTGATTGAGAAACATCAATCCCAGTGCATGTCATCATGTCCCATGCATGTGCTGGGTTCGACGTGTCGATTGAAATTCCCAATTCGTTTTCAAGATCGTCAATGACATCCATTTTAAACTTGGTTGGATCATCAGAGCTTAAGACAATTAAAACCTCGGGTACTTTTCAAAAACGCCATTCGCATTTTGTAACGCTATAAACCGTCTTGACGATACAAATTAGATTTGACCATGCTGCCACCATGACCTTGAAAAACATACCAAATCCGTATTTTAACTCTGGCCTCCATTTATCAGAGGTAGTCCCACTGGACACGAAAATTGACGCATTGAGGCAATTATATTCATTGTGTCCTCACGCTGATCAAACGCCGTTGCACGTCCTAAACACACAAGAAGCCCGACTGGCTTGCGATGCGATCTATGTCAAGGACGAGCGTTCGCGCATGGGATTGGGAAGTTTTAAGGCATTAGGCGCTGCGTCCGTCATCGCCAGCATCGCTGCAAATCGTGCAGACGGAAATGACACGAAAAAGGTTCTGTCCGGAATGACATTTGTGACGGCAAGTGCAGGCAATCATGGATTATCTGTTGTCGCGGGTGCAAATGCATTTGGCGCAAATGCCGTTATATACCTTGCTGAAACCGTTCCTGTAAGTTTTCAAGAAAAACTGCGTGCTATTGGTGCAGAGGTCGTCGTTGAAGGGCATGATTACGAGGCCAGCATGACAGCTGCAGAACAGGCCGCAACTGATAACAATTGGTTTTTATTGTCTGATTCAACTTGGCCTGGATATTCAGTTGGTGTGGATGTGATGAAAGGATACATGCTATCCGCTCTCGAGATCGTGGCTCAATGTCCGCATACCCCTACACATTTATTTTTGCAGGCTGGCGTCGGTGGCCTTGCCGCGGCGATTGCGCTGTATCTACGTGAAGCCTATGGGCATGAATTGCGCATCATTGTCGTGGAGCCTGATCGTGCGCCGGCACTACAGTTAGCAATTCAGAAAGGGGCCCTTTGTGACGCAGGCGAAGGCGTTTCAATTATGGGTCGGCTGGATTGCAAACGCGCATCGCTTTCTGCCTTAGATACGCTGGCGCGGAATGCAAATGATTTCGTGACCCTGACGGATGAAGACGTTGAAACCCGTCTTCCTAAAATGGCGACATTAGGACTGGAAACCAGCCCCTCGGGCGGAGCGGGGTTAGCCGCGGCACTCATGAGTCTGGATGAAGGTGCGTTTGGGATAAACAGCACCTCGCGGATATTGTGCGTTGTTTCAGAAGGGATTATTGATGACTGATGTCCATGCGTCGAATAAGAACAGCGGTTAGTAGCCGTGAATGAGCAATCCTTGTAAGCGAAGAAAATATTCTGATCACTGACAGCCCATCAGTTTTGCTAAGCAAACGCGTACCGCAAGACATCCCCATAATTTAATTTAGTGGCGACATCGTACGTCGGAAAGGGACTTGCGATTTTGATTTGGGGCGGTACATCCTAAGGCTACACTAGTCGGAGGCTCGCATGTACCCAATCCAATTTAATGAACTGCCAAGCGGATACAGCATTCTGGATAATGAACCGGAATTTGTACCCTCGATTCACCTAGCGCTGGAAAAGCCAGAAACGCTCTATTCTCTGACCGATTTGGGATATTCGGGCGAAGCACTTGAAAATGCTCCTGCGCAATTTGCAGCCACCTCTGTTTTTCGTGTGTTATCAGAAGAGGGTGCAAACACGCTATATCATACGGTGAAGCGTTTAGAACAGTTCGCTACATCTAATCCACGTATAGAACGAAACGTGCGGGGTGGTGTGTATCGTTCAAAGTTCCTAAGAGATCTGTGTTTATCACCCGAAATCACAGAGTTTTTATCGGAAATTGTCGGCCTAAACTTAATGCCCCACACGATTCCACATCAATTGGGCCATTTGAATTTCAACCCCAAAGATATTGGCAAAAACGTTGATAAGTGGCATGTGGACACGCTACGATTTGACTATGTGATGTTCGTGACAGATCCGACACAGAATGAAGGTGGCCAATTTCAATATTTTAAAGGAACCAAAGAGGAAATGGCCGCAATAAAGCAAGCGGGCCAAGAGGTTCCTATCGATCGCATAATTTCCCCTGCTATGCCTGGACCTGGATATGCAGTACTGCAACAAGGCAATCTAGTTGTTCATCAAGCCAAAGGGTTAACTGCCCCAGGCGAACGCATTACTATGGTGAATGGATATATCCCCCACGATCCACGCTTTCCTGATTATTCTCGCTATGATCAATTGTGTCACGCGGATCCTGTGGATGTCGTCACAACAGAGTATTCCAAGCATATCGCAATTCAGGCCAACAGGTTTCTTGAACAAAACTTAGTTCAGCAAAAATTCGGCGAAAACCCAGCTGCGATTGTCACAGATTTGGAACAGGCGGCAGAAATGTTGCAATCTGCTGCCGCGCAAATCCGTGCGGGTAAGGGCACCATGGAACACTTTGGAGACTGATGATGGATTATGTTGGGTTTGACGGTGAACAGTTTCGTGAGTTCCGCGATGTATCAGATGATCGCCCATTGCATATGTTGAACCTTATAAAGTTTCATGACGTGGTGACATATCCCGATGGCACAACCATGTCAGGGCGTGACGCCTATCGCAACTATGGACGAGAGAGCGCGCCAATATTTGCATCCCTTGGGGGACGTATTGTATGGCGTGGCGAACAGTTGGCCATGTTGATAGGGCCAAGCGATGAACAGTGGGATTTATGTTTCATTGCCGAATACCCAAACGTAGGCGCATTTGTTTCAATGATCAAAGATCCAGATTATCGAAAGGCCATGGAGCACCGACAGATAGCGGTTCGAACCTCTCGACTGATACGGACAGGTCCGCTGGATATGGGCGCAAATTTTGCAGATTGACCGCTATTTGTTAAAAAGGCTTGCTATGTTTTCCTGAACAGGGTAGTTGCGCCTCAGCTTTGCGATACTCTCTCCAAATGTCATCATTGCATGACAAGGATCTTTTAACTTCGACCCTTCCCTTTGTTTTGAGTTTTGCCACATGGTTAAAGAACCCGTGATGTGCTACGAACTGAAACAAATATAGGGCACTGATTATGGTCTCCCCATAATCATTCCCTGCTGAGGTCATGAAGAATGATTACATTCAAAGATTTTGCGCTTCCCGAAGCGCTCCAACATAAATTAGACGCGCTTGGGTTTGACAAACCAACCCCTGTGCAAGAACGCGCGATCCCCGCCGCATTAGAAAACCGCGATATTCTTGGGTCTGCTCAAACTGGAACGGGTAAAACCGCTGCTTTTGCTCTTCCCCTTTTGACAAAAATTATGAACCACGCGGATGTTTACGGCATTATCGTCACGCCAACCCGTGAGTTGGCTTTACAGGTAGATGAGCAGATTCGCGCATTTCTGGGTGCCAAATCAAAAATCCGATCCGTGGTATTAATCGGCGGTGCATCTATCGAACGTCAGATACAGGGACTAGGCAAAAAACCAAAAATCATTGTTGGTACGCCCGGTCGGATCATCGATCATCTTGAGCGCAGAAGCCTGGATCTGTCTGGTTTCAATTATGTTGTCCTCGACGAAACGGACCGCATGCTGGATATGGGATTTTCAGCGCCAATCGCTGAAATATTTTCGCGTGTTTCTAGCGAACGGCAAACACTGTTATTTTCAGCAACACTCCCAAAGAACATTCAAAAAGTTTCAGCACAATATTTGCAAAATCCAGTTCGCATCGAAATGGGTCAAGTGAACAGTGTTGGTGACAACATTGTGCAATCAACGCAATTTGTCAGCAAAGAGGGCAAATTTGAAATGTTAGTTGATGCATTGCGCGAACATAATCAAAGTGCGATCGTGTTTATGAACAGCAAATTTGCGACCGAAAAACTGGCAAAACGACTAAAATCCGCTGGAATAACTGCCGAGGCGATCCACGGTGATTTGCGGCAAAACAAACGAGAGCGCGTAATCTCGAATTTGCGGGACAACAAATTCCGCGTTTTAGTCGCAACAGATGTTGCTGCACGCGGAATCGATGTCCCACACATTCATCAAGTTGTTAATTTTGATCTACCACGTCAAGCAGAGGATTACATTCACCGCATCGGCCGCACAGGTCGTAACGGCGCACAGGGTGTTGCATTAAATTTGGCGACGCGCGACGACATGGATAAGCTGAACGAAATTGAAACGTTGATCAATCCAAATGCGCCAAAATCATCGCACAAGCGTAGCGCGGGAAAACCATCCCGCAAAAAACCACAGGCAAAAGGTCGGTGGCAAAACAAGAAACCAAATCGCGCATATGCTGCGTAATTTATAATCACAACACTTCCAAACCATACGGAGATTAAAATGGCTAACGGAACAGTAAAATGGTTCAATGCAACCAAAGGATATGGCTTTATTGCACCTGACGATGGAGGCGCAGATGTATTCGTACACATTCGCCAAGTCGAACAGTCAGGTATAAGCGAGCTTAAAGACAACCAAAAGGTTAGCTTTGAAATCGAAACTGGTCGCAATGGTAAAAGCCAAGCAACCAACATCGAAGCATCTTAAAATAAAAAAAGCGCCCGTTAAATTAACGGGCGCTTTTCCATTGATTTATAATTAGTCAGTTGGGTTCATTGTGAACATAAAGATCTGGCCACCAGCGTCACCACCAGTTGCTTCGACAGCGCCTGATGATTCTGAACGTGCCTGAACAACGCCAACATAGGTTTGATCTGCCGTTGGGATTGTCCCGCGAATATCCTGACGACCTGAACCTGCAAGCTCATCCATAGAGTAGAACGAACCGTCTGCTTTACGCGTGATCAGCGCAGTTACTGGCCAAGAACCTGAGAATTCGCTTGTTCCTGGTTTCGTGAATGCACCACCCAAAGCAGATACACCTGCCTGATAACGAGAGCTGAATTTACCACCAGCAAGACCCAGAAGGTGCGCGTCGGTGACATTCATATCCGCATCGATGGTTAGAACGTATTTACGTTCGCCATAGTCATTACCTGAATCTTCATCAACGATCAGATAATCACCCTCTGATGTTTTTGCCCAGTATAGACCATCTGGCGCAACCATGTGTGCAACGCCTGCTTCCATGTGCGTTGATGCATCACCGTCAACGGTTTTACCTTCGTTTCCAACTTTAACAGTCAGCGCACCATCAACTGCTGCAACTGAGCGTGTCACTGTTGCTGGAAGTGCTGCAGGAAGGGTTTCACCATCAAACTCAAACGCACCAAAATCAACCGCGAACAAACCACCTTTGTTTGTCATGTTTGCAAAATAGCGTGGCGCGCCTGTCGGATCACCTGCTACGTGTTCAACTTTGCTATCACCGTTGAAATAGATGTGGCCTTCTGGCTGCTCTTTTTCGTTTTCCCATAGCATCATTTCTGTGTCTTGGACTGCGACAGGTTTGTCAAATCCGCCCCACTGGTATGATGTTGGAACATATGTTGCGGCAAATGAATTTGGAGCGTCTGCATCACGAATGTAGTCGTCGATCATTTTGCTTGCTGGGTTTGGCTCAGATACCAGCTGCGCTGCTGTTTCGTTGGTTACAGCCATGCCATAAAGTTTACCAAACAAAAGACCATTACGTGCAAGGAAGCTGTCACGCTCATTTGCAGTTGCGTAGTCAATCATTGAGCCATCCGCGTTGCGGTGCTTCATGCCAACGTATACTTTTAGCGGGCTTGGTTCTTGACCGTGGTTGTAACCAGATGTGACAACAACAACATAGTCTTTGTGACCTGAGTTGATTGGCATCATTTTTTCGTAACCAGTTTGGCCAAGTGCTGGTGCTGTGTATGCAACGCCGTTTGCAATATCGACAACAACACTTGCTAGACCCATTGTTGCTGCTGAGTCTGCTGATCCAGCTGGGAACATACGGCCGATTTCCCATTCTTCTGCAGCCAACCAAATGTCATCTGCAAAACCGATGCCGTCACCGTACTTGTTCGCCTGCTCGTACCAAGAACCACAGAAGCTTTGGAAGAAATAGTCAGCTTCGGTTAAACGGAATTTTGGGCTGAACTGAACCAATGTTCCATCTGGACGTGTTTGGTTACCCCATTTACCAGCCAAATCAGCTGGGTCATAAGTTGGTGATGCAACCATTTCACCAAACGCGTTGTAAACTGTGTGGAACAACTTGCCTGAACCTTTTACCATAGATGCGGCAGCGGAATCGTTGTTCATAAAGTCTGCAAATGCAGCACGGTCAAAATCGATTGTGTGGATATGTGAACCAGTGAACGACACGCCGTTTTCCATGACCCACGGATATGTCTCTGGGTTTGGTGCGCTACCCATTGTGGCATATGACTCTGACTGATATGCAACGCGAACTGTGTTGTCATCTGCCAACCAAGCTGCCTGACCATCTGGGTAGCCAGTCAATGCCATTCCAGTTTCCGCATCAACTTCTCCGACTGTCGCCAATGCTTTGAAGTTTGCGTATGGGAAGTTGGTGTTTGCGCTTTCGCCATCTTTCAATTCTTTTGTGGCAAGACCCGCTTCAGCAATTAGCGCAGTTGTCTGACCAATTGTTTTCGCACCGTGGCCACCAGCATATGCTGTTAGCGCAGTAGTCATCATCAAAGGCGCACCTAAGATGATAGAAAAAAATTTAATGTTTGTCATAATGACGCCCCTATAAGGTTACTTGGAAAGTGTGCGTGTCATGGGCGCCATTTGCTTCAGATTGATCTCAGTTCTATGAACGTTTTGTAAATTTGAAATTGGACAATTCGCATAGATTGCTTAGTAATTAACTTCAGCACTGAAAGAGGTCCAAAATATGCCAACCGTCTCCATCAAAGATATCAATGATGCCACCTTCAAGGCTCTTGTCGCGCATGGCGCATCACAGGATCCTGCACAAGAAGTTGCAAACGCGACTGCGCATTCAGAAGCGCATGGAAACGTGATTTGTGGGCTTCAATATGTTGAAAGCTATTGTCTTCAATTGGCATCCGGACGTGTTGATGGCCGCGTCGATCCAGTTGTTTCTGCGCCTCGCTCTTCAGCAATTTTGGCCGA
Source organism: uncultured Paracoccaceae bacterium (assembly GCA_965657135.1). Lineage (GTDB taxonomy): Bacteria > Pseudomonadota > Alphaproteobacteria > Rhodobacterales > Rhodobacteraceae > HIMB11. The sequence continues at coordinate 13,664 of CBFHNF010000009.1, forward strand.
TGCAAAAATGGGTTTTGCCCAACCGGCCTTCGCAAAAGGTTTGGATCAGGCCTGTCAGGTCGCGCTTGAAACTGGCATCGCACTCTATTCCGTTAGCAACAGTCATACCTGCACGTCGCTTGGCTATTTCACTGAGCAAATCGCACTGCAGGGGCTGATTGGATTAGGATTTACAAATGCATCACCCGTGGTTGCTGCGCCTGGTGGCAAATCACGTATCATCGGCACCAACCCCATTGCCTGTTCTGTCCCCGACGGAAATGGCGACATGGCGATGCATTTTGATTTTTCCACGTCCGCCGTTGCTTTGGGAAAAATCACAATGGCCAAATACGCGGGGGAAAAAATTCCATTTGGTTGGGCTGTAGATGAACATGGTATGCCGACTGATGATCCGGAGGCCGCATTGAAGGGATCATTATGCAGCGCAGGTGGTTACAAAGGCTGGGGTTTAGGCCTGCTGGCCGAACTGATGGCGTCGGCCATGACTGGGTCTGTGAATTCCCTGGATGTCGGCGGCCTTAAATTGGCAGATGGCCCACCCCACAGATTGGGCCAAACCTACATCGTTATAGATACGACGACGTTTGGTGAACAATTTACTGAGCGTTTCAAACGACTTGCGGATGCGATCGCAGCAGATGAGGGTGCACGCCTACCAGGAGCCCATCGACACAAATTGTCAGAGGTCGATGTTGCACCAGCACTTTGGGAAAAAATTACCGAACTTTCCGCCGCGTCTTAATCATTATCTGATTGATCTGAACCTGCCCCAGATGCACGTGATGCATCGGTTTCAGGCACATAAGTGCGCGCGCAAAGGGCATCTAATTGAATCAGGGTATTTGATGACGTGGTAAAGCGATGCGTCAAGTCAGCAGGCAGCTTTACCACGTCATCAGCATTTTCGATCGTGATCGAAATATTGCCAGATGTCACAGCCCGCAGCGCGCTCAATTGATTTTCAAAATGATGGCAAATGCTTATTCTGGTGTCACTATTACGTTCACATAATTGTAAACAGTTGCGAGTGGAGGCGGCGGCTTGCTGCAAAAATGGGATCAGCAGAATTGGCATTCGTACATGGCCCAAATCGCCACCAATTTGCGCAATGCTGTTGGGTAGTTGCGCGTGATCCATAAGTGTTGCACCCAATGTTATGGGGCACTGATCTGTCGTGTCCGCAAAAGCAGTTGCAAATAGCGTCAATGGATCATCCATAAATCTGCCAAGTTGACACAATGCCCATCCTGCTTCTTCTGCCAGACCCCAGCTTAGCCCAAACCCGCGCGCCGCCTTTACGACGATAGCCGTTGCCTCACCCTGTGATAGTGTCACACTCAATGGGGAACACCCAAAGAGACCTGATAAGGAAACGGCATATCCTGAAACAGACTGATCCGAACCCATTTATCCGAACGTGGATCAAACCGAGACGCGCCAAAGAAGGCCAACTTGCACCGCATCATGTCAATGGGCAGAGTGCCCTTCCCGATCAAGTTATCCTGAATTTCACCGTATGGGTTTTGCGGTGCCTGTTGAACACGTTTCACAGCCAATCGATGTTCAGGATGACGCATCAAGACCGTTGCTATCGGATCTGCATCATCCCAATTTTCCAAATCCGACGACAAATCTGAGATCAGGCGCGCAATTCCCAATGGTTGCGCCAATTCATGCCCTTCATCAATGCCTGTTTGCCCGATCCGAGGTTCAAGTTTTTCTTCGGACACGTACCAAAAAAGAGCGTTTTCATCTTGTTTGTCAAAGTCTGTCGATAGCGCCCAGTCAAAATAGCGGTGAAGAATGTGTTTAAATTCCTGCACGCTCATTGTTCCATCTACCCGAGATGCATGTGAGGAACCTGATGAAAGAGTACACTCCAATGCATCGATCAAATCACCATGTGGCTCCAAAACGAGCGCAAGCAACGCTTCTTGTCCTTCGCTTGAAAGATGATTTTCGCCCCAAAACCACAGACGGTTCCAAGGTGACACTTGATCCCAATCAAACGTTTGGACATGCATATGCAGCCGCGATAAATCGGCCCTAAGATTGGACAAACGTTCTATCTGCAAAGGGTGCGAAGTATTCCACAGGGCTGCATTTTCTATCGCATTAGAGAGCGCGTTTAAAAAGCCTAATTTGGTCGATTGATCGTATCCACTCAGTGAACGAACCTTGGCCAATGCTGTTTCCCGTGTCGTAATCCAAGCGTTCAACAAATTTGGATGGCGGACCAAAAATGGCGCCATTCCAAGGCCTGTAGAATTTCCAACACCTAGTCGTTGTGCGAGAGCTGTGTCCAACGTGACTGCCTTATCACCGCCCGCAAATTTTGCCAGATGGTTCACGATATCAATTGCAAACCAACGAATTAACCAAACCGTTAACATCTCTGCCTGAAAAGGGGCTTGAAACTCTTCACGGTGCTGGATCGCTGCATAATCTATTGCCCCAAATTTACCGGAACCATAGACAGCAGTGGTTCGCATTAAATACCCAACTTCAAAAAGTTTTTCTGCATCGGGTTGTGCCCCACGGCTAAGCGTATCAACAACATAATTAAACAATCGAACCGAACGGTTTGCACGGGACAGGCATATCTCTTTCTCAGAAATGCGACCTGCTTCTTGGTGCGGTACATTCTCTGCCAGCCTCTTAATATCATCTGAACTTGGTACACCATCAAAAAGCGCGAAGGTCGCATCCCACGCCGTCGCAATGACACGGTCAGTGCGTTCATGATCGGGTAAATCATGCGCAAAAGCGACCAAGCTATAGGTTCGTTTAGGACCACGCGCCTGATAAACTGCATGCCCGACGCCATTTTGATCTACGTGCCAATCGCTACGTTCGAATTGCCAATTTTGTTTTTGGGCGCGGCGCATCAGAATACGTAAGAATGACAACCGCGTTGGGTGTGCAGCCCCCATTTGAGACAAACGCATCACACGACCTGGCGATCGAAGTGAAACCTCGTCTGAGATGATTTGATCAATCTGCTGTGTCATCCGTGATCCTACTTCGATGGACCGAAACTATTTTCAAAGAAACGGTGCCAATTATTCCCCATTATGCCCTCAACCTCAGATGCATTCATACCAAGTGTAGTTAGTGCATTTTTAACTTTGCCAAAATCGCGGTTGTCCATGAACCAATTGGGCATTGGCGGAAACCCAGGTTTGTCTGCGCTGCCTTCGCCATAATCAATCGATTTCGTCCAACGTCCAACGCGCATCCATTCGACCACGCTGTCGGGCCGATCCTGACATAAGTCAGTGCCAATGCCAATATTTTCAACACCCATCAAATCTGCCGTACGTGCAATCATTTCACAAAATGACTCGATTGTGCAGTCGCTTCCATTTTTCAAATGATGCGGATAGAGCGAAAAGCCCAACATACCACCAGACTGCCCCAAAGCACGGAGTAAGTCGTCTGATTTATTGCGTAAGGCAGAATGCCAAAACGATGGATTCGCATGCGTGATTGCGATTGGACGCGTGGAATGTTCAATCGCTTCGAACGTTGAACGTTCACCTGAATGGCTCATATCAACAACCAATCCAACGCGGTTCATCTCTTGTACGACTTCTTTTCCCATGCGGGTTAAACCCATATCATCATCTTCGTAACAACCTGTCGCCAGCAGCGATTGGTTATTGTAGGTCAATTGCATAAAGCGCAGACCCAACGTGTGCAGTACCTCTACCAGTCCGATATCATCTTCGATGCAACTGGGGTTTTGTGATCCAAAAAAAATGGCGGTTCTATTGGTATCGCGTGCGTGTCGAATGCAATCGGCGGTTCGCCCCTGAAAAATTAAGTCAGGATATTGTTCGAACCATCTGTTCCATTGTTCGATGTTATGAACGGTTTCGCGAAAATTTTCATGATATGTGATGGTTGCATGCACTGCATCCACGTTGCCAGTTCGCATTTGACGAAATATTTTTTGGGACCAGTTGGCATACTGCAATCCATCTATCATATAAGTCATCGTGTTATCCCCAAAAACGAACACAGGTACGTTAGCCGCGTTTTTATTGTGTGCAAGGGAAATTCAATCAACATCATCTATTGATTATGTATGAAATATAACATTTCATTGCGATTATGTTGCATTCAATTCAGCTAGGACTTGCCATGCCGATCGCACCAAGTGACCCAACAATCCAAGTCAATGATATGACAATGAACCCCTATCCAGTGTACCGAAGATTACGGGCCGAAGCACCCGTTATGTTTGCACCTGCGCTGAATCGTACATTGATCACTAAGGCAACCGATACGCGTGCGATTAAGGATAATCCGTTACTGTTCAGTTCGAATGATCCCACAACCCCCATGGAGCGCGCGTTCGAAGCGCACACCTTAATGCGCAAAGATGGGTCTGTTCACCTACGAGAGCGGAACGCTATGATGCCTACATTCGCACCAAAGCATATCAAAAACCATTGGCTGCCGATGTATGAAAAACTTGCTGACACGTATTTGGATCGCCTGCCCAAGGGTGAAGTTATTGATTTGTTTTCAACACTCGCGGGACCAATAGCAGCTAAATTTTTGGGGCAAATGATGGGCATTCCAAATGCTACCGATGTTGAGTTGCAGCGATGGTCACAGGCATTGATCGATGGGGCCGGTAACTTTGGATATTTTGACGAACCCTTTGCGCGCGCAGAGCTGGCAAACCAAGAAGTGAATGCATGCATTCGCGCAAACGAAGAGCGCCTGCGTGCAGATCCGGATCCCTCGGCGCTCTCGGTGATGATCAATGCAGATGACCCGATTGAATACTCCCAGATCGTCGCAAATATCAAAATTGCGATTGGGGGCGGCATAAACGAACCGCGTGATGCGCTTTTGACAATTTTATATGGCTTACTGACCAATCCCGACCAATTAGATTTCGTTAGACAGAGTGCCAATTGGGAGCTTGCCTTTCAAGAGGGTGTAAGATGGGTCGCCCCAATTCAGGTGAGTGGACGCGTTGCAACACAGGACACAATGATTAGGGGAATCGACATTCCCAAAGGAACCATTGTCATGGTCTGTCAGGCATCCGCAAACCATGATGAAGACGTGTTTCAAGATGGACATTTGTTCAACGTGTTTCGGAAATCTGGATCCCATCAAAGTTTTGGAAGTGGTCCACACCACTGTATGGGGATGCATATCGCGCGGCTTGCGGTTGCCGGCATACTATTACCAAAACTGTTTGAAAGATTCCCTAATATGCAATTGGAAAACCCTCAGGACGTCCGCTGGCGTGGTTTTGGATTTCGGGGTCCAATCAATTTACCTATCAGGTTACATTGAGAAAATTTTGTGGACAGAAAAAATAGTGACAAAGATATTGTTATGTTCCATATTTATTTTTGATGCGACTGTTTTCTACAGTGAGATTAGGTGGAAATTGGCCGCGGAATATGTTTGGGAGGAAACAAAATGTACACACGTAAGAACTTTTTAGGACTGATGAGCGGCGCAGCCTTTGCGGTTGTGGCCGCAGGGGCCGCAGTTGCACAAGATGTCACTTTGAAGATGGAGCACTTTCTGCCGGCAGGCGCAAACGTGCCTGTCGAAATCTTGGACGTTTGGGCAAACAATCTTGAGCGTAATTCGAATGGTCGCATCAAAATTGAACGCTACGCGACAATGTCATTGGGCGGCACACCACCCGAGTTGATCGACCATGTACAAGATGGCATCGTTGACATCGGCTGGGTCGTTGTTGGTTACACACCAGGTCGTTATCCAACGACAGAAGTCTTTGAATTGCCATTCATGGTCGAAGATGCAGATGCTGCTTCGTATGCATTTTGGAAAATGCACGAGCGTCACATGAAAGACGGTGAAACCAAAGATTTGAAAATGCTAGGCACCTGGGTACATGGCCCGGGCATGTTCCACACAGCAGATCCAGTTGAAACACCAGCTGATTTGGATGGTATGAAAATCCGTGGTGGATCTCGACTGGTGAATGATCTTTTGACACGCGTAGGTGCAACACCTGTTGGCATGCCAGTTCCAGCAGTTGCAGAAGCACTTTCAAAAGGTGTGATCGACGGAACAACTATTCCATGGGAAGTTTCAGCATCGCTTAAGGTTCCAGAGCTGGTGGAAAACCACACACAGTTCGAAGGTCCCGCACTTTATACTTTGACATTCTTCCTTGCGATGAACAAAGCCAAGTTTGACAGTCTACCTGCAGATATTCAAAAGATGATTGATGATCATTCTGGGTTGATGTTCTCGATCTATGCTGGTGCAACACAACAAGACGCCGATTGGCAGGCGCGCGCTGTGGCCGAGGAATTGGGCAATAACATCATCACAGTCACGGATACATCCGAATGGCGTGAACTGGTGAACCCAATTTATGACACATGGATTGCGGACATGAATGCACAGGGCAAAGACGGTCAAGCGTTGATCGACGAAGCGCGTGCTTTGATGGCTGAATATTCGGCAAACTAATCCTAAACTAAATCTGCGGGCTGCCAATTTGAATTGGTGGCCCGCATGCTTTGTTAGACCCCGGGGGCGATGTTGCACGGCTTTTTCTTATCTCTTTCAAAACTGATGGCGGTGCTTGGGGGTATCGTTCTTTCGATACTGATTCTGTTGATCTGTGTATCAATCATTGGGCGCACGATCGGAATTGGGCCGATCAACGGGGATTATGAACTGGTCGAGGCAGGCATTGCGTTTTCAATTTTTGCTTTTTTGCCTCTTACTCAAATTACGGCGGGCCACGCAACAGTGGATATTTTTACGAATTCGCTACCACCAAAAATTCAACGATTGTTATTGGCTGTGATCGAAATTTTCTTTGCAGCAATGCTCGTGATGGTGGCGTGGCAGTTACGAGAAGGCATGTTTGATAAACTAGAGCGTGGTCAAACAACGTTTTTATTACAATTCCCTGTTTGGTGGGCTTATGCACTAAGCGTTTTTGGTGCATTCGCAGCAGCCATTGTGGGGACCTACACCGCATTTGCACGTGTTTACGAAGCATTCACAGGCATTCAAATTCTTGAATCCGAGGGGGCAGAACATTGAGCAACCTTGAAATCGGTCTGTATTCTTTTCCAATCTTATTGCTCTTGATATTCCTGCGCGTTCCTATTGGGCTTGCAATGTTCTCTACTGGCTTTGTCGGCCTTTCAATTGTTACTGGTGCATCAGATATTCCACTTGCGAAGATGAAATCAGAGGCATTTACCACCTTTTCGAGTTATTCACTGTCGATTGTGCCGATGTTTTTGTTAATGGGTCACTTTGCGACCCTTGGCGGGATGAGTCAGGCGCTATTCAAAGCTGCCGAAGGTTGGTTAGGACATCGTAAAGGTGGTGTTGCAATGGCGGCTGTTGGCGCATGCGCAGGTTTTGGCGCCATATGCGGATCATCGCTCGCAACCGCCGCCACGATGAGCCGCGTCGCATTACCAGAAATGAAGCGTTACGGTTATGCTGGTGGGTTTTCAACCGCGACGCTCGCCGCTGGTGGAACCCTCGGCATTCTGATTCCGCCCTCTGTCGTTCTGGTTATCTATGCGATCTTAACCGAACAAAATATCGCCAAGCTATTTTTGGCGGCGTTTGTTCCGGGCATTTTGGCCGCCATAGGTTATGTGATTGTCATATCGATTTACGTTCGGCTATATCCAGATTCTGCAGGCGTTCGTGAGCGCGTTCCTTATCTACAGCGCTTCAAAGACCTTACCGCCGTTTGGCCTGTGCTAATTGTCTTTGTTGCGGTTGTCGGCGGTATCTACGGAGGCATTTTCACACCGACTGAAGGGGCCGCAGTAGGCGCATTAGGAACGGGTTTAATCGCCTACTTCAATGGGGGACTGACACGTACCACCTTAGTCGAAAGCTTTACCGTCACCGCCCGGTCAACCGCAATGATATTTTTAATCGTGCTGGGTGCGGGATTTTACAATGGATTTTTAGCGCTCACTCAAGTCCCACAAGAAATCGCAGAATGGGTTGTGGGCACCGGGTTTAATCCCTGGATGGTGCTTGTTCTGATTTTGGTTTTCTATTTGTTACTGGGCTGTTTGATGGACAGCTTGTCAATGATTTTGCTGACCATCCCAATCTTTTTCCCTGTGATTACAGCGCTTGATTTCAACTTTACCTCATTAGCTGAGTTACAAGCGATGAAGGCAATGGCGGTAATAAATAGTGGCTCAATCCCCGACGCCGTCACGGGGGACATGTTGGCAAACATCAAAACTGCAATTGCAAATGGCGCAGAACTGACGCGCGAGCAAATGCGCGCGCTTGATATCCGAATGAGCAAGGGCATGGCACGCCGAATTGAGTCGGAGCAAGTTGCAATCTGGTTCGGTATTCTAGTCTTGATCGTTGTTGAGGTTGGTTTGATCACGCCGCCTGTGGGGATGAACCTATTCATTATCAACGCGATGGATCGGAAAACGCCGATGATTGAAACATATAAAGCTGTAATCTTATTCGTTGCATCGGATTTGCTGCGAGTCGCGCTTTTGGTTGCATTCCCCGCGATTACACTGTTCTTGGTTCAATGGTGACCAAAAAATCTATGCATTATTTTGCCTAAATTACGCCTCAAAACTATGTTTTTGGCAAAATTTTTCCAAATGATCGAAAAGTCGAGTCTAGCATCAAACAAAAATCATCAACCAATGATGAATACTGCACATAGATGCGATGCTAGGGAGTAACAAAATGAACAGCAATGCTGCTGTATATTTTGTAGATCGTCATATCGACGAAGGACGTGCCGACAAGGATGCCTTTGTTGAAGCTGACGCGCTTGAGACATTGATCGCAGATTATGATCGGGTCGTTGTCGCAGCCTCGGGCGGCATTGTTGAAAATCTAGAAACCTATCAAATGTTGCAAGCCAATTTCCATTGCATTTGGTTAACCGCCTCACCCGACGATCATATGAAACGGGTGTTGGCACAAGGCGATACACGACCTGTAATCGGACAAAGACAAGTGATGCAAAAATTGCGTGGTCTGTTGGCCAGCCGAGAAAAATTATATGCAATGTCTGATTACAAATTGGAAACATCGCAAAAGCCGCTAGAAAAAACTGCCGCTCAACTGATTAAATTAATCCAATCTGAAAACCTACTTGGATAAGGACGAAAGGAAAAGACATGACCCTAAATTTCAATCACGATGGTCGTACGGGGTATGTTGAACTGAATAATCCCCCAGTAAACGCAATTAATGCATCCATGCGTCACGAATTATTGCGAACAGTCCGAGATGCGGAAAAATTAAACCTGGAACGTGTCATTGTATCGGGATTAGGGCGTGCATTTGCAGCCGGAGCAGATGCAAAAGAATTCGATAGTGATCCAATTGAACCGCATTTGCCCGATGTGTTGGATGCAATTGATCAAAGCTTTGTTCCATGGATTGCCGCGATAAATGGCGTTGCATTAGGCGGTGGCGCAGAGATCGCATTGGCCTGTCGTATGCGCATTATGCACCCCGAGGCACAAATCGGTTTCCCCGAAGTCAGTCTGGGCGTGATCCCCGGTGCCGGTGGTACTCAACGGTTGCCGAGATTGGTGAATTTGGACATGGCATTAGAAATGATTTGTTTTGGAAAGCCAATCAATGCAGACAAAGCCTATGCAATTGGGCTGGTGCAAGATATTGATCACGATGTGGTCGAGGCCGCGTTTATGGTAAACACAGAAGACTTGCTGTGTCGTGTTCCCACTTGGGAACTGCCTTTTCCTGCATGGGATCTGCAATTAGAAAATACGATCAGTGCGAAAATTGAATCCCGGATGAAGGGACAGAATGCACCAATGCGAGCACTTGAGATTGCTAAATTGGGTTCGGATCTTCCTTTCGATCTTGCGATGGAGCGGGAACGGAATGAATTTCTAACGCTTCGAACGCAGCCGCAAGCATACGCCTTACGCCATATGTTCTTTGCCGAGCGTGCTGCAAAATTACCAAATGATATAGGAAATCAACCTGCAGAAGTCGAAAATATTTGCGTTGTAGGTGGCGGGACAATGGGTGCTGGGATCGCCTATGCTTGTATTTCCGCAGGTTACCAAGTGATCTTATTAGAAGAGGACGAAGATGGCATCGAAAGAGCGCGTCTTAACGTCAGTAAGCTGATCCAAGAGGGCGTAAATCGCGGAATACTTGATCAGGGACGTGTGGATGTGCTTGAAACGAAAATTTCTTACTCGCACGATTATGCGTCTGCATCAAACTCTGATTTGGTGATCGAAGCCGCGTTTGAAAATATGGACGTAAAGAAGAGTATTTTCTCCAAGCTAGATCAGCATGTGCCAGAACACAGCATTCTTGCCACCAATACATCATACTTAGACGTCAACGAAATTGCAGGCAGTACGCGAAATCCTGGTCGCATCGTTGGCCTACACTTTTTCGCACCGGCCCATATCATGAAGTTATTGGAAATTGTCAGAGGCACCGAAACGAACGATCGTGCATTATCTACCGCATACACAATCGCCAAAAAATTGCGCAAGGTTCCTGTTCTTGCCGGCGTTTGCGATGGGTTTATCGGCAACAGAATTCTTGCCCGATATCGTGAAGCAGCTGACACAATCCTGATGGACGCGTCCACCCCATGGGAGGTTGACAGCGCCATGGTTGATTTTGGATACGCCATGGGACCCTACGAGGCCCAAGATTTGTCGGGGCTGGATATCGCCCATGCCAATCGACGTAGGCAGGACGATACAAGGGACCCAAGGCGTAGATACATTCCAATCAGTGACAGGATGGTTGATGAAGGTCGGCTAGGTAAAAAGGTGGGTGTGGGATGGTATCGATACCCAGGTGGTAAGGGTCGCGTTGATGACCCCCTGATCGAAGATTTGATCCGCGAAGAAGCACATTTTGCCAAGGTTACTCGGACGGAAATCACTGAACTACAAATCCAAGAGCAGTTGGTTTTGGCAATGATCAACGAAGCTGCAGATATTCTTGGTGAAGGGATCGCACGGTCAGCCGCAGAAATTGATTTAGTTAGCGTGCTTGGTTATGGCTTTCCGCGGTGGCGAGGTGGTTTGATGCACTATGCCGATGAGCTTGGAGTTCCGCATATTGTTGAGAAACTATCAAGGTTTGCACAAAATGATCCAATCGCATGGCAAATTTCGGATGTCCTGCATCATTGCAACAATATGGGAATTCCGCTGTCTGAATATAACCTAGAGCGTGTTGACAGTTAATTTGCCGTCTAATGCATCGTTAATTGCGGTCTGACCAAAATGTAGACCGCATTCATACATGCCAAACAAAAATTCCTGATTGGCGTTTGTGTTCAATCCTTTTTGAATACCTTCGCCGATTATGAAATCTTCATCAAATACGATCCGAATAAGATCATAGTTTTTGTTCCAATATCGCTGTGCTTTTTCAGATTGAGGTGCCTCGGGTATCAACATCATACACTGAAATTTGCATGTGCCTTCACCAGTGGGGATAATCGTGTGGACATAGACGTGATCTGTCATCACCTGAACAAAGTTTGCAGGGAATAAATAATTCTGCGTCATATAGTGTGGTCGATACTCCCATTCTTCCTCAGGGATGTCGTGCAGTTCCTCAATCGAGGGCAAGGGAACTGCGTGCCGAACGTGCGGATAGAAATTCATATGAACGCTTTGATTGTCCAGATAACTTGAACACGCCGTATCGCGATGTGCAGAGCAGAAATGATAGCTTTCTTGAAAACCTTCAAGCGCTAAGCGCCAGCTCATGTTACGATCCAGTGACCATTTTTTGAAAACAACATGATTGCCAAGATCCAGCCCAATCAACTGTTCTCGCATCGGGGCGGTCCAAGCATCAAAATCGATCTGTTGGTCCGTCTTGGACGGGACCACCCAAATCATACCAAATTCTTCGAACACAGGAAGTTCGACTAGACCCAACTTAGATTTATCAAGATCCCCAAAACCAAACGGCTGCGGCATGCCACGCAGGTTACCGTTGAGGTCAAAAGTCCAACTATGATATGGGCATGAAAATGTTCGCGCCTTGCCACAGGGCTTATCTTCTACGCGGGCCCCTCTGTGACGACAGACATTTAAAAACGCCTTGACCTGACCATCATTATTGCGCGTGACCAAAATAGGTGCTTGCAAATCATTATAGGTAAAAAAGCTTCCTGCTTCGGGCAAATCACTTGAATGTGCAATGATGATCGGAAAGTTTTTAAACAAAACGTTCATTTCAGCACTTAATTGATCAGGTTTATTATATTTGGCGACTGGATTATACATAATATCGTCCAGCATATGGGTCGTGCCATTTGCTTTATGATCAAGCGTTTCTTTGATGATTTGGCGTTCTTCTTCGCTAATCACAATTCGACCTCATTTGATACTTTTTATGTATGCTATTATGAAACATAACGAAATACAACAAACCCACATGCTGACAGCATGATTGGGAATTGAAACTATGAATTATATTGCTGAATAAGCGATTCAACGACATCGGAAACAGTTTCGGGGGTATTTATCAGTCCAACACCTTGACCCGCACTCCAGACATGTTTCCATGCCTTTGTTCCCGCATGCATGTCATCTGAGAAGTCAATTTTCGCCACCGCCTGCATAGCCTCATTCGACAATCCAGCCGCTTCGACACTTGCCTTCATCCAGTTGCCAAGTGCACCAGTGATCGCCCGAGATGCAATCAAATCTTCCATCTGGCTGTCCCAAACCATCTGGCGATACGCGTCATTGATCAATGATTCCTTACAGGCCAAGAAGCGCGTTCCAAGATATGCAAAATCAACTCCTAGTGCCTCGACCGCTTTGATGCCACGGCCAGTCCCAATCCCACCACCCACAATGATTGGTCCGTCAAAAAATGTACGCACCTCTTCTACGAATGGAATCATTGCATATTCACCAGTATGACCGCCAGCGCCCGCGCATATCAAAACAAGCCCATCCGCACCTTTGTCGATCGCTTTCCGCGCAAACTTAGGCGAGTTCACGTCGGCAAATACCAATCCACCATATTCGTGTACAACATCTGTCACCCTATGTGGCCCACCCAGCGCAGTGATGACCAGCTCAGGTCGATATCGTTTCACAAGTTCAAGTTCAGCGTCAAATCTTCCATAGCTGTTGTGCGTGATCATATTTAATGCCCAAGGGGCATCCGATGCACCGACAGCAGATGTAATTTCATCTAGCCAAGCGATCAATTGATCCACGGTTCGTGCGTTTGTCGCAGGAAAGGTGCCCAAAACACCAGATTTGCATGCAGAGATTACCATATCCGGGCCTGTCACCAAAAACATAGGCGCACAAATTGCCGGAAGACGAAGACGTGTCTTTATGGCGTCTAAGCGGTCATCAGTTAGATGGGGCGGTGTAGGCATAATGCGTTATAAATCCTGTCGAAGGTCACTTTGAAATTTGTCACTTAACTTTACATTGTGAATTCGTCAAAACTCAAACTCTTTACGAACAGAAGCACAAACTTTCTAGTCTCTCGGCTCGTGCATTTTGCCTGATGATGATGTGAATATAAGAAGTGCAACCCAAATCATTGGGAATGCGACCTTTTTTGCCCATCCAAATTCTTCTCCAAACAGAAAAACCGCAACCAGAAAAATGAGTGTAGGGGCAATATATTGGAGCATCGCAATTGTTGAGAGTTTCAACAATTTTGCGCCATTTGCATAAACGATTAGTGGAATTGCGGTCACCGCCCCTAATCCAACCAACAAAACTGTTGAGGTCCAATCGAACGCAAAAAAGTGGTTTTTCCCAATAAGCGACAGATAAATTAGATAGCCAAGTGCTATTGGACTTAGAATAAGAACTTCAAGCAAAAACCCCTGATTTGGGCCGATTGGAAATGAACGCTTAAATAGCGCATAAAACGCCCATGTAATCGGAAGGATCAATGATAGCCAAGGCAAGGTTCCGACTTCGTAACTCAAAACCCCGACGGCCAAAACCGTTATACATATCGCGACCCATTGGCGTTGGGTTAATTTTTCACCAAGCAATGCAAAACCTAAGAAAACGCTGCATAAAGGATTAATATAGTACCCAAGTGCAGCCTCTAGGGTGCGATCTGTTGCAATGGCATAGACATAGGTCAACCAGTTAACCGAAATCAAACTTGCCGTAATCAATGCCATGCCCAAAATCCGTTTGGATCTAAGCGCGGTTTTCAAATCAGACGTTCTGCGTAATACAATGAGTAAAATCATTGCAACTGGAACGGACCAAATGACACGATGTGCAACAACTTCGGCCGCAGGAAATTGCGAAACCGCCTTCATATAAATTGGCAAAAATCCCCATAACAGATAGGCAACAACGGCGAATACAAAGCCTCTTGGATGATCAACCTGTTCAATGGGCATATGCGTACTCTATTCCAGGTTTAGCGAAGTCGATTTGGGCGCAGGATCGTCAAAAATAACTCTTTTGACCCGACAACGGCGCCTCCAACAATGAACACACAACCCCAGAAGACGCTCCAAGTCAACGCACCCATTCCAAATAATATAAGCATGAAAGTAGAGACAAGCGGTGCGGCATATGAAATCGCGCCCAACACCTGAATATCACCGTGCTTCGTCCCATAGTCCCACGCGAAAAAGGCAAGGCCAACGGGGAAAATTCCTAAACCAAGAACAGCGAGCCATTCGATTAAATCAGCAGGCATGATCGTCTTTTCGAATACCAAATGTGCAATGAATGATAAGACCGCTACGACGATACAAAACGCACCTACGGTGTCAGTGGGCACTGTACCAAATTTGCGGTTCAAAACTGAATACCCAGACCAAGTAAATGCGCAAGCCAGCGCCAAAACGTATCCGAAATACTCAGACTGTTTTAAGGACAAGTCGACGCTACCTGCCACCAAAACGATTGTGCCAGCTAGGCCCGAAACTGCACCACAGACATGAAACCAGCGTAGCCGTTCACCTGGCAAAAGTGCAGAAAAAACCACGATCAACAATGGCCACATATATGCAATCAGGCCGGCCTGAACAGGTGGTGCGCTTTTGAGGGCTAAAAAATACAGAAAATGATATCCAAATAGGCCGGTCACACCCAGTACCCATGCCCCGATAGGTTGACGCAAATGTGCAACAATATTGTCGCCACGTATGATCCATTTCACGATCATAAGTACTCCACCGATGGAAAACGCGAGAGCCGTTAGTAAAAAGGGCGGTACATCACCTGTAAGTGTTGTAAACAATGCCAACACCCCCCACATCAAAACCGCAGTCGCACCAATGGCTGTGGCTTTTGTGCGAGGTGCTATGGTCCCCATAATTGTGTAAGACCAATCGAAACGCCGTCTTGGATAACCGCAGGATCGTAGGCCTTGCGTGCGAAAACCTCACGCACCATTGGCTCAAAATATTCCAAGGATTTCGTTGGATAATCTGGATCAAATGAGGATTGATCCCAGCGTTCGCAAAATGTGGCACATGTTTCAAAACATGGATGATCGCGATAGCGATCGCGGGCATCTTTGTCCCATCCATAATGATGCGCATAATACAACATTTGGAAAATGCCATGATGTTCAATCACCCAAGATACCTCCCATCGCACAAACGGGCGAACAACTTCTGCAGAAAATCGATCATGGTTTTGCGGCGCTAGACCATCACCAATGTCGTGTAGCAATGCGCCCACAATCCAATCAATATCAACGCCATCAGCTTCGGCACGCGTCGCAGACTGTAAACCGTGGTGAAGTCTGCTTATTTTATAGCCCTCAAGTGTTGCTTCACCGTGTCGGCGCAATTCATCTAGAACACGATCTGCTGTCATCGCAAGGTAAGGTTTTTCAAGTTCGTGCAGAAGTTTGTACTCTGCCTTTGTCCCATCTTTCATTTGCGTAAAAGATACGGTTTTATTCTGCGCTGCCATTTTATCCTCCTTGCTGAGCGGATCGCGTAGAGCCATATTGAGCGGTAATGTTTGCCTCATGTATTGACACAGACACGGTCAACAAGTGCTCCAATAATACCCTGATCAGTTTGTCATCTGGCAAGTGTTGCTGCCACAAATTTTGCGACACGGATATCAAATCCACGACACCTGATAAATCCAGAGCGCTTAGGTTGAAGAAAATGCAGCAGCTGCACCAATCAACACAACAAGCAACGAAATCCGAACGATCCAGGCAAGTATCATCATCAAGGTTGCACGCGGCGGTGAACCAGCGCGCATCGATCGAAGTGTTTCAAGATTTACCCCTATGGAACATAGCAGTATCAAAGTCGCACCCAGAAGTTTCGCATGGAACGCAACAGATGTTGGAAAGCCCCCGTATATCATTCCACTCAGCAGATAACCTGTGATCCATAGGACCAATATAGCAACCAGCGCCAGCAATCCCATTAAACGCAGGCTTTGAACAACTTCCAATGACGGTCGCTGACCATTGCGTTTGTGCACATGTTGTAGAACCCATCCACCGACACCCACGCCTCCTGCAACCCACAGCGACACAAAGTGTAGTGTTTTCAAAAAAATAATCATGACTGACCCAATCGTGGTTACGAACCTTACTGTCTTTATGTGCTGTATTGCACACGTCTGTCCAGTCTTTCAGCATGTTACAATATGGATTGACTCCAACTTTCGCTGAGGACATATTTTTGCGAAAATAACGGGTGCGTGATGACTGGACAAAATTTACTTTATTGGCAAGAACGAATTGACCTTGCCGCAGCATTTCGGTGGACTGCGCGTCTCAATATGCATGAAGCCGTTGCGAACCATTTTAGTTTGTCGGTGAATGATGATGGCACGCAATTTTTGATGAACCCTAACCAAAAACATTTCAGCCGAATTAGGGCATCAGATATGTTATTATTGGACGCAAACGATGCCGATACGATGGAAAAACCAGGTGCGCCTGATCCAACTGCATGGGGATTACACGGATCGGTACATCGTATGTGTCCACATGCCAAATGTGTTATGCATGTGCATTCAACCCACGCCACAGTACTGGCATCCCTAGCTGATAGCAGGCTACCCCCAATCGATCAAAACTCGGCTATTTTCTATGATCGTTACGTGATTGACGAAAGCTTTGGCGGACTGGCTTTTGAGGAAGAAGGGATGCGGTGTGCTGGAATGCTACAGGATCCCAAAAAAAAGGTGATGATCATGGGAAACCATGGGGTGCTGATCCTTGGGAATACTGTCGCCGACACCTTTAATCGCTTGTATTATTTTGAACGTGCTGTTGAAACCTACATCCGCGCATTGCAAACTGGCCAACCCTTAAGAGAGTTGTCACATGAAGTGGCTGCTAAAACTGCCGCTGAACTTGATGATTATCCAGATCAAGCAGAAGGCCATTTTTCTGAATTAAAAGCAATTTTGGATGACGAAGGCTGCAACTACGCATCCTGAATCTGGGTATATTTTGGATGTACAAGTCTCCTCATTTGATGCATCACAGATGTGTAAAATGAGGGACTTCGTCAGTTGAAACATGCATTTTCATTAAACCGCCGCCTTTTGGCTGAGGGATTAGGAACACTTATTCTTGTGGCGACTGTAGTTGGTTCAGGCATAATGGCGGATGCACTGTCTAATGACGATGCTGTATCCTTGTTGGGCAATACCATTGCAACAGGCGCTATCCTCTTTGCTCTAATCACAATCTTAGGCCCAATATCTGGTGCTCATTTCAATCCAGTCGTGTCATTCATATTTTTTCTTCGCGGTGATCTGTCGGGACGTTTGGTGTGTTTCTACGTTATCGTGCAAATTTTAGGTGGTGTGATTGGCACCTGGGCAGCGCATGGGATGTTCGAACTTCCGATACTCCAAGTCTCAACAGTAGATCGCAGCGGATTTGGAAATTGCATAAGTGAAATTATTGCAACATTTGGGTTGGTTTTAGTTATCATCTTAGCGTTATCGCAAAATTCAAAATCGATACCGATGTTGGTCGGTATGTATATCTCGGCCGCTTATTGGTTTACGGCTTCAACATCATTTGCCAATCCGGCGGTTGCGATTGCGCGTTCTTTTACCGATACCTTCGCAGGAATTCGGCCAAGTGAATTGTTGATGTTCATTCCTGCCGAACTGTGTGGCGCCTACGTCGCCTTTATTTTGGCGCGTTGGTTATATCGCGGCCAGATCTAAGGTCAGATAACCAATTTAATGAATCTAGTGTCGCGGATCTTGGACGATACTCGGCCCCAATAAAACCATTCCAAGTGGACTCTAGACATTCAAAGACATGTTCAAAATCTAAGGCTCCGTGATCAGGGCTAGCTCGATCGGGAACCGAAGCAATTTGAACGTGTCCAACATAATCTGCAATATCCAAAAACCGTGCGATTGCATCGCCGCTTTGTCTCTCAACATGGTAAAAATCAAACATCATTTTTAATTTATCCGAGCCAATTTCGTTAATAATGCTTCTGGCTTGGTCAGGAGTCTTTAAAAAATAGTCTGGAACATCGTATTCATTGATGGGTTCAATTAATACCTTCAGATCAGTTCTAGCCAATTTTAGAAGCGCATATTTCAAGTTTGCGACAAAGGTTTCATGCGCAGCATCGCCTGTCGCATTCCCTGCCATCACGTGAATAAATTTTGCGTCTAGGGCCGAAGCCTGTTCAATCGCAAGATCAATCGCTTGCAACGCATCTTCACGTCTGCCAGGCACAGCACACAGCCCAAAATCACCGATTTCTTTGTCACCCGGCTTCGTATTCAGCGACACAAGAGGCAGTTTTGTAGCAACTAACGCAGCTTGGATCGCTTCAATATCTGCAGATTGAGGCCAATGCATTTCAATGCCGTCAAAACCTGCGTCCGCCGCACTATATATGGCGTCAGAAATGCACAGTTCGGTCCACAAAAATCCCAAGTTTGCAGAAAATCGCAAGCTGTTCATTTGATCCAATGCGTCCCGGAGCGATGCAGACTACGGATCATAGCATCCCAGGTGACATTCACGTATTCATGTGGCCCGTCTGTGGGAAACTGAGTGTGTTTGGTTAACGATTGAACAGCCTCATCATCAGGAATTATCGGGTTTGCTGACGCACTCAAAATATCAACCTGAATTTTACAGGCAGCCTCAAGAATATACAGATAATAAAACGCTTCTGCGACGGTTCTTCCGGCGGCTAGTAATCCATGATTATGCATGATCATCATCCACTTATCGCCCAAATCATGGGATAGCCGACGACATTCCTCAACGCTGTCGACCGAGTAGGAATAAGGATGGTAACAGGTTAGCCCCATAACCTCCATCGCATGTTGCGATAATGGCAACAAACCTTCGCCCATTCCAGACACCGCAGCACCTGCGCGCGTGTGACTGTGTAGGGCGACGTTTATTTCGGGTCGTGCACTCAGAACCGCTGTGTGAATAGCATGCCCTGCCTGATTAAATGGAAATTCGCCCTCTACGACATTCCCATCAAAATCAACTTTTATCAGATTTGATGCTGTAATCTCATCAAATAACAATCCGTAAGGGTTGATTAGGTATTGATCAGTTGTTCCTGGCACTCGTGCGCTTAGGTGCGTGAAAATCAAATCAGTCCAACCAAACTTTACAAACATTCGATAACAGGCTGCTAAATCACAGCGCACCTGCCATTCATCATCCGATATATTAGTGGGTTTTGACATCGCGTTACAACGTTATCCAACGTTTTTCATCACTAGAATCTTGAATTGCCTGAATTGCAGTTTCAAACAACAAACCATCGGAAAAATTTGGATAGGCCTGATCGTCTTCAAGAATCGCTTTAACAAATGCACCGACTTCGATGATTTTCATTTCGTTAAACCCAACATGGTGACCTGGCGCAGGGCAGAAGTTACCAAAAAACGGATGATATGGTCCGATCAAAACAGTTTTATATCCATTGGTAGATATTTCTGAATTTCCTTCCATTTCGAATAATTGGAATTCGCCCATTCGTTCCTGATCAAACTTGATCGCACCCTTTGTCCCGGTGATTTCAAATCCCAAGTTCATTTTATGACCCTGACCAAGCCATGATGTGTGCATTGTGAATAATGCCCCACTTTCAAAGGTTCCAAGTGCAGAAAACTGATCGTCTGTTTCTACTTGATGCATTTCACCCGTTGTTGCGTCTGGGCGTTCAGTATGAATAGTTTGCAACCTGCTTACGACTTCTTTGAAGGGTCCACATAGCCAAATCGCCATACTAATCAAGTGACTTCCCATATCACCAAGGGCGCCCTTGCCACCCCCTTTTTTTGTTAACCGCCACGAATGCGGAACATTTGGATCACACATGAAATCTTCCAAGTAGATTCCATTAAAGTGCGTAATTTCGCCAATACGCCCAGATGAAATCAGGTCTTTAATTGCCAATAAGCTTGGGCTTTTCATGTAGTTGTACCCAAGCATGGTTTTAACACCATGCTCCTGCGCCACAGCCACCATTGCGCGTGCATCCGCCATGGATGTTGCCATAGGTTTTTCGCACCAAATATGTTTGCCCGATTTTGCCGCAACCTCTGCCATTTCCCAGTGGGTGAAGTTGGGCGTACAAATGCTAACCACATCGATATCATCTGCCTCGCAAACTTCGCGCCAATCGCCCGTCACCCGCTGAAAATCAAAACGGTTCGCGTGCAGATCGCGCGTGTCTTCGTCTGTATCGAAAAGCGCAACCAATTCAATTTCAATCGGCCAATTGAACGTTGCCTTACCCCGTTGCCAGGCCTGCGTATGGGTGCCCCCCATGAAACCCATTCCAAGGACGCCAACTCGTAGTTTATCTAATCCAATTTTGTTTTCGGGTTGCCCCTCGATGTGAATTTCACGTTTCATGTGCGATCTCTAACCCTGCTGTTGCACAAACATCTAGGATGTTTTCATAACCTTTTTTCGAATATTCAAATGGAGGCGCTTTGGCTGGATCTTGCTCGGCCTCGACAACAATCCAGCCTTCATAATCTGCTAAGCTTAATTTTTTTGCCACCGACAAAAAGTCGATACAGCCATCGCCAGGTACCGTGAATGCCCCTGCAATAACAGCGTCAAGAAAACTTCGGTTATTTTTACGAACATCTTCAACGATTTTTGGTCGGATATCTTTGAAATGGACATGATGAATGCGGTCCATCCAGCGGTCCATGGTGCGCCCTATATCACCCCCCCCAAACAAGAGGTGACCGGTGTCAAAGCAAAGATTGACCTCAGTGCCTGAATATTCCATCAGCCAATTCACATCCTCTTCGCTTTCTATCATCGATCCCATATGATGGTGATAGGCCAACGGCATTCCACGATCTTGCATCCATTTTGCAACTTCGCTCAACTTGGATGCGTATGCTTTAATGTCATCGCGGTCTAATTTCGGACGATCGTTCACTGCGACATTGATCATGCCTTGTACAGTGTTTGAGCATTCCGCAAAAACAATGCACGGTGAATTTAGGGCGATGAACTGATCGACCTGTTGTTGAACGGCTGCGCATTCTTCGGTGGCCGTATTGTTCAACAGATTTCCACTACACCAACCACCACATAGTCCAATGTCGTATTTATCCAAATACAAGCGCAAACCTTCGGTATCTTGAGGCATTCTTTGACCGCGCTCCACACCAGTATAGCCAATTTCACGGGCCTCCATTAGTGCCTGCTCCATTGTGAATTCTTTGGTCAAATCAGGTAAATCGTCATTTTGCCAAGCAATTGGAGATATTCCAATTTTCACAGTCATCTTTTGATCCTTCATCTTCACCAATATCTAGTATCGTCTGCATTGATAATGCTAAGAGATGTTAGATTACCACTATTTATTTTCGAGTATCACCATCATGCCTGACGGCGTTGAATTTGTGCGTCAAGTTGGCGTTCAAATTCATCCTTGGAATTACTTTGATCCAGCGCATCCATTAGAATTTGAGCCTGCGTTTTGGGGGCCAATCCACCGATGGGTGGATCATTATCCAAGTTTGTTGGAAATGAATACCCCTCCGCTGTTGCTGCAATGACTGCTTTTAACTGTTCCTGTGTAAGACCACTCGCCTGCAGAGAAGAAAATATTGCGCGACACATACTATCACGATCGATGCTCTCCATGGCTCGGCCAAATGCCGAAGAAACTTGTAAAAGGTTTACCAAACGCTGTGTGCTCGCGCTTTTGTTTTCTCCAGCAGCGTGAAAAATCGCTGGGCTGAAAAATATAACATCGCCTTTGTTCAGGGCCACCTGAACATAATTTTGTTCGAAGTATTCTTTAAATGGTTCCTGATGATATCCAAGATATCCAAGCAGGTATTTTTGGGAAAACGGCAGTAATTTCGTTGGTCCACTTTCAATCGGCATGTCACAATGCGCGATCCCACCCTGCAAGGTTAAAACAGGCGATAAGGCGTGTACATGAGACGGAAACTGAACGGATTTCTCTACGCTTTGAAACCCTAGGTGATAATCTCTGTGAGCAGTTTGCGCTTTGCCACCTGGACGTACCAAATTCACCTGTGCCGTCATTTGATAGTGCGGCCCAAGCCATGCTTCGCATGCGGCGTCAATGAAAACATTTGCAAAATACTTAATGTGAATTTCGGGTGCTATTAGGCAAAGTTTTTGCAAGGAATTCCAAATGCGATCATTGGCACCAGATGCTGCAAAGTGATCTGCCCCTGATTTTGCGTTTTGTTTTTCATCGGTAATAACCTTATGAAAAACATCGCTGGCTGCATCAATGATGCTCGTATCTTCATAGGCACCACGCAGAACAATCGCGCCCGATAGCTCCATTAAAACGTGTGACCATTCCGACATGATTGCACGTCTTTCGCCTTTGGCCGTCAGTTTTGACAACAATGCAGCGCAATCATAGATTGGGATATTTGACTCGATGGATGCGGCGTGGGGTACATCATTGGCGTCCAGAGCAGCAGAACATATCACCTTGAAGTCTTCTAAATCACAGCTATTCGGAGTCAAATAACCCTGCATTTCTTCATCCTATACAAATCTATTTCAACACACATGATGACACAAAATAAGGAAACTTGAAATTTTATTCGTTGTCGTTCACCAAGCAAACAAATGACATGCGCCTTATACTCATGCACAGTCTCTTGACCGAAATATTATCTCAACCATACTGTGTTTCAAAAAGGTGGATAAATGAAAGCGTTTCTTGATCCTCGTCAGATAGAACACGATCCCAAATACTTTATGCGTTCTGGCGCTATTGCACCAAATCCAGAGCAGCCCAGACGTATTGAAATTTTAAAGGATGGTGCAACCGAGGCAGGATGTCTTTTCAGCGAACCAGTCGATATGGGCATACAACACATTGCCAAAGTGCACTCGCCTCAGTATCTAACATTCTTAAAGAACATACATCAGCGATGGACACGCATCCCCGGCGGCGGCGACGAAGTTGTTCCAAATATTCACCCACGTGCACGACTTGATGGTTATCCAAAATCTGCAGTTGGGCAGGCGGGCTATCATCAGGCTGACACAGCCTGCCCTATTGCACAACACACATGGAAATCTGCATACTGGTCTGCGCAAAGCGCCCTGAATGGGGCAGATTACGTAACCAAATCTGGTCATTCTGCATATGTATTATCGCGCCCACCCGGGCATCATGCCTACTCTGACCAGGCGGGTGGGTTTTGCTTTTTGAATAACTCAGCAATCGCTGCAGAGTATTTATTATCCCAAGGCTTGCGACCCACAATTTTGGACGTGGACGTTCACCACGGAAATGGAACGCAAGGCATCTTTTATCAGCGGAATGATGTCTTAACTGTTTCTCTACATACCAATCCAGAGCGATTTTATCCATTCTTTTGGGGTTACGAACAAGAAAAAGGTGAAGGGCTGGGTCTAGGTTACAACCTTAATCTACCGCTTGCACGTGCAACGGGGGACGGCGATTTTCTTGACGCGCTTGATCTCGGTTTGGAAAGAGTCCGCAATTTTGGGAGCGATGTAATCGTTGTTGCTTTAGGCTTAGACGCATCAATTGATGATCCATTCGAAGGGCTGGCCGTAACGCAAAATGGATTTGAAAAAATAGGCGCGCGAATATCCACCCTCGGTTTACCATGCCTAATGGTTCAAGAGGGTGGCTATATTAGCGACAGCTTAGGGATTAACCTAACACGGTTTTTGAAAGGTATCCAATCTGCCTGATTTTACCAACGGCGTTCAAACCGACGGCGCAAGATAACCGCCAAGGTGTTCATCGTTAAAAGGAAGACCAGCAGAATTATGATGCCACCCCAGGCACGTTCAATGAACGCGGGATCGGCACGCTTAGCCCATTCATAAATCTGTGCAGGCATCGCAGAGTTCGGCGAAAACAGCCCTTCATTAACAGAGCCAGGCATGTTTGTGGCGATATATCCGATCATACCAATCAGTAGCAAAGGCGCGGTTTCACCCAAAGCTTGAGCCATACCGATAATTGTACCTGTCAGGATGCCTGGCGCTGCGAGCGGGACGACATGGTGAAATACCGTCTGCATTTTCGATGCACCCAAACCCAATGCCGCACTGCGGATACTGGGAGGCACCGATTTCAAAGAAGCGCGCGTTGAAATGATAATGGTTGGAATTGTCATCAAAGTCAGCACAAGTCCACCGACGATAGGTGTTGATTGGGGCAATTCAACATAGTTGATAAACACAGCAAGACCCAAGATACCAAAAACAATCGAGGGCACCGCCGCCAAGTTTGAAATCGTGATTTCAATAATATCTGTCACGATATTTTGTTTGGCAAACTCTTCCAAGTATATTGACGCTGCAACACCCAATGGCAGAGACAAACACAACACAACCATCATCAAATATAGCGAACCAACCATTGCGACACCAATTCCAGACGCCTCTGGGCGTTGATCCGATGCGTCTGAACCGACAATGAAATCTAAATTGAATTTCTTTTCGATCACACCAATTTCGGCCAACTTATCCGTGATATCAAATTGACCAGCACTTGCAAATTTACTATTTTCGACACTTTTCCGAGAGTATCGACCTTTTAAGTATCCATCGACCCAACCATTGGCAAGGAAACGGAACTCTACTGTCGTTCCAATTGCATCTGGATTAGCTAGCACATAATCGCGCATCTGTGAGGCTGCACTTTTGGAAATCATATCGCTAAGCTCTTTTTTCTTAAGCTCCGTTTCAATTCCATTCTCAGCCAACAATTTAATCATCGCTTCACTCAACAATGGCGTGTATCCGAACGTTGAAACTTTTTTAATGTCTTCAACATTACGATTGCCTTTTTTGTCCAACTTGGACTCAAGCAATTCCACGTCCAGCGTGATGAAGGTTTGTTGAAAAGCCCCTGTACCACGGTAAACGATGGTTGATACCAGCACCGTCAACATCAAAAGACCAATCGAAATTGCGACGATACCATATATTTTAAAGCGAGACTCTGCTGCATTCCGTTTTTTAGTGAGCGGCGAAATATCGTATAATGAGCGTGGAGTGTGGGCGTTATCGTTCATTCGTATTGCTCCCGATATTTTCTAACGACGTAAAGTGCCAAGACATTCAGGCAAAGAGTTAAAACAAATAGGCTCAGCCCAAGTGCGAACGCTACAAGTGTCTCTGGACTGTCAAATTCAAGATCGCCAGTCAACTGACTTACGATGCGAGTGGTAATTGTCGTAAGAGCCTCAAGTGGATTTAGCGTAAATCGTGCTATTGCACCCGCGCCCATGACCACAATCATCGTTTCACCAATAGCCCGCGATGCAGCAAGTAGGATAGCACCAATGATCCCAGGTAACGCCGCAGGAATAATAACGTTCCGAACTGTCTCAGATTGCGTGGCACCCAATCCGTATGAACCGTCCCGCATAGATTGGGGAACTGCATTGATAATGTCATCTGAAAGTGAGGAAACAAAAGGAATAAGCATCATCCCCATCACCACTCCAGCTGTGATCACCGAACGAGAGTCTGACATCCACTCCACACCCAAGAAGCCTCCGTCTCCGAAAAACATCCGAAGGAATGGCCCAAAGGTCGTCAGCGCGAATAGGCCATAAACGATTGTTGGAATACCTGCCAAAATTTCCAACAATGGCTTGGCAATAGAACGGACTGATGTGGTTGCATACTCAGATAAATATATCGCGGCAAAGAGACCAATTGGAACCGCAACCAGTAACGCAACAAAGGAAATATAAAGCGTACCCCAAAGCAATGGCAGAATGGCGAGTTCACTTTGGAATCTGAATGACGGCGCCCAGACAAGACCAAAGAAGAAATCTGTCCAAGGGTGCATGTCAAAAAATCGCGCTGCTTCAAAGACCATCGACAGAACAATTCCAATACTTGCAACAATCGCAATGGTTGCCGCGCTTGCCAATAATAACAGAACAATGCGTTCTACTTGGTTCCGAGCACGGAAATCAGATCTAGATTGACGAAACGCAATCACGAACCCGATTATCGACGTCAAAATCACAAGCCAGTTGCGATACATACTGCCATCAGTTTCCATGACGAACCGACGCTGAGCTGCCTTCATTATTTCTTGGTCAATATCACCAGAAAGAAAAACGTTGGCTTGCAGCAATGCTTCTTGGACTGTGGCAACGCTTGTGTTTGGGTCTAAAAGTGTACTGCGGTCTGAAATTCCCGATGAAATTACAATCTTAAGGCCATCACTTAACCGCTCAACTTCACTCATCAACAGGTTAAGATTTGCTTGCTCGCTCGCCATATCGTCAGGAAGCATGTTTGAAATAGTCGATTCAACGACCAGTGATTGCACAAATGTCCAAATCATCAACAATATGATCGCAGGGAGCAACGATAACAATAAACCGTTAAAACCATAGTATTGCGGAAGGGAGTGAAGCTCTTTTTGATTTCCGGATACAGTTGAAAGTGCCTTAGAGCGACTTGCTAAATATGCAGCTGCTGAAATGAATATAACTACATAAAGAACCGTTGTAAGAGTCATCTTTTCAAATTCCACAAATAAAAATGAGAAGCATGGCGAACATGCTTCTCACTAAGATCATCAAATATTAGTTGATCGCCGCAACCATCGCCTGTGTCTTCGCCAATTCTGGGTCAGAAACTAGGCCATATGCTGCCAATGGGCCATCCGGACCTGCGATTTCGTCAGATACGAAGAATTCGATGTATTCTTTCATGCCTGGAACCTGTGACACGTGCGCGTGCTTTACGTAGAACTGCAAAGGACGTGAAACTGGGTATTCACCAGACGCGATTGATTCTGTTGCTGGCATAACACCGTTGATCTTAGCTGCATAAAGCTTGTCTGTGTTGTTCATCAAGAATGATAGACCGAATACACCGATACCTTCCTGGTTCGCATCCAAAGACGCTAGTGTTTCTGTGTAATCACCATCGATGTCAACTGACGCACCATCTGTGCGAACTTCGAAGCATGCTTCTTCTGCTGCATCTTCGTCACCCAAAGTTTTTGTCAAAGAAGCGAATGCGCCAACTGACTCACAGCCTTTTAGCATAACTTTTTCTTCAAATACTTCGCGTGTACCGTGCTTAGTGCCAGGGATGAACGCTTTGATCGCTACGTCTGGTAGAGATGGATCAACATCTGCCCATGTTTTCGCGTTTGAACGTGAAGACAAAGCAAGATAGATTTGTGCTGGTGTTAGGTTTTCGAAACCTTTGTTCTCAAGACGTGTTGAGAATGTGATCCCATCATAACCGATGCGAACTTCTGAAACTTTACCAACTGTTGCTTGGCATGTTTCCCACTGCGCTGCCTTCATCAATGATGATGAGTTTGCAATGTCTGTTGTGTTTAGGCCAACGCCTTCACACAAACGCTTACGGCCTGAACCTGAACCGCCACCTTCAACGATTGGTGTTGGGAAGTCGAAGTTTTCACCAAACGCTTCTGCGACGATTGACGCATATGGAAGTACTGTTGATGAACCAGCGATGTGAACTTGGTCACGTGCTGCTGCGGCTGTTGCAGAAACTGCCGCAACTGCAATTGCTGCTACTGTTGCTTTTACAAAAGACATATTTTTCTCCTAAAGAGTTTTTGATCTCGGAACGCATCCTGCGCTATGCCCTTCGGCGTTTAAGAATGCTTTGTTATGGTTTTGCGTCAGTTTTGTAACAGTTTTGTGAATGACTATCTTTGTGAACAAATTCGCTGGATGGATGGATAAATTAGTTGATTTGTCTAGCTTTGGTAATTCAAAATTGAAAATAAAATAAGCGCCCAAAAAAAAAATTGGACGCTTATCTAGATTGTATTGCCGAATACTTAACTTAGATCGAATCGATCCGCATTCATCACTTTCGTCCATGCCGCCACAAAATCTGCAACGAACATGTCACCCGAGTCTGCGCATGCATATTCTTCAGCGATCGCTCGAAGCTGCGAGTTTGAGCCGAAAATCAAATCAGCACGCGTCGCTGTCCATTTCGTATCACCAGTGGCGCGATCACGACCTTCAAAGTGGTTCTCGGCTTCGTCAACTGCACTCCACTCTGTGCTCATATCTAACAAATTCACGAAGAAGTCATTGGAAAGAGAGCCAATACGATCGGTCAATACTCCAAAAGAAGATCCGCCATGGTTTGCACCAATTGCACGCATACCACCCACCAGAACCGTCATTTCTGGCCCTGTTAGTGTCAACAGCTGTGCGCGGTCCAGCAATAGCTCTTCTGTTGAAGACGTGTATGCGCCTTTTTGATAATTCCGGAACCCATCTGCAATCGGTTCCAAAACCGCAAAACTGTCTACGTCGGTTTGATCTTGTACGGCATCAACGCGACCAACTGCGAATGGCACGGTGACTTCATGTCCGGCAGCTTTCGCAGCCTGTTCGACCCCAACGTTTCCTGCCAAAACGATTAAGTCGGCCATGGATACCTTCTTAGGGCCAGCGTTATTGAAGGATGCTTGCACGCCCTCCAATGCGTCCAATACTTTTGCCAATTGCACGGGTTCATTTGCATCCCAATCTTTCTGAGGTGCCAAACGAATACGTGCGCCATTGGCGCCGCCACGCTTATCCGACCCACGGAACGTGGACGCAGAACACCATGCGGTAGAAACCATTTCGGAGACAGTTAATCCTAAGTCTGCAATCTGTCCCTTCAGGTTTACGACGTCCGCATCATCGATTTGGTCGTAGTCAGCCGCAGGAAGCGGATCTTGCCAAATCAGATCCTCTGCCGGCACTTCATCGCCAAGGTAAAGCGACTTTGGCCCTGAATCACGGTGAGTAAGTTTGAACCAAGCCCGTGCGAAAGCATCAGCAAACACATCCGGATTTGCATGGAAATGGCGTGAAACCTTTTCATACGCTGGATCCATACGCATCGCCATATCTGCAGTGGTCATCATAATTGGGACACGTTTGTCTGATCCATCAACCTCTGGTGCATGATCCTCGTCTTTTAGATCCTTGGCATGCCAAATATGCGCACCCGCTGGGCTCTTTGTTAGCTCCCAGTCGTACCCAAAGAGAACATCAAAATAACCCATATCCCATTCAGTTGGCTTTGATGTCCATGCACCTTCAACACCGCTGGTGATTGCATCAACGCCCTTGCCGGATTTGTGTGTGCTCATCCAACCAAGCCCCTGAAGCTCAATCGCGGCACCTTCTGGCTCTGGGCCAACGTGCGCGGCATCACCTGCACCGTGTGCTTTTCCAAATGTGTGACCCCCTGCAACCAATGCAACGGTCTCTTCGTCGTTCATACCCATCCGCGCAAATGTTTCACGGATATCACGGCCTGATGCGACCGGATCTGGATTGCCGTTTGGACCTTCTGGGTTCACATAGATCAAGCCCATTTGCACAGCCGCCAGTGGATTTTCCAAATCACGCTCACCAGAATAACGTTTGTCGCCCAACCATTCTGTTTCTAGGCCCCAATAGATGTCTTCTTCTGGTTCAAAGATATCGGCGCGACCACCTGCAAATCCAAATGTCTTGAAGCCCATGGATTCAAGCGCGGCGTTGCCTGCAAGGATCATCAAGTCAGCCCAAGAAATTTGCTTTCCGTATTTTTGTTTGATCGGCCACAATAAGCGGCGTGCTTTGTCCAAGTTGCCGTTATCAGGCCAGCTGTTCAATGGCGCAAAACGTTGTGCACCCGTGCTTGCACCACCGCGGCCATCGCCAGTTCTATAGGTGCCTGCAGCATGCCATGCCATACGAATGAAGAACGGACCGTAGTGCCCGTAATCTGCTGGCCACCAATCCTGACTATCTGTCATCAATGCATATAGATCTTGCTTCAACGCTTTCAGATCAAGTTTTTTGAACTCTTCTGCATAGTTGAAATCTGAACCTAGCGGATTTCCAACAGCTGGATTTTGATGTAACACGCGTAAATTTAGTTGGTTTGGCCACCAATCGCGGTTTGTCGTACCGCCAGAGGTCACGCTTGATTGTACATGCATTACCGGACATTTGCCGGCAATAGGGGTATTTCCGTCCATGGGAGATCTCCGAATCTAAATTGTAAAAGCGCACCGCGCGCTTGATACTAACTATGTACCTATAACTATAAAGTAAAATTCATTATTTTACAAAAAGTCATAAATTTTTTTAATTGTAGTATCGCCAATGATTTATTAATAGAGTTTTTCCCCTTTTATTTTTGTGTTACAAATCCGATCAACAATTCTCTATTTGTGTAAATTTTTTTTCGCGTGGATTACGATGCGGCTAACTCAGTTTTCCGATCTTGCTATGCGTGTGCTGATTTACGCGGCCCAGAACCAAGAAAAATGTTTTACCATAGATGACGTTAACAGATTCCATGATGTCTCGCGTGGACACTTGATGAAAGTTGTGAATACGTTGACACGTGCTGAACTCTTGATTGCTCACCGCGGTCGAAACGGCGGACTTATGCTTGCAAGCGACCCCAAGTCCATTAACTTGGCAGAGGTTCTATCACTAACTGAGCCTGACTTCGCATTAGCTGACTGCATGCGAAGTGCGGATGAGTGTCCGCTCATTGGCCGATGCAAACTCCCAAATGTTTACGACAAGGCAATGATGGCGTTTATGCAGGTCCTTAAATCACAAACTTTAGAAGATGTTTTACCAGCAGAACTGGTCTAATCTTTTTTACGGAACAACAAATCCGTTTTTACGCAAAATACTTTTAAAAACAGATGATTTCATAAGGTCGTAAAACTGTAAGGTGTCACTGCTTACATTGGAACCGACCAATGCTGCATGATATTCAATTGGACTGTGGCTTGTTCCAGGCAGTTCTTCGATCACATTTACTTTTTTGGACGCAAACGCATCACTTGCGTATACCAAACCATAATCAACTTGCCCCAATTCAACCAAATTTAGGGCAGAACGCACATTGTCGGTTTGTATTAAATTGCTCTGCAACTGGTCCCAATGTCCAAAATAAATTAACGCCTCTTTTGCATAGATCCCGGCAGGGACCGCATCCACCATTGCGATCGAGAAAAGTTTTGTCTCATCCCAATCTGGTTGCTGCAAAGATGGCGTATCAACTGAATTAATAGGTGCGACAAGCGTGAGAGAGTTTTTGGCAATAACACTGACGGATGTTGGGTTTATCGCCTGTTTGTCCACCAAATAATCAACCCAACCTTTGTTCGCGGATATAAATATGTGTGCGGGCGCACCATATTCAATTTGTCGTGCCAGTGTTGACGTGCCAGCGACCGATATATGGATCTTCGTACTGGACTCTTTTGCGTAACGATCGGCAAGTTCAGATACAGCATTTTGTAAGCTGGCGGCGGCAAATATGTTGATTTCTGCATCTTCAGCCTGACACACTCCACACGTGCTGGAAATCAAAAAAACAACAAAGTATTTCCAACAAAAATGGCGCATTACACCTTTCCCAAATTGCTAGAAACGTAAAGTTTTGTACCACACTTTTGCATTTCGTTATGAACGGAGTTTGATGGGTCTTCGTCTGTAACAAAAACATCTATTGATTGCAGGTCTGCGATTTTAATTGGGGCTGTGCGAGTATATTTTGTCCGGTCAGCAACCAAAATCCGTGTGCGCGCGCAGCCTAGAATTATGCGACTTGCTTCGACTTCTTGGCTATCAAAATCAAATAGTTCTCCTTTTGACCCCAGGGCCGAACACCCAACAATCGCATAGTCAAAATTGAATTGACGAATAGTTTGGTTTGCAAACGGGCCAACCAAACCTCCATCACTCCGGCGAACGGATCCACCAGTTAGTATCACTTGAACACCCTGTGCTTCATTTAATGCCGTGACGATATTAATGTTATTGGTGACAACAATCAGTCCTTTGTGATGCACCAGCTTTCGTGCCACCGCCTCAGTTGTTGTTCCAATATTTAAAAACACGGAACAGTCATTTGGGATGAGACCTGCGCAGTGCTCGGCAATTTTGGATTTTGCGTCACTGTTGAGGTTGCGACGTTGTTCATAAGCAATGTTTGCGGTGCCGGATGCTAAAATGGCACCTCCATGAACACGTTCAACACGTCCGGATTCCGCCAAATCAGATAAATCGCGTCGAATTGTTTGTACACTGACCCCAAATCGAGCTGCTAAATCTTCGACTTCGACGTGGCCAACGGATGTTATGATTTCCAAAATTTCTGGATGTCTTAGCGACATTGACATCTACTTCACCCTCTTTTGTTGCAGCATAATGTAACTGTGCCAAGCGTCAACATTCGAACATTATGGACATCGAATTGCGTGTAACTATACTCTGATTTCAAAGGGAGTTGAATGATGACATTTGTATTGGCAATCGATCAGGGCACAACATCTAGCCGCGCGATCTTATTCGATCAAAGCATGAAAATTTGTGGTACTTCACAACAGGAGTTTACGCAGCATTTTCCAAATTCTGGCTGGGTAGAACACGACGCGTTCGATTTATTGAATACCACGTTGGAAACATGTCGCGGCGTGATTAACGATGTGGGTATCTCGCCCAGTGATATTGCAGCGATTGGGATCACAAACCAACGTGAAACAACGATCATCTGGGATAAATCAACGGGTGAACCCATCCATAACGCAATTGTTTGGCAAGATCGTCGTACGGCTGATTTCTGCGAAACCCTGCGAGCAGAAAATCACGAAGACATGGTGACTGCAAACACTGGATTACTATTGGATCCCTATTTTAGTGGTACCAAAGTTTCCTGGCTGTTGGATAATGTAAAAGGCGCACGTGCGCGCGCAGAGGCGGGCGAATTACTCTTTGGAACAGTTGATACGTGGCTCGTGTGGAACCTCACAAAGGGAAAATCGCATGTCACTGATGCCACCAATGCAGCGCGCACATTGCTGTATGATATTCATCAGGGTTCATGGTCAAATACAATGTGTGAACTTTTGAACGTCCCTATGTCAATTTTACCAACTGTTATGGACAGTTCCGCTGATTTTGGTGTCATTGATTCAAGTTTTTTCGGGGCAGAAATTCCAATATTGGGGATTGCAGGCGATCAGCAGGCCGCAACCGTTGGGCAGGCTTGTTTTGAACCTGGAATGCTGAAATCCACATATGGGACGGGTTGCTTTGCACTACTTAATACTGGCTCTACACCTGTTCGATCCTCCAATAAAATGCTGACAACGATTGCCTATCAATTGGATGGGAAACCAACCTATGCGCTAGAGGGATCTATATTCGTTGCAGGTGCAGTGGTTCAATGGCTTCGCGATGGTCTTAAAATTATCGAAAACGCGAGCGAGACACAAAAGCTGGCCGAAAATGCCGACACAGCCCAAGACGTTATTATCGTTCCTGCCTTCACAGGTCTGGGCGCGCCATATTGGAACGCAAATTGCCGTGGCGCCACGTTTGGTCTGACACGTAATACAGGCGCGGCCGAATTTGCCAAAGCTGCTCTTGAAAGTGTGGGCTTTCAAACGCGCGATCTGCTGGATGCAATGCAGTCGGATTGGGGCATTAGTGGCGATCAGGTTGTGCGGGTCGATGGTGGCATGTCTGCATCAAATTGGACTATGCAATTTTTGGCCGATATCACTGGGGCCGTTGTTGATCGACCAACCATTTTAGAAACTACCGCACTGGGGGCAGCTTGGTTGGCAGGGTATCGCGCGGGCATTTATCCCAACCAAGAAGACTTTGCCAAAACGTGGCAACGCGATGAACAATTCACTCCGAATATGTCAGATCAGATGCGGTCTGAGCGCTGCAACGCATGGCAGCGTGCAGTAAATGCTACACTATCGGTCTAAATTGGATTTGTTCGATGCAGGGTCACCCGCTTCCCTCCGTGGGGGACGGGTGGCATCGGTGGCAAAAACGGAAGGCCGGTTGCCTTGGCCAATCCACCATCGGTCGTCAAAATGCCAATTTTCCATCCCTTGAAACGTGTGAGTAATGTTTGACCCATTGCGCCATATAATGAGAACAGCATTTTCCGCTCACCAATCCGGCCGCCATAAGGCGGATTGATAATCACTATTCCAGGGGGCACATCAGGAGGCGTTAAATCGCTGATAGCGCCGTGCCGAAACTCTACCATTTTTTCAACACCCGCGCGATTGGCATTTTCTTGGGACAGTCGGATTGCCCCCATGTCCCGATCAAACCCAAAAAATTGGCCTTGAACGTCCTTAGATGTGACGGTGGATTTTAGAGTATCCCAAACAACCTGATCGAATGATGCCAAGTGTTCAAAGGCAAAGGATCGCGATCGCCCAGGTAAAAGTCCCGCCGCCGTTTCCGCCGCCTCGATCGGAAATGTCCCCGACCCACACATGGGATCGACCACAGACTGAGTGCCATCATACCCCATTTGTCGTAGGAATAACGACGCAAGTGTTTCACGCATGGGTGCCTTGTTCAGTGCCTCTTTATGCCCACGAATATGCAACGCAGGGCCACTTGTATCGATTGAAAATGTGCAAAAATCATCAAAAATCCGCACTTTCACAACCAGTTCCGCATCTGTAGTAATCTTCGCACATAAGTTCTCAACGATAGCGCGTTCAATGCGTTGCGTTGCAGCACCTGCATGATAAATCCGCGATTTGCGCGTGGTTGTTTCGACACGAATTGGGACATCAGCCAGCAAAAAGTCAGCCCATGGAAATTTTCGCGCACGTTTGTCGAGTTGTGCCAAATGCATCGCGCGAAAGCCGCCTAAACGGACAAGCACCCGCGTCGCACCACGCAAAGACAAATTCGCGCGCCAGACATCCTGCCAAGTGCCATCAAACTCGACACCGCCTGAAACCACGACTGCGTCAGAATAGCCAAGCTGATGTACTTCGTCCAACAAGACGTCTTCGAGTGATGGTGGAGCAACAAGAAATATTTTAAAAGGTGTGTTCATAATCGCCACCTACCAGTGAATTCGTCCCTTGACGAGAGCTCGTTAGCCAAAGCTGACTGTCACATCTCCGAAACGTCCAAAATCGGCGTTGATGCGGGAATTAGGCGGACATTCGATCGGTCGGATAAATGATCCAGAAAGAACAATATCGCCTTTGCGCAACCCCTGTCCATACTGGGCCAACCTTTGCACCAACCACAACATGCTTTGGACTGGGTCATTAAGGACGCCCGCGCCCAATCCTGTTTCTTCTACTTCGTCATTACGTGTCACAATTGCGCCAACCCAGCGCAGGTCAAAATCGGCAATATCGTGTTTTTGGGGGCCTAAAACAACGCCCGCGTTTGCCGCATTGTCGGCAATTGTATCAAACACTAATCGTGTTTTTCCAGTCGCTGCATCGACGCGCTTTATGCGTGTGTCCAATATTTCCAAACTGGGTGAGACATAATCAGTTGCAAGCAGGATATCCTCTTTTGTTACAGCGGACCCTGCTATGTCCTGTCCCATGACAAACGCAATCTCTGCCTCAATACGCGGTTGGATAAATCGGCCTTTTGGGACATGCGACGCATTTTGGAAATGCATATCATCAAATAAAACCCCGCTGTCAGGGATGTCGATGTTCAATGCATTTTGCATCGCTTTTGAAGTAAGACCAATTTTCCAACCAATGACAGAACGCCCTGAGTCCTGTTTATGTTTTACCAACTTGGACTGAAT
This sequence comes from uncultured Paracoccaceae bacterium, assembly GCA_965657135.1. Classification (GTDB taxonomy): domain Bacteria; phylum Pseudomonadota; class Alphaproteobacteria; order Rhodobacterales; family Rhodobacteraceae; genus HIMB11. The sequence continues at coordinate 49,781 of CBFHNF010000009.1, forward strand.
TGCATATGCATCATCCATATCCATGCCAGGATTTGACAACGAGAGTATGTCTATTTGTGAATTGTGTTTTTCTGCTTCAAATAAACGTTTTGCGGCATCAAGAATGTCGGCTTCCTCCATCATGACAATTCATCCGCAATCGTATTTGTGAGGCTGCCAATACCCTCTGCGGTCACTGTGACGACATCCCCCGGTTTCAAATATTGCGGAGGATCAAGACGTGCACCGGCACCCGTGGGGGTGCCCGAAATAATTATGTCGCCAGGCATGAGAGTGGTGAATGTCGAAATATATTCAATCTGTCGTTTGATCGGAAACAACATGCGACTGGTTCGATCATCTTGTCGCAAGACACCGTTCACATGGGTCGTTATACGCACATCATCAAGTTGCGATGGGTGCGTAAAGGGAACCAACCAAGGTCCCATCGCACCAGAAGATTCCCAGTTTTTTCCCTGGGTCACATTAAATTTTGCGTGTCGCACCCAATCCCTGATTGTTCCTTCATTACAAAGTGTAATTGCTGCAATATGATCATACGCTTGGTCTTGAGATATGCGACGGCCTTGTTTTCCAATCACGATTGCAATTTCTCCTTCGTAGTCCAATTTTTCTGACTCTGGTGGACGGATAAGCGGGGCATTTGCACTGGTGAAACTGCGCGCGAAACGAATGAATAGCGACATATTTTGTGGTGCTTCGCTGCCATCCAAATATTCAGCATTTCGTTCAGGGAAATTTACCCCAACGCATATGATTTTTTCTGGATTTGCAATTGGTAAAGCGTATGTGAATTCACTAGGCTGGAAATCAATCTCGCGCCCAGCCGCAGCCCTGGCCACCTCTTGTAGTGCGCTGTTTACAACCACATCTTGCAACGAAGAAAATTGTGGAAAGATCGTATTCATCGAGATCGCACCATTGTCAGTAATGATGCCAAAGTGTTGTTTGTTTCCCGCGATAAAGCTTGCGAAATGGGTCATGTTATATCCTTTGCGATCTGACATATCACTTCGTATGCCGTGTCAATGTCATGCTTTTGGCAGTCAAACTGTCCCACCTGAAAACGAATGACCTTTTGCCCATGGTGAAGTGTTTGTGTCAGATAAATCCGACCATCATCGTTGATTGCATCCACAAGTTTTTGGTTCATTACATCGAAATCAGTGTTTGCGTCCGGGACATATCGGAAAGTGAATAGCGAAAGTATCGGGTCAGTTACGATTTCAAAGCCAGTCGTTGCGCGCATTTTGTCAGCCATTTCACATGCCCATGTGACATGATTACGGATGCGCCCACGCAAATTTTCCATCCCATAGCTGCGCAGTAAAAACCAAATTTTCAAAGCTCGAAAACGTCTACCCAAGGGGACAGACCACTCTGAATAGTTGATTAATCCATCCTGGCCATGCGTTTTAAGATATTCTGGCTGGATGGCCAACGTACGCACCAAGTCATCAGGATCACGCAAGAAATGCGCAGAACAATCAAATTGCGCGCCCAACCATTTGTGCGGATTGAAAACCACACTATCTGTCTGTTCTACACCCTTCCAAAGTGTCTGAAACTCGGTGCAAATCATTGCCGATCCTGCCCACGCTGCATCGACGTGAACATATAGGCCATGATGTTTTGCGATGCTTACGACACGGGCAATATCGTCACATGCACCAATACTTGTCCCACCGGTGCAGGCGATAACGCCAATCGGAATGTGACCAGCTTGCACATCTGCCTGAATTGCGTGGCTTAATGCATCACAGTCCATGGAATGTAGTGGTCCAGCGCTGGGTATACGGATGATATTATCTGAACCGATACCTGCAATCCAAACGGCGCGATCAATTGATGAATGGACCTGATCGCTACAATATACTCTGAGCTGTCCTTTATTGTTTAATCCCGTCTGATTACCCGTCCAATTCAATGCACGTTCCCGCATTGTTAATACGGCCGCTAAGGTGGCACCAGACGCGCTGTCCTGAATGACACCTTGAAACTCTGGAGGCAAACCTACGGCTTGGCGAAGCCAATCCATAACTTTGGTTTCCATTTCCGTCGCGGCGGGCGATGTTTGCCACAACATACATTGCGCCGCCATTGTCGAAGTAATTATGTCCGCCAACATCGACGGGGGACTGGCGTTCGCAGGAAAATACGCAAAAAATCTGGGATGTTGCCAATGCGTCATTCCAGGCATCACGATCTGTTCAAAATCTGACATGATGATTGACATGTCAGTCCCCTGTTCAGGAGCATTATTGCTTAGTTGTCCTGCAATATCCCCTGGCGTAGTTTGTGCCCTTACGGGGCGTTCGCGAAGCGTTTTGTGATATTCTGCACCCCATTCGCCAAGATGCTTTACCCAGCATTCATATTCGTCCCAGTTCATCTTGACCCCTATGGTGCAACAATTGGCTGTGCTTTTAAAACGGGTTCGACCACTGTCGCTTCTTCGAATGTGCTGCCCTCTTGAAACCAAGACTGTGGGGCGGCAGCACCCCATAATGTTTGACGCTGCGGATCTTTTAGATCCCATTTGATCGGCTCAAGATCTGGGTCAACGGTTTGATAATCGCTGCAATAAATCTCAATACGGTGCCCATCAGGATCACGAACGTATAGAAAAAATGCGTTGGAAATACCATGGCGTCCCGGACCGCGTTCGATGTTTGAAACGTAACCTGTGGTGGACATTAAATCCAACAGGTCGATGATATTTAGTGGGGTTGGCACCCAAAACGCGCTGTGATGCAGGCGTGGACCAATACCATTGGTGAACGCGATGTCATGTACCCCGCCCTTTCGGTGCATCCATGCCGCCCATAATCGTCCTGTTTCATTGTCTTCGGTGTACTCCGTGACACGAAATCCCATGTCATTGTAAAACCGAACCGAAGCATCAACGTCACTTGAAAACATGTTGAAATGATCAATGCGCAGTGGTTTCACCCCACGATACAGGGCATATTTTTGATGAATTGGGGGCAATCTCTCCATTTTGGCATAGAATTCAAGTGGTATACCCCAGGGATCACGTGATCGTAAAATTCGGCCAAAAAAGGGTTTCTCAATCCAATCGATAGGCAACTCACGATTGTGAAAAAACGCGGCAAGCCTGTCAAGATCTGCATCTTCCCAGACTTTAAATCCCAACACGCCAACTGATGCGCGTTCTGATTTCATAAGATGGATGCAATGATGCCCTCGTTCCTCCATAGCGCGCAGGTAAATTTCGTCATCTGTTTCATGCGTAACTTGTAGACCCAGGGTGTCGACATAAAAGGCTCGTGATGCGGTCAGATCGCGGACGTTGTATTCAACGTGACTTAGTCGCACGATATTAAATTCGGGGGCCAAATTAGGTGATGGTAGAGGCATTATAATTTTCCTAATTTTGGAATATTGTGTGATCCAGTTGCAAACCCAATGTGTTTTTGCTCCATGTAAAATTCAAATGACCAATCTCCGCCATCACGGCCAATTCCGCTGGCTTTTACGCCGCCAAAGGGTGTTGGAAGATGGCGCACGTTTTCTGAATTCACCCAGATCATACCAGCTTCTAATTGATCGCTAAACCGAAGGGCACGTGTCAAATCGTTAGTCCAAATATATCCAGTTAAGCCGTAGTTGACATCATTTGCGATCTGCAAGGCCTCTTCCTCTGTAGAAAATCGAATTGATGTTAAAACAGGTCCAAAGATTTCCTCTTGGGCGATGCGCATGTCGTTTGTGGCATTTGTAAAAAGTGTTGGCTGCACATAAAATCCCGTATCACCCACACGATCGCCCCCCGCAGCAATTGTGGCTCCATCTTGTTTTGCAATGTCGAAATATGACGTGACCTTTTGGAAATGCGCAGTGTGAATAAGTGGGCCAACCTCAGTTTTCGGGTCAAGAGGATGACCAACCTTTATTGCATTAACACGTGCGATTAGCCTCTCTTCGAATATATCTGCGATTGTATCCTGTATCAGCAGTCGAGACGAGGATGTGCAGCGTTCTCCATTCAACGAATAAATCATGAAGATCGCTGCATCCAAAGCACGATCCAAATCAGCATCGTCGAAAACAATAACTGGGTTCTTACCCCCTAATTCAAAATGAACACGCTTTAGCGTATCGGCACCCTGTTTCATGATTTGGCTGCCCGTTCTGCTTTCACCTACGAATGCAATCGCCTTGATGTCAGGATGTTTGCATAAGGCCTTTCCTGCTTCTTCTCCGATACCGTTCACCAAATTCCACACTCCATCTGGCAAACCTGCGTCCTTTGCGATCTCCATCAGAATACTTGCGGTAACTGGGCTTAGTTCAGCCGGCTTATGCACGACAGTGCATCCCGCAGCGAGAGCTGGCGCAATTTTCCAAGTCGACAACATAAATGGTGTGTTCCATGGAGTGATGACACCAACGGGACCGATGGGGACGCGTGTTGTCACATTCATCAGCGTGGCTGAAGGAAGATTTTGCCCATCTCGCGCAGATGTCGCGCGATCAGCGAAAAAGCGAAAATTCTCTGCGCCTCTAATAGCAGCCTTGGACATAAAGCGAATGGGCTGACCTGTATCCCAACTTTCGCACAATGCAATTTCGTCAGCACGCACGATGATGCCGTCCGCAATTTTGTGTAGTATTTTCTCGCGCTCCACCCCGGCCAAATCACGCCAGGCAGCAAACGCATTTTTTGCCGCTTCGGCAGCTAACGAGATTTCGTGCGCACCCCCTTTGGCAACACTGCAGATAAAGGATTCATCAACGGGGGACACCGATTGAAAAGTGTCACCATTTGCTGACCAAACATTCGAGCCGTTGATATGATGTGCAACACCCACATCCTTAAAACGGTCAAGTTGGCCTGCAAGCACGCTAAGATTTTCGTTCAGGTCTGTCATTTATGCCCCTAAGTATTTGCGGATCGTACCAGATTTTGGCGCTAATTCGGCGGTGATATCACGAAGCTCAACCGAAAGTGCCAGCGATCGTTTCTGCATGATTGGCGAGACAAAGTCATTTGCTGCATTGAAAATTGCATCAACGGCTTGTTTTTTTATTTCCAAATCGCGCCCCTCACGAATGCGAACTGAGATATCAATGAACCCATGCGCGGGATTTCCATCAGCAATCGCATAGTGATCCACGCGAACTGCACGTACTTTTACCCCTGCAATTGGGAACGCCTCAATTTCGGCCGCAATGGCGCGCAAGTGTTCGCATAATCTGCTCATATCGATGTCTGGTTCGATGTTGGCAGAGTAATCAATCATCAGGTGAGGCATAGCTATATCCTTAACATCGCAATCATTAACATGTTAAATATATTGCATGACGCGAGTCAAATGTTATTATAGCCCTATGAAGCACCTGCCATCCACACAACGTTCGCTACCAATGGCCCTCATACGAGCGCGTGAACAAGTAATGATGCCCATTCGACAAATGCTAAGTGATACGGGTTTGACAGAACAACAGTGGCGCGTGTTGCGCGTTTTAGACGAACACGGCGATCTAGAACCATCACAGTTGGCAAAGCAGGCTGCGCTATTGCTACCCAGTCAGAGCAGAATTGTGCAGGCAATGGCCGAAAAAGGTCTAGTTATGCGGCAGGATCATAAAAATGACCGCAGGCGCACAACCATAAAAATTACGCCCGCTGGTCACGATATCATCAAACAAAATGCCCAACGCGCATCCAATATTGCGAACACATTCCGCGAAAAGCTTGGTCCGCGTCGATTTGAGGCACTGCTAGATATGCTCGATGATCTTAGCGATCTAGAGTGATTGGAAACCCGAACGCAATGCTGCCAAAATCGTATTCACATCACCCGATGTTACGATCAAAGGCGGAGATAGAATGACATTTGGCCCAGAAACACGGACCATTGCACCATTTTCATATGCCGCTTTTTGTAATTTCGCGGGTGTTACTTTGTCGATGGGCGTTTTCGTATCCCGATCAGAGACGAGTTCAAGTGCACACATCAATCCATGCCCACCGCGCACGTCGCCGATAACATCGAAATCCACAAACAATTCCTGTAAGCCTTCATAAAGCTGTTTTCCGCGCTCTGCAGCGTTCTCTTTGACATTCAATCGCAAGGTTTCTGTCACACAGGCAATGGCCGCAGCCGCGCCAACGGGATGGCCAGAATAGGTGTAGCCATGTCCAATTGCTGCTTTGCCTTCGGTGTCACCCTCAAAAACCTCGACAACGCTATCCGCAATCATAACTGCCCCAAAGGGAAAATACCCGTTGGTAATTGCTTTGGCGGTGCACATGAAGTCAGGTTTCACACCCCAGTGACGTGACCCAGTCCAACTACCGGTGCGGCCGAATGCAGTTATGACTTCATCTGCAATTAACAAAATACCGTGTTGATCACAAATTTTGCGCACGCCGGGCATAAAACTTTCGTGCGGGGGAATGACCCCACCCGCACCTAAAATTGGCTCCATAATAAACGCCGCAATGGTACCAGCCCCTTGAAAAACGATCTCGTCTTCCAATGCCTGCAGGCAGAGTTGCGCCAATCGCGCGGGGTCTGATTCATTAAACGGGTTACGATATGTATAGGGAGCAGGGATATGAAAGCAGCCTGGCATTAAAGGTTCATACGCAGTTCGAAAATTTGCATTCCCATTCACAGATGCGCCACCAAAGTGCGTTCCGTGATACCCCTTCTTTAAGGACAGATATTTGGTGCGCGCAGATTGGCCTTTGATTTTGTGATATTGTCGCGCAAGCCGCAGCGCAGTTTCGACTGAGTCAGACCCACCCGAAGTGTAAAACGCGCGGGTTAATCCATCCGGCGCAAAGAATTCCTGTAGCATGTCGCCAAGTTCAATAACACAATCGTTAGATGTTCCTCGAAAAATTGAGTAATAGGGAAGGCGATCTAATTGGTTAACGATGGCTGATTTTATGGGTTTGCAAGAATAGCCAAGATTTACGTTCCATAACCCCCCGACGGCGTCCACAACTTGATGCCCGTCGACGTCTGAAATGCGTGTTCCTTCTGCATCGGTTACAATCGTTGGTGGATTGTTCAAACTATCGGCGGGATGCGCCATAGGATGCCAAATCGATCTTGCGTTCCGTTCTTTTAGATAGTTTGAATCTTTCATCACTTCAGTCCTCTATGTCGGATTACATTCTGGCAACTGGGGCTTAACTCCACCCATTTTTTCGGAAATAATGCGCGCACGCAGCCTGACTGCGTCGATCATTTTTGATCTAAGATCTTTGTCCACTCGACCTACAGGTGCGGCAATTGCGAATGCACCGCAAACCTTAGAACCCTCGGCAAAAATTGGGGCCGCAACACTATGCACATCCTGCTCAAAGCCGCTAATGGACTCCGCATATCCTGCTTCGCGGACACATTTTAAAGCGTCTCTGACTTTGAGGGGGTCAACAATTGTTCGTGACGTGCGTTGTTGCAGCGGCTTGGTAAGTATTGCTTCTACCATGCGCTCATCGGAATAGGTCAATACCGCCAAACCCGAACTTGTCGCATGAAAAGGAAGCTGCTCGGCATCTTCCATCGTAACGCGGGTTCCATGCTGAGCGCTATAGGCATAAAGTATGGTGGACAGGACATTACCAGAAACCTGAGACACATGGGTTGTTTCACCCACTTCATCCGCCACCTCACGAACATGTTCCTTCGCAATGCTGCGAAAAGGTGCAGCAGCTTCGCGCAAGACTGCCAAACGCATCACGCCGGGTCCAATGCGGTATCGGCGATCTTCTGCAACCTGTTCAACAAGACCATGTTCCGCCAAATCCCCCATCAACCTGTGAACCGTGGCTTTGTTCATCCCAGATTGTCGGGATAATTCAGTCAAACCAATCTCGGATTGTCGTTGAGAAAACAATCTTAGCAGACTTAGAGCTTTGGACGTTGTTCCCATGCGTTGTGTCTTTGCCACCAATAACGTGAATGCAGAAATTAAAACGGAAACTTCGGTGTTCCGTTATTTTTGTTGACAGAAAGATATAGCCTCTGTCAATCTGAAAAAGAACCACTGGTTCATATAATAAACCGATATGGTAAACAGGGAGAATTAAAATGTCCGCAACCAAACTGCTTTGTGGAGCAGCGGCAATTGCGATGTCTGCACTCGCAGGTACCGCAATGGCAGAATATCCAGAAAAACCCGTAACATTTGTTGTACCTTGGCCTCCAGGCGATTTGGAAGATGTTCTTACGCGCATGATTGCCGAGGATTTTCAGGCGGCTTATGGCGCATCTGCCGCAGTAGTAAATAAACCTGGCGGCGGCGGCGGACCCTTCCCTGGCGCCATCGAAGTTGCAAACGCACCTGCGGATGGATATATGGTCGGTTCATTTGTAATTGGTGTACCGGTAATAGGACACCAAATCGGGATCGATGACCTGACACCTGAGCGCTTTGATCCGCTTGGCATCTTTTTGACATATCCATTTGTGATCGCAGCAGCGGGCGATGCCCCATATTCATCGATGCAAGAACTTGCGGAATATGCAAAGTCTAACGATGTGGCGCTTGGACACTTTGGTGATCCTTTAACACCAACCCAAGTTACAAAAGCGTTTGCAAAAAATGCTGGTTTTGAATGGGGCTCAGACGCGGCGTTTGACGCGCTTGATTGTAACACTCTTGCCTCTGGCGACGCGGATGTCATCAACACAACCCTTCAGCTTATCTTGCCATGCTTGGATAGTGTTAAGGTTTTGACCTCAATCACAGACGCACGCATTCCATTGGTTCCAGACGCACCTGCGATTGGCGAGCTTGATCCAGCGTTGAACATTGCGCTATGGAACGGTTTGTTTGTCCGCAAAGAAACACCGCAGGACGTGCGCGAGAAAATCATCGCTGTTGCCAAAGAAACTGTGATGTCAGACCGCGCCCAAGCTATTGCCAAAGAAACTGGCGCACTTGTCTATTGGCAGGGTGCAGATGATAGCGCAGCCCGTGTTGCAAATGATATCGCAACAATGGATCGTATTGGCGCATTGCTTGACTAAACTATAGGGGGTCGGGCAAGGTCCGACCCCAACCAAAACAGGCGGGATAAATGCGCGGAGATACCGTTGAAGAACGTCGGTTCAAAGGACCCATCCGTGGTCAATTGATTTTTGCGTTACTATTCTTGGGTTTATCGATCCTGTTGTTATCGCAACTGGGCGATCAAACAAAATGGATCAAAAAAACAAAATTTGCGGCCCAACCAAGGCTTTGGCCAATGATCGCGCTTGGTGGGATGGTTCTCTTCACTGGCATGCATTTATGGCGACTACCACGTCACAGGTTATCACGTGTTGACTGGATAGAAGCGAAGCGCTGGCTAGAGGTCATTGAATATTGTGGTTGGTTTATGGTGTATGTGTGGTTGGTCCCAAATCTAGGATACCTGCTTAGCACACTTATTTTTCTGCCTCTTCTGACATTTCGGGCAGGATATAAAAATAAAAAAATGATTTTTTATGCGATGGGCATTGGCGTCAGTATCGTCATAATCTTTAAATCGTTTCTTGAGGTTAAGATACCAGGTGGCGTGATATATGAGTTCTTGCCGAATGCGCTGCGCAGTTTCTTTATCCTGAATTTCTGAGGTTAATCATGGACTTAATCATTGCTGCCTTAGAAATCTTGATGCGGTGGGACGTCATGCTGGCGTTGTTGGTCGGATCAGTTGGTGGCGTGATAATTGGCGCAATCCCTGGCGTGGGTCCGGCGGTTGCAATTGCAATACTGCTTCCCGCGACATTCTCTATGGATCCGATTGTTGGTTTGACGACATTATTGGGCATTTATGGATCGTCAATGTATGGCGGTGCCATTCCTGCTATTTTGATTAATACACCTGGAACCGCGGTTAATGCGTTGACCACATATGATGGCTTTCCCATGACTACTCGTGGCGAAGCGCGACGCGCACTGTCGCTTGCATATTCGGCGTCATTCTTCGGGGGTATATTTTCCGTCATCTGCCTCATTTTGTTTGCCCCCATACTTGCTAAAATAGCACCGTTGTTTGGATCACGAGAAATCTTTTTAGCAGCACTATTGGGTTTAATCTTGGTAATCGTTGTCCATCGAGGTCAAACCCTGATTGCAGCGGCACTGGTTTGTTTTGGAATATTCTTGAACACCGTCGGGCTTGAGCCTGTGAAATACACAAAACGCTATACGTTCGATCAATCGTATCTGTCTGGTGGCATTGATCTGATTGTCGTGGTGCTTGGGTTGTTTGCGCTTGCTCAGGCGTTTTATTTGCTGAACGGCGATGACGAGAAAATCCGTTTAACAAAACTGCGCGGTGGTATGCTGCAAGGAATGCGCGAACTTGCCAAACATCCAAGAGTGGCAGCCGTATCTGGTAGCTTTGGTGTAACAATGGGAATGATTCCGGGTGTCGGTGAATTTACGGCGCAGTTTCTAAGTTACTCTTACGCACAGCGCAGTTCAAAGCGCCCCGAAGATTTTGGCCGAGGATCTAGCGAGGGCCTCATCGCGTCAGAAACGGCCAACAACGCAGTGCCCGCGGCAGCGATGGTACCACTTCTTGCATTGGGCATTCCCGGAGAGGCCCTGACCGCAATGATGTTGTCGGTGTTTTATGTGCATAATGTGGTGCCCGGTCCCCAATTATTTGCAAATCAAATGGATTTTGTTGTCGCACTTTACATCGCACTGTTGATTTTAAATGTGTTGGTGCTGATCTTCTTAATTTTTGCGACTAACAGCATCATTAACGTTGTGAAAATACCCAACCGGTTCTTGGGTGCGGTCATACTTACCCTCAGTTTTGTAGGTGTTTATTCCCTTAGAAACTCTATGACCGATTGCATCATTGCTGCGGTTTTTGGCGTGATTGGGTTTGCCCTAAAAAGGCTGAGCCTTCCTGTTGTCCCCATTATATTGGGAATGGTCTTGGGTGGTATCATGGAGGTGAAACTTCGCGCAGGTATGGCACGCGTCAAAGAGCCAATGGATTTCATTGATCGACCAATCGCATTTATCCTGTTTTTGATGATTTTGGGCGTTTTAATCCTGCACATTCGCCGCGTTATTGCAGATCGTCATGAAATACGGGCCGAAAAAATTGCCAACAAACATCCCACAACGGATTTTGGGTTCTTTCTTAGAAATAGACAGACCCGCGTAATGAACACCCGATCTAAATCTATTCGCCGTTCTCATCTAAGGTATTCGCGCCGTGACCCATGATCTTATTGAAAAACGCAGACGTTTATTGGGGCCAAATGTTCCATTGTTTTATGACGAACCAGTTCACCTTGTGCGCGGCGAAGGCGTATGGGTATATGATGCGGATGGGCGTAAATATCTGGATTGTTATAACAATGTACCACACGTCGGGCATTGTCATCCGCATGTTGTTGAAGCCATCAGCAAACAAGCAGCGACATTGAATACCCACACACGTTATTTGCATGACGGAATTTTAACCTATGCGGAAAGGTTAACTGCAAAGTTTGATGATCCTTTATCTAGCATGATCATGGTTTGCACAGGATCAGAGGCAAATGACATCGCATTGCGCATGGCCGAGGCGGTGACAGGCAAACATGGAATCATTGTGACAGATCATACCTATCACGGAAATACGACCGCTGTTGCAGCACTTTCATCGACAAATAGGGCAAGCACTTCACAAACGGATCATATCAGATTTGTCCCTGCACCAGATAGCTATCGACCACCTCAGAACATGACCCCTGAACAACATGCATTGGATTTTGCCCGTCATGTCGAAAATGCGATAGATGACCTAGCACGATCTGGGATCGGATTCGCCGCGCTGCTGATCTGTCCCTTTTTTGCGAACGAAGGATTTCCAGACTTACCCGCAGGATGGCTGAACCCCACATTAAGCGCCGTTAAAGCCGCTGGTGGACTGTTAATTGCCGATGAAGTCCAGCCAGGATTTGGGCGCATTGGTTCGAACATGTGGGGTCACCAATATCAGGGATTTGTACCCGATGTTGTCACACTTGGAAAACCCATGGGGAACGGTCATCCTGTTGCTGCTGTCATCACATCTGATGATATCATCTCTGCATTTCGAAAATCATTTCGGTATTTCAATACATTCGGGGGAAACCCAGTGTCAGCGGCCGCAGCAAATGCAGTGCTAGATGTCATTGAAACAGAAAATTTGATGGACAATGCCGCCACAGTTGGTGCCTATGCAAAAGCCGAGCTGACGAGGTTGTCACAAAAGCACGACATAATCGGCGATGTTCGCGGGAAAGGATTATTTTTCGGAACAGAATTGGTTATGGACCGCGATGCACAGAAACCAGCATCAGACATTGCTAATCAAATTGCAAATATGATGCGCACAAACGGTATACTAATGAACAAGTTGGGCATTTACTATAACACAACCAAAATGCGCCCACCCATGCCATTTTCTACAGCAAATACTGATTTAATGATCGAGGTGTTTGATCATGTTCTTACCCGTGTTGAAAGTGCGCTGTAATGGAAAACCTTGGCACAGAATTAGTGAAATACTGGGACTTTGATCCGAATAGCTTGCGATTATTGGCCGAGCGCGAAAATACAATTTACTGTGCTAATACACAGGACGGAAAAATCGTTATACGAAAACACCGAACAGGGTATCACAGCAAGGTCAGTATTCAATCTGAACTGATGTTGATGGACGCGTTAAAGGCACAAAAGTGTCGATTGCCCGCGGCAATGCGATCAAAAGATGCAAATTTTGTTATCGAACATAACGGCGAATATTTCACTGCGATCAGTTGGGTCGAGGGTGAAACCATGTCGCATATTTTAGCGAATGCGCCCGAACCTGCCGACGTCAGTAACATCTACCATGATCTTGGGATTGCACTTGCCCAGTTCCATGAGGCCGCCGACAACTGGCAACCCCCTGCGCAATTTCAGCGCCACAAATGGGATCGTAATGGTCTCGTCGGCGAACAACCTGTCTGGGGCAGGTTTTGGGATAATCCCGATCTTCTCCCTGATGAGCGCTACACGCTCATAAAGGTGCAAGACCAAATGAACGAAGCACTCTCCCACCTTGAAGGAACATTGGATTACGGACTAATTCACGCCGACTTGATCCCCGATAATGTGATGATCGATCAAGGTCAAATTACCTTTTTGGATTTTGACGATTGCGGATTTGGATTTCGCCTATTTGATATCGCAACAATACTTTTGAAACAAATTGAGACTGATGATTTCCAAGACAAAGCACAGGCTTTGATGCAAGGCTATCGTACCAGACGCGATTTAGATCCCAGGTTCGTCTTGATGTTCCTCGTATTACGCAGTTTGACATATGTGGGGTGGATAATGGATCGTCCAAACATCGAAAACGCTTCTGCGCGTTCCAGACATTTCATTGAAAGAGCGCGCTTTTTATCGGAACAATTCATGGGCGAGCACAAGCGCGAACAAGGGGTTTAATTTGATGGAAAAAACGATCTTGGTCATTGGTACATTTGATACCAAAGATGATGAGTTAAATTACATTCGCGACTGTATCCTAGCCCAGGGTGGACAGGTTTTGACCATGGACGTCAGTATTCTGGGCGATCCCAGCACGCCGACTGATATATCAAAGCATAAGGTTGCAGAAACGGGTGGGAGTAGCATCGCAGCAGCCATTGCCAGCGAAGATGAAAATATCGCAATGCAAATTATGGCAAACGGTGCCGCAGCACTGGCGGTAGAACTGTATCTTGCCGGCCGCATCCATGGCACGATTATTCTGGGGGGCAGCATGGGCACGGATTTAGCCCTAGACGTGTGTCAGGCACTGCCCATTGGTGTTCCCAAATACATTGTTTCCACCGTTTCATTCTCGGCAATGCTACCACCCGAACGGTTGGCAGCTGATGTCCAAATGATCTTGTGGGCGGGAGGACTTTATGGCCTAAACTCCATCTGCAAATCCTCACTTTCTCAAGCGGCGGGTGCCGTGTTGGGTGCTGCGCGCGCGGTTGAAGCGCCGAAACGCAAAAAACCACTTATCGGGATGACATCTTTTGGGAAGACGATCCTTCACTACATGGTTTCGTTGAAGCCAGCACTGGAAAAGCGTGGATTTGAGGTCGCTGTGTTTCACGCAACTGGCATGGGGGGAAGAGCGTTTGAATCATTAGCAGCGCAAGGACAATTTGCAGCCGTGATGGATTTTGCGCCCCAAGAAATCTGTAACCAAATTTTTGCGTCGGGGATTACGGCAGGCCCCGATCGGATGACAAATGCTGGTAAATCAGGAATTCCGCAAATCATTGCCCCTGCTTGTTACGATTTGGTTGATTTGATCGGCTGGCAGGACATCCCGGCCCATTTCAAAAACCGAGAAAGTCATGCGCACAACAGACTAATTACATCAGTTGTGCTGAATGAAGATGAGCGCCGTCAAGTTGCCCGTGAATTCAACATGCGATTGGCCACCGCCAAGAGCAACACAACCTATATTTTGCCAACTCATGGTTGTAATGAATGGGATCGCGAAGGCGCACCGCTACACGACAAACAGGGATTGCAGGCCTTCATTCAAGAGACGCGCGCAACTCGCCCCAAGAACGTTGAACTTATAGAATTGGATTGCCATATCAACGATCCTGAATTTTCTGAAACTGCACTTGCTATTGTGGATCATTGGATTAGCGAAGGCATTGTCAAGCTATGATGGACGCGTGAGCACACCATGTTCAAAAAATTGAACAACCCAATTTGCAAATTGCGCGCGATCCGCACGTGCGTTTTTCAATCGTTTCTTGGCATTTTGGGTAACAGCCGGCCCAACATATTCGGCCAATTCGTCAACCAGCGCACAGATAAATTCATGTGTCATTTCGGGATGGTGTTGAATCGTGAAAATGTGATTTTCAATGACAAATCCAGCAATTTCACAGCCGTCCGATTTTGCAATACTAACGGCCTCCTTTGGCAAGGTAGAAACTTGTTCAATGTGCGATCCATAAAGAACAATATCACCCATGTTGCCACCCCATGGAAATTGCGCGATGCCATTGGTCTTCAATACACCATGTCCCCAACCATCAGGATTGGTCACCAACGATCCACCCAAGGCCACCGCAATTGCCTGATGACCGAAACAAGCCCCAAACATTGGAATTTTTTGCGCAGCGATCACTTGGATCAAATTCAACAGTGTTTTGATCCATTCCGCATCATCATTCACCGAAGCCGGACTGCCCGTAATTATGAATCCGTCGTAGATTCCAATATCAGTCGGAAAAATACCATCTTTAACTGCATAAATCGCCACGTGCCAATCTGGCCGAACAAGATGAATAAAATCTGTGAATTTTTCACCATCCTTGGGATGACGCGCAGCAAAATCGCTTTCGTCGGTATTAGTCATCAAAACTGCGATCTTCATAAACGTTTCCCATTGGTGGACAGACGCACGATATCGCGGGAACGCACACCAACACAACAGGAATGCGCATGACAAATTGGACATCAAATGACGATGGTTTCGCAGATTTAACCAGCCACGATACATTTACGAACGGTGTGCCGCATAATACATTTCAACGCTTGCGGGACACAGACCCAATTCATTGGACTGATTATTCCGATGGTATTGGGTTTTGGTCCATCACGCGTCACCAAGATATTTGTGAAATGAATCGAAATACTGCTGTGTTTTCCTCTGCCAAGGGCATTCGGATGGAAGACCAAACATACGAAGAATATCTGGCACGTCGCACGTTTCAGGAAACGGATTCACCGGAACACATGAAAACCCGAATGAAAGTTGCCAAGGCATTTTCAGGCCCTGTAATTGCAAAATTCGAAGACGATATCCGAATACTTTGCTCAGAAATCTTAGATGATGTATTACAAGAATCTGAATTTGATGCCACCAAGACAATTGCCCGTGAATTGCCCATGCGCATGCTGGGACGCATTCTTGGTTTGCCCGAAGAAGATCTGCCTTGGTTGGTTGAACAGGGCGATGCGCTTATTGCTAATACGGACCCAGATTTCACCGACCATGTGCTGGATCAAATGAACACAGATGAATTTCGAATGATGCCATTTAATTCACCTGCGGGCGCAGAATTGTTTCTCTATGCAAAAGATTTATTAAAACGAAAAGACGCCTCAGGTGACACATCGGGCATATTGCACATGATCCGACAACCCGACAAAGAAGGTAATGTTATTTCAGAAGAGGAATTCAGAAACTTTTTCTGTCTTTTAGTTGCAGCGGGAAATGATACCACCCGCTACTCTATCGCCGCAGGGATGCAGGCCATGTGTCATCAACCAGAATTATTACACCAAATGCAAACTGACCCCAAGATATGGGAAACAGCATCGGACGAAATCATTCGATGGGCTACACCAGCACTTTATTTTAGGCGCACATTGACCCAAGATTATGTGGCACATGACACAACAATGAAAGCCGGCGACAAGGTACTGTTCTGGTTTGCATCTGCAAATCGCGACGAGCGATCGTTTGATGATCCTTTTCGAGTAGACCTTGCGCGCAGCCCAAACAAACATCTCTCTTTTGGTCAGCAGGGTCCTCATGTCTGTTTGGGGATGTGGTTGGCGCGCTTAGAGGTAAGAGTATTATTCCAAGAATTGTCAAAACGCATATGCTCAATCGAAGCCAATGGATCACACCAATTCTTGCGCTCTAACTTTGTGGGCGGCATCAAATCTTTGCCAGTTCGCATTAAAACCAACTAGGGGAAAATTATGAACACACGATTACGTGCAATGTTTTGCGACCACCTTTCCATTCTGCGCGGGAAGTATTTACCCAATTCCAAATTGGGAACGGATAGTTCACGATTTTGCCGCTCCACCTTTGGCGTGCACTATGACAAAGATCTCTTGGATGCACCTGGTGCGATGATGATGCAGGGTCTTCCTGATATGGAATTGCGTTGGGATGACGCAGATATTCGCGAAGGTTGGGAACGTGCGACGCATGTTGTTTTGGGTGATCTTTATGATGATGGAGGTAATCCACTTGGACTGTGTCCAAGAGGTGCACTGAAGCGGGCAGTTGCATCATGGGCTGCGCGAGGATTAAACCCCAAAGTAGGCATCGAACTTGAAGCTTTTGCGTTGCAGGCGGATGATACAGGTCGCTTGCGGCCCTATGATACGCCCGGTGCGGTTGTTTATGGCACTGGGTTAATGGCAGATCCGTTGCGTTTTAATGATGCAATTTGGGAACGCGCCGAAGCCCTTGGTTTTCGGCTGGATATGATTGCGAGCGAATATGATAGTCCACAGTTTGAATACACCCTAACATTTGATGATGCTCTTAAGGCAATCGATGATATCGTTTTGTTCCGTCAAATGGCCCGTGAAATCGCGCTTGAGCATGGTTTAATCCTTTCTTTCATGCCAAAACCGATTGCAGAAGCGGGTGGTTCTGGGATGCATATTAATTTTTCGTTTGTAGATGAGAACGGACAAAACGCATTGTCATCTGGTCCAGTAGGTGGACCGCAAAATATGAATGATTTAGCAAAAGGATGTGTTGCGGGCCTATATCGTCATCACAAGGGGCTTGCTGGTTTGATTGCCCCAACAGCGAATTCTTATCAGCGTCTGCAGCCAGGGTCATTGTCTGGGTTTTGGCAAAATTGGGGCGGTGATCATCGAAACGTAACAACGCGCGTCAGTGGCGAAGGCGGGATGAAAGCGCGCCTTGAACATCGCACAGCTGATGCCAGTGCAAATCCTTACACTGCCGTCGCAGCAGTTTTACAGGCCGCTCGGTTAGGCGTCGAACATGGATATGATTTGCCATCTCCAGAAACTGGAGATGGATTTGAAACACAAGATGCAAAAAACAGTACTGGCATCGATTTGAAGTCAGCCATTGCAGATTTGCGCACCGATAGCGAATTGTGCACAGCAGTAGGCACCGAATTGACGGAAAATCACATCTTCATGAAGGAAAAGGAACACCGCAAAACACGCGATTTAGAGGGTGAAGCATTGCGCGATTTCTATGTTTATTATATTTAGATCACCGGGTTCCCAGTTGATCTAACACTGCAACGTAAACGTCACGCTTAAATGGGACGATCGCATCGACCATCTGTGATTGCTCAATCCATTTCCATTCAGCAAACTCTGGATGGTCTGTTTCAATATTCACGTGATCGTCGGTTCCAAGGAATCGCATCCTAAACCATTTTTGCTCTTGCCCACGAAACTTACCGCCCCAAAGTTTATCTAGCAATTCCACAGGCAAATCATAGGCAAGCCAGCCCTCGTTTTCCGCTTCGATTTGGACCAGATCACGCGACACGCCAGTTTCTTCTTCTAATTCGCGCAATGCAGCTTCTTCGGGCGTTTCACCTGGATCAATGCCGCCTTGAGGCATTTGCCAATGTGGTCCTTTCATGTCGATGCGCCGACCAACAAAGACTTGGTCTTTGTGATTGATCAACATGACGCCTACGTTTTTCCGATAGGGAAGTTTGGCGATTTCTTCGGTGGTTCGCGGCATATTTATTCCGCACTGATTGCGGATAAACCGCGCAAAATATCAATCGCATAGGCAAGTTGATAATCATCCTCGCGTAGGCGTGCAGCGTTTTCTGCTTTTTCTCGATCTTCTTCTAATTGACGAATTTCTTCTTCGCTTAGACTGTCATTCGAGAGAGATCCGCGCAAATCCGATTCTGAGTTAAAACGAATTCCGCTCTCTTCGTCGTCTGTATCGGGACGACGTCGCGGCTGATTGACAATGATATCAGGTGTCACACCCAAGTTTTGGATCGAGCGACCAGATGGTGTATAATACCGTGACGTGGTCAACCGCATTGCAGCACTGCCGCGCAACGGCATCACAGTTTGAACCGATCCTTTTCCAAAGCTTTGTGTGCCCACAATAATAGCACGGCGATGGTCTTTTAAGGCGCCCGCAACAATTTCAGAAGCAGAGGCCGAACCACCATTTATCAGAACAACGATAGGTTTACCTTCAACGATGTCTCCAGGTTTTGCATTATAGCGCTCGCCTTCTTCTGGATTGCGACCACGTGTTGAAACGATTTCACCTTTTTCCAGGAAATCATCTGCAACCTTGATCGCCTGGCTGAGCAATCCACCAGGATTGTTGCGCAAATCAAGGACGATGCCGTCAATATTGTCTAATCCGCCTGCTTCTTCGACCTGCTGGTTCAAGCCATCAACAATGTTCTTATGAGTATTGTCGTTAAACGTCGTGACACGAATAACAACGCTATCTCCTTCGGTGCGAGCACGGGCTGCTGTTAATTCAATAACGTCGCGCGTTAGTTCCAAGTCAAATGGCTCTTGTTCACCTTCGCGCACAATGGTGACAACGATATCAGAACCAACTGGACCACGCATGCGTTCAACTGCTTGATTTAATGTCAGGCCCAAAACGCTTTCACCATCAACATGTGTAATAAAATCACCTGCCTCAACACCCGCTTCAAACGCCGGAGTACCATCGATAGGCGAGACGACTTTGACAAAGCCCTCTTCCATCGTAACCTCGATCCCAAGGCCACCAAATTCGCCACGTGTTTGAGTACGCATGTCTTCTGCAGCTTTGGGTGCCAGAAAGCTGGAATGTGGATCCAGTGATGTCAGCATCCCATTAATTGCAGCCTCGATCAATTCGCTTTCATCTACTTCTTCGACATATTCGGCACGAATACGATCAAAGATGTCGCCAAACAAATCTAGCTGTTCGTAAATTTCTTTGCGATCATTTTCTGATTGGGCCAGCACTGGTCCAGCCAATTGCAGAGAAGTGATCGCCCCCAAAGAAGCGCCCAACCCAATTGCGATTAATGTCTTTTTCATCGTTTAACCCCGAATTCTTCGAACCATACAAGCGGATTTTCTGCAGCTTTGTTGACACGTACTTCTATATAAATCGTTTCGCCGCGCAAACCACCATCATCATTAATTGTTTCTATCAAATTTTTTTTATCAATATTTTCACTCGTACCCATCAAACCAACCGGACTACCCGCTGGCAACACTTCACCAATATCGCCATAGACCGTACTTAGCCCAGCCAAAATGTAAAGAATGTCTTTCTGAGGTTCTAAAATTGAAACTAGTCCATAATCAAGTAAAGGGCCCCTATATCGAATGGTAGCGGCCGTGGGTGTGCGCACTAATGCATTGTTGGTTGTCGCAATAACAATACCAGGACGCTTGATTCCTGCGGTATCAGCTTCGTTAAAATAACGGATAACCTTACCCTGAACAGGAAGCGGAAGCGTGCCTTTGCGGGTTGTAATATCAGGCAGGCTTCCTTCGGCCTCGTTGAATGCAATCATTGAAAGGCCATCAGCAAATATATCCAGCGTATCTGCAGCCGCGAGTAATATTGCTGTCTGTGCTGGATCTTCTACAAATCGTTTTGGTAAATCATCTCGATCCGCAATTGCCCGACCAAGTGCCGCGCGCGTTTCTTGCAGAGCGACCAGACCAGCTTGTAGGTCCAAGCTAACTTGAGACTGAAGATCGGCTAAGTATCGTGCCGCATCTAAATCCCGACGCAATGATTGAACTTTTTCCTCAAGTGCCGGCAAAAGATCAGAAATCAACATGCCACCTCGGGCTGTGGCCATCGGACCATTTGGATGCAACAATTCTGCCTGAATTGGAGATTTATCAATGCTTAGCAACACACCTATCAATTCGGCATAGGCCTCCTCTTCGACAGATAAATTTTGTGTCGCGCGTGCCTCAAGAACCGAAATTTGGCGCAGACTGTCACGTGCCAAGCCCAAACTTTGTTCGAAACTCAATATAGCAGCGGTAAGTGCAGATATTCGGTCCTTAGCAGTCTTTGAGCGTTCCAGCTGATCCCATGCGTGCTCGAGCGCAATCTGCGCCTCTTTAGCCTGCGCTTCAAGGTCACTTTGCGCTAAGGCGGGTATCGTTCCCAAAAGGGAAACTACAACCCAGATAACTATGCACATTGCATTCTTCAAAGTACTAGGCTCTCTCCTGTCATATCAGACGGCTTATCAAGCTTCATCAGATCAAGCAAAGTCGGCGCAAGATCCGCAAGCCGACCTCCGTTGCGCAAAGTTATCTCAGCCTTCGCACCAACCAAAATCGCAGGGACTAAATTAATGGTATGAGCAGTATGCGGGCCACCTGTTTCAGGATCGACCATGGTTTCGCAATTACCATGGTCTGCCGTAACGATCATGCAGCCCCCCGCCCTATCCAGTGCATTCAAAACGCGCCCCAATCCCTCATCAACCGCTTCGCACGCCCTGATTGCAGCGTTTAAATCACCCGTGTGTCCCACCATGTCTGGGTTTGCATAATTTGCGACAATCAAATCGTAACCATGTTCAATCGCTGTAATAAACTGATCCGTCACTTCGCCAGCCGACATTTCGGGCTGTAGATCATAAGTAGCAACTTTGGGTGAGGGCGCCATGTAACGCGCTTCGCCTATCTCTGGTTCTTCTTTTCCACCATTTAGAAAAAATGTGACGTGCGGGTACTTTTCAGTTTCCGCCAGGCGAAATTGGCTTTTGCCCGCTTTGGCCACCCATTCGCCAAGCGTATTTACAATTTTCTGTTTGGGAAAACATGTGATCATGTAATCGTTGTGCGATACTGAGTATTCCACCATCCCCAAAATCGATGACCATGCGGGCCGCACACCCGTGTCAAACGCATCGAAGTGTTCTTCGCCAATTGCGCGTAGTATTTCGCGGGCACGATCAGCGCGAAAATTCATACAGAAAAATGCATCACCGTTGTTTGCACCTGAATAGGGTTGCAAAACTGTAGCCGGAATAAATTCGTCACTTACTCCTTTTTCATAACACCCACTTATCGCGCTTCTGGCATTGTCGGAACGTGTTTCTGAAACTCCGTGAACAATGGCATTGTAGGCTAATGAAACACGTTCCCAGCGATTGTCGCGATCCATTGCAAAATAGCGTCCTGTCACTGTTCCGATTTCGACGCCATTTGGCATCTGTGCGAGCAGATCGTTCAGGTATAGATCTGCCGAATTTGGCGCCACATCGCGACCATCAGTGATAACATGCAAAATAACTGGCACCGCATGGTTTGCAAGAATGCGTAGCGTAGCGATCAGATGCGAAATATGCCCATGCACTCCACCATCCGACAAAAGTGACATGACATGCGCCCGCCCACCCGATTTTTTCAGTGCAGAAATATAGGTGTTCAATGCGGCATTATCTGCATAGGATCCATTTTCTATTGCCAGATCAATCTGACCCAAATCCATTGCAACAACGCGTCCTGCACCGATATTGGTATGCCCGACTTCGGAATTTCCCATCTGTCCAGTCGGCAAACCAACGTCGGGCCCATGGGTGATCAATTGTGTGTTGGGGCAATTCTGTAAGATGCGATCAAAGTTTGGGGTTTTTGCCAACGCAGGCGCATTTGCCACTGGATCAGAACGCGTGCCCCACCCATCCAGAATACATAAAACAACAGGTTTTGGTGCCATAATCTATCGCCCTTTTTTCAATTGGTTTTTACGAAGCCCAACGAAGAAGGGCAAGCGTTAAGCGCGGTGGTAAGGTGACCCCGCAAGAATCGAGGCAGCACGATATAATTGTTCACTAAGCATGACTCGGACCAGCATATGAGGCCAAACCATTGCACCAAAACTAATCGATATATCCGCTCGATTGCGCAAACTAGGATCAATTCCATCCGCACCACCAATCACAAATGCCAGATGCGCTTGTCCCTGATCTCGAAGACTTGCAAGTTGTTTCGAAAATTCCGGAGATGTGAACAGTTTACCACGTTCATCCAATGTGATGATTTTGGCGCCTGCCGGAATCGCTTTTTCCAACAATTCAGCCTCTGCTCGCATCCCAATGTTTTTCTTATCTTCGACTTCTATGACATCAACAGGCCCAAGGCCCAAAGACCGGCCCTGTTTGTTAAATCTGTCTAAATAATCTGAAAGAAGCTCAAGCTCTGGGCCGCGCCGAAGCCGGCCCACTGCACAAATCGATACCTTCATTGTTCAGCTTACGCTTGCCCAGCAGGCAACCACATTTTTTCTAGCTGATAAAATTCGCGAACTTCTGGGCGAAAAATGTGAACAACGACATCCCCTGTGTCGATCAACACCCAGTCACCCGTTTCTTTGCCTTCAATTTTACACAAACGCCCGTTTTCTTGTTTGAGACGATCGACAAGTTTCTCGGCCATCGCTGAAACCTGTCGAGTTGAACGACCGGATGCAATCACCATGTAATCGCCAATGGCCGTTTTTCCGCGCAAGTCGATTTGCACGATGTCTTCGGCTTTATCCTGATCAAGTGAGGTTAAGATACGATCCAACAGCGCTTCGCTTGTTAAATCTTCAGCCACGACCGCGGCATTGTGGTTGGCAGCGCGAACTGCTTCGACAGATACTGTCAGAACTAAATCCTCCGTTGTGCATGCATCCATTGCATGTATTCGAAATTTAGCACGTGTTTTATGAAATCTCAATGACGCCTAATTGAAATAATGCATAGCCACAAGAATGCGCGAAGGCTTGCGAGTGTGAAGAATCGAGTGTATGCGAATTAACATGGAAATGATCTTTGATATGGATGATCGCTCGCGCCTGCCTTGGCGGTTTTATGGTGCTACGATGACAATTCTGGCACGTGGCTAATTTGCAGCGTTAAAAAAGATTCGCACCAAACGTTCATCGCAAAATTAGGGAGAGAATGGACATGACCACCCCCAAAACACTTTATGATAAAATTTGGAACGACCACGTCGTCCACGAAGCAGAAGACGGAACCTGTCTTTTGTATATTGATCGCCACTTGGTACACGAAGTGACATCACCTCAAGCGTTCGAAGGGTTGCGAATGGCAGGCCGTACAGTCCGCGCACCCGAGAAAACAATTGCTGTCCCAGATCACAATGTTCCAACGACGCTGGATCGTGCGAAAGGCATCGACAACGAAGAAAGCCGCATTCAGGTTGAGGCGTTGGATCAAAATGCCAAGGATTTTGGGATCCATTATTATCCAGTCTCTGACGTACGTCAGGGTATTGTGCATATCGTTGGCCCAGAACAGGGTTGGACATTGCCAGGGATGACCGTCGTTTGTGGCGACAGTCATACAGCAACACACGGCGCATTCGGATCATTGGCCCATGGGATCGGCACATCCGAAGTGGAACACGTGTTGGCAACACAAACTTTGATCCAAAAGAAATCAAAAAATATGAAGGTCGAGATTACTGGTAAATTGCGCCCCGGTGTTACGGCCAAGGACATTACCCTATCCGTTATCGGTAAAACTGGCACTGCGGGGGGCACAGGTTATGTGATTGAATATTGCGGTGAAGCGATCCGTGATTTGTCCATGGAAGGCCGCATGACAGTCTGCAATATGGCGATCGAAGGCGGCGCGCGCGCGGGTCTTATCGCGCCTGATGAAAAGACATTTGAATACTGCAAAGGCCGGCCACATGCACCAAAGGGTGCAGAGTGGGAAGCAGCCGTCGCGTATTGGAAAACACTGTTTACCGATGAAGGTGCACATTTTGATAAAGTCATCACTATTAAAGGTGAAGACATAGCACCAGTCGTGACATGGGGTACATCCCCAGAAGATGTACTGCCAATAACAAGCAGTATTCCAAGTGCCGACGATTTCACCGGTGGAAAAGTGGATGCAGCGCGACGTTCATTGGAGTATATGGGTCTGACATCGGGCCAAAAATTGACTGATATTGAAATCGACACGGTTTTCATCGGCTCGTGTACAAATGGTCGGATCGAAGATTTGCGCGCCGCCGCAGAAATCCTAAAGGGTAAGAAGATCAAAGACGGCCTACGCGCCATGATCGTTCCGGGTTCGGGGTTGGTGCGCGCACAAGCCGAAGAAGAGGGACTGGCTGACATATTCAAAGAAGCCGGTTTTGAATGGCGCTTGGCCGGATGTTCAATGTGCCTTGCGATGAACCCTGACCAATTGACGCCGGGTGAACGGTGTGCCGCAACATCAAACCGCAACTTTGAAGGCCGTCAGGGTCGCGGTGGTCGCACCCACCTAATGTCACCTGCAATGGCCGCCGCCGCGGCGATCACAGGCCGCCTAACAGATGTTCGGGAGATGATGTAATGGACAAATTCGAAACATTTAGCGGAATCGCGGCACCGATGCCGTTGGTCAACATTGACACCGATATGATCATTCCGAAGCAGTTTTTGAAAACAATCAAACGTTCGGGGCTGGGTATTCATGCCTTTGATGAAATGCGCTATGACGATGATGGCAGTGAAATCCCCGATTTCGTTTTGAACCAAGCGGCTTATCGCGACACCTCGATCTTGATTGCAGGAGACAACTTTGGATGTGGATCCTCACGCGAACACGCGCCATGGGCGCTTTCTGATTTTGGGATCAAAGTCGTTGTTTCAACGTCATTCGCAGATATCTTTTACAACAACTGTTTCAAAAATGGCATGCTTCCAATCGTGTTACCGCAGGAACACGTCGACCTTTTGATGAAGGATGCTGAAAAAGGCGCGAACGCGCGGGTCGAAGTCAACCTTGAGGATCAAACAATCACATCATCAGATGGGGACGTAGTCAAATTTGACATCGACCCATTCCGTAAACACTGTTTGTTAAATGGGCTGGATGACATTGGTCTGACTATGGAAAAAGCGGCCTCAATCGACAGCTTTGAAGCCAAGGCAAGCGCTGCGCGTCCTTGGGCGTGACGAAACATTTAGGTGCGCCACTTTTGACGCACCTTCAACCACGACTGAATTTCTTTAATTATTACAACCATTACAGCACTTCCTGTTTGTTCTGAAGCGCCGAAAATCAATACATCCGTCTCCATATCAACCTTAAGTGAAAATAAGTTACATCACGGATATCCAAAGTACATTACAGAGCCATTAGGAAACGCAAACATATAAACTGCACCTGCATGATATTGATTTTGATCAAAAATTACTCCGGAAACTGCGTCTTTTACGTCGCAGTTTGTGCTTAATGCACCGCAAAAATAGTTAAATATAATCTTTGGTATTGTTAATAAATACCTATGGATATAATATTGTGGCCAAAATGAGGCAGACGATCGCGACAGGTTTGGGCAACGCATCCATTCCGCACGATCAATAAGGGTAGCGAACATGATCTTGTCAGTCATAGGGGCAATTTTACGTGCAATCGCAGTGGCAATGGCCATTTCGATTCCGTCGATCGTTTTGTTAACGGGTTCCTCTGATGGCTCATCAATAACATTAATTGCCGCTTTAATTGCTGGGGCTTTGGTTTGTTTGGAATACCTAAACACGTATCCCAGCATGCTAGAATTTCGCGATGCTGAGCCATATAATCGAGTGCGTTACCTAAGCGGGTTGGGCACCATTATCTGTGTCAGTGTGTTATTCTGTGAAATGCACTCCACAAGCGATTCAGATGTGATGTTGTTGGCCTTAGGGACCATTATTGGACATGGTTTGGATTTTCCGTATTCACCTGTTCGTTTGATACTTTTGACCATTCCATTGCCCGTTAGTGATGAAATTGTTGACGCTGTTCGCCTCTCAGCAGGGATCGCGTTTGTAATTTCGACAACAACAGTATTTGGGTTTTTCTTGTTCACCCGTTTGTCGCATTGGCCAGTTTCGTTTGGCGCGTTCAACGTTTGGACAAACCTGCCAGTTTTGGACCCAACATCAGGCGTTGATATTGTTTTGCGACTAACACGAGAAGGGCGATCATTTATCGGATTGGCTTTGCTCAGTCCCTTTTTGATGCCCATATTGTTGCAAATTACTATGTTTGCTTTGCGCCTTGAACCCTTTCACTCGGCACAATCTGCCGCGTGGATAATCATCTTATGGGGAATTTTGCCCACGTTCTTGGCGATGCGTGGTATCGCAATGCTTCGTATTGCCGAATTAATTATTGAAAAGCGCCATTCAAACAACGCACTTAGCATGTTGCAAATGGCTTAAATGCACGCCGCTTTCTTGACGATATTGACGGAAATCGCTAACCCCTCTGGGACAGTATAACCCAAGGATTTACAGCATGAGCAACCCATCAATTCTTATCCTACCTGGCGACGGCATTGGACCCGAGGTCATGGCGGAAGTTCGCAAAATCATATCATGGTATGGCGATAAGCTTGGCTTGGCATTTGATGTGTCAGAGGATTTGGTCGGTGGCGCTGCATATGATGCACATGGCACGCCATTGCACGACGATACCATGGCCAAAGCCCAACAAGTTGACGCAGTTCTACTGGGCGCAGTCGGTGGTCCAAAATATGATGATTTAGATTTCTCTGTTAAACCTGAGCGAGGACTGCTGCGACTTCGGAAAGAAATGGATTTGTTCGCAAACTTGCGTCCAGCGCAGTGTTTTGATGCATTGGCAGATTTTTCATCACTGAAGAAAGATGTTGTCGCGGGACTGGACATCATGATCGTGCGTGAATTGACATCAGGTATATATTTTGGCGAACCGCGCGGAATATTTGAAGAAGGTAACGAACGTGTTGGGATCAACACGCAGCGTTATACAGAATCTGAAATTGAACGTGTCGCGCGCAGCGCGTTCGAATTGGCCCGTCGTCGTGGAAACAAAGTGTGTTCAATGGAAAAGGCCAACGTTATGGAATCGGGGATTCTGTGGCGTGAAGTGGTTCAGAAAGTTCATGATGAGGACTTCGCCGATGTTGAACTTTCCCACATGTATGCAGACGCGGGCGCAATGCAGTTGTGCCGCTGGCCCAAGCAATTTGATGTGATCGTAACCGATAATCTATTTGGCGATCTTCTTTCAGATGCGGCAGCGATGCTAACTGGATCATTGGGAATGTTGCCCTCTGCATCATTGGGAGCCCCCATGGCAAATGGACGCCCCAAGGCACTTTACGAACCAGTGCATGGTTCTGCTCCAGATATCGCAGGGCAAGGCAAAGCAAACCCAATCGCCTGTGTCCTAAGTTTTGCAATGGCGCTGCGCTACAGCTTTGATCAAGGCGGCGAAGCAGATAGACTAGAGCAAGCAGTAGAGAAAGTATTAGCCGACGGATTGCGCACTGCCGACCTATTAGGAGAAGAGGGCGTAAAACCAGTCTCAACATCTGAGATGGGCGATGCAATTATTGCCGCATTAGAGACATCACTGTAAGAATTTTTTAACTTAACTCTTGCACCAATGACCCGCAGTGTGATCATGCTAACATGTTAGCATTATGACTGCGGGTTAATTTATGTCTGCAAACGCCAAAGGCGCCCTTTTCGCATTACTTGGTTTCGCATTATTTTCGGCGCACGATGTGGCCGTGAAATATTTAGGCGGCCAGTATTCAACATTTCAAATCATATTTTTCTCGGTTCTTTTTAGCTTTCCAATGGTCTTTTTGATGCATTTGCGGGAACGAAATGCAGATAATTTATTCCCAAAACATCCTTGGTGGTCGTTGTTACGGGTTATTGCCACGGTTGTGACAGGGACTTCGGCATTTTATGCATTCTCAGTTTTGCCCCTAGCTCAAACCTATGCCTTTCTATTTGGAATGCCGCTTTTGATCACTGTTTTATCGGTTCCCATGTTGGGCGAACGTGTTGGGATTCATCGCGGCAGCGCCGTCATTGTTGGTATGATCGGCGTTCTTATCGTACTGCGTCCTGGATATGTTGAATTGGGTTTGGGACATTTGGCTGGATTGACCGCAGCGGTGGGCGCGGCGCTTTCATCTCTCATCGTTCGTAAAATCGGCAACGAAGAGCGCAGCACGGTGTTGATGATATATCCAATGTTTGCAAATTTAATTTTAATGGGGGCCCTGCTGCCCAGTCACTATATCCCAATGGAGTTGATCGATTTAGGAACACTCGCCCTGATGGCGATATTGGCCTCGATCGCTTCACTCTGTATAATTTTAGCCTACAAAAATGGAGAAGCCAGCGTCGTTGCTCCGATGCATTATTCACAAATGATTTGGGCCATTATCTATGGGTACTTTTTCTTTGCAGAGCTGCCTGATCAATTCACATTGATTGGTGCCTGCATTATCATTTCAAGCGGCCTTTATGTCGTATTTCGGGAAGGTCGCGTCAGAGTATCAGACAATAAACCCGTTTTGCGGAACAAGAGCCGAGCAGACACTGGCACAACACCGCGCATTTCAACGCTCACAACTTCCACAGATTAGGTGTCTAAAAACATTCTAAGCTTATTTGCCAGAGTTTTAATTTCCACTGGTTTTGCGATGTAATCATCCATGCCCGATGCAAAACATTTGTCCGCATCCCCTTTAAGGGCATTCGCAGTGATCGCTATAATGGGCGTACGACTTAATATTTCAGCTTGTTCGATATCACGAAGTTTTCGTGACATCTCAAACCCATCCAAAACTGGCATGTGACAATCAGACAAGATCACATCGTATCCGCCCTCTCGCCACATTTTCAGTCCCTCTTGGCCGTTGCGGGCGATGTCGGCGTTAAAGCCCAAGATTTCAAGTTGCTTCAACATCACTATGCGATTGATTTCATTATCTTCAACAAACAGAATTTTCTTTTCGCCGCGTGTGCGCATATCTGGTTGAATTTGTTCAGTGTTTCCGGGTGGCTCTACCCCTGCTTGGGGTTTTATCCTTCCGGATAATAACCCAAATGCACGATGCAATTCGGTTGGAAGAGCTGGATAAAGTTGCGTACGGGACACGTCATCTTGCAAAGTTCCCAAGCGTTCTGACCGGTTTGACGTCATCATTAGAAAACGGGGCGCATCAAATTTCTCACGCAAGTGTTCCTGCCATTTAATGATCCGATCGGGTGACGCACTGCTTAAAACAAAAATGTTATGACCAGTTGGTCGAATATCGACCTCGCTCAGTTCGCATCCAACTTTGTGAACGTTAACCCTCACATTGCAGGCGTTCAAATACAGCTTGATATCTTCATGCTCGTCTGCATCTTCATCGGCAATCCAATTAATCGAAAGCCCAGAAATGTTCACTAAGTTGCTCGGAGCTGCCAATGGTTCAAGTGGCAAGAAAACCGATACCTCGGTTCCAACATCTTGTTCACTTATTAATTGGATCCGACCATCCATCCGATTGACCAAGTGCATTGAAATGACCAATCCTAATCCTGTGCCCCCGACACGCCTTGTCGCAACAGGCGCACCCTGCATGAATGGTTCAAACAGATTTTTTTGTACCTCGGGGCTCATCCCGATTCCATTGTCTTTTACGTCAATTCTCAGCTGACCTTTCGAGGGCATAGAAACCCTGAAGTGAACACGACTATCGCGTTGGGTCAGATCGTGCGCCGAGTATTTTACCGCATTACTTAATAGATTCAACATAACCTGCCGCAATCGACCACCATCGATCATGCCAAATTCTGGAACCTGCGGATCAATATAAAGTTGGATCTTAACCCCAAGATCATCTGCCAGATGCTGCAAGGTCAGCGCGACACCTTCAATCGTTGCACGCATATCAGTTTTAGAAAGGCTGATTTCTAATTTGCCTGCATCAATTTTACTCGCATCCAAAATATCGTCGATAATACGCAATAGTGCAAACGCCGAATTACGAATTATTCCCAGCAAACGTTGTTGCTCTTGTGTTGGGCGCAGGGTTTCCATGACCTCGATCATACCCACCATGCCATTCATCGGCGTTCTAATTTCATGGCTCATATTTGCAAGAAAATCACCTTTCGCATTTGCGGCTTCCTCGGCGCGCAAACGCGCCTGGTATAATTCATCTTCTGTTTGACCAGACAAGATTGAAAAATAGGCCAACTCAGCGACCAGTAGAACAGCAACAGTCCCCATCAAAAGATAGTTTATCGCTTCAAGCGAAAGCGTATTGTGAACCGTTGGAATCCCAAACAATCGTTCCGAACTAGACGCTAATGAAAAGAAAATGACACAAGCCCATGCCAAGGCTGTATAACCCATAAACGCGTATAAATATATACGTTCAGTTTTCCAAGAAAACGCAAGAAATGGCAAAGCGAGGATTGGGAAGAACAGCAAATCAACCTGCGTGCCTGCTTCTGAAACGATAATGCCAAAAACCGTGGTCAAAACCGCGTTTAGCAACCAAAAGGCCCGCGCGACTATGTCAAAGCGGAACAAAAATAACAAAAGACTAAGACCGTAAACACCTGCCACCGATCCGGCGATTGCAAATCCAGCCCAATCACCTATTGCGATCATCATTATGGACCAACACGTCGCAACAATAACAATCACCTGGACCGCAAGTTGACTGACGCGCACACGACGGTCTCGATCAATCTCGATCATATTGGGAAGTTCAGAGGCCGACATACACTCTACCACTAATTATTTCATTGAATCACTTCTAGTTACGATCAACGACTTGCACTTACTTTAGTTTACATTCAAATTCGCATTGAAATCTAGCGGGTTAATTCAAAATGAAACATGTACTGTTGGTTATTGATGTGCAAAACGATTTTTGCCCAGGTGGATCGCTCGCTGTGGGTGATGGTGATAGTATCGTTCCAAACATAAATGCGGTCATGTCCGACTTTGATCTTGTTGTGCTGACACAGGATTGGCACCCTGCCAATCATAGTTCATTTGCATCCAATCAAAGTAAAGACCCATTCACCGCAATGGAAATGCCCTATGGTTCACAGGTGCTTTGGCCTGATCACTGTATCCAAGGAACAGATGGAAGCGCCTTTCACGCGGATCTAAATACAACGCAAGCGGACCTTATTATTCGCAAAGGCCAAAATCCTCTTGTTGATAGTTATTCAGCATTTTTTGAAAATGACCATACGACTGCAACGGGTTTGCATGGATATTTACAAGAAAAATCCGTTTCCAAAGTGACCTTTGTTGGCCTAGCGACAGATTATTGCGTTAACTTTTCTGCACAAGATGCCGTCAAACTTGGGTATGCAACCGACATTCGAATTGATCTGTGCCGCGCGATTGATTTGGAGGGTTCGCTGAATCAGGCGCTTCGCGATTGGAAGGCGTTGGGAATAGGTGTTTCGTAATGGTGGACATCGCAACAAGAGTTTGGGGTCATAAATGGCGCATTGATCCCGTTGTCCGATCATTGATAGACACGGATTTTTATAAATTGCTAATGTGCCAATCCATTCACAGAAATAAACCCGACACCCAAGTCACATTCAGTTTGATCAATCGCTCTGAAGAAATCCGTCTGGCAGAATTAATTGATGAAGGTGAATTACGCGAACAACTGGATCATATTCGCAGCCTGTCACTGAGCCGTGGCGAAAGTACTTGGTTACGAGGGAATACATTTTATGGCAAACGTCAGATGTTTCGACCTGATTTTATGGAATGGTTTGAAACACTACGCCTTCCAGATTACCACTTGGAAAAGCGCGACGGTCAATACGAGCTGACCTTTGAAGGAAGCTGGCCGGAAGTAATGCTTTGGGAAATCCCTGCGCTGTCGGTCCTGATGGAACTGCGTGGGCGCGCTGTATTAAAGGATATGGGTCGGTTCGAAATTCAGGTTCTTTACGCACGCGCCATGACAAAATTGTGGGAAAAAGTTGAGCGCCTTCGAAAGTTGGAACATTTACGCATTGCCGATTTCGGAACCCGTCGTCGCCATTCATTTTTATGGCAAGATTGGGCTGTGCAAGCCATGCAAGAAGGTTTGGGAAGCAAATTCATTGGAACCTCAAATTGTTTAATCGCGATGCGCCGAGATATCGAAGCGATTGGAACGAACGCACATGAATTGCCGATGGTCTATTCAGCGCTGGCTGAAACCGATGCGGATTTGGCACAAGCCCCATATCAGGTTTTGTCGGATTGGCAGGAAGAACATGATGGAAATCTACGGATTATCTTGCCTGACACATATGGCACCGAAGGGTTTTTAAAGAATGCGCCTGATTGGTTGGCTGGCTGGACGGGCATTCGTATTGACAGTGGTGAACCTGAAATTGCTGCAGAAACCGCAATTCAGTGGTGGAAGGATCGCGGCGAAGATCCAAAGCAAAAATTAGTCATTTTCTCGGATGGGCTCGACACCGACGAAATACATACGCTATACCGAAGTTTCACAGATAGGGTAAAAGTGTCATTTGGGTGGGGGACAAACCTCACAAATGATTTCCGAGGATTGGTGCCAGATGCGGGTCTAGATGCGTTTTCGTTGGTGTGCAAAGCAGTATCAGCAAACGGAAACCCTACAGTCAAGCTGTCCGATAACCCAAAGAAAGCAATGGGCCCAACGGATGAAATTGAACGGTACAAACGTGTTTTTGAGGTCGGCCAGCAAACCGCAGTTGACGTAACTGTATGATCCAAGTTTAACGCTATTGTTTCACTCTAATTTTGCGTAAAACACGCGCGAGAGGAAAACGTTATGTATCCATTTCTAAGACTCGCCAAAGAACTCTTTAAATTCCGAAGGGCGCCGCAATTGGGGTTTGGCGATATTCATATTTCGCATCATTTGTGCTTGCCTTGGGATTTGGACCCTTGGAATGAATTGAATAATGGGCGCACACTGACACTTTATGACTTGGGTCGCATTCCGCTGGCAAAACGCTCTGGGTTGATAAACGTTTTAAAAGAACGCGAATGGGGCATGACAATGGCCGGGGCCTGCGTTCGATACCGTCGCCGTATTCGAATGTTCGAGCGCATCGAAATGCGTTCGCGCGCTTTATGCTGGGATGATCGCTTTATCTATCTTGAACAATCCATGTGGAAATCAAACGGTGAATGTGCTGGGCACATAGTATATCGCGGTGCATTCGTTGGGCATAACGGAATTGTGTCACCAGATCGGATATGGTCCGCATTGGGCGAAACGGCGTCGCGTCCGGAGATGCCAGAATGGGTCGTAACTTGGATCACCTCAGAAGACATGCGGCCTTGGCCTCCGATGCAAGATTGACTCGATAACGCAAAAAACCTAGTCGGGGTCACATAATACTTGACCCATTTGAAATACTTAAGCTTTCTGAGAAAAACAAAGTGGGGATCACATGTCACAACGCAAAGCAATCTGGGGTTGGTATTGGTTCGATTGGGCATGTCAGCCATTTTTTACATTACTGCTTACATTTATTTTTGCACCATTCTTTGCACAAGTCGCCACCGAATATTATGCCGCAGGCGGTTTATCAGAACAGTCTGCTGATGCACGTGCTCAGTCCCTATGGTCAACGGGGATTACCATCGCGGGTTTGTTTATTGCGTTTTCCGCACCCATTTTAGGCGCAATTGCAGACTCAGCGGGACGGCGGATGCCATGGATTTTCTTTTTTACAACTGCTGCAATTCTAGGTGCCTCTGCAACATGGAACCTAGACCCCGCTGGTTCAAATCTGATTACGATGCTAATGTGCTTCATTATTTGTTACATTGGGGCAGAACTCGCCTTTATTTTTGCCAGCGCGCAATTACCAGGTTTGAGCGATGATGACAGTGTTGGTGGCATTTCAGGGTCTGGGTTTGCTTTTGGCTACATTGGTGGCGTCGTTTCGCTGATCGTTGTAATGGTACTGTTTGTGGGTCAAGAGAACGGCAAAACGCTTTTGCTAAACATTGATCCTATTTTTGGGTTCGACCCTGCCGAAAAAGAGGGAACGCGTTTTGCAGGCCCATTTGCTGCGATTTGGTGTTTTGTTTTTGCGATTCCTTATTTCTTGTGGGTGCGTGACGGGCATTTGCAAAATCAAAGACCAAGTTTAAGCCGTGCGCTGAATACCCTTTGGAATGCTATGAAAGGGGTGTTAAAACGGCCAAGCCAGTTCAATTTCCTGATTTCTTCGATGTTTTATCGTGATGCCTTGAACGGTCTTTATACATTTGGTGGGATTTATGCAGGGCTGGTCTTAGACTGGACAATCGTTCAAATTGGAACGTTTGGCATTGTCGCTGCCATTTCAGCGGGTTTATTAAGTTGGTTTGGGGGTAAATTGGATAATCGTATCGGACCAAAGCCTGTTGTCTACTTAACGATTTTTGTTTTGATCGGAGTTTGTATTTTGATCATTGGAATGAGCAAAACACATTTCTTTGGAATGGAACTCGCCCCTGGTTCGAACCTTGCTGATAATCTGTTCATGTTGTGCGGATGTTTGATTGGCGGAATGGGCGGAATGTTACAATCTGCTAGTCGAAGCTTGATGGTACGTCACGCGATGCCCGGTAAAGAAACAATTGAATTCGGACTTTATGGCCTATCGGGACGTGCAACTGCATTTTTGGCACCACTGCTTATTGTCGTTGCTACAACCATCACTGATAGTGCGCGCCTAGGGGTGTCACCGATCATCATTCTGTTCTTTTTAGGGCTCTTCTTCTTAATTAGCGTTAACCCGAAGGGTGATGCCAGATAGGCGAAATTTTGCATCCGTATTACAAAAGTTTGGCCATTCGTCCGCACCTTGTTAAGTTAATACAAAGGGGCGCGTTATGTTTTTCCGATTTCTAATTCCGCTTAGCATACTCTTAGTATCATCATGCACAGGTTATGATCCTGAATTAGTTGCACGGCTTAGCACCAAAGAAGCTAAGTATATATTTGGCGCAGCCGAAAGTAGGTCGGCACAGCGACCGGCACCCATTGGAAGCTATGCAAAAGGATGCATCGCTGGCGCAGAACAATTGGCCGAAACTGGACCCACATGGCAAGCGATGCGACTATCGCGCAACCGTAATTGGGGGCATCCGGTGGCCATCGATTTTATTCAGGACCTTTCCGTTCAGGCCGCAAAACAGCCAGGTTGGAACGGATTGTATATTGGTGATATTTCTCAACCCAGGGGTGGTCCAATGCTGAGCGGTCACGCAAGCCACCAAATTGGTTTGGACATTGATATTTGGATGCTGCCAGCTGATAATTTAAATCTGAGCCAACGCCAGCGCGAAGAAGTTTCTTCGATTTCGCTACGACGCGCCAATGGCGCATATATAAATAAGAAATGGACGAAGCAGCACCATAACATCATCAAAGCAGCGGCATCAGATCCACGGACAGCACGGATTTTTATATTTCCAGGTGCCAAGGTGCAAATGTGTAAAGACGAAACTGGGGATCGTTCTTGGTTAAATAAGGTGCGGCCATGGTGGGGCCATCATTATCATTTTCACGTGCGCTTGACCTGTCCACCCGGTGCCCCGCATTGTAAAAACCAGGCGCCCCCTCCACCAGGGGACGGCTGTCAGGACGCGCAACGTTGGGTGCGTGATATTTTGAACCCGCCGCCCCCTAATCCTAATCCTCCAAAACCCGTACCCAAACCACTCCTTACACTTGCGCGCCTCCCTCAGCAGTGCGTTGGCGTCATACAATCTGACTAGTGAGGGTTGTGTTTTGTTTCGGTGATCGTTAAACGCAGACCGTTTCCAATGGGAAACCGAGTCTCCGAACACCTTCGATAAAAACGGATAAGATATGACAAAACTTCTTCCTGGCGTAATCGCCATGGCCGCTATTGTGGTCGCCTCAAATGTCCTCGTTCAATTTTTGCTACTTGATGGCCTGCTGACATGGGGAGCATTCACCTATCCATTGGCTTTTCTTGTGACCGATCTGATGAATCGTGTTTATGGTCCTGCTGCAGCACGTCGTGTAGTGTTCGCTGGATTTTTGACAGGTGTCTTCTGCTCTTTGATTGGCAGTCAAATTATTTTTGACAGTGAATACGGCCCTTACGCCGCTGTGGCATTCCGCGTTGCTGTTGGATCTGGAATCGCATTTCTGACGGCTCAACTCGTTGACGTTGCAATTTTTGATCGTATGCGCAGTGGTGCATGGTGGCATGCGCCGCTTATTTCAACCGTGGTTGGGTCCGCAATTGATACGGCCATATTTTTCACAATCGCTTTTTCTGCATCTGTTCCATTTTTTAATGAAGCGCAAAATGCAGAAATCAGCTGGGCATGGGAGAGTGTGCCGTTGTTGTTGTTGGGAGGTGACGCACCATTATGGGTATCCTTGGCGATCGCGGATTGGGGTGTGAAATTGTTGCTGGCACTGATCGCATTGATACCGTTTAAAATATTGGTCAAGCGGATTCATGCTAACGCTATATATGCTGCTGATTAAAACATTTTGACATTTTTTAAAATTGTGGCACCATCACTAGTAGTGAAATACATTGAAAGGAGGTGGTCCAGTGTCAAGAGAGGTATTGGAGAGAGGTGTCGGAACAGTTTGGGAGGTCCTTAACTAAGGCAGCCCTTGGTCAAGGACCAAACGAATTGGTGAAGCCTAACCGGCCCACCTCCGAAATTCTCGAGGGTCGTCCGCAATGGACGGCCCTTCTCAGTTAGCGATATGATAGTCATCAACGAAAAAATAACGATCCAAGATTGGGAAATAACGGAACAGTTCGCTCGCGCGTCTGGACCGGGTGGGCAAAACGTAAACAAAGTATCCACCAAAGTTACACTACGGTTCGAAGCCGAACGCTCTCCCAATTTGAGCGACCCTATAAAATCACGATTAAAAAAGATTGCAGGGACGAAATGGACCGTTGATGGTGCGATCATCATTCAATGCGATGAAACACGCAGCCAACTGCGCAATAGAGAAATCGCACAAGAGAGATTAAAGGAACTAATTAAGAAATCGCTCGTTATTCCAAAGCGACGACGTCCAACCAAACCGACTAAAGGTGCGATTGAACGTAGACTGAAATCAAAGAAGATTAGAGCCGAGATCAAGACTTTTCGATCTGGTAAAATTGAATAAAGGGGCATTTTGTGATTTTCAGATTATCACTGGCAGCGTCTTTAGTTTGCACATCTGTGATTGCACAAGAGGCCGGTCTTCGCGCTAAAGCAGCCTATCAGCATTTTTATTGTCATCATGTCATATCATACATGGCAGATATGGATAGCGCGCCACTCCTAGATCAGTACGAAAATCACGTATGGTCAGGCATCAAAGAAGCGCGCGGCATGATGAAAGACATTGAGCTGTATAAAGGCGCCAACAAGGAAAATTGGAATCAGAATGCACCTGCAAACTGGGGATATTATTTAAATTCGGGTCCAAGCGAAGATTTTATTATCGGAATGTTATTTGAACAAGTTAGAGGTGTAGTTGAGCGGGAAGTCCTACAAGAAGAGGATGGGAGGTTCATTTTGAATAACGTAAAATATCAAGAAAATGCAAAAGCCGCATTTTATGAGAGTGGATGTAAAGATCTGAACTGATGGCAAAAGGACTTCATCACTATCACCGATTGGACGTCAATGATCCGGATAATGATCAGGCGCTACGCAGTGTGTACGACAATTGGGCAACACATTATGATCGTGATAACGATCATAC
Source organism: uncultured Paracoccaceae bacterium (assembly GCA_965657135.1). Classification (GTDB taxonomy): domain Bacteria; phylum Pseudomonadota; class Alphaproteobacteria; order Rhodobacterales; family Rhodobacteraceae; genus HIMB11. Next base: position 88,139 of record CBFHNF010000009.1, read on the forward strand.
TCTGGGAACTGTATCCCAGCCTAAAACAGTGGAAATCCTTTCCCAAGTCATTGGAACCGATTCAAGTATTTTGGACGCTGGATGCGGTACGGGGCTGGTTGGGCACGAACTTTCTAAACTAGGTTTTAAATCTTTCGAAGGCATCGATATATCAAATGAAATGCTGCAACATGCAGCGGCGCGTGGGTATTCGCACTTATATCAGTTGAGTTTAAACGAGCCGTTGCCATTGCCCGATAATCGGTACGATGCGGTCATCAGCGCTGGCTTGTTCACACATGGGCATGTTAAGTGCCATGCCCTTTTGGAATTTGTTCGGATAACAAAGCCAGGTGGTTATATCTGTTTCACTGTCAACGAAGGTGTTTATCAAAGTTTGGGTTTTGATCAAGAAATCAAAAATATCGAAAAAGCCGGTATGTGGACTATAAAGAAGTTGCACCTAGAACCCTACATGACCAAAGAAGGGGTCAATGCGTTCTATTGCCTTGCCAAGGTTTGCTAAGATTTATTTCAGATGGGTTCTTACCAAATTTTCGATTTGTTGTGCTGGCATTGCGCCAGATTTGCGAAACACTTCTTTGCCATCGCGATATCCAATCAGGGTTGGAATACCGCGGATCCCTAATTTGTTCGCAACAGCCTGATATTGTTCAGTATTCAATTTGGCCAATCGGGCTTTTCCCGATAATTTTGACGCGGCCATTTCAAATGCTGGCGCCATTGTTTTGCACGGACCACACCAAGGCGCCCAAAAATCGACGATCAACAATGCATCATCAAGGCTCTTTGCTTTTTCAAATATTTTTGGAGAAAGCTCAGTGACTTTTGATGACATTAAGCCCACGCTACAATGCGCACATTTTGGTCCCTGATACAATTTATCGTTGGGAACACGATTTCCCTGGCCACATTTCAAGCAAGCAAGTTTGATGTATTCCATGCCCCAACCTCGTGACCTTGTCCTTTACGCCACGATATCTGCATTCACTTAGGAGATCAAACCCACTTAATTTAAGGGTGCTGGATTATTTTCTGCGACACCGTTCATGATCGGAGATAGGAGGGCAGCGCCGGAAGGATCTGGCCGCATTGTTGCAATTAATTCTGCAACTTTAACCCCAAACTTCCGCATTTCAGATCGATTAAGAATTGCTCCGTTTTCGGCCAAGTAAAGCCAATCTGTAACATCCAGAGTATGGCCACCAGAATCCTCAGGCAGCACTATTTTGTACTTCAGTTGAATAGATGACCCAGATACAACCCCTGTCGCCGTGCCGATAATATCGTCTGCGGTGGCAGTAAACGTGTTTCCTGTGCCTTTTTGCAAGAACCACTTTCGCTCTTGGGTTTTGCCGTTCGAATAGCTGAAGCTTTCAGCCAGCGTACCGGTCGCGCCGTCCCATGTTCCCAGCATGTTGGCGACAAACGTTACACCAACTTTGCCATCTGGGCCGTATATCACACCTTCGGAAAGGATCGGGCCATTTAAGTGTTCATCTAACACGAACAGGGGGCCTGTCTGTGAATAATCCTTGGGTGATTGAGCGTGAAAGCTAAAAAATCGGGATTTTACACCGATCGCAGCAAGCAAAAACACCAATAAAATCGTAAACAATTTCATCGTTACGATACTCCAATTTGACTGTGGCTACAAAGTCGTCTTCGAAATAGGTAGCGCGCAAACAGCTTCGTTCAAGCGTTATCTGAATGCGCAAGCTCTACTTGTACAACCTGTGTATGACCAACGGAAAATGCTGCTGCGCAAATATCTAAGTAAAATTGCCAGTGACGCAAAAACGGATCATCATAGCCCAAGTTTTTTATCTTATCTGTTTTCGCCATCAATCGTTCTGACCAAGTCCGACAGGTGAGCGCATAAGATTGACCAAATTCAAAGTTATCTTTGACAGTGAGGCCAACGTTTTTTGCCTGCTCTTCGATGTGTTTATTCGACAACAACATGCCACCGGGAAAAACATGCTGGCGAATGTAATCTGATCCCTTGGCATAATAGTCAAAGAATTCGTCGGGTACGGTGATTGCCTGAACCAGCGCGCGACCACCTTCGGCAAGATTTTGTTTTATTGCTCCAAAATAACTTGGCCAGTATCGCTGACCAACTGCCTCGATCATTTCAATTGAAACAATATTGTCGAATTTACCTTTAACATCACGATAATCGCAAAGTTGAATATCAGCGCGGCCGTCCAAACGTGCATCTGCATAACTGCGTTGCGCCTTAGATACAGTGATGCCAGTTACATGACGCCCCTTATCCGCAGCGCGTTCAGCGAAACCACCCCAGCCACACCCAATTTCCAGGATGTTTTCGTTGTCGGTCAACCGCGAAAGAGTTCGATCATTTTTGCGATGCTGTGCCGCAACCAAATCATCACCTGGCGTATCATAAATGCCAGATGAATATGTCATGGTCTCGTCCAACCAAAGTTGGTAAAATTCATTTCCGACGTCGTAGTGCGCAAAGATATTTTTCCGTGATCCGGAACGAGAATTTGCACGAACGACGCGATCAATTATTTGATATTTCAAAGAGTTCAACCAAGAGGCATCGTCAAAACTTGAAAAGCTATCTCTATTGGCTAATCCAATGCGTATGATGCTCTCAATTGATGGAGTATCCCACAATCCCTGCACATAAGTTTCGCCCAAACCAATCTGTCCACGCGCGGCAAGCGCGCTGACAACGGCCCAATCGTGGATTTTTAATACGGCCTCTTCACCTGATGAACCAAAGCGGTGGGTTTCACCTTCGGGCGTTTCGATAACCAAAACACCAGAGTTGACACCCTCACACGCCGACAGGAATTGAGATTTCAGCGCGTTGTCCGTAAATTTCATAGCGATCGCCTTTCAATAGTTCTGGCGCATTAAGTGCGCGGATCACTCTCATAGCACTGGCAATTCCATCTTCGTGGAACCCATGGCGATTGTATGCACCTGCAAACCAAGTGTGATTTGCGCCCTGCATTGTCTGGATCATAGTTTGCGCGCGAATGGCCGCTCCGTCAAACAAAGGGTGCGCAAACTGGACATCGTCATAAATGAGTTCGTCAGGAATGTCATCTGCAGGATTCAGAGTAACGAACAGTGGATCACTTTCTGGAATGCCTTGTAATAGGTTCATCCAATAGGTAACACCTATGCTATCCTGTTGTGCGCGGTAAACCCAGCTTGACCAACATGCACGGCGCTGAGGCATTTGTCTTATGTCGCGGTGCAAAACTGCACGATTTTCTTGGTACTGAACTGACCCAAGCGCGTGTTGTTCGTCGGGGGTTGCTTCCGTCCCCAAAATTCTAAGTGCTTGATCTGAATGCGTTGCAAAAATTATTTCATCAAACCCGTCAAAGCTATGTCCTTGAACGTGGATTGCGTTCTCCAATGGTCCCCGCGTGACACCCAAGACGGGCATATTCGTGTGGATTGATGCACCGTTTTTCTTCAATGCGGCTTCGATGCGTTTAACATATTCCCGACTGCCACCATCAACTGTCCACCATTCATGTGTTTGACCACCCGCTAACAGACCGTGATTTCGGAAAAACTGAACGAGTGATTTCGAGGGAAATTTATCGATATCGCCCAGGGGGGTGGACCAAATGGCCCCGCACATAGGGAGCATGTAATACTCTTTAAACCATCTGCCCAAGCGCAATTCGTCAATGAATTCACCAATCGATTTATCATCACTTGCGACATCTTCTGCGCGCGCACCAAAGCGATAAATATCTCGTACCATTTTATAAAATTGCGGACGAAGCAAATTACGCTTTTGTGCAATCAGCGATCCCAGACCATTCAAAGCATATTCCAAGCGACCATTATCAATTGTCGCGGCAAAGCTCATGTTGCTTTTCTTGATTGGAACATCCAATTCGTTAAACAGACGCGTTAAATAGGGGTAAGTTGCAAAATTAAAGACGATAAACCCTGTATCAACTGGTTGATCACCGTTTATTCCTGCGACTTTGGTACGGGCATGGCCCCCTAATCGGTTTTCTGCCTCAAACAGTGTGACATCGTGGTGCTTGGACAAATAATAGGCACTTGATAAACCTGAAATTCCCGCGCCGATTACCGCAATTTTCTTGCGAGATATATTTGGACTATCAAACATGTGTGCCTCGTTTGGTTTACACTTTTGTACGGACATACCACTGAGGCAGATCAATGTTTTTCACAAATAGACAATAATAATCATTGAAACCACCCCATAACTTGATCCATTTCGTATATAATGACGTACAAAGGGCAATATGTTGAAAATCATCACCGGTCATACCTACCACGCGCGACATGGCGCGATAAAAAATGCATTTCGATATAGTGTCGATTATTTGTTACATGACTTTAATGCAAAGCCCCAATTGAGGCTTTTTTCATTCGACAAATTCAACCTTTGGTCTTTGCACACGACAGATCACGGTGGGATGCCAAAGTCAGGTGTCGGATTGAAGTGGTTTAATCAGGTTTTGTCCAATCATGGTTTAGAAGCTGAGAAATGCAAAAAGTTCTTAATCACAGCTCCTCGTTTTTTATGGTTCGAGTTTAATCCAGTAAGTTTTTGGATCGCAACGATTGATGATGCACCCGTTGCAATGATTGCTGAAGTGAACAGTACCTTTGGACAGCGCCATTGTTATTTTTGCGCAAAGCAGGATCTCAGCCCGATCAAACGCACTGACAGTCTAAAGGCGACAAAACTGATGCACGTGTCGCCATTTCAACAAGTCGCGGGTGAATACAGGTTCAATTTGGACATAACTGCGGAAAAATTTTCTGTTCGCATCGATTATCGCAACGGTTCAGAAGGCGTGTTGGCCACTTTGGACGGTAGAATTCAACTCGCAAGTGATCCAAAGTTAGCCTACGCCGCCATCCGGCGACCATTTGGTGCCTTGCGCGTTCTAGCTCTAATTCACTGGCAAGCGATAAAGCTTTGGTTCAAAAAGGCGCCATTTATGGGTCGCCAATGTCCCCCCACAACATTGGTTTCCAAACGTGATGCGTAACTATGCGGGCAAAACTATTTGGTTGATTGGTGCAAGTGAGGGACTTGGCAAAGAGGTAGCCAAGTTGCTAGATGCCGAAGGTGCGCAATTATTCCTAAGCGCGCGGAATACTGCGGCGTTGCTGGAGTTGTGTCGTACACTTAAGAATGCAGTTGCCCTGCCTTTGGATGTGACTGACCCACAAAGCATTAAAGCCGCCCACGATCAGATCGTTCAGTTAGATTGCATGATCTACAACGCAGGTGCATACGATCCTATGCCGACGACGGAGTGGGATAGTGAAAAAGCATTGCGCATGATCGATGTAAACTTAAATGGCAGCATTCGTGCAATTGGTCACGTTTTACCAAACATGCTGCTGGCCGGATCTGGCCAAATTGTTTTAATCGGTTCACTTTCTGCTTATGGGGGGCTGCCTAGAGCGATTGGTTATGGCGCGAGCAAGGCTGCGGTGGCCAGCCTGGCAGAAACAATGAATCATGATTTGAAAGGGACGGGCGTAGACGTTCAATTAATAAATCCAGGCTTCATTAAAACACGACTTACGGATAAAAATGATTTTAAAATGCCGCAATTGTTGACGCCATCGGTTGCTGCCATCCAGGTTGTAAAAGGGATGAAGAAACATACCTTTCGGCATGATTTTCCTTGGCCATTTTCACGATTTATTAAGCTTTTCGCCAACCTACCCGATTTCATCCGATTTCGTTTGTAGCGGTGACAAAAATGCACATTTTTGCGATCATTCATATCGCGTGACCTGAAATGCACACATCAATAGGGCTTTTAAGTGATCATATGTTTCAAATACACTTAATCTTCGATAATTTTGGCAGAGCCCATCATGGCCAAGACATCATCATCGCGACGCACCCAGATTTCGATTTCTGATCCTGACAACTTTCGCCCACACACTTCAAAGTCAGTTGTATCAAAAATGGGTGCAATGGCGCGAAACTGGAAATTCACAATTTTTTTCACAGGAAATTCATTTCGAACAAGTTCCAACATCATGGTTGCCAATAGGGGGCCATGTACAACCAACCCATCATAGCCCTCGGTGTTGACACAAAATGGATGATCATAATGAATACGGTGACCGTTAAATGTCAGCGCCGAATACCGAAACAGTAGAACAGGATCAGGGTGTACCTGAACAGAAAACTCAGGTGTTTCGATAGATTTTACCAAGGCAGATTGAACGTTAGCCCCGGTTGGTGCGTTTCGATAGACGATGTCATGTTCTTCCTCGATGCAGAGTTGGCAATCTTGAAAAACCTGATGCGCTACAGTTACAAAGATCAATTCACCAGATTTCCCTGATTTTTCTTGAATAGATTTAATAGTTGAAACTTTGTGGGCATCTTTCCCAACAATCAAAGAGCGTGGAAAGGTAACGCGGCTCCCAGCCCACATTCTACGCGGCAATGTTATTGGCGGCAAGAACCCACCCAGCGCTGCGTGGCCATCATAGTTTGTTTGGTTTAGCCGAAATATCGGCAAAAAATAGAGCCAGTGCCAAAGGGGAGGCAAAGACGAACCGACATGGAACGTTTCGGTAAGATTTAACGTCGCAGAAAGTGCATTTGCAGGAAACGCCCCAATCGTATCATGACGCTCCTCTGAATTTCCAACCCAGTCCGAAAATGATCTGTCCATTCTTATCCTTCTGGTTTTGTGGACTTAAACGCATCTAAGGATTGCATTTTTCTTTGCCAATTCGCCATTTTGGGATGACGGGATTGCCAATTGCGATCACCATGACGAAAATCAATGTAATCTAACGCGCAAGCAACAGAGATTTGACCCGCGTTTAATGGTCCGCCCATTTCAGAATAGGTACCAGTTTCAAGGGAAGCAATGGCGTGTTCAACCTTGGACCATTGCGCTTCGATCCAATTCGGAGATTGTTCATTTTCAGGACGCAGTCTTTTTTCGTACGAAATAGAAACCCCAGATTCCATGATACCATCGCCAAGGGCTTCTAATGTCGTTACCTTCCAAATATTGCTTGCAGGATACATTCCCAAATCCGCCACATCATCCAGATATCGGCAAATCACGCGACTATCAAAAAGGGTTGAGCCATCAGCCAAAATTAATGCTGGTATTTTACCAAGTGGATTTGCCGAGCGCGCATCATCCGCCACATTCAATGCGGTGGTTGCAACAGACGAAAATGTAATTTGATCCGTCAAATTGCCCAACTCTGCAAAAACCGCAACTTTGCGCACAAAAGGTGAGGCTGGTGAATAAATAAGCTTCATAAAGTTCTCCACGGTTTTTCACGATGTTAGACCAAAAAACGGGGATTGAAAGTATTATTGCGGAACGTCTTTCATTAGTTTTGCAAGCGCCGGAGCGCTATATTCCAGCGCCGAGGCGGCACTAAGCCGCGCCTTATTAGGTTTATTTTGTCCTAACTTCCATGTGCTGTGCAACTTTTCGATATTAAACCTGAATGGCACAATCTGACGCATCATCTTTTTCTTTGCATCATCGGACATTTTATCCATTGTCCAAATCGGTTTTGGTTCGAGTTCGCGCTCAAATTGTTCGGATAGACGCGCTAAAATAGGCTCTAATTCGGCCTGATCCAACCTAACCAGTGTGCCCGTTAAGTGCACTGCAACATAATTCCATGTGGGCACCTGATCCTGTAATCCATACCAATCCGGTGAAATATAGCCATCAGGCCCATTTACTATCAGCGTGGTTGAAATATGTTCGTCCACCTCGACACACGCCATTGGATTCGACCGGACAAGGTGTAATTCAGCAAAAGACCTACAGTGCGATAACAAAAAGGGTACGTGAGAAATACGAGGATAATTCTCGCTTGATTGAACAAGCGAACCAAATTTTTTCCACTATTAGCGTCCAGCTATATTCATCGGAAGTATTCCTAAAACTTTGGTTCGGATGCATTTTGGTTCCTTAAAGTTCTGTTGGGAAATAGATGGGTGCGTTACCGTTTTCCCATTTTTCGTATTTTCCCATTATCAAGGAAAAACGCTCGGACTCTTTAAACTGTTGGAGCCAAAATTTTGTTTTGTCCCAAGGCTGGGCCGTGAACCAGTCTAGATCAACATGTGCAAATTGGCGAACAAAAGGCAAAATTGCCATATCAGCAAGTTTCGGAAGATGATCATACAGATTCCCATTCAAGCGATCTTCAAGCCGACAGATAAACTGGGATGCAATCTTACGGTTTTCAATCGGGTCGATTTCTGGATGTCGATTTGGATATTTATAACGATCAAGCGCTTGCTTAAACGCCCCATCACATTCTGACATCAATGAATATCCTTCGGTAGGCATCTGCATCAAATTTTCTGGATCATTCTTGCCCAACGCCCACGCCATGATATGCAAGCTTTCATCGATAACGCGGTTATTTATTTTGAGACATGGCACTGTGGCTGTAGGAGAGATTTCCAAAAACTCTGGTGCCTTATCCCGAAGTATAATTTCACGCAGTTCAACTCGAATACCGCTACTTGCAATTGCTAAGCGCGCGCGCATTGCATAGGGACATCTACGAAAACTGTACAAAATTGGATGTGTCATGGCGATGCTGGCTCTGCAATTAGCTTGTCGTCAGATACTCCCGTAACTCGGGCAGTGATAATTTGACCATCAATTTGCGGAGTTTCAAATAGAATTTCTGTGAACTGTTCGGACCGGCCCAAATTTTCGTTTTCCATTAGGACTGCGTGCTCTTTCCCGACCTGATTTATTAGATGCTCTTTGACCTTTGTATTTCCCTTTTCGCGCAGGATAGCCGCACGGGTTTTGATCAATTTGCCATCTACCGCAGGCATTCGGGCAGCGGGCGTCCCCTCGCGCGCAGAATATGGAAAGACATGCAACCATGTCAAATCGCATTCATCCACCAATTTTATGGAATTTTCGAAGTGTGCGTCCGTTTCTGTTGGAAACCCTGCGATGATGTCTGCACCAAAAATAATCTCAGGCCGTAATTTCCGGGCATCTTCGCAGAATTTGATTGCATCGTCTCTTAGATGTCGGCGCTTCATGCGCTTTAGGATTAAATCATCACCATGTTGCAAGCTAAGATGCAGATGAGGCATCAACCGCCTTTCGGTGGCGATGGCCTGCATTAAATTCTCGTCAACCTCGATTGAATCTATCGAACTGATGCGCAATCTATTCAAATCTGGAACTAGTTTTAGGATCCGCATAACCAGATCGCCCAACTTTGGGCTTGCGGGTAAATCAGCGCCCCAACTGGTCAAATCGACACCAGTTAGAACAACTTCATTATAACCTTTATCTACCAATCTCTTGATTTGATCGACCACCACACCGGCAGGCACTGATCGGGAATTACCCCGACCAAATGGAATGATGCAAAATGTACAACGATGATCGCAACCGTTTTGAACTTGAACGTACGCACGACTGCGCGTCCCAAAACCGTCGATTAAGTGTTCGGCGGTTTCGGTCACAGACATAATATCGTCAACCTGAACGCGTTCGGTTTCACCGATAAAACCGCTTGATAAATTGTGCCATGTGGCTTGGGATAATTTTTCCGAATTGCCAATAACGGCACTGACTTCCTCCATTTCAGAAAAGTTTTCAGGGTCAATTTGTGCTGCGCATCCGGTCACAATGATTTGTTTTTCAGGGAACTGACGTTTATGCTTTCTTATTTCTTGCTTAGACTTGCGAACGGCTTCGGCAGTTACAGCACAGGTATTGATAACAAAAACATTTTCAACTCCCGCCTTATGCGCAAGATCTTTCATCGCCTCAGTTTCGTAGGCGTTCAATCGACAGCCGAGGGTCGTAAAAACGGGTGCATTCGTCATGTTACACCCGTTAAGAAATCTGTTGTAAAGATACCATCAAATACGTAGGCAGTGGGTCCTGCCATCCAAACCCCATCATCGCACCAATCGATCTTTATTTGACCACCATCCAGGTCGATTAATACTGTATTTGTGACCAATCCACGTCGCGCTGCTGCAACCGCTGTGGCACATGAAGAAGAACCCGAAGCCAATGTAACTCCAACGCCACGTTCCCAGACCCGCATTCTGATATGGTTTTCACCAATTATTGACGCGAATTGAACGTTTGTGCGTTCTGGAAATAGTGGGTGGTGTTCGATTTCAGCCCCACGCAAACTCAGATCAACGTCTTCCGCGTCATCCACAAAGAACGTGCAATGCGGATTACCCATTCCGGTCGCAACTGGGTCTCCTTCAATAGGAAGTGACAGTGTATCACATTCGTATGCCAACGGAATTTCACGCCAATCCAAAATTGGCTGTCCCATGTTGATCGAAGTAATGTTGTCTCCTAGATCAAGCGCATGCAAAATTCCCCTGTCCGTTTTCAAAGTTAGATCAGGCTTTCCTATTTCATCCATCAAGAATCGTGCAATGCAGCGAGTCGCATTGCCACACGCTGCCGACTTCGATCCATCAAAATTGTAGAAATCCAAATGCGCATCAACATTGCTTGGCAAAATTACAGCCAGTTGATCAAAACCAACGCCTCGATGTCGATCTGCAATTGCCCTAATCAATGCAGTGTTCAATTCGATTCTTGAGCTGCGCGCGTCAATGATAACAAAATCATTGCCGAGTCCGTGCATCTTCATAAATGGTAATGTGGTTTTGGATTCATTTGACATGTGCACGCATATACGAACCAATTCGATCTGAATCCAGAGATAACGACAATTTCTTCACTTTCGGGGTTGACCCAGCGCCTACTTCTTCATATTCAGCGCGCCAGTGGGCCGTTAGCTCAGTTGGTAGAGCAACTGACTTTTAATCAGTGGGTCACAGGTTCGAATCCTGTACGGCTCACCACTAAATCAAATAAAAACAATTATTTATAATGAT
>CBFHNF010000009.1:99072-99822 GCA_965657135.1 uncultured Paracoccaceae bacterium
CTTTATAGCGACAGTTATAAAGTGTTATAAAGGTGTCTATTTCAAAATAACGATTCATTTCTGTTCGGACTATATATAAATTTGGTTTTATTGATTGGTGAAACTAATCGCTATAAACATTGGATAGCGTTTAATTGGAGACAAAATGAAACATCTTGTGATTTGCATATCTGCGCTTCTGTTAAGCGCTTGTAACGTATCCACAAATTCTGCTTCTCCAAGTGATCCTGGTCCGAAAGAACAGATCGGTACTATTACTGGGATGATTGTGGGTGGCGCCATAGCAAATGATATGGCCGAGAGTAGTAAGAATGAAGGCTTAGCCACAGTACTTGGCGCCTTTATTGGAGGCGTTATGGGCCAAAGCATTGGCTCACAGCTTGATGATTTGGATCGTCAGATAGCTCAATCTGCATATAAGGAAGCCCTCGAATATAACCGTTCAGATGTTTCTACAGACTGGGTCAACCCAGACAGTGGCAATTCTGGTAGCTTCACTCCCACCCGTACTTACACCATGAGTGGCCGATACTGCCGTGAGTATAATCAAGAGATCATTATTGGCGGACAGAAGCAAACGGGTTATGGGACCGCTTGCAGACAACCAGATGGAAGTTGGGAAATCGTGAGCTAATCATTGTGAAAGCTTAAACACTTTTTTGTGTGCGCCGTTTACGTTGGGTGGGAGTAGTAAATGGCAAAGCCAGATATTGATAAGCAGATTGAGCAAATACGAGAACGCCTTATTGC
>CBFHNF010000009.1:100212-103745 GCA_965657135.1 uncultured Paracoccaceae bacterium
ACCTCCACAGCAGAAATCTGATACTATAGCGTTCACGAAACTTGATCCGGGAGGCTTAGTTGCCGAGATCTATGACTTGGATGAAGCTATCATTGCAATCGTTGATAAGTCAGATCAAAAACTTCACCTCTTTCAAAATGGTCTTAAAAAGCACTCATGGGAAGTAAGCACAGCACGAAAAGGTAAAGTCACTCCTACAGGAACATGGAATGCACAATGGCTTTCAAAGCATCATAAATCGTCGATCTACAATAATGCTCCAATGCCATACTCAATCTTCTACAATGGTAACTTCGCAATTCATGGAACTGATCAGATTGGTAGACTAGGAACGCCAGCGTCCTCTGGGTGTGTCAGGCTACATCCGGAAAATGCAGCGGTGTTATTTGCGATGGTTGAGCAAGTTGGAAAATCAGATTTCGCAATTCGAGTTATCGAATAGAATAAAATCACTGCACCCAAGAGTAATAACCATGATCTAAGTTATAAAGTCATGTTATAATTCTCAATATAAAGTATTGTTTTATTTAGGACTACGAATAACTTTTAATCAGTGGGTCACAGGTTCGAATCCTGTACGGCTCACCACTGTTTTCGATGACTTAGCATAAATACAGGTCAAATGTGTTTCTCTTGGGGAAACATCGGGGAAACTTTATCTCAATTATATCATAAAATTATCCAAGCGAGGATCGCCAAAGCGATAAACACTGCCACCACTATAAACACTGGCGGAGACGCACTCGGTTTCCCTTCACTCTCGGTATTCGCCTCAGGTTCTGGTGCTACGAAAGCTGCCTCTGTGCTTTCTGATGCAGGTGCATTCTCCAATAGCTCAATTAGCTCGGCCTTCTTCATAGATGATTTTGCATCGACACCTTGAGATGAAAGCATTTCAAGAAGTTCAGCTTTAGTATGTTTGCTTAATGACATATCTTTTCCTTGGCTACAAAGTTTGTTTGAGAACCTAAGCAAATGAATTGGCCAACATCAAGTAAAAGGGAGGGGGGGTAAAAAACTCGACCGCTTAAGGTTCTAGTTATCCTCTAACATTTTTTCTAAAAAAAATCAAACCTATCTCGCCAAATGATTTTGTGGTAATACTAATGCGCGCAACTTGAAAGTCAGCCATGAAAATTTCTATTAAAACCCTCATAGTTCTTGCATTTTTGATCATTCTAATGCCCGCTTTAGTATTGTTGTCTTATGCGGATTATTCAAAAGCTAGCAAAGGACTGAAAGATAATTTTGACTTCATGATCGCGCAGACGGCTGAGAATATAAGTGGTGCGTATGACTTAGTCGAGGTTGGATATCAAATTCTATCACTCAGTTTGGAAAATAAGATGGAATTAGCCTTTGAGCCATTTAAAGAGGCTTATTTTGAGGCAAATGGAAAAGTAGAGAACATTGATTTAGTTGAATTAAAAAGTGAATTGGGCCCTGAATTTGACCTTTACATAATTGATGAATACGGGGTTATAATACATACTACATTTGAAAAAGATTTGAATTTGGATTTTGCCAAAGTAGCTCCGGCATTCAATGAAAAGCTACAAAAAATTCGTCTCGAAAGCAGATATCAAGGCGATCGTATTGCAAGTGAAACGGTAACCGGAAATGTACGTAAATATGCCTATTGGGGTACGCCCGACAAAAAGTATATTCTTGAAATTGGAATAAAATCGACAGACTTTGAGCTACCATTAAAAAATTTAGATCTGCTTCAAATTTCCAGTGGATTTGAAAATTTTAATCCTTCGCTGAAAACGGTGTTAATTTTTAATGGTAATGGTACGATTTCTAATAGACCTGACTATGAAATTGATGATTTTCAAGTTGAACGTGTAAAGCGTGTATACGAGACGGGGATTACTGAGCAATTCGAGGACATTTCAGAAAATACTAGAACAATTTATGCAAAAGTTGATGTAGAAGATTCATTGGGTACGGCCTCACAGGGCGATAAGGTTATAGAACTTGTCTTTGATACGAGCGGGATAACAGCGCAGCTTTCGAGCCTAGCAAACAATCAGTTGATGATAACTTCGATTTTTGCCGTTATCGGTGGTATTTTATCATATTTGTTAGCTGGGACAATTACGCGACCCATTCTACAGTTGGGTGATGCTGTTAAGAAAATTTCATCCGGCGATCTGCACAGCGCAGTTCCTAAAGGTGCTTCGTCAACTGAAGTTTCAACTTTGCAAAATGGCGTACAAAGCATGCAAAAAAGTATTCAAAATCGTATTAGTGAGATACAATCACTTAATCAATCTTATGAAAGATTTGTCCCAAAAGAATTTTTGACTTTGCTTCAAAAACAACAAATTACAGATGTTGCTCTTGGTGACAGTACATCATTGCGCATGTCAGTACTTTTCTCTGATATGCGGAACTTCACATCTATTTCGGAAAGCATGTCACCAGAGCAAAATTTTTCATTTCTAAATAGCTATCTGAGCCAAGTCACACCTTCGATAAACGCAAATGGTGGATTTATAGATAAATACATAGGCGATGCGATTATGGCTTTGTTCCCTGCTGCACCTAGTGAAGCGGTAAAATCTGCTAATGAAATGATAATTAGTTTGAAAGCATGGAGCCAAAGCAGTCACTATGGTGAAAAGTATTCGTTGGATATGGGAATAGGTATTCACGTTGGAGAGCTAATTTTAGGGACAATTGGCGAAGCAGATCGTATGGAAACCACTGTAATTAGTGATACAGTTAACGTTTCAGCTAGATTGGAAAGCTTGTGTAAAACATACGGTGTGAATATTATCGTTTCCGGAGCCGTATTCCAAGAGCTGTCAGATGAACAACAGCGCCACGCTCGAATAATTGACCGAACAATAGTCAAAGGTAAGACATTACCGATCGATGTTTATGAAGTATTTTCTTCAGACACGCAGGATGAAATTTTAATGAAATCGAGAGTTGCTCCACAGTTCGAGAAACTTGTGAATTTTTACTACGATAATAACGTGGTTGAAGCGCAGAAATATTACGAACTAATCTTACTAGAAGCACCTGCAGACACAGTGATCAAGCAATGGTCAAAGCGATTTTCATAAATTAGCTAAAATATCTATTTGCGCCTTTGTATCTCCCGTAGACGCTCTGACAGTATTGCCAGAACTCCTCGCACAATTACGTCAGACCCGGCTAAACGCTCCTCGAATTCTTTTTTTGACAAAAAAAGTACTGTAGAATTTTCTAGCGCTTTTGCAGTAGCCATTCGCGGAGCAGAGTCAATCACACCCATCTCTCCTAAAATATCGTTTTTCTTAAGTTGAATATCTGGTTCGGTCATGTCCAAGTTGGATGGAAAATATAGCCCTACAGATCCATTTCCAACAATGTAAAGTCCATCAGCTGGATCACCCTTCTTGAAAATTGTTTTACCTTTCACACAATCAATTTTTTGCAACCCCAAACTCCATTATTAATCCCTCTCGTGCAAACGAAATACCTTCATTTATTGTTCTGCTTAACTGGCGAAGCTGACTATCCGTCCTGCTTGGATCGTG
>CBFHNF010000009.1:103768-106152 GCA_965657135.1 uncultured Paracoccaceae bacterium
TATTCGTGTTTTCAAAGAAATCAATGGCTTGTTGAATGGAAGAATGGCCCCACCCTCTTTTTGATTGCAATTCAATTTGCGTGAACATTCCATCCCATATTACTAAATCAGACCCAGAAACAAAGTTGCTCAATTCTACAAATTGCTCCTCCCGATATTCATTGTCACACAAGCAAACAATTGAAGCTTCGGGACTTGATATTTTATAAGCCGTTGAGCCACCGGGGTGATTTAAATGTGTCGTTTCTATCTTTAAGTCAGACGCTAATTCGCTATTCATTTCATTGATTGTTGTGAATTGGAATCTATCAGCGACATCGACCAATGAAATTGGAAAGTAAGGTGGTGAAAAAGTAGTTCTTATCACTTGCTCTAATTGATCGGGTGAAGCTAGTTCTGAAGCGGCATGTATAACATTACTATTGGCGAATAATGAGCTGTTAAAGGGAAGTCCTTGCAAGTGGTCGTGGTGAAAGTGACTAAAAACTAGGTAACATTCTTTTGAAGTGTCTAGATTAACCTTTTTAAATCCGGTACCGGCATCAATAATGATAAGACTTTTCTCGGTCTCGATCGTGTAGCACGAAGTATTGCCTCCGAAATATTGTTTTTCTGTTGACGCAACAGGAACTGAGCCTCGACATCCAAGTATTGTTAGTTTCATTTAAATTCGTTTCCTATGACAGCAAAATAGTATCTCAATAAACATAATCTGTCTAACTTTCATATGGAGATCGTTGTTCGCAGGGCAAACGCTAACACAATAACCCATATTCACCAAATCAGCAGAAAGATTACGGTATGATTGGAAAAACCTTATTCAGCGAGGATGAACTGGCTACACGAGTAGCAATTACTCCAAAGTTCATAAACGCTTTTGTGGTGAGTGGTTGGTAATGTGAGTTGGTTAAACAAAATCTACCAAGTATCACTGAGTGTATATCCTGGTAAAAACGGATCAGTAGGGTCAATAAAAAATTGTGATTTGCCGTATACCCATGCCCTTCCTCGCATGACAGGAATAATAGCGTCTCTTTCTCCGCATTTTACCTTATTTTTTACCCTTGCATAGAACTTGCCATCAATGATTGACTCTGAGATAAGTTCTTGACTGCTCTGCAGTTCTCGCTTCGCAACCAAAGTTGCTAATTGTGCAGCTGTGCCAGTACCACAAGGTGAGCGATCCACTCTTCCCGGGTAAAGAATAGTCGATGTTTTTATTTTGGGTAAAGAATGCTCTACAAACATCGTGTATTCAATCTGGTTTAGTTTGAGTATTTCTGGATGCTTTACTTTGATTTGTGCGGATGCTGCTTCTTTGATTGCTTTGCCCAACTGCACTAACTTCCCTGCGTTTTCATTGCAGATATGTAGATTCAACTGTTCAGTATTAACGAGCACAAAATAGCAACCGCCGAATGCTATATCAGCTGTAACTGTTCCAATGTCTTTGACGTTGATCTCAATGTTTGGATGCTCCAAGAAACTTGGTGGCATTTCAATTTCGACACTACTCACTTTAGAACCGGACATGGTTGCATTAGCAACTATTAACCCAGAGGGAGTATCAATTGGTACTCGGCATTTTTCTCCACTAGTTTGCACAAAACCTAGCTCGATTAATGCAGTGGCCACACACATTGCATTTGAACCAGACATTGAGTGGGCACCATCAGGTTGCATCGGGATAAACCCGTGTTCAGCGGCAGGGTTCTTAGAGGGAAGTAAGAGGTTTACAGTCATTTGGGATTTGCCACGAGGCTCGTGTAAGCAAAATTTTAAAAAGCTGTTATCTCGCTCATTGATATAGTTCATTTGGTCTAGAAGTGTCTCGCCCGGAATATTTGGGGCTCCGCTCAGCACAATTTGTCCAACTTCGCCCTCAGCATGTACTTCTAAAATTTCGACTTTCTTATGATCTGCAAAATTCATTTCGGTCCCCTTTGGTTACCAACGTAGCAAAGCAACCGATCTTCATAAACGCTTTTGTGGTGAGTGGTTGGTAATATGAGTTTCCTGCTTCAATACTCCCTAGTCTTCGCTAGGTGAAGTCACAGGCTAGCATATGAAGCGATCCCCACAAAATTTTGGTAGTAAGGGCAAAACTGATCAGTTTTCATTGCTGCGAATGGATTTGTTTAAATACCAAAGTCCCACAACTGCAAAAAACAAAAAGGCGGCAGGTACTAAAGTTACCATGCTTTTTAATGCAGCTAGCGCCTGCTCAGGTTGTTCTACTTTGACACCTATCGTGGAGTTGTAGCCGTATATTCCTAGCACAATAGCTAGAAACCCAGGTGCTAATGCATTGGCAATTTTTTGACCAAATAGCCAAAAAGCGCTGAATGCCCCTTCGATGCTTTGTTGCTGATTAATTCGAGTAT
>CBFHNF010000009.1:106174-106746 GCA_965657135.1 uncultured Paracoccaceae bacterium
TGCCCATGGGATTTGCTGGTAAGCACCATTTGTTACACCTGCCAACAGGAACAACATGAACATAGTGGTAATGTCATCTGATGGTAGTGAAATGAAAATGACGACTAGCAGGAGTATATACAAGCTCAACCCACAGATTAAAGCGTTTGCTTTACCTAAAACATTTGAAGCATATACCCATAGAACTTGACTAAGCATTGCACCCAAAACGAAGGCTGCGAATAGAAATGAAAGAATGCCTAGGCTGGACGACAGGAAGGAAAGAGCCGTGTTCTGATTATCTGTCATTAGATATAACGCTGCAAATGGAAGACCTGCCGTTATTGTTGCTATGCCCATGGTCATAATTCCATACAGAAAAACTAAATGGATAAATGGTTTATTTCGCCAAACAGTTCTGATCATTGCGGGAAAATTCATTGGGTTTGGTGCGTCATGTTTAGGTGCCGTACGCGTAGTCCACACCGAAAACCAAATTGAGATAACAATCACAGGTGCGATCATCAGTGCCGCAAAAAAATGACCTTCTCTAGTACCTCCCGCAAGCTGGGGAATTACAGCCCCACCAATTA
>CBFHNF010000009.1:107041-109094 GCA_965657135.1 uncultured Paracoccaceae bacterium
GTCAGATGCTATGTCAAATACCAATATCGATGTTGTTATGACACCAGCAAGCGCAACATTTACGCCCAAATAGTTAGTAAGGAATGAGAGCACCAGTAATTGTTTTACTATTACAAAAACAACCACGCCCATATCAGCAAGGCCCCATCCCATCTTTTGAGTAAGAGTTAGCGTCTGATCCAATCGGCCCTCCAAAATGCTGCTAGATACATCCGTAGCAATAAACTTAATGTTAATAAACGTTTTTGTGATGAGTGGTTGGTAATGTGAGTTGGTGTGGGAGGATAAAATATCTAGACGCAACTCCTTAGGGGTAAGGGGGCAAAAAACTCGACCGCTTCAGTTTCTGCGTATCCCGCTCTAAAATTTTTCTTGATATGTCTCGCGATGAGACTAAATGAAAGGCTTGGCAAATTATAGGACTTCAGAATGCGCAGGAAATTAGCAGCCCTTCTCATCGCATCAACAGCACTCACACCCATTGCATTGAACGCTGAAAATTCTTTCTTCAAAGGCAAACTGCCCTCGATTGTGAAAAACATTGCACAGGGTTTTGAAGATGGGGATGCGGAGGCAGCGACTAAGAATGAAGTCGTTGACTATTCACTAAACGCAGCAAACAGCGCACTTGATAGTATCGAGGACAGTGTGGTGGCGACCACGCCATTTACACATCTAGAACTCTCGCTAGGCAGTGATGCATTCGGGTTGGATACGAATGGAACAGCGACCAAAACGGAAGCGATGGCAGTTCTTCGGTTGCATGAAACAAAAAATACCTTTCTGTTTAATCAGACATCTTTTGCATCCTTTGACGGACGTCAGACGGTTAACCTTGGTTTCGGCGCGCGTAATATAAATGATGCTGAAACAGTGATTATTGGTGCAAACGTGTTCTATGATTACGAACTAGATAGTAAGCATGCACGGACTGGATTTGGTGTTGAGCTGTTAACGTCTCTCATTGAGATGCGGGCAAATAAATACAACGCATCCACGGGTACGAAAACCTATAAAGGCATTCAAGAAACCGCACTTGATGGTCATGACATCAAGATCAGCGGCAACCTGCCATACTTTTATTCATCCAATGTCTATTTCAAGCAAAGCGAATTCAAGGACAGTGCAAGCTATAAGATCACCAATGATGAATGGGGTATTGAGGCAGAGGTTGCGCCAAATCTGACCATCGGCGTTGCGCAACAAAAAGGTACTGGAATCTCAGAGCAAACAGTCGCCTCGATCAGCTACAGCATTCCACTTGGAGGTAAACAGGCGCCAGCAAAAGCGATGCAGGATGGTAAGTGGTCAACAAGTCTAAAGCCAATTCGCGAAAAGCTGTACAAGCCAGTTCAACGTGAAAATAGAATTATGAAGAAAGCCATGAAACTTGGCGTTACAGTGAGTGGGTATTGATAATGAAAAAAATTATTATAACCATAACATTCTCTCTATTGTTCTCCCTACAAATCCCCGTCGCAAATGCGACTACGGCCTGCGGGCCTACTTCGTCGGAAGCATCGCACGATAGTGCAAATGGGACGGCGGCCAACAACGAAGACGGCTATTGTTTTTACACGCCAGAACAAATGAATGTAAAAATTTATGAATTCGGATTGTGTACCTCATCATCCTCTCCAACAAATAAATCGTCATGTGAGCAAATGTTTCAAAATACTGCAGGCGTGGATTTCAATTTGTCAGTAGGATCTGTTAGTGATTTGCTTGGCGACGTCACAGTGACTGAGGGTGAGACTTATACACACGCCTATATTATTATCAGCAATACAACTTCAATAAGTACCACCATTGAGTTTTCAACAGACCGTAGAGATGACCAAGGCAATCTTGGGAAATACTGCTTCACTGATGGACGAAGCGTTAATGATGTTCCCGAACCTCCGTCAATAATGCAGTGTAGTAATGATCCGAATGACCCCAGAAAACGCGCCGCGCCTGAAACAATAGTTTTTGGAGATCCAGCGGTACCCGCATATGATAATAAGGTTCTAAACTACACTGTTTCGATGGCAGGTACTAATATCGTATCTGA
>CBFHNF010000010.1:0-95994 GCA_965657135.1 uncultured Paracoccaceae bacterium
TAAATGTTTAAATTTTTGTTTTTCTATGCTATGGTTAAAGATGAAAATTCAGTGAATGAAATGCCAAAGCGTTTAGAAGACACAGCAAAAATATTGATCGCATATGCCCTTATCTTTCTCTGCGGGGGCCTAATGTTGCTGGGCCAAATTCTTTAAAATAGCAAAATGCCAATGCGTAATTTCAAAACACGGCTAAAGAAGCTAGAAGCAAAGAAACAGCCTGTTAAACGGATTGTGCGTATTTACTGGGCGGATGGCACTTTTGTGGGTGAGATGCACTACTAGCAAATTAATTTGTGGGGCGAATGTGAGGGCGAAATAAACTCATATTCACTAAGAAACTGATAAACATACAATTAATTAATAATAGTGGCGGAACGACAGGGATTCGAACCCTGGAGACGGTCTCCCGCCTACACACTTTCCAGGCGTGCGCCTTCGACCACTCGGCCACCGTTCCGTATTGCGGTGTTTAGACTGATTAGTTTGGCAATATCAAGGGGTGGATTCCCAAAATTGGCATTCACGCATCAAATACCAAATGCACGCGTCTATTCTGTTTACCTTTTTTCTCAATCTTACTGATGCGAACGCGTCCAATTTCGCGCGTTTTGACAACATGTGTTCCACCACAGGGTTGCAAATCGATCTGATTTTGCGCGTTTCTTATGCGCACCAATCTAATGTGTCCTGCACCGCGCGGAGGGCTTACTGACATGGTTTTCACCAGATTTGGATTGGCATCCAGTTCTTCATCTGTGATCCACTGTTAGGTGATTTCAAAATCGTTCTCAATTATGGAATTGATGGTATCGCTTAGTGCCTCTTTTTCCGCTGGGGGTTCGGGCATGTCGAAATCCAGACGTCCCTTGTCAGCTGTAATTGCACCTCCTGTTACCGGCAGCGGAATAACGACAGACAATAAATGCAATGCTGTGTGCATGTGGGCATAACGGCGTGTCCAATCAATGCATTGCACTAAAGATTGCCCAATGTCGGGCAGAATTCAATCTTCGCTTGGCACGAGGATAAAGGTGCCCGCGTCACCTTTGCGCGTGGTGGTAATGGAAATCACCTGCTCCGACCATGAGAGAGTACCAACATCTCCGGGTTGACCGCCAGATGTTGCGTAAAAAAGCGATTGATCTAGGACAATACCACCGTCATCGCGGTGCGCAACGGCCACCCTCATGGCTTCTTTTTGATAGGCATCTTCAAGTTACAGCGGGCGGGTCATTCCCGACCCTTTCCAAAATCTTCGATATTCTTAATGGTTATGTCACGTTGTGCAAATGGGATCTCGATTCCTTCGGCAACAAAGCGCTCGGCAATTTGATGATTTATTTCAGACTTAACGCTGAGCATGAAATTCACATCACTCAAAATTGCGCGAATTTCAAAATCCATACTGTCGGCCCCAAACCCCTGAAACACAATGGAAGGCCCCGGATGCAAAACAACCATAGGCTGGGCTTCTGCAATTTCACGAAGGATCTCTTCCACCTTGCGTGTGTCCGTCCCATAGGCCACACCAACCGGAACAATCAAGCGCCCAATGGTGTTTCCACGGGTGTAATTCGTGACTTTCCCCGACACCAAATCAGCATTCGGCACGATGACATCACTGCGATCAAATGTTTCGATACGGGTTGAGCGCACGCTAATATCGCGCACATATCCCATTGTACCACCAACATCGATCCAATCACCCTTTGTCACGGGTCGTTCGATCAACAAAATGATCCCGGAAACAAAGTTCGACACAATATTTTGTAACCCAAAACCAATGCCCACAGACAAGGCACCAGCCACAATCGCCAGTGAAGATAGATCAAGCCCCGTGCTGGATATTGCGACCATCGAGGCGACAAAAATACCAACATATCCTAAACCTGAAACAATGGCATTTTGTGCCCCAGCGTCTAAGCGTGTTTTCGGAAGAACCGATGCGCGCAATGCAGATTGGATCAATCGCGTCGCCATGTATCCAATGGTAAAAATCAAGACAAAGGTCAGAAAATCCAAGGGCGATATGCGCGTTCCAGCGATTGGTACGCCTTCTTTTATTTGATCCCAAACTTCAGATAGATTGGAAACGCGAGCCCCCCAAATCAACGCAAAAAAGGGCAAGGATGCAAACGCAATAACGAAACTAATCAGGATTGGGATCAAACCATCCTCTTCGTCCCCTTGACGGTTCAACGCGCGCGCATAAAGATCAACCAACGCGCCTTGAAGGATCACAATGAGCGAACACATCGAAAGCGTCAGCAGCAAGGCCAATACCAAACTATAGGCAGCTGTGACGTATCCGATCGCTCCTAAAACGGGTGCAGCAATCGCAGCAAACTTGCTAAGCTGTGAGAGAATGCGTGCGAAGCGAATTGCAAAGACACCATCTGGGCCCGCATCTTCGCTATCGCTGGCTTGACGTAATTTTGCAGACGCACGCATCAGGACATAGGCCCCAAGCAGCACGAGTATAAAGTGCATCACCGCAATTGAGGCGGTACTTACTTCATTGAAAACAAAAACATGATCAAGCGCGTGATCAATAACAAAAATCGAAGCCCCCATGATATAGGTACGCCTGATAAAAGACTCTTCAATTTCTTTGGGCAACTCGAATGCAGAGCCCGATCCTGTTGCCAATCGATCAGAAATAAACAGCGCCATAATAATGTAGCTGACCCACGTTGGAAGCGCATCTAACACCAACGTTCCACGTACCCCAAACATACCAGTTTGAAGCGAGACCGCCCCCAAAACATAAAATGCAGCAATCAACATAACCGATTTGACCAGCGCAGCCACCAAGTGCACCAATCGGGGATTACGAAGCACAGATTGCGACACGCTGTTTGTTCGATTTGATAGACGAAACGCTCCAGCGAACAACGCTATTGCAACAGCAAATTGCGCGATTATGTTTAATACATTTGTTTGGAACGTGACACGTACTGCCGCATTAATTGTTGCATCCTTGACCTCATCAAACAGACCATTCACAACTCCCATTACCTCTGTAATCGCGACCATCCAACGTGCAGGCGCAAGTGGTGTTGGGCCGAGCTCTAACAATGCGTTTGTGCGCCGCTCACTGATCAACTGATCAATCTCGCGTATTATTCCACTTGCGCGGGCATATGCTTCTTGGGCACGCAATAACGGCGCGCGTGCCTCATTTAGTTGCTGATTAAGTGCAGAGCGTCTGTCTGCAAGTGGATCTTCTCCGACCTCTGGAATAGGGGCGAGTGCACCTAATTGCCCTTCAAGGATATCGACACGCGCCGTATCTCCTGATTGGGTTTCAGAAAACACCTGTCTCCAGTCCACAATTTGAATTCTAAGCGCCTCGAGCGCGGCGTCTGAGGCTTGGGCATTTTCAATCACTGATTCCGCGCGCACCGCATCTTTGGACCAGCGATCAAAGATATCAGGCGTGACGCCTTGAGCGAATACAGGAGAGATTAAAACGATCCAAAGGACCAAACATGTACGCAACAAATGAATCATTAATTATTCCACAAATACCTGAGGCACTTCTCTTGGTGTACGGTCTAACCAGTCGGGGACGGGAAGACCTTTAGATTTTAGAAATTCAGGGTTATACAATTTTGACTGATAGCGGGTTCCATAATCACATAAAATGGTCACAATGGTGTGTCCAGGGCCCAATTCACGCGCTAATTTCACGGCACCCGCAATATTAATGCCAGATGATCCACCTAAACACAGTCCTTCGTTTGCCATCAAATCGAATACGATTGGAAGGGCTTCTTCGTCCGTGATTTGATAGGAATGATCCGGCGTAAATCCTTGAAGGTTGGCAGTGATGCGTCCCTGCCCGATCCCCTCGCTGATGGACGAACCTTCTGAGACAAGCGTTCCGGTTGTGTAGAACGAATACAGTGCTGCGCCCATGGGATCGGCCAACCCGATCTTGACGCCTTTTGGTTGAAGATAGTGCGCGCAGCCTGACAAAGTTCCGCCAGATCCCACTGATGCAACAAATCCATCGACCTTACCATCAGTTTGCGACCAAATTTCAGGTGCTGTTGTTTCAATATGTGCACGCCGATTTGCAACGTTGTCGAATTGATTTGCCCAGATCGCGCCATTTGGTTCGCTTTTGGCCAATTCGTTCGCCAAGCGTTCGGAATAACGTACATAATTATTTGGGGTCTTATAAGGTGCAGCGGGCACTTGAACCAATTCCGCACCCGCAAGGCGCAGCATATCCTTTTTCTCTTGGCTTTGGGTTTCTGGGATCACAATAACCGTTTTGAACCCCATGGAAGCCCCAATCAGTGCAAGCCCAATTCCGGTGTTTCCGGCTGTCCCCTCGACAATAGTTCCACCGGGTTTAAGTAAACCCCGTTCGATCGCATCGCGTATGATAAACAATGCTGCACGATCTTTGACGGATTGGCCCGGATTTAAAAATTCAGCCTTACCTAAAATGGTACATCCTGTCTCTTCGCTGACACGGCGCAGTTTAATCAGGGGCGTGTTACCAACTGCATTGGCCAAATCAGAAGCGTACTGCATATTTTTCCTCAATTCGTTTTAAAGTATGCTAAGAGCGAACCTATCGACTTACAAGATCACCAAGACGATATTGTTGCAACCATAAGAGCATCATAGCCAATGGAAGCGCGCGAAACCGACCCTGAAGTGCCATTTCGATCGCCTGATCAGCGCCCATGATATGGGGACGAATATCTTCGTTTTCATCGGCCAAACCACCAATCTTCGGTACGAAATTTGACAGATCACACAGCCCCAAAAAACTATGGAAAAACGTTGTTGATCCGCCCGGGCTGGGATAGGATTTAGATATCGGAATTAGGCGGTTGATGTTTAATCCCGCCTCTTCGTTTGCCTCCCGAAGGGCGCAGGATTCTGGGGTTTCCCCCAAATCAATCATTCCGGCGACGGGTTCATAAACCCAAGGATTTTTATCCCCCCGAGCAAAGGGAGCCATGCGAAATTGTTCCAAAATGAGGATTTGATCGCTGTTTGGATCATAGGGTAAGACCAATGACGCGTCCCCTGAAACAAATGCTGCGCGCGACACCTCAGCACTCATTGATCCATCAAAATGGCGATAACGCAGCTTATAATCCCGCATTGCAAAGAACTGAGTATAGGGACGTGAAAGTTCAATTGTTTCAACGAGACGATCCCCTGCCCCCAACTCAGGCCCCTCATCCAGATCCTCTTGGGCCAAACGCCATGAATGCGCGCGACGTTCCATCATTGGGAATTTTGGATCCATATCCGCGGCAGAGGATTTGCCAAAATGCCACATGAATTCAATTGCAGCCTGATAGGCAGTTGGGCCCCAAGTCTCAGACCAATCTTCCAGGCGCCATTTATCGCCCGACACAACCTCAGGATCATCGCAATAATAAACACTCACATGTTTTGGGCCCGCGTCGGTGTCAACCGTAACTGAGACCGGTGCGTAATCAAATCCGCTTTCGTAATAATCTAGGCGCTGGATGTCCATATCGTCCAGCCCCTCTAGCAAAAGGCCCTCAGCAATTGATCCTGGTTCCTGAATGATTACGGGGAAATTTTCATTCTTGGCCCAATAAGCCGCGTGATCATGCAAGCGTGCCTTGGAAAATTGCAGTTCTTCACGCGAACGGCCCAACACAATTTCGCACAATCCTAAGTCGCATAGCGTCCCATAAAAAAACATTGATGGCATGATCGCCCCCACCTAAAGATACTGCCCGCCGTTTAGTGCCTTCTGACGGCCTTGCCTAGGGCAAAATACATCACACTAAAACGTGCGCGTCTTATAACTTTCGAGCGCACGATTTCGTCCTGTGGGCAAATCGACAATAGGGTCGGGATAACGCATTCCAGGGTGCAGATTCCAGGATTGAGGGATCGCATCGTAAAAATCTAAAGCTGTTTTTGGGGCGCTTCGTTGGCCCTCAGCGATCCATGAGTTGCGATAGGCAGCACCATCATCAAATTTTTTTGCCTGCGTATCGGGGTTGAATACGCGGAAATACGGCGTCGCATCAGGGCCTGATCCTGACACCCACTGCCATCCAAGCGCGTTTAAAGCGGGGTCCCAATCGACCAAACACTCTTCAAACCATTTTTGGCCAACGCGCCAATGAGTCAACAAATGTTTCGTTAAATACGATCCAACATTCATGCGCCCGCGATTGTGCATGTACCCTGTCACATAAATTTCACGCATGGCTGCATCGATAAGTGGAATGCCCGTGCGCCCTTGTTTCCATGCGATAACGTGGGGATGCGCTTCATCTTCTTGCCATGGGAAATGATCCCATTTGTCTGACCAGTTCGAATGGGTAATATGTGGCGTATGATACATCAAGTGATACCCAAATTCACGCCATACCAGTTGTTTGATGAATGCTTCTGCATCGGATGATCCATTCAACAATGCACGCTGTGCGACATGCCAAACCTGACGTGAGCTGATTTCACCAAGTGTCAGAAACTGAGACAACCGTGATGTGCCATTCACACCCATTAGATCGCGCCCAGTTGCATAACGATCAACGCCGTTTTGAATGAAATCATGCAACGTGTCATGAGCTGCGTTTTCACCTGCCGTCAGGTAGGTTTTCAATACTTTTTGACCACGCTGCAAACCAGCCCCCATGTGCCAATCACCCAAACGTTCGCTTTTTGGCCATGACGCAGGAACACAAAGGGTTCTTGGTTGTGCAAGCGGCTCTGGTATCATTCGGCCTGAAACGGCCCGCCAAAATGGTGTGTAAACCCGGAAAAATCCACCAGCCTTTGTTTCAACACTCCAAGGTTCGAACAACAAATGACCAGACACACTTTTTGCATCGACGTCGAGAGCCTTAAGGGTCGACTTCACCTTGGTGTCGCGCTGAACGCTATCTGGATCGTAAAGGCGTGACCAAAAAACAGCACCAGCCCCCGTTTCTTGCACAAGTTCGCGTAAAACCTCGATTGGATCGCCACTTCGATAAATGATGCGAGACCCTAGCGCACGCAGACTTTGATCCAGCGCCTCAAATCCCAAAGACATTCGGTAGGATGAGGCCGCTCCGAGTGCGGATTGGATCGCGTCATTGATTACAACAGGGATGACAGGACCACCGCGATTGATGCCCTCAATCAAAGTGGGGTTATCGGCCAGCCGCAAATCACGGCGGATCCAATAAATCGTTGCATTATTGTTCATACAATAAATACGCAAACGCAGCGTATTAGATCACTAATTTCAGATATATACCGCTAAAGATGAGCGCGAAGGACATCGATCAGTTTGGAAATGTCACCGTCGCTGGTATAATGCACGAAGCTTAAGCGTAACACACCGTGACGCGGATTAACGTTCAGTGCTCCGAGCGGACGCACTGCATAAAAATCACCTCCGCCCGCCATGATACCCTCTTGGGCTAAGGTTGCCGCAAATTCTTCTGCATTTCTGCCAATGTCAATTGCAATGGTCGGTGCGCGTGCCGCACTATCTAATGGACCAAGGGTGCGAATATCATTACGTTCGCGCAGAAATGTCATCAATGGTTGCATTCGCGCAATTTCGGCTTCGCGGAAAAGCGTGTGAACAAAACTTCCCCGCTCTGCTGCAGGTAGATGGCCGGCGCCGTGATGCGCTGCAACCGCATCAAAATAATCCACCATGCCGGCACAGGCCGCAATCTGTGCGTGATCTGGACCTGCAGGGGTGAATTTTTTGTAAAGGCTGTCTGAATTGAAATAATGTGCCTGATTGGGCAACAGTTCGGCCAATTGCCGCCGCACCGCCATGATCCCTTGATGCGGCCCATAGGTTTTGTAGGATGAAAACATATAAATGTCAGGGCCCATGTCACCTACGTTGGGAATACCGTGGGGTGCGTAACTGACACCATCAACACAGACAAATGCCCCCGCACCATGCGCGAGTGCTGTGATTTCAACCACTGGATTAATTTCACCCACAACATTTGAACAATGAGGGAAACACACTAATCGTACGTTCTCATCTAACAAATTCATCAAATCGTTGGAATCTAATCGACCTGTTTCAGGGTTGATTTGCCATTCACGTACTTCAATCCCGCGCTCTGCCAAGCGACGCCATGCGCCTGAATTTGCCTCGTGATCTTGGTTTGTGACGATGATTGCATCACCATCTCCCATCCACTCGCCAAAGGCCTTGGCCAAAACAAAAACATTCTGTGTCGTCGATGGGCCAAAACTCAGCTCATCTTCGCCAACACCCATCAACGCGGATAAACGTGTCCGCGCCTCATCCATTTCTTCGCCACCTAATCGGCTGGCGTCATAAGGGGCATAGGGTTGCACTTTGCGTTCATTATAAAACCGAAACAAACGGTCAATCACGTGACGGCAGGTAAAACTGCCGCCAGCGTTTTCAAAAAAGGATTGATTGGACAGAGCGGGTTCCGAAAAGGCTGGAAATTGATTGCGCACGAAATCGATATCTAGCTGTGTCATGAACTCTCTCTTTTCAATCCTTTTGAGGCTATGCGTTCACGTCTATGACAACACGCCCCTTAACCTGACCCTTAAGAATATCTTTGCCCAATCCTGGCAAATCATTCAAGTCCGCAGGATGGATCATCGCTTCGAGCTTGTCCATTGGCAAATCACGGGCGATGCGTTCCCACGCACGCAAACGGTTGTCATAGGGCTGCATAACGCTATCAATGCCCAAGAGGTTCACACCCCGCAATAGGAAAGGAATGACCGTCGCAGGAAGCCCAGAACCACCCGCAAGACCGACAGCAGACACCGAAGCACCGTATTTCATTTGCCCCAAAACCCGCGCCAACATGTCACCACCGACGGCATCGACACAGCCAGCCCATGTTTCACGCTCTAGCGGACGCTTAACAGTTTCGTTGATTTCATCACGGACAACAATCTGTGTCGCGCCTAAGGAACGCAAATATTCTTCCGTTTCCGGACGGCCTGTCACGGCGGCCACTTCATACCCCAAATTCGCAAGAATCGCGGTTGCGACAGATCCAACACCACCTGCGGCACCTGTGACCAAAACAGGTCCTCGATCTGGTTTCATTCCGTGATCTTCTAACGCCATTACCGCCAACATCGCGGTAAAACCAGCGGTTCCAACTGCCATTGCCTGACGGGTTGTTAACCCTGCCGGTAATGGCACCAACCAATCTGCATTCACGCGCGCCTTTTGCGCATAACCACCCCAATGCACTTCGCCAACGCGCCAACCCGTTAAAACAACGCTGTCACCAGCCGCGTAACGTGCGTCAACTGAACTTTCGATCGTACCCGCGAAATCGATACCCGGCACATGTGGATAGGCACGCACCAATCCCCCACCTGGTCCAATACAAAGTCCATCCTTGTAGTTCACGGTTGAATAATCAACATTTACCACAACATTGCCCTCTGGCAGTTGGTCTAGGTTAATTTGTTCAACGGATGCGGATGTTTTTCCGCTTTCTTCATCTTTGTTGACCACTAATGCATTAAACATCTGATCCTCCTATCTTCTCAAATCCAAAATTTTTCTTTGACGATGGCGCTGCGTTCACCAGCCCCTGTATCCACAACTAAGGTTGTTCCAGCATCCCAAAATCCTGCATCAATCATCCCAATGGCAACATTTGTATTGAAATCAGGTGACCATGTTGCAGATGCAATCAACCCAACACAATGCCCATTTGCATAAACCGACCAACCCGTCGCATTATGAGGCAAGTCTCCAGCACCTGAAATCTCAATAGGGCGAATTTGGCGGGGAGGGCCATTTTGTTTATGTCCCTCGATGACAGATTTGCCAATATAATCATCAGGTGAATTGCAGAATTTTGTAAGCCCTGCTTCGATTGGCGTGTTTTCACGTGTCATGTCAGACCCAAAGGACAACAATCCTCCTTCGATCCGCTCGATCAGGTTTGGACAGCCCGCACGCACGTGTAAATCCTGTCCCGCCGCCATCAATGCATCCCACAGCGGCATCCCATACTGTGTTCCATCCACATAAATTTCAAACCCACCCTGCTTGGACCATCCAGAGCGCGCCACCACAAATTCCGTATCCATGAAAGCCAAGCGTTTATACCGGAAAAAACGAATGTCACGCACAGCATCACCAAAAACGCGTGCCATCAATTCATTGGCCTTAGGCCCCTGTACGGCAAGCGGTGACACGTCAGGCTCGATAATGTCCACATCCATGTTCGATGCAATCGCAAGCCCAAGCGCATATTGCAGCAAATCACCGTCTGCCAGCGATAGCCAATAATGATCCTGCGCCAATTTAATCGCGACAGGATCGTTCAGCATGCCGCCATTGTGATCGCAAATCGGCACATAATAACACTGATCATCTGCCATGCGGTCCATGTCACGTGGGCTCATCATTTTCATAAGACGCAAGGCATCTGGTCCCTTGATGCTGACCTGCCGTTCAACGGCAACATCCCA
This sequence comes from uncultured Paracoccaceae bacterium, assembly GCA_965657135.1. Classification (GTDB taxonomy): domain Bacteria; phylum Pseudomonadota; class Alphaproteobacteria; order Rhodobacterales; family Rhodobacteraceae; genus HIMB11. The sequence continues at coordinate 10,468 of CBFHNF010000010.1, forward strand.
AACTTGCACATGCTCTTTCAGGTGGCGATAATCGGCTTCGTACGTTTCAAAATAGCTTGGCAAGAGCATGTGATTATAAACCGTATACGCCTTTGCACCAGCAGCTTGGACACCTTTGCTAAAGGGTGTGCCGCGTACGCGGCGTGATGGAACAATACCTGCCATCTGAGGTCTCCTGATCTGAAAAGAAGAGAATGAAGTGGGACATCGCACATGCTGCATCCCACCCATTCAGATTAAATTACTTAGCGTGGACCATGCCAATCAATTTGGCAGATTTCAGCTGAACGACCGTCAAAGTCCCAAACGCGTCCATGTGCACGTACGCGTCCCTTGGTCGCGGTGGCAACTGTGATATCCGGACCCATCCAATATTCTGTATTGGTCACGACGATCTCTTCGCCCTTATGTCCTGGCACAGGTACAATTTCACCTTGGATCGCTTTGCCTACCATCAACCGACGCGCGTTTCCTTCGGTTGTGAATTCAACAGGTGCGCGCTCTGCCCCCAAAAATTCGCTAACCAAAACTTTGAAAAGCCCTGTTGTGCCCTTGGCTTGTCCGCTAAAGATTTTCAACAGCGCTTCATAGGCGGCATAGCTTGCGCGCTCATCGATATAGGCTGCGGCCTTCCAGTTTCCGCGCGCCATAAGGCCCGGAATTTCTAAAACCAAACCCACATTCAAACCTGACAGATCTTCGTCACCATAATGCCCTTCATCGATGCGCACACCTGCCCATGCCTGACAGTAGCCCTCTGTAGGTGCATGTTTGCCCAAAGACACCACGCAGGGACAAAATACCGTACAGTTACAGTTCAGGATCAATTCACCTTTGATTGCCCAAGGCGTCAGCCCCGGATCCTGTTTTGCGGCCTCAGGATGACGGCTATCAATTTTTGCAGGTACTTCTAAACGATCACTTGCCATGGAGTTCTCCTTAAATAAGACCAAGGGCGATAGCCGCTGCACCAAGCAGCAGAATATATCCCAAAGGTTTCGTTATATACGTTCCGATTTGTGGTAATTTTTCAACCACCATTAACACAGTCGCAAACCCCATAAAAATCAAATTCATGACGCCACCAACAAAAGCCAGACACATTAGTGCCCAGCAACATCCCAAACACACCACACCCAAACGCACACCATTGCGCCAGGCTCCCTCTTCAAAATACTGCATGAAAAAGGTTAGCGGTGCGCGACATTTGGACAAGCATGCTTCCTTCATCTGCGAAAACTGATAACCGCCCGCTGTCACAAGCAAAAAGGCAGATAAATACCGTGAGGTAGATTGCCCCAATTGATCCACAGCGCCATAAACAAAAAACCCCATCTGAAGCGCGCTTGCCATCAGCGAAAAGCCAATCCAAACCATCAAATACCCAGATATCAGCGTCCAAAGATTGGTTTGCGCAACTGCCCCCAAATCATCATAAGTCGCAAATGCAGGCAGCGCGGTCGGTGCCATCATCGCAACACTCATCAAAGACCACATAAGAAACAGGCGGGAAAAACCAGCGCCATCTGGGCTGACAACACAGAGTGTTGCCCAAAACTCTGCCCCGTAAATCGTGCGCAACTCCCGCAAATCGCCGACGCTCAAGGACATAGCATAAAGCACGCCCCATGCCACTAGAATCGCACCATATAGGCCGATCCAGTGCCATCCTGTCATCTTGCGAATGTGTTCAGAAACCATGTCTGCGATTCCAAATAATACTTGCAATTTAAATGTCAGACTTTTAATTGTCTGACAAATGAAAAACGCACAAAATGACGCAACGGATCTTTCGGCTCAAATCTCGTCTAAAATTCGAGATTCGATTGTTGATGGACGATTGATTGTAAATGAGCGCCTGCCCTCGGAAGCAGAGCTTTCGGAACAGTTTTCTGTTTCACGTTCCACCGTGCGTGAGGCGTTGAAACGGCTTGCTGCGCAATCTCTGATCCGCACGCAGCGCGGGGCCTTTGGTGGCGCATTTGTGAATAAGCTAAGTTATGAGGATGCCTATTCGCAAAATATCACCACCTCTACCCTATTATTGTCGATGAACGATATTAACATCGACGTCGCATGCGAAGCGCGTTTTGCACTGGAACGATCCTGCGTGCCATTAGCCTGTGCGCGACGTGCAGAAGAACAATTAAAGGTGATGCGCAATGAATTGCACCGCCAAACTTCGCCCGAATTAAGTGATGAGGACTGGTGTGCGTCCGACGTTGCGTTTCACCGGTCTTTTGTTGATTGTGCCCAGAACCCTGTTTTGTCCTATCAACTGACAGGTGCGGTTGAAGCGATGCAACCCCTGATGAATATGATCACATTTACCGCACGCTCTCGTGCAAAAATCATCAGCCACCATGCCGCATTAATTACATCGCTAGAAACCCAAGATATTCCGCTGGCCGAACAATCACTAAGCGAATTAGCAGAGTATTCGATGCACTTAGCAGCTAAGGTTTTGGCAGAGCGCGCAAAAAACAAAGAAACATAATCACCAAAAACGATTTCACCCCTTCACATCCGAGTAAATCAGACATATGTTTCATGTGTCCTTCTGGACTATGGACATAAACGCGCTCGTAATAAGCGGATCGGACCCGGGGGCGGTACCCGGCAGCTCCACCAAAACCATACGGGGCTGAAATAGGATCGACGAACGTCTAAAGGTGTTAGCTTTGTCTCGGCTGTCTGCCACCGTTATCGGCGAAAACTGTACAATTGCAAATGACAATCGTGCTCCAGTAGCAATGGCTGCGTAAGCGGTCGGAGATACTGAAATCTAAAGTCCTAGGGTCAAGCAACGCTAGGCGGGGTTACGAGGGTTCCTGGCAACAGAATACCCTCACTTCATTGAATTATGCACTTTCGTTTCCAAAGGAATCCCTTATTGTTGTGTTAACAACACGGAGGCTTCCATGTCAGATTCATTAGATTACGGATCACTCATGCATCGTGCGATGCGCGGATTGATCTATAATGTCTTGGAGCAAGTCCGCGATCATGGGCTGCCAGGAAACCACCATTTTTTTATTACGTTCGACACAACACACCCTGACGTTCAAATCGCATCATGGTTAATTGATCGTTATCCAACTGAAATGACTATCGTTATTCAACATTGGTTCGATAATTTGGTGATCACCGAGGAGGGCTTTTCAATAACATTGAACTTTGGGGATCAACCAGAGCCGATCAAAATCCCGTTTGATGCCATTCACACATTTGTTGACCCATCGGTTGAATTTGGGTTGAGATTTGAAAATCAAGATGCGGAAGATTTTGACGATGACGAGGATGAACATCAGGATGCCGACCCAAGTGACGAGACATTAGACGACGAACCACGTCAGGCGGCAGAGGTTGTTTCACTCGATCAATTCAGACGCTAACGCGGTCTTCTGACATGGCCACAATCCTTAATCTGAACCGCGCTAGGAAACACAAAAAGCGTGAAGAAAAGCGAAAACTTGTCACAGAAAATTTAGTGAAGTTTGGCCGCAGCAAGAGTTCAAAAAATCATGATGATCACTCCAATGCAAAAGCGCAAAAATCGCTAAACCAGCATCGGCTAGATAAATGAGCTTGCGTCCCAAAAAACGCTCTTTAACACTTAGGGGACACAGAACCTCGGTCAGCCTAGAGGACCGATTTTGGAGTGCATTTTGCGCAATCGCGCGTGCTAAAGGGCTGGCGATCAACGAATTAGCCGCCCTGATAGATGAAAACCGTAACATTGAAACCGAAGGGTTAGCCAGCGCTATTCGGGATTACGTATTGCTCTACTATATGGACGCGTTGAACGATCACTCTCGAGATTGAAATTCTAACCAAATTCCATCTTTGGCACGCAGCGTTAAATGCGCCACAGGTATAGGTCTGCCATGAGGTGTCATGGCAATTTTGTATTTTTGTAAAATGGCGGCAATGATCAGCGGCCCTTCGATCATAGCAAATCCAGCACCCGGACAAACCCGCGCGCCCGCTGAAAAAGGAATAAAGGCATCGCGCAGACAACTCTTGCCGTTTTCGGTCGCATAACGTTCTGGATCAAAAGCGTCAGGGCAATCCCACAACCGTTCATGGCGATGTAAATGCCACGGACTTAAGACAATTTGTGCACCTTTTGTTAGCTGACGATCACGAAAGCCCTTTGGACAGGTTGTTTCACGCACCATCATAGGCCCCTGCGTGTTTTGCCGTATGCGCGTAATCTTGCATCAAGTAATGCGCAAATATTTTATCATCATATTTTTGAAACACTCGCAAAATGGGCCAAATGACCCCCAAACTTAGGACCCCGAACACTGGATGAACGCTCCACAACACAGAGGCCATAGTGCCTGCGCACAATAGTGCAAATCCAAGTTGTGCAATCAAGAATCCAACAGGGTAAAGGGCTGCAACCACAGGCCCCTTGCGCAGTTTCATGACATCGCGCAATGCACCAGAGGCCACATAAATCCACGCCGTTTTGATCACCGAAATATAAGTCGCAATAACACCGTGATCCATTGAGGATTTCACCAAATCTGCCCAATGAAGGACATACATATCCGCAGTGGTTTCAAACCCATTTATTTCACTGCGCACCCGCCATCCGAAATGTTTATCGCTGTGCAGCGGAGCTTGGGTTATCTTGTACCCTGAAATTTCGGCCTATGCCAGCGACTCGGTTCGATATAATTCACGATAGCGCCTAGGCGGAAAAGGATCGAAACCGGGAATATAAAACACCCGCCTTCGCAACACACTTTGTTTCATTTGCGCGTCATCACGCCCTACTCCTTAAGAGGACTATGGCGCTAAACGCGGTCCAAATCTAGCCCAAGGTTGCGAGCGCTGGAAAGTTTTCAAGCAGCCAAAACGACATAGCAGAAAACCCACCTGTCAGCATCAACAAACCAATTGTCCACAAAAGCAGACCCATCAATTTTTCAATCTGCTCCATATGACGTTTCATCCAAGTTAAAACGCCCCCAAGCCGAGATAAAAATATTGCGACCAGCAGAAATGGAATTCCCAATCCTAATGCATAAACTGCCAACAAAACCGTACCACGAATGACCGAATTTTCCTGGGCTGCCAAACTTAGGATCGCGCCCAATTGTGGCCCAATACATGGGGTCCAACCAAACGCAAATGCCAATCCCAAAACATATGCACCAAATGCTGACCCACCCTGATCCCCCGCATCCATGCGCGCTTCGCGATCCAAAAAGCCGATGCGGTACACACCCACAAAATGAGCACCGAAAATCATCACCAAGACGGCTGCAACCGAATTAAACCATGATTGATAGGTTGCAAAAACTGACCCAAGTGCAGAGGCCGCAAACCCAAGAATAAGAAAAACTGTGCTAAGGCCAAGAACAAAAAACATGGCAGGCACGACCACGCTGGCGCGACGTGATCCATTATTTAGGTCATTTAACGAAACGCCACTCATGTACGCCAAATATGGGGGCACAATGGGCAGGACACAGGGGCTGAGAAATGACAGTAACCCCGCTACCGCCGCCACGATCATCGCGGGCAATAGCCCCGCATCAATAAGGTCGATTCCAAACATGATCTTGATCTAGGACATTTTTTCACTCAGGTCACGCGACAAAGGATCACAAGTTTGTGGACTTGTCGGTATCAGCATCATATTTAACCAATATGATACATGAACTTGATGCACGCGGACTATTGTGTCCGCTACCTGTCTTAAAAGCCCGCAAGCGCCTCAAGGATTTGGGGGCCGGGGATATTTTACACATGCTCGCAGATGATCCGGCCGCGCGCATTGACGTGCCCCATTTCTGTAATGAAAGCGGTCATATCTTACGTGATGCGGCTGAACAGGGTGATGGATCGTATCTTTACTCAATCGAAAAGACATAAAAAACCCGCTTACGCGGGTTTCTTTTTTTAACTGCCAAGTGACCACCATCCACGTCTTCTCGGCTTGGATGGATCCTCTGGTGGTTCTTTAGTCTGTCCTGCAGGTTCGACCTTCGGTTCGGGTTCAGAGGCTTTGACCTGTGGCTCTGACTGTGATGCGATAGGCTCAGGCTTTAAAGCCACATCAGATTTTGCAGAATCTGCAGTCGCCTTTTCTGCGGCTTCAGCCTCTTTTTGCGCTTTGGTTTTGCGTGGTGCGCGTTTACGCACCGGTTTTGGGGCTTCTTCTACTATCTCTACGCTGTCAGGTTTTTCTGCCTCTAAATCGGCGGATGCCTCTGGCGTTTCTTCAACCTTTTTCTTGCGTGTGCGTCGCTTGGGCTTGGGCGCTTCCTGCTCCTCGATCGCAGTTTCAGATGACGCTGCCTCTTCAGTAACTGTTGCGTCGGCAACTGCGATTTCGTCAGATGTGGCGGTCTCTGCCTCTGACTTCTTTTTGCGAGGGCGACGCGTACGTTTGGGCTTTTCCTGTTGCGCAGGTTGTTCAGTCGCTGAATCGGTTACGTCCTGATCGCTCACATTCTCAGCCACGACTTGCTCCGCGGCTTCATCATTGTCGGCAGGTGTCTCGTCAGTTGACAGATCCTCGGCTCCGTCAACTTGCTCCCCACCTTGCCCCTTGCGACGACGACGACGACGACGACGACGCTTTGGTTTATGCTCATCATCGGTTTCAATCGAAGGCGTTTCAGCCTCTTCCTTGTCGACGATAACCTCGTCGATCTCGTCCATAACAATGGTATCCGCCGAAACGACGGGCTCACTTGCTTCGGGCACGAAACGTGTCGCCGTTTTGAATTTTTCGATTGTGAAATCAGGACTGACCAAGCTTGGATCACCTTCAACACGAACGGACAAGCCATATCGCAATTCAATTTGGGCCACATGATCGCGTTTTTGGTTCATAATAAAGTTCGATATCCCGACAGGGCATCTGACCAAAACCTCGCGTGTGCGGCGGCGCACGCCTTCTTCTTCGATTTGACGCAAAATTGACAATGCCAGGTTGTCATCAGATCGAATAAGCCCTGTACCATGACACGACGGACAAGGTTGAGTGGTCGTCTCGATCATACCTGGGCGCAAACGCTGGCGACTCATCTCAAGTAAGCCAAACCCAGAAATACGGCCAATCTGAATACGCGCACGATCTGTTTTCAATTTGTCCTTTAGGCGCTTTTCAACTGCGTTATTATTGCGGCGTTCATCCATATCGATGAAGTCGATCACAATCAAACCTGCCAAATCGCGTAAACGCATTTGACGGGCCACTTCTTCGGCAGCTTCCAGATTGGTTTTTAGCGCTGTTTCTTCAATCGAGCCTTCTTTAGTCGCACGTCCCGAGTTCACATCAACCGCAACCAAGGCTTCGGTGACGCCAATCACCAGATATCCACCAGATTTCAGCTGAACAACTGGATTGAACATGGACGAAAGATAGCTTTCAACCTGATAACGCGCAAATAATGGGAGCGCATCCGTGTAGTGTTTCACGTTCTTCGCATGGCTTGGCATGATCATTTTCATGAAGTCTTTGGCGTTGCGATAACCACGTTCGCCTTCAACCAAAACTTCCTCAATGTCACGATTATAAAGATCGCGGATTGATCGTTTGATCAAATCGCCCTCTTCATAAATTTTAGCTGGTGCAACCGATTTCAGCGTCAACTCACGGATTTGTTCCCACAAGCGTTGAAGATATTCGTAATCCCGCTTGATCTCGGTCTTGGTTCGTTTGGCACCCGCTGTACGTATAATTAGCCCTGCACCGGTTGGCACGTCTATTTCCGTCGCAATCTCTTTCAGCTTTTTTCGATCTGGTGCGTTTGTTATTTTACGCGAAATACCACCGCCACGAGCTGTATTTGGCATTAATACACAATAACGACCGGCAAGTGAAAGATAGGTCGTTAGAGCCGCGCCTTTGTTTCCACGCTCTTCTTTGACCACCTGCACCAACATAATTTGGCGCACTTTAATCACTTCTTGAATTTTATATCGGCGCGCCCGTGGGCGGCGACGCGGACGCAAATCTAGTGCGTCATCATGATCAGATACAGACTCAATTTCATCATCCTGGTCTTCAGATGTGCTATCTTCATCATCACCAACAACGTCATCCGATACATCGACTGCAGGTTCAGATGCAGTCTCAGAAGCGGCTACATCGTCAGTGTCGCTTGCATCCTCATCTGTCGCAATCTCAGCTTCGTTTTCGGCCTGCACAGCTTCGCTTTCACTGGATAAGGCAACTGGTTCTTGCTCGTTTACCGCATCCTGGGGTTCAGAAACGTCTTGCGTCACTATCAAAGGCTGATCTTCAACGATTGGAGCAGCCATTGGCGCGTCAGTATCGGAACTTAAATCGCTTGATGCATCTGACACGGCTTCGTCATCCACCGCCTCATCCGCGTTCAAGTCAATGGTTTCCATGCCATCGACTTCGCTTTGTATTGTTGCATCTGTCTGCTTTGCGTTGCGTCGTCTTGGGCCACGACGACGACGTTTTTTCGGCGCCTCTGCCTCTTCTTCTTCGCGCGCATCCTCCTCAGCAAGGGCGCGTTCCTCTTCCATCAACGCTTCGCGATCTGCGACAGGGATTTGATAGTAATCAGGATGAATTTCTGAGAACGCCAAAAATCCATGACGATTCCCACCATAATCTACAAAGGCCGCCTGAAGGGACGGTTCAACGCGTGTTACTTTTGCAAGATAGATGTTGCCAGCTATTTGGCGTTTGTTTTCCGATTCAAAGTCGAATTCCTCAACCTTGTTTCCATCAACCACAACCACGCGCGTTTCCTCGGCGTGGGTGGCGTCGATAAGCATTTTCTTAACCATGTTGTCCATTCACACACCGCATCCCAAATCCGCCGTTCAACGGCATGTGGAATGTAGACGATGTGATTATACTTTTGGGCGATGCGGTGCGCGCGCGCAGGCCGACCATGATTGGCCCCTACTCGATTAACGATGTTTCGTTCGCGTTGCATCGCGTCTTCTTCTCCGATCAGGCAAGCCTGACCAATTTTTTCCCGTCGCGTAAGCGGCCCGGGGGCGGGTGACCCATTGGGGTCTTATCAATCTGAAGTTCGGGAACCGGTCGCTATGCCGGGTCACATCGAAAAACAGTGAAACTCTCAAGGCAGGATAATTTCATGAAAAAGAGCTGCCTTTTGGCGACCATAAAGCCAAACGTGAACCAAATACAATGCCCAAATTGGAAATGTGCCGAATTGAGCATAAATTAATTTATTAAATTGTGGTGTTTAGGGGATTTTAGCCCCCCAAACAAATCATCCTAATTTTTGCAACCGTTTGAATAGACTGGAAGTATCCCAACGCCCCCCACCCATTTTTTGAACGTCCTTGTAAAATTGATCAACCAATGCCGTGACCGGCAAACTTGCGCCTGTATCATTGGCAGCCTCAAGGCAAATACCCAAATCTTTGCGCATCCAATCCACTGCAAAGCCATGTTCAAATTGATCATTCAACATTGTTTCATAACGATTGGACATTTGCCAACTACCTGCAGCGCCTTGTGAAATCACCTCGACCACGGCCGCGCCATCAAGCCCAGCTTTTTCAGCAAAGTGCAGCGCCTCAGATAGACCTTGAACCAATCCCGCAATTGCAATTTGATTGCACATTTTGGTTTTTTGTCCTGCACCACTTTCCCCAATGCGACGGCAAATCCGCGAATAGGCCGACATGATAGCTTCGGCAGAATCAAATGCGGCTTGATCTCCACCACACATGATCGAAAGCACACCATTTTCAGCCCCTGCTTGACCGCCTGAGATTGGCGCGTCTACGAAACTCAGTCCTAAATCTGCAGCAACTGTGAATAGTTCGGCAGTCACATTCGCAGACACCGTTGTGTGATCAACAAAAATGCCGCCCTTATTCATTCCAGTGAACGCACCAGTATCGCCCAGACAAACACCACGCAAATCATCATCATTGCCAACGCAGGCCATCACGAAATCGGCGCCAGCGGCAGCCTCAGCTGGTGTTTTTGCCATCAATCCACCAAATTCAGTAACCCATTTTTCCACTTTGGATGCTGTGCGGTTATAGACCGTTACGGAATGTCCAGCTTTTTGCAGATGACCTGCCATCGGGTATCCCATGACACCCAGCCCCAGAAATGCAACGTTTGCCATAATTATTCCTCTTAATTATTGGTTTAATACTTGTGTCGCGGTATGAAACCTGATGCAAGGGGTACGGGGCAAAAAGGTAGGTTAAAGATGGCGAGCGTTTTTCGTATCTTACTTCGCATTGCAATTGCTTTGATCTCATTGATCGTGATTGGCGCTATAATTGCCTATTTTTTGGCTGCCCGCTCGCTGCCGGATTATAACGCCAATTTGGAATTGCCTGGCGCCCAAGGTTCCATCGAAATCGTGCGTGACACCGCGAATGTTCCACATATTTTTGCACAACACGACGATGACATTTTTTATGGCCTTGGCTATGCACATGCTCAAGATAGGTTGTGGCAAATGTCGATGATGCGCCGAACGGCCCAAGGCCGGTTGTCGGAAATTTTTGGGTCTGAAACACAACACATTGACACCTACATGCGCCACCTTGATCTGTATACAACAGCGGTTCAAAGCCTGTCTGTGCAATCCCCCGAAACACTGGCGGCGCTGCGTGCGTATGCGCGCGGTGTAAATGCGCGGATTTATGAAATAAACACTTATGCGCGTGGACGCGGCGCCCCAGAAATGTTTTTCTTTAATGTCCCGTTCTCTACGTGGCAGCCCGCAGACAGTTTGGTGATGTTGAAATTGATGTCTGTCACACTTTCTGGGCATATGGCGAGTGAAATTCGGCGCGCCAAAGTATCACTCAACCTGCCCGATCCTGATCGGATAATCGATATTCTACCAGATCACCCAACGGATGCGACGATCGCCTTACCAGCCTATGCCTCTTTCTGGACAGAACCGGCTTTTCAAACTGCTAAGTTGACTGAAAACCCTCGACACCCCCTAACACCTTGGCCATCAATAGAACACGCAGGCGCATCAAATGCTTTTGCGGTGGCACCTGCGCGCAGTGCCGCGGGGGGCACAATACTGGCCAATGATCCGCATCTAGAGCTGAGTGCGCCTGTCATCTGGTATCTGGCGCGTATGGAATTGTCAGCCGGGGGTGTAATAGGTGCGACGATCCCGGGAATTCCACTGATCCTATCGGGACGTAATCGTCATTTAGCCTGGGGGATGACGTCCTCTTATCTTGATGATCAGGACATCCTGATGGAGGAACTTAATCCCATCAACCCAAATGAATATCGTACGGCATCGGGATGGAAAAGATTCCGCACGCGTCAAAGCATTATTAATGTTGCAGATGGCAGCCCAAAAACTGTATCCCTCCGCTGGAGCGATAATGGGCCAATCCTGCCCGCGGATATGTTTGATTTATCTAGTGTCACACCCGACGGCTTTGTGCCCGCACTCTCGTTTACCGCACTATCACCCAAGGACACGACGATGAGTGCCGCATTTCAAATGATTCAAGCACGCAACGTGTCTGAGGCGATTGATGCGCTCGAAGGATATATTGCGCCCTCTCAGAACGTAACGTTTATTGATCGCGATACAATCGGCTTCAAAGTAATTGGCGCCTTTCCCCAACGCAGTTCGCAGCACCAAACCCAAGGTCGGATGCCTGCGCTTGGTTGGGTACGCGACAATCAATGGGACGGGCGACTGCCGTATAAAGCTAATCCGGAGCTGATCAATCCAGACACAGGCATCGTTGGAAACACAAATAACAAAACAACCGATGCAGCGTTTCCAAATCATGTTTCGTTTGAATGGGGGGACAGCCAGCGGATTAATCGCCTAAAGCGGTTGATGGAAGTGCGAAAGGTACACACGCGCGAAAGCCTGATTGAGGCCCAGCTCGACACCGTCAGTTTCACGGCACAAGCCCTGTTGCCCCTTATTGGCAAAGAACTATGGTTCACCGAAGCAAGTGGCGAGCGCGGCACTCTTGCCTGGCAGCGCAGTACTGCACTAACTTTGCTAGCTGATTGGAATGGTGAAATGAACGAACACCTGCCAGAACCGTTGATTTACGCAGCTTGGCTACGCGCTATTCAAACACGACTGATCAGGGATGAATTGGGTCCCATTGCACAGGACTTTACTCATGTGGAACCGTTGTTTATCGAACGGGTATATCGCGACATCGATGGTGCCTCTATATGGTGTGATGTGATCCAAAGTGCGCCTGTTGAAACTTGCGAACAAATCGCATCGCGCGCGCTGGATGACGCTTTGATCTGGCTCAGTGATAATTTCAATCGTGACCCAAATGCTTTGCGTTGGGGGGATGCCCACCAGGCAAAACATGACCATGCGGTATTGGGAAAAGTTCCTGTGTTGCACTATTTCACCAATATTCGCCAATCCACATCAGGCGGTGATAATACACTGATGCGCGGGCGCACACGCGGCGGTGATGTGAATCCTTTTCAGAATGTGCACGCCGCTGGCTACCGTAGTGTTATTGATTTCGCCGATCCAGACAGCTCCGTATTTATCACATCAACGGGGCAGTCCGGTCATTTCCTGTCACGCCATTATGATGATTTGGGTCAGTTGTGGCGATTTGGAGAATATGTGCCAATGTCGCTAGATCCACGTTTGGCCCGAGCGGCGTCCACCGGTGTGACCAAAATCAACCCGATACTTGAATAAGTCCAAAGGCCTTTTTAAACTGTGCCTTTTGTTTGGCGTTCCAACGCACGTGAAATAGGCTCGCATCCTCTTGATGCGTTTCTTGATCAACCACACCTTGCTCAAATAACCATGCGCGTGCCCGGCCATCAGCATAAGGAACACAAATATCGTCTTCAAGAACGTCACGGGTTAGATGTGCCGATACGCGCGCAATCAAATCATCAAGCCCCTGCCCCGTGATTGCAGATATCGACAGAATATAGTCGTTACGCTCTGCAATATTGGCCAAGGCTATGCGATCATCTTCATCGATCAAATCAACCTTATTCCACACTTCCAGATGTGGGGTATTTTCTGGTATCCCCAAACTTTCAAGAATTTTTTCGACATCTTCAGCCTGCTCTTCAGTTGCAGGGTGTGAAATATCGCGCACATGTAAGATAATATCGGCCTCTAACACCTCTTCTAAGGTAGCACGAAACGCTGCAACCAACTCTGTTGGTAGATCCGAGATGAACCCCACCGTATCTGATAAAATAATATCGACGCCACTTGAAAGTTTGATCGATCGCATAGTCGGATCAAGCGTGGCAAAAAGCATATCTTTGGCCATAACATCCGCCCCTGTTAACCGATTAAACAGAGTTGATTTCCCAGCATTTGTATAGCCGACCAATGCAACGATGGGAAACGGCACCTTGGCGCGTGCGGCGCGGTGCAGGCTGCGGGTTTTTACGACTTTATCCAATTGACGACGCAAACGTACCAATTGTTCGTCAATTGCACGCCTATCAGCCTCGATCTGAGTTTCCCCCGGTCCACCAACAAAGCCCAATCCGCCTCGTTGACGCTCCAAGTGGGTCCACGCACGCACCAATCGAGTCCGTTGATAGGTAAGAGCGGCCATCTCGACCTGTAACACACCTTCACGCGTTGCAGCACGATCAGAAAAAATTTCAAGGATCAAACCGGTACGATCAAGGATCTTTACCTTCCATTCCTTTTCCAGATTGCGCTGCTGAACGGGCGTGACAGGTCCATCAATCAACACCAACTCTATTTCATTGTCATGAAACAGCGTTTTCAACTCGTCCAATTTGCCTTTGCCGAATAATTTTCCCGGCTGCGGCTTTGGCAAAGGGACTAAAGTTGCACCAACCACTTCCAAATTAGGAAGTGCCACGGCCAAAGATACGGCCTCTTCTAGTGCCGGCTCGCCCGGGCGCCGATCTGGATCAGATTTAATGTCAGGATGCAGAACCCAAGCGCGGGTTGGCGTCACATCATGTGATTTCAACTTTGCTCTTCGCCTTCATAAAGCGATACATTTTGCGCAGGCATGATTGTCGAAATAGCGTGTTTGTACACCAATTGTGACTGACCATCACGACGCAGTAGAATGCAAAAATTGTCAAACCAGGTGATCATACCCTGTAGTTTGACACCGTTGATCAAAAAAACAGTGACTGAAATTTTATGCTTACGGACATGATTTAAAAAAGCGTCTTGTAGGTTTTGACGGTCGGATGCCATAATTTGGGCCTCTTCTTATATTTTGTTGTTCTTCGCTCAACCGATTTATCTATAACGTAACAGCCATAATCTCAAATGACAACGCTAGATTAGTAAATTATTGGCGCCAAAGTGTGGGCGATAGGAATGCAATAACCACGAGGATTTCCAAGCGCCCTAGGATCATAGCAAGTGCGAGCGCAAATTTAAAGGGTGCTGAACCTGCGATTATATCCACATTAGGCACCATCATGACATCCAGCAATGGCCCAGTATTGGTTAGAGCCGCAAAGACCAGAACACAGGCCTGTTCAAAATCAAGATGCAACCCTGAAAAAACCACGGTAAACACAGCAATAGCGACAACATAGATCATGAAAAATACCCAAGCGATGCTTGCACCCTGCCTTAAATCGCCTCTCAGGTACGAACGTGATTGACCGACGCTAGATGGATAGGTCATTTTATCCAATTCACGTCGAACACCCAAGTACAACACATACACGCGCAATAGCTTGGCACCGCCCGCAGTCGTTGCAAATCCGCCGCCGATAAAAGCCAACCCCATGAATAGTACAAACGGCGTTTCTAAACCAGACCATGCCTGCGCCTCTTGCCAATATTCACTGATAAACCCAGAAGTCGTCAGGAAAGAGGCAACTGTGAACAATGCGCCCCAAAACGCGCGAAGTGCCGACAGCAGTTCATTTTCGCTTTCGATCCCGAGCGCTGCGGCCCAGTGTCTGACAAATAGCAAAATTGGCACACCAATGATCAGTACCGCAGCAAGGCGCAATTCAACATCTTGTCGCAATCCTCCCAAGTTCAAGAGGCCATGATCGGTCGTAAAACTTTGCCGCGTTAGGGCAAATATCAAAAATATAAACACACTGGCTTCGCCGATAAATCCAATGCCTGAATCCGCATTTACAGGAACAATTCCTGATGTCGAAAGCGTTGACATCGCATAGATCAGGGCCTGTCCAGCTGGAACCTGTGAGATGAATAGGACGCAAAACAAAATAAAGGTTAGACCTAAATATACTGGAAACAGCTCTCTGGTTTGACGATATAGCAAATAGGTGTTTTGGGTTGTGCTAAGCCCGTACCCACCTGTTTTTCGCGCTTCACGCGTTTGGGCGGATACCTCGTATCCTCCGATGTTAAGGGGGGCAAAAATCGCGCCCGCCGCGATCCAAATAAGCGCACCACCACACCATGCCACAAACGTCCGCCACAGATGCAAAACATCTGGCAAGCGCGCTTCATCGAAAACAGGCAACCCCGTTGTTGTGAACGCGCCGACCATGTCCAGGTAGGCATTTAAATAGCTGGTATTCATAATGATTTGCTGAACTGGCAATGCCAGAAAAGCAGGCAAAACAAAGTAAACCAGCCCCAAATCCATAAGAAGCGACAGTCCATCATCACGTTTTTTACGAGAAGACAGCGTAATCCCCATAATTGCGACAAACGTCAGCCCCAGTAATCCTGAATAAAAAAATGTCCGTGACTGATAAAATTCCTCGGCAATCAAACAGATGATAGCAGGCATCCACATCGTCAAAGAGGCAATGCATACAAGTTTCAAAAAAAGAGGAAGATTTGCGAATGCGCTTTGCATGTCATAAACTGCACTGATCAGAAGAAATCGATGGAAACCTGAAGCAACCGCTCGAGTTCAGGCACATCCTTGGCAAGCGCAAAGATCGCAAGTATATCACCATCCTCGATCCGCAAACTGCCTGTTGGTTTGACCATTTCTCCATTCTTTAAAACACCGCCAACCAAGACGCCTTCGGGAAAATTTATATCGCGCACACGCTGCCCAGCGATGGGTGATGTGTTCAAAACCTGTGCCTCGATAATCTCGGCCTCAGCATCTCCTATGGAATAGACATCCCGCACACGGCCGTGACGAATATGCCGCAAGATCGAACTAACTGTGGTTGCGCGCGGATTAATATGCGCATCAATCCCCAGTGTGCCCATCATTGGTACCATAGTTGGATCATTGATCAGTGCGATCGACATTTTGCACCCCATGGATTTTGCACGCACTGCCGCAAGCATGTTGGTTTTGTCATCGTCCGTTATTGCCAAAACTGCATCTGCACGTCCAACACCCGCTTCTGTCAATAAGGTGCTGTCTAAGCCATCCCCATTCAACACGATTGTACGTTCTAAGGCATCAGCGGCATCTTCTGCAACCGAACGATTGCGCTCGATCACCTTGATGCGCATGCGACGATCATCTTTTTCCAGCGCTTGTGCTACGCGCTGTCCAACGTTTCCGCCACCGATGATCACAACGCGTTCTTGTTTTGCAGAGGACTTTCCAAAAATCTCTGTCGTGCGCAGGCGATCTTGATGATGACACATGACATAACATTCATCGCCTGGAAACAATTGATCGCCTGCCTCTGGTGCAAACAACACTCCTTTGCGACGCACTCCCACGACGATCGTTCTTAATGTCGAAAACAAATCCGTCAGTTGTCGTAGCGGTGTGTTAATCACAGGGCATGTTTCGTCTAATCGAAACCCCAACAACTGAGCCTGACCATCCAAAAAACTTTCCGTGTCAAAAGAAGTCGGCGTTGAAAGGCGTTTCAGTGCCGCCTCTGCGACCTCAAGCTCGGGCGAAATAACAACGTCAATGGGCAGGTGATCCCGACGATATAAATCAGAATAAATTGCATCCAAGTATGATTGCGATCGCAAGCGCGCAATTTTTCGATGCACGCCAAAAATTGAATGTGCAACCTGACACACAACCATGTTCACTTCGTCAGAATGGGTTGCAGCAATGATCATATCCGCATCACTTGCTCCGGCCCGTTCTAGAACATCTGGATAGGACGCAAATCCAGCGACACCATTCACATCAAGTGTATCCGTCGCTCGACGCACCAGCGCCTCGTTACTATCGACCACTGTCACATCATTGCGTTCGCCAGACAGATGACGTGCGATTTGCCACCCAACTTGTCCTGCACCGCAGATCACAACTTTCATCTCTGTGTCCTTCGACTACGAAACCAAGCAGTCAAATCCTTGTCAGATCGCGCAGATGCGGTCAATCGAATTCGAAACTAAGCCTCTTCTGCAGCTTTCGCTTTGTTCCCAGAAACCACACCCAAAGATTTCAATTTTCTATGCAAAGCTGAACGTTCCATTCCGACAAAATTTGCAGTTTTAGAAATATTGCCGCCAAATCGGTTGATCTGGGTGATCAGATATTCCCTCTCAAAGGCGTCGCGCGCTTCACGAAGGGGAAGCATTGCCCAATTGGCAGATACGCCCACACCCTCGCCCCCGCCGGGTGACTTTTGGGTATCGGTTGGAATTTCATCTACCGAAATGGGTCCCGTTCCATCGGATAGGATTAGGATGCGTTCGATCACATTTTTTAACTGGCGAATATTTCCAGGCCATGGCAGCGCCTGCAACAAAGCTGCCGCATCTTCTGTCAGCTTGCGCGCATTCAGACCTTGTGTACTGTGAAAATGCTCGATAAAATGCTTCACAAGTTCGGGTATATCTTCACGCCGTTCCTCAAGGGTTGGCACTACAACGGGAACAACATTTAATCTATGAAACAGCTCTTCACGGAACCTGCGCTCTGCAATTTCAACTTCTAGATCACGGCTGGTCGAGGATAAGACGCGCAAATCGACCTTGATCTGATCATTGCCCCCGACGCGCTGGAATTTCTGGTCAACCAAGACACGCAAAATTTTTGACTGCGTCACCATCGGCATATCAGCGACTTCATCAAAATAAATCACACCTCCGTGGGCTTGCTCTAATAAGCCCTGCGCCCCGTTTTGATCTCCACTTTCTCGGCCAAACAGCACCTCTTCCATGCGATCAGGTTCAATTGTTGCACACCCAACAACCACAAATGGACCGCCCGCACGATCAGATTGTGCATGAATATAGCGCGCCGCCGTTTCCTTGCCCACGCCGGAACCGCCACGCAGCAAAATGCGGCTATTGGATTTCGCAACTTTATCAAGCTGTGAGATCAGTGCACGAAACCCAGCACTGTTGCCAATCAAATCACCGACTGGCGCATCCTTTTGGCGAAGCGTTATGTTTTCACGCCGCAAACGAGACGTTTCCATTGCGCGGCGAATGACAACCAAAAGCTGATCAATATTGAAGGGTTTTTCGATAAAATCATAGGCGCCCTGCTTGATCGCCGCCACAGCAATTTCAATATTTCCGTGACCTGAAATGATCACAACAGGAACCTCGGGGTATTCTAATTTTACCTTCTTCAGGATGTCGATCCCGTCCATGTCACTGTCTTTTAGCCAGATGTCCAAAATCAACAAACTTGGAGGTTGTGCCGTTACTTCCCGCATGGCATCTTCTGATGTCCCAGCAACGCGGGTTGTGTAGCCTTCATCTATTAAGATCTCCGAAATCAACTCTCGAATATCGCGTTCATCGTCAACAATTAGTATATCGCTCATTGCTCGTTTACCTTTTTACTTTTGCGCACCGCATCCTCGGCGTCTAGTTTGGGCAATTCGATGGTGGCCGCTGCACCAAAATGCGACGTGTCACCAATGGGGTCTGCATCATCCAATCGAAGCACTCCACCATGCTCCTCGATGATCTTTTTAACAATCGGAAGGCCCAATCCCGTTCCCTTGTCTCGTGTCGTCACATAGGGTTCAAAGAGTTTGGCCCGATCTTGTGGAAGTCCAATACCGTTATCGCTTATTTTTATTGAAACCTGACCATCTTGGTCATTGAAAGTGATCGATATCTTGGGTCGCAGC
Organism: uncultured Paracoccaceae bacterium; assembly: GCA_965657135.1. Classification (GTDB taxonomy): domain Bacteria; phylum Pseudomonadota; class Alphaproteobacteria; order Rhodobacterales; family Rhodobacteraceae; genus HIMB11. The sequence goes on from CBFHNF010000010.1 coordinate 29,438, forward strand.
TCTGTTAGGATTCCTTTTTCTAATCGGGTTTCAATAGCTTCACCTGCATTCTTAATCAAATTTGTCAGCGCTTGCGAAATCATCGTGGCGTCTAAATTTAAAAGAATTCGTTGATTTGGAACCTCAACATCAAACGTCACATCGGGTTGACCTGCCTGTTGCAAAAGGATCGCTTGGTTCAAAATGTCGACAATATCTTCGCGTTGTTTTACGGCCTCTGGCATCCGGGCAAATTTAGAAAATTCGTCAACAATCCTGCGCAGATCATTTGTCTGACGAATGATGACTTGGGTCATGTTTTCAAGTTGATCAGCATCAGTTTCTAATTTCGGCCCAAACTTGCGACGAATACGTTCCGCTGAAAGTTGGATGGGCGTCAGTGGATTTTTGATTTCATGTGCGATACGTCGCGCAACATCACCCCAAGCAGACGAGCGTTGCGCGGCGACCAAATCGGTGACATCATCAAAGGCAATTACATAGCCTTCTAACGCGCCATTTTCCGACGTCCGAGGGGCCATGCGGACAAGTAGATTTTCCAATCGCCCCCCTCTCACAACCTTGATTTCGCTTTGCACTGCCTCTTGTCCACCTTCTTTTAGGCGTGCAAACAAGGGGGAAAATTCTGGCACAACCACCTCAATGTGATGTTCTGTGTGTTCATCCATGGTCCAACCCAATAGGCGTCGTCCCGATCTATTCACGAAACTGATACGCCCCTGCGCGTCAAGCCCAACTACACCAGAGGTGACAGATGATAGAACCGAGTCAAATAAACGGCGACGTTCTTCGATCTGCGCAGTATTATCAAGCAACCGATCACGCTGACCTTTTAATTGACGCGTCATTTCATTAAAATAAACACTTAACTGGGCGATTTCATCATCACCCTCTTCTTCTAAGACCTGCGTATCCAATTCCCCTTCGCCCACACGCTGTGCAGCCCCAACCAACCGACCAATTGGACGTGATAGCCGTTCAGCGAACCAAAGTGATAGCAGCGCTGACGACACAATCAATAATACTGCAAACGCCAAATAAAGAAGACCAAAGTTAAACAAATATAGATCGCGATCCTGTTCTAATTGCTGATACAGTCGCGCGGTTTGTTGTGTCTGATCAAGCAACCCAAGCAAGACGCCATCCACCTCTCGGGTGACATACAGATACTGGTCGCCAAAGCCTCGTAGATACACCAGGGCACGCATTTCGTTATTGTCATAGTCTCGGATAACGTGAACCTGCTCAAATGCCAAATCAAAGGCCTGCGGCGCGGGCATTTCATAATCGAATTTATAACTGCGAAAACCACGCAAGTTCAGTGTTCCATCACTTTGAATGACGAAAGCTTCTTTCAAACCACGCTGGATGGATTGTTGACCGCGATCCAACTCTTGTCGTAGGGCCCCTGCATCATCAATCCGCTGTGCTGCCTTGACTGCCTCTAGTCTGCGACCAAGCGCGCGTGCGTCTTCACTTAGGGCTGCGGTTTGCTCTAACTCATATGCTTGTGCCGCATCCAACGACACACGAATAACGTTTTGCACGCGGTCCGAAAACCATGCCTCAAATCCCATATTGATCGAAATCGTCGCAAATACGGCGACAGTGATCGTGGGCACTAAGGACATCATTGTGAAAAAGCCTGTCAGGCGCAGGTGTAACTGCGAACCAGCGGATTTTCGCCGTCGCTGTGCGATAATCGCCATTATGCGCTGAAACAACAGGCCAATAATAAGCAGGACATACACCAAATCGCACATCAGAATGACGCGCAATCCAGTTCCACGATTGCCTGTATCTAAGGGACCCAATAAAAGATAAGTCGCCACCGCAAGTACGGGGCCTAAAACAATCATAAAAAAGGTAAAATACGTTTGAAGACGTCTTAATTTTCGCAGGTTGGAATACCGAATCCAACGATTTTTCCGCGCTAATTCAGCCAATGAAATTCCCCCGACGTCCATTCGTATTTGCCGCCAAGAGATGACTAGCATAATTGTTGCGTAATTACATCAGTTTTCGTCGACGCGTGACTTTTATGTCGAGATCATTGATCTTTTTACGCAAAGTATTTCGATTTATTCCCAACAAATCTGCGCATTTTGCTTGGTTTCCTCCCGTTGCATCCAGTGCAATTTCAATCATTGGTGTCTCGACCTCACGCAACACACGTGTATGTAACCCTGGTGGCGGTAATTCACCGCCATGCAGATCAAAATATCGACGCAAATGGCGCTCAACATCTGCACCTAGCTTTTCGCCGCCTCGATGAGGTAGTTTATCTGCTTCTGGCTGCATACGCAGCGCAGCTTCGACTTCTGCCTTTGAGATGTGCGCTTCTTGCGCGGTAAGGCCTAAGCGACGCACGATGTTCTCAAGTTGGCGCACATTTCCCGGCCATACATATTTGCGCATCAGATCCATCGCGTCTTCGGAAAAGCGACTAGTATGAGCGCCCGCTCTGTCTAAGTTCGCCAAAAAATGATCCGCTAACAATACGATATCCTCAACCCTTTCGCGTAACGAGGGGACTTCCATTGTTGCACCGGCAATCCGATAATACAGATCATCACGCACCAAACCCTCGCTTAGGGCAAGTGAAACATCCCCATGAAGTGTCCCAATAAATCGCGGCGCATGCGCCCCCGAATTATCAATCATTGTCACAATACGTGCCTGCACATTGGATGGGAAATCACCGATTTCTTCGAAAACAATTGTCCCCCCTTTGGCGCGCGCCAAAACCTTGGCTGGCCCATCCAAATCAATCAAATCATCAGAACCAACAGAAACAAATGGCAAATTTCGCCGATCAGAGAAGTTATGCAAAAGTTTGGCGATAAGGCTCTTTCCAGTCCCGCTTTCACCGCTGATCAAAATGGGCAAATCGGAATTCATGATGCGCGCAATTGTTCTGTATAATTCCTGCATGATTGGGGTCGTTCCAACCAATGGCAGTGCGCCATCCCCTGCTCCATCACCACCTTGTTCATCGCTCGTACGGCTCAGCGTTCGGCGCGATTGCAGGGCTTTGCCCACACGGGTCATCAGATCCGGTAAATCAAATGGTTTGGGAAGGTAATCAAAGGCCTTGGCTTCGTTCGCCTGAATGGCTGTCATGATGGTGTTTTGTGCAGAAATCACAATAACTGGAAGACCTGGGCGATCTTCTGCAATTTTTGGGAGCATTTCAATGCCATTCCCATCGGGCATCATGACATCTGTTATAACGGTGTCGCCCTTGCCCTCGGCGATCCAACGCATCAGTGTCGTCAAACTAGACGTGGCATGAACGTTACATCCCGCACGGGTAAGCGCCTGAGTCAGAACAGTGCGTATTGTGCGATCATCGTCTGCGATTAATACCGTGCCATCCATGCCTTAACCTCCTTGTTACGTGCTTGCCATGGGCAAAGAAATTCGAAAAACGGTGCGACCTGGGACAGAATTCACCGAAATCCAACCACCGTGATCAGAAATAATTTTCGAAGCCAGCGCCAACCCCAATCCCGTTCCATTTTCACGCCCTGAAACAAAAGGATCAAAGATATCGTTTTTGATGTCCTCTGCTAAACCAGGGCCATCATCCCAAACTTCAACCTGCAAGGGTAACGCCTGCCCTACGCTGTCTGATCGGCGCAAACGAAACGAATGTTCATAATACGTACGCAGCCGAATCGTACCGCCATTTGGACTGGCTTCAGCAGCGTTTTTGACAAGATTCATGATTACTTGCATCAACTGATCAATATCCCCCAATGCAGCTGGCAAAGATGGATCATATTCATCGGTTATAGCCATGTGTGCCCCAAAGCCCAGCAAGGCAGAGCGACGCACACGATCCAAAATATCATGCAAATTTACAGGTTGGCGAATAGGTTCGCGTAAGTTTCCAAACTGTTCAACCTGTTCTAATAGCTTCACAATTCTGCGCGTTTCTTCGACGATCAAGTCCGTTAATTCTAAATCTTTCGGCTCTAACCCCATCGAAAGCAGTTGTGCCGCCCCAGTAATCCCGGCCAATGGGTTTTTAATTTCATGGGCCAGCATTTCTGCCATCCCAATCGCAGACTTAGCCGCCGATTTGACCGTTTGGGTTTGCGACATCCACCCAGCCAATTCGCGCGGAGCCAGCAGAAGGATCATATACCCGGCATGCTCTAGCACGGGCGCAAATTTCAAATTGCATTGTAAAGGCGCACGATCCCCCGTTCCGACATCGACATCGTTCACAAATAGTGGCGTCGAGTGTTCCCGCGCACGGTGATACGCGGCTTCAAGTGGATCATCCACCATCAGGCGATCAAACAAGGGCACACCCGTGATTGCGCGATTTGAAGTGTTAAAAAAACCTTCGGCAGCTGGATTAATTTCAGCAATTTTGTCCTTTTCGTCCACTAAAATCGCAGGAATAGGGAGGGATGACCAAATTGTATTTAACGCTGAGTGCATTAAGCGGCCTCCTGCAAAATCGCGTCTGGAAGGCGTTCATATACCTTCTTGGGATCGCTCAAAGTCAGTATTTCGCGCCGTAATTGACGCTCTGTTCCAGCTTCATCCATATACCATCCCAAATGCTTGCGCGCGACGCGCACACCAAGATCCTCACCATAGAACCGCAGCATTGCATCATAATGACCAGCGATCATGCCAACCAAATCATCGCCCGTTGGTACGTTTGGCGCAGGAGAACCAACAAGCGCATGTGCGATCTGAGCGATCATCCACGGACGACCCTGCGCACCACGTCCAACCATGACGCCATCTGCGCCTGATTTCGCGATTGCCTGCTGAGCTAAAACATTGGAAACAATATCCCCATTTGCAATCACAGGAATAGAAACCACATCTTTAACCTGTCGAATAGCGGCCCAATCTGCGCGGTCCTTGTAAAATTGGCAGCGTGTGCGACCGTGAATAACAATCATTTTAACACCGGCCCCTTCTGCACGACGGGCAAGTTCAGGTGCATTTAGCAGTGTATCATCCCAGCCTAATCGCGTCTTTAACGTAACTGGTAGATCAACTGCATGAACAACTGCCTCTATCAAGCTAAGCGCATGATCCAAATCCCGCATAAGCGCAGACCCTGAATATCCATTCACAACCTTTTTGGCCGGACACCCCATGTTAATGTCGATCACACGCGCGCCTTGATCTGCAATCAATTTTGCAGCCTCAGACATCCAATAGGGATCGCGCCCTGCAATTTGAACCGAAGTATTTTCAACCCCAAGACCCAGCTCTGCTTTTTCGCGAACAGAATATTTGGCCTCGACCATTTCTTGGGAAGCGATCATTTCACTCACAACCAAACCGGCGCCAAAGGATTGCACCAAATTACGAAATGGCAAATCCGTGATGCCCGCCATTGGTGCAAGGCATACAGGAAGTGAAAGTTGCGTTGATCCCAAGTCTATCATTCCCAAGTTATACCCGCTTAATCCGTGGGCTGACAATGCACATTCGCACAAAATAGTTGCATAATATTTTCATCGCACATTTTTTAAGCACAAACACAGCCCTCGCGCCACCATTGCATTCAGCGCCCCCTAAGTTTATTCATCAATCAAAGGACAAATAACATGACAATCGCCGCCATTATTGTTGCAGCAGGACGAGGCACGCGCGCACAAAGTGACATGCCAAAACAATGGCATCCTTTATTGCACAAACGCGTCATAGACTGGACAATAGATGCATTTCGCGCACATCCCGACATCACCACACTTTGTGTTGTCCTGCATCCTGATGACATTGCAACGGCAGTCATTGATAACATCGTGATCGCACAGGGCGGAGCAACACGGGATGCATCGGTTAAAAACGGGCTCGAAGCCCTAGAGTCCGTTGCACCACGCCACGTCCTTATTCACGATGCAGCGCGCGCAACCGTTTCGCAACGCGTGATTTCGGACGTCATCGAGGCACTGCAACATCACGACGCTGCTGCACCTGCATTGCCCGTCAGCGACGCATTATGGACCGGCGCAAACGGCATTGTCACGGGAACACGGGAGCGCTCAGGATTATATCGCGCACAAACACCACAAGGTTTTGCCTATGACAAAATCTTGACTGCACATCGCAGTACCGATGCGCCCGCGGCCGACGATGTTGAAATTGCACGTCGCTTCGGCATTGATGTTGCCATCACACAAGGATGTGAAACCAACCTAAAGGTCACATACCCAGACGACTTTGCGCGTGCTGAAGCAATTTTGAGGAGTAGACAATAATGGATGTTCGATTGGGCAATGGATATGATGTCCACGCATTTGAAGAGGGCGATCACGTGATCTTGTGCGGCGTACGCATTCCTCACATCGCCGCCCTAAAGGGACATTCTGATGCTGACGTAGGGATGCACGCCATAACCGATGCCATTTTTGGCGCGTTGGCCCAGGGTGATATAGGACGCCATTTTCCCCCAAGCGATCCGCAATGGAAAGGCGCACCCAGCGATATTTTCCTGCGTCATGCTGGTGAATTAGCCCGTGAAATGGGATATCAAATTGCGAATATAGATTGCACGTTGATTTGTGAACGCCCCAAAATTGGACCGCACGCGGATGCCATGAAAAGCATGCTGGCAGGTATCTTGAATATCGATGTTGACCGCGTCTCAGTCAAAGCAACCACAAGCGAACAACTGGGCTTTACAGGACGCGAAGAAGGCATAGCATCCATTGCAACAGCCGCTTTGGTGAAGCCATGATACGTCTAATAACAACCACCTTCGGGGTGGGTTATATGCGCCCTGCCCCAGGAACTTGGGGGTCGCTTGTGGCATTGCCATTGGGGTGGGCAGTCCACGCAGCGGTTGGGTTGATTGGGTTTCTGATCGTTTGCGTGGTTGTGTTTGCGTTGGGCTGGTGGGCAACGCGGCAACATACCATCGGCAGCGATGATCATGACCCATCTGAAATCGTGATAGACGAAGTAATCGGTCAATGGATTGCGCTATTGCCAATTTTTGTCGGCGCTGCGCACATTGGTTCAGATGTGCTTGCCCTCTGGCCCGGATGGCTCTGTGCATTTGTTGGGTTTCGTCTGTTTGACATCTGGAAACCCGGGCCTATCGGCTGGGCTGATCGTCGTGGTGACGCGCTAGGCGTCATGCTTGACGATGTTATAGCGGGTACGTTTGCAGCTCTCCTAGTTGTTGTCCTAGCCGCCATTTCACATAGGGTGCTGATGTGAGCCTGGCAAAAGACATCATTAAACACGCAACGGCAACGGGCACCCTAATTGCAACTGCCGAAAGCTGTACAGGCGGCATGATATCCGCGTCACTCACGGATGTAGCGGGCAGCTCTCGGGTATTGGATCGCGGGTTCGTCGTTTATTCAAATAATGCCAAAGTCGATATGTTATCTGTCTCTCCCGCCACCTTAGATGCGCATGGCGCTGTATCCGAAGAAACGGCTGCAGAAATGGCCAAGGGCGCATTGCTACATTCGCGTGCGACACTTGTGATTTCGGTCACGGGTATCGCGGGACCGGGCGGCTCTGATTTCAAACCAGAGGGACGCGTTTGTTTTGGCATCGCAACCACGAGCATTGTTGAAACACAGTCAATTGATTTTGGTCCACTGGGACGTTCTGGCGTACGCCAAGCCGCGACACAGCATGCGCTTATGCTACTGATGAAACAGATCATGCTTTAGTTAGACGGCGCATAAAATTTAATCTACGCACAAAATTAAATGCTTATTATTTAATCATTACAAAAATTCTGCACAATTATGCTGCCTAAAAAACAGGCCAAGCTAGGCAAATTGCACAAAATGCGATTTCTGGGCGCAAATCTTTAGGAGGATAAAATGAACGGAGCTGATACAGCATGGATCATTGTCGCAACGGCATTGGTTCTGTTTATGACACTGCCTGGCCTTGCGCTATTTTACGGTGGTTTGGTGCGCGCGCGCAACGTGCTGAGTGTGTTTATGCAGGTGTATGCGATAGCCTGCCTGATGAGCATTTTGTGGTTGGTCGCCGGCTATTCAATTGCATTTGGTTCGGGCACATCGGGATTTTGGGGCGGTTTGGACAAAATCTTCCTTCTTGGTGTCGATGCAGAGGCATTGGCAGGCACATTGCCCGAGGTTCTGTTCTTTGCCTTTCAAATGACCTTTGCAATCATCACACCTGCTTTGATTGTGGGGGCCTACGTTGAACGCATCAACTTCTCCTTCGTTTTGATCTTCTCAGGCTTGTGGATGTTGTTGTGCTATGCTCCTGTCGTTCACTGGATTTGGGGCGGTGGCATGATGGCTGACGGTGGTATTTTCGGTGAGGTCGGAACCAAAGACTTTGCAGGCGGTATCGTTGTTCACGAAACAGCAGGTTTGGCAGCCCTTCTTCTTGCGATGATGTTGGGTCCACGCAAAAATCGCACAACCCCCCCACATAACCCGGGTTACGTGATGATTGGCGCATCCATGCTGTGGGTTGGTTGGTTTGGTTTCAATGGCGGATCGCAACTTGCCGCAGACGGTGGCGCCGCTATGGCCCTGACTGTGACCCATATATCAGCGGCGACCGCATCCCTAACATGGGCACTATGGGAAAAAATCAAATATGGAAAAGCATCATTGGTTGGGATCGTAACAGGTACGATCGCAGGTTTGGCATCGATCACACCTGCATCTGGTTTTGTGGGTCCCATCGAAGCATTGGTTATCGGCGCAGTTGCGGGTGTTCTGTGCCAAGAAGCCGTTAACGTTGTACGTAATACATTAAAAATCGACGATACATTGGACGTCTTTGCAGTTCACGGTGTGGGTGGAATTTTCGGAACATTGATGATCGCAGGCTTTGGCTACGGTGCTTGGGTTGCACAAGTTGGCGCATTGATCGTTGTGGGTATCTTCACACTGGTTGTGTCATATATCCTAATCAAGGTGACACAGCTTTTCGTTTCACTGCGCGTTGATGCAGAAACCGAAACAAACGGTCTAGACCTATCTGCACACGGCGAACGTGCCTACGACATGAACAGCTGATCACGCATGGACATCCGACAAAACGCCCGCCAATTAGGTGGGCGTTTTTTATGAATAGAGATCTCTCGCTCGGTTTTCAAACGCGCGTACGATGCGTTGCATGGCCTCGTTGAAAACCACACCAATAATCCCCTGCAGCACTATATTTTTGAATTCGAAATCCACAAAAAACTCGACTTCGCATCCCTGATCCGTGTCACGAAACGCCCAATTTGATTTCATGTACCGAAACGGGCCGTCCAGATATTCAGTGTCAATTTTCAAATCATCAGGGTAAAGCACAACACGACTACCAAAGCGTTCGCGAAAGACCTTGAACGAAATCACCAAATCCGCTTCCATCAGCGATGCAGTGCCCTGTGGTGTTATAGATCGAATGCGTGCAGCCGAACACCACGGCAAAAATTTTGGATAGGCCGCAACATCAGCAACCAAATCATACATTTGCTGCGCTGAATAATGCAGCGTGCGGGTTTCCGAATGTATAGGCATCTCGTTCCTTTTTCGCGTGACACTCCCCCATGAATAGTTAAATTAGATCCTGAATTTCAAGGGGGGCTCTATGTCGCAGAAGAAATATGTAATCGATCAAATGATTTCTGCCAAATCAATTGCAGCACGGATTGAGGAGTTATCTCATGAAATTTCGTCTGAATTTTCATCAACCAACAAATTAGTTGTGGTTGGCTTACTACGTGGATCCTTTGTGTTTATCGCGGATTTGGTACGTGAATTAGATTTGCCTGTTGAAGTCGACTTCTTAGAAGCCTCATCTTATGGCGACGGCATGGAAAGTTCCCGCGAAGTGCGTATTTTAAAAGATTTACGCGGAGCCATCGAAGGACGCGATGTGTTAGTTGTTGAAGACATCGTTGATACCGGTTTTACACTGAGCCACGTTATCGCACTGCTTCAATCACGCAATCCAGCAAAATTAAAATCCATCGCCTTGTTGGACAAACCGACACGGCGCGAAGTCGATATTTGTGCCGACTGGATTGGCTTTGAGATTCCAGATGAATTTGTTGTCGGCTATGGCATCGATTATGCGCAACGAAACCGCAACCTTGGTTACATCGGAAAGGTGCGCTTTATCGAAGACTAGAGTGCATCCAAAAAGACGTTATCATATTCTTTTAAGTTGACATTAGAACTTGAAATAGCAATATCACCCTGCAACTTGGCAACGACATCACCATCCAATCTGATCAGTGTTTCTCCGATTGAATTGTCAATTTCGAACGACATCGACGGAACAATCGGGTTTCCCTGACCATCGGTTTGTGGCTGATAATGAAGTGTCAGAGTATCCATATCCTTGTCAAAATCCGTGATCAACACTGGGTCACTGCTTACATCTCGATACACATAGTTGAACGTATCCACCCCCGTCCCGCCTGTGATCTGGTCGGCATTCGAAAATACGATCGTTTCATCACCTTCACCACCGATCAGCGTTTCTGCTGATCCGCGCGAAAAATCTGCAGAACTATCTAAGCGATCCGCGCTCAGCAAATCGTTGCCCATACCACCATCAATGACATCGTTTCCACCTCCACCTGCAATGGTATCGGCGCCTTGGCCGCCAAATAAGCTATCTTCACCCGTGTTGCCCTCGATGGAATCATTGCCTGCATCGCCATACATCGTGTCCGCGCCGCCCAGCCCGTAAAATCGTTCATCACCACTGCCACCATGGGCGTGATAATTTCCGTCAAGCGCGTCAATCGTATCGTTTCCAGCGTCGCCTTCGAAGTAATCATCCAAAGCGCTCCCAACAAGGCTGTCGTTGCCTGCCATGCCAAACAACGCAACAGAGTCAGAGGATGTCGATGATCCAAGGGTATCATTGCCTGATGTCCCGGTACGCTCCGCAGCAAAATTTGCCGCCTTGTAACCAGCGTTCTTCGCATCTTCTGGATCAGGATTTTTCACGGCAACGTCATCGTCGTAATCGGCCTGCCCAAACCCGAGCATATCCAATGACAACCATCCCATTTGCATGGCAAACGCCACCGCAAAAAAACGCAGCATTGCCTAAAATTGCATATTCCATAACACACCTAAACGCTTGTACTGCGAGTTTTTTAACGCGCCAAGGTTTTTAAATTACGGTGAAATTAGGAAAAAGTTTGGCAAAACCCTAGGATTTATTCAATTTTGACAACAACCGTTCGCATACATGTGGTGTCACAAACGTGCTAACATCCCCATCAAGCCGCGCGATTTCTTTGACCAGTTTTGAGGCGATTGCCTGATGCTTTGCTTCGGCCATCAAGAAAACTGTTTCGACAGAACTGTCCATTGCCCGGTTCATCCCGACCATCTGAAATTCATACTCGAAATCCGCCACGGCTCGCAATCCGCGCACGATAACTTGTGCACCAACATCATGTGCGCAGTCGATCAAAAGGTTTTCAAAGGGATGCGCAACAATCTCGGTTCCTGTTTCTGCGGACAATACGGCACATTCCGCCTCGATCATCTCGACTCGTTCTTCTAATGAAAACAGCGGTCCCTTATCCCTATTAATTGCAACGCCAATGACCAGTCGGTCCACTAACATTGCCCCACGGCGTATGATGTCGATGTGGCCCAATGTGATTGGGTCAAATGTTCCGGGGTATAGTCCAATGCGCATAATCAGCCCTGTCTTCTTTTAGTGGCGACACGCAACTATATTACAAGCGCAATTGCAATACCTAGTAACCCATGATCATGCCCTCTAGGGCATCTTTTTCCATGGCAAGCTCGGTCATGCGTGCCTTAACCACATCCCCAATCGTCACAATACCCATCAATTTGCCATCCTCGACAACGGGCATGTGTCTGAACCGCTTATCCGTCATTGTTTTTAAAACTTGATCTGCCGTTGCACCCAACGCACATGTCACTAATTTTGAGGTCATGTGTTTGGATGCCGGATCATGAACGATATCTGCCCCATGCGTAGCCATGGCTCGCACGATGTCACGTTCTGATAGTATGCCTTGGGCGGTGTCGCCGTTGTTTGAAACAACAACCGAGCCAATTCGGTGTTTGCTGAGGACCTGTGTAACATCTGCAATACTGGTTTCAGGCGTGACAGAAATTACGCGATCTGTCCCCTTGGATGCTAAAATCTGTTGGACTAACATTATCAACTCCTCGCAATATTATTACAATAACTATAGCTTGCGGGTAATTTTATTTTCAGTCAAGCAAAACGCTCAAGTCGATCAATTTCTTTAGCGATCTCTTTACTAAGTGACTGTACAAATCTGTTCATCCGCTCAAGCCGTAGATCATCAGCATGACGCACCAGATAAAAGCTGCGTTTGAATACAAAATCGTCTGTTAATATGCGCGTCAAATTTGGTGCGAACGGCAGGGCAAAATCATGGACAATGCCAACCCCTGCCTCGCTGCGCAGCCAATTAAATTGTACTGACACCGAATTCGATGCAAGTTGAACACGCTCAAGCCCCAGATCCGAAAGATAATCTAATTCTTTATCAAAAATCATATCACCGATGTACCCCACAATCCGGTGACCTGCCAAATCCTGAACCGAGTTTATCTGAGCATGGGCATCCAAATACTGCCGACTTGCGGCCAGATGCAAACGATAATCACATAGCTTTTGAACACTTAAACGGCCAGATGTCGGGGGACTAACGGCGATGGCGACATCTGCCTCACGCTTGGATAGGTTTACAACCCGTGGCAGGGCGACAATTTGAATATCCAGATCTGGATTATCATTGGCGATGCGCTCACACACCTGTGGCAAAATAAAGTTTGCACAACCATCTGGCGCCCCAATCCTGATTTGACCGCTTAGTGATCCAGTTGCCTGACCTAAATCTTCATCAAGTCCACTGATCGCTTGTTCCATGCGCTCTGCATGCGGCATCAATCGTGACCCAGCAACTGTTAAAGCATAGCCTGTGGGAGATTTCGCAAATAAGGGCGTGCTATAACGCTCTTCCATCCGTGAAATGCGCCTACCCACTGTCGCTGGATCAATTTTTAATCGTTTACCTGCCGCCGATAGCGTTTCATCACGGGCAACAGCCAAAAACACACGTAAATCATCCCAATTATGATCCATGATCCTATCCTTGCAAAAATGCAAAACATCTTTGAATACTTTCCTCTTTGCGAAGGGTTTTTGCAAGGGTATGTTGATTCAAATTCTCAGAGAGGTGCATTATGCAAGAATTGACTCATTACATTGGCGGCGAACACGTCAAAGGCACATCTGGCCGTTTCGCAGATGTTTTCAACCCGGCAACAGGAGAAGTCCAAGCCAAAGTACCCCTGGCAAACGCGGATGAAATGGCACACGCTGTCGCAATCGCGGCCGAAGCACAGGTTGCATGGGGCAAGGTCAACCCACAACGCCGCGCGCGCGTGATGATGAAGTTTGTCGATTTGCTAAACCGCGATATGGACAAATTGGCGGAGGCGTTAAGCCGTGAACACGGCAAAACCATCCCCGATGCCAAAGGCGACGTTCAGCGTGGCCTAGAAGTGGTGGAATACTGCATCGGTGCACCTCAGATGCTAAAGGGTGAATTCACCGACAGCGCCGGGCCAGGCATTGACATGTATTCAATGAAGCAGGCGTTGGGCGTTACCGCTGGGATCACACCATTTAACTTTCCTGCGATGATCCCAATGTGGATGTTTGCCCCAGCAATCGCATGTGGAAACGCATTTATCCTTAAACCTTCAGAGCGCGATCCATCTGTGCCGCTTATGCTGGCTGAATTGATGGAAGAAGCTGGCCTGCCGAAAGGAATTCTGCAGGTCGTGAATGGCGATAAAGTAGCCGTTGATGCGATCTTGGATCACGATGTCATTCAATCCGTTGGCTTTGTTGGATCAACACCTATTGCGGAATATATTTACGGACGTGGTTGCGCGAATGGAAAGCGTGTTCAGTGTTTTGGTGGCGCGAAAAACCACATGATCGTTATGCCCGATGCTGACATGGATCAGGCGGCAGACGCACTGGTTGGTGCAGGTTATGGCGCAGCGGGCGAACGCTGCATGGCGATTTCAGTGGCCGTACCTGTTGGCGAAGAAACCGCAGATCGTTTGATAGAGGCCTTGGTGCCGCGCATCGAAAAGCTTAAGGTTGGGCCATACACAGCGGGCGATGATGTGGATTATGGCCCCGTTGTCACAGCAGCGGCAAAACAAAACATCCTAGGTCTCGTGCAAAGCGGGATTGATCAGGGGGCGAAATTGGTGGTCGACGGCCGTGATTTCAGCCTTCAGGGGTATGAAGACGGTTTCTTTGTCGGGGCGCATTTGTTCGACAACGTCACGCCAGACATGGATATCTATAAGAAAGAAATCTTTGGCCCTGTTCTGTCAACTGTTCGTGCGGGCAGCTATGAAGAGGCGATTGGCCTTGCTATGGATCACGAATACGGAAACGGCACGGCAATCTTTACCCGTGACGGCGACACCGCGCGCGATTTTGCACAGCGCATCAACATCGGTATGGTCGGGATCAACGTGCCGATCCCTGTGCCATTGGCCTACCACACATTCGGTGGATGGAAAAAATCCGCATTTGGGGATTTGAACCAACACGGTCCAGATGCGTTCAAATTCTATACGCGCACGAAAACCGTCACATCACGTTGGCCATCTGGCATCAAAGAAGGTGGCGAATTTAACTTTAAGGCAATGGACTGACCTCACATTGGGGCGTCGCGATGCGCCGCCCCTTTCACAGATATATATGGGGTCGCGTGCTGAAATACCCCTGCAACATTTCAGACCGAGACTGACCAAGTTTTAAAACACAGGATACCGCATCATGAATTTTGCCCTTAGCGAAGAACAATCTGCCATCTTTGATATGGCGAAAGCCTTTGGTGAGGAACACATCGCCCCACATGCCCAATCATGGGAAAAGGCAGGAACAATTCCCAAAGAATTATGGCCCAAAGTTGCAGAACTTGGGTTGGGAGGCATTTATGTGAGTGATGAAATGGGGGGCTCGGGCCTGTCCCGTTTGGACGCGACCTTAGTGTTTGAGGCGCTGGCGATGTCATGTCCGTCAGTTGGATCCTTTCTATCCATCCACAATATGTGCGGCGGTATGATCGACAAATTCGCAAGTGACGACATGCGCGCACGCCTGTTGCCTGATCTATGCGCAATGAACAAAGTTTATAGCTATTGCTTGACGGAACCAGGATCAGGTTCAGATGCCGCTGCACTGCGCACGCGGGCCGATCGCACGAATGAAGGCTATACCATGAACGGAACCAAGGCGTTCATTTCAGGGGGTGGATATTCCGATGCCTATATCGTGATGTGCCGCACGGGCGATGACAGCCCCAAAGGGATATCCACACTGATCGTTGACGATGGGTCAGCGGGGCTGAGCTTTGGCGGATTAGAGGATAAAATGGGCTGGCGTGCCCAACCCACGGCCCAAGTGCAATTTGACGATTGCAAAGTTCCTGCAGATAATTTGGTAGGCGAAGAAGGATCAGGTTTCAAATACGCAATGGCGGGACTAGATGGCGGACGGCTAAATATCGCAGCCTCTGCATTGGGTGGCGCACAATCCGCATTTAACACAACCCTATCCTACATGGGCGAGCGCAAAGCATTTGGCAAAACAATCGATCAATTCCAAGCCCTGCAATTCAAATTGGCTGAATTAGAGGTCAAATTACAATCTGCTCGTGTCTTTTTGCGCCAAGCCGCGTGGAAATTAGATCACGGTGAAATGGATGCTACAAAATTTTGCGCAATGGCGAAAATGTATGTCACCGACGTATCCTTTGACGTGGCAAACACCTGTTTACAACTTCATGGTGGATACGGTTATTTGGCCGATTACGGTATCGAAAAAATAGTCCGTGACCTGCGCGTTCATCAAATCTTAGAGGGGACAAACGAAATCATGCGTTTGATCATCTCGCGTCAGGTTTTGGCGGAAAGATGAGCGATCTTATCATAGCCCAGAAACGACGCGCCGGTTGCATCACCTTAAACAGACCCAAAGCGTTAAATGCCCTAACCTATCAGATGTGCCTAGACATCGAGGCGCAGTTGCGCATTTGGCGTGACGATCCAAAAATCGAATTGGTAATTATTGATGCTGCAGGCGATAAAGCGTTTTGTGCCGGTGGGGATATTGCAGATCTATACGCCTCTGCACAACGACTAGATTACGCATATGGCCAAAAATTTTGGGCGGATGAATACCGATTAAACGCGTTGATTGATGGGTATCCAAAACCCTATGTCGCCTTTATGCAGGGGTTTGTGATGGGTGGTGGCGTGGGCGTGTCCTGTCACGGATCGCACCGCATTGTTGGGGACACATCACAAATCGCTATGCCCGAGGTGGGAATTGGTTTGGTTCCTGACGTAGGAGGATCAGCACTATTGGCAGCCGCTCCCGGGCATTTAGGAGAATATCTGGGAATAACAGGAACGCGCATGAGTGCAGGCGATGCCATATATGTTGGATTTGCAGACCATTACATCCCTGAACAATCATGGGATGCGGTAAAAACCGCGCTTCAACAGGATGGAATTACGGGTTTGGACGCCTTCCTGTTAGAGGCACCAGACAGCAACCTGCGCAACGAATTAGATGCCATCAATCGCATATTCTCAGGACCACATGTGCGCGATATTTTAGCAGCAACTCAGGAAGATAACGCACCTTTTGCTGCGCGTGCGGCGACCGCAATTTCCAGAAATTCGCCACTAGCGATGGCTGCTGCACTGGACATAATACGCACCTTACGTGATCAAAATGCCAATGTTCGAGAGGCACTGAAAGAAGAGTATAGCTTCACCGCGCGTGCCATAGAATTTGGCGATTTTGCCGAAGGTATTCGCGCCGCAATCATCGACAAAGATAAAAACCCCCAATGGAAACACAAAGTGGGGGATGTTCCAAAATCTGACATCGCGTTCATGCGTGCACCCTTAGGTGACTTGGAACTAAATCTGACAGGAGAAAATTCATGAAAATTGGTTTTATCGGTTTGGGCAACATGGGTGCCCCCATGGCAAAAAATTTGGCCGCTGCAGGGCACGAGGTTTTGGGTTTCGACACCGCTGCCGTCGCGGTCGAAGGCGTAACATCGACACATAGCGCCAAAGACGCTGCAACCGGTGCCGATGTCGTAATTACAATGTTGCCAAACGGCGATATTTTACGCGCCGTGGGTGCGGACATAATACCCGTGATGTCAAAAGGCGCTGTTTTGCTGGATTGCTCAACTGTAGATGTCGATAGTGCGCGCGCTGTCGCAGATCAATCAACGGCGCAGGATGTATTGGCGCTGGATGCACCTGTTTCGGGCGGAATTGGCGGTGCGGCTGCGGGAACGCTTACCTTTATGGTTGGCGGCAGCCAAGCGGCCTTTGATATCGCAAAACCACTGTTTGATATTATGGGACAAAAAGCGGTTCATTGTGGACCCTCTGGAAATGGGCAGGCCGCTAAAATATGCAACAATATGATTTTGGGCATCACAATGATTGGTACCTGCGAGGCCTTTGCACTGGCTGATAAATTGGGATTAGACCGTCAGGCCATGTTTGATGTGGTTTCAACGTCATCTGGTTACAGCTGGAGCATGAATGCCTATTGCCCCGCGCCGGGTGTCGGTCCGACGTCACCTGCAGATAACGAATACAAACCGGGATTTGCCGCCGACCTTATGTTAAAAGACTTGCGTCTTAGTCAACAAGCGGCCCAATCCGCAAATGCCGATACTCCGTTGGGTCAGGAAGCAACAGAACTGTACCGCACCTTTGTCGAAGACGAAGATGGTGCAGGCCGCGATTTTTCGGCCATGCTGCCGCGTTTTGAAAAACGCGGCGCAACTGACTAATCTTTTTGTCTAACGTCCCTTAAAAAGCCCACCAAGGACGCCTCGAATAATGCGGCTTCCTGTGATACCTTTGAGCTCTTTGACCAAGGCTTCTCCTAAAGCAGATCCAACATCTTCGACACCGACGCGCCGCGAACGTCCAACCCGCGTTCCTGAATATCGGCGCG
Organism: uncultured Paracoccaceae bacterium; assembly: GCA_965657135.1. Lineage (GTDB taxonomy): Bacteria > Pseudomonadota > Alphaproteobacteria > Rhodobacterales > Rhodobacteraceae > HIMB11. Next base: position 47,489 of record CBFHNF010000010.1, read on the forward strand.
CGGTTGCAAATTCACGCTTCAAGGGATCGTCGGCTATTTGTGTTTTTTCATCATCCAACGCGGCCTCTGTGGCCGCAGCCTTGGCCCTTTCGCTTAGGATTTCATAGGCAGAGCGGCGATCAATCGCTATTTCGTATTTTCCAAACAGAGGCGAGGCTTTCACAACCCCCTGCCGTTCCATGGGCGTGATTGGAGCCAACTGACTGGACGGGAGCCTGATCAATGTGCGCTCCACGACGCCCGGCACACCCTTTTTTCTAGAAATGACGTAACCGCCTCACCCACGCCAACATGCAAAATGGCATCTTGTGTGTCAAAGCGCGGGTTATCGCGGTAGGTTTCAGCCGCCAAGCGCAATGCGCGTTGATCCTTGGCCGTATAAGCACGCAAGGCATGTTGCACACAATTGCCCAATTGAGCCAAGATATCCTCTGGGACATCTGCAGGATTTTGCGTAACAAAATAAACGCCAGCCCCTTTGGATCGTATCAAGCGTGCAACCTGCTCTACCTTGTCCACCAGTGATTTTGGCGCGTCGTCAAATAACAAATGCGCCTCATCAAAAAAGAAAACAAGCTTGGGTTTGTCAGGATCCCCCACTTCGGGCAAGGTTTCAAATAGTTCTGAGAGAAGCCACAACAAAAACGATGCATAAAGTCGTGGACTGGCCATCAATTTATCCGCCGCCAGAATGTTGATGTGCCCCCGACCCGGTGCGTCTACCGGCATAAGATCAGAAAGCTCCAGCGCAGGTTCGCCGAACAAATGCTTGGCACCCTGATTTTCCAGTACCATCAAACGACGTTGAATGGCTCCAATCGATGCGACAGAAATGTTTCCATAGCGCAACGAAATATCTGCACGATTTTCACCCAACCACACCAAAACAGATTGTAAATCTTTCAAATCTAGCAATGGATATCCCTGCTCATCCGCAATGCGAAAAGCAATATTTAAAATACCTTCTTGGGCCTCAGACAACTCCAACAGACGCGACAATAACAATGGCCCCATCTCGGCAACTGTTGTGCGCACGGGATGCCCCTGCGCACCGAATAGTTCCCATAACACGACTGGGCAAGCAGCGTATGAATAGCTACCAAAACCAATCTTGTCCGCGAGCGCTTTGAATGCATCGTGCAATTTGAACTCCGGATCGCCGGATTTTGCCAGCCCCGCCAAATCACTTTGGATGTCTGACAAAAATACAGGAACACCAGCGGCGGAAAATTCTTCGGCCATAATTTGCAAAGTCACGGTCTTGCCAGTTCCTGTCGCCCCCGCAATTAATCCATGCCAGTTAGCATATTTCAGTTTCAAAGATTGCGGCGCTGTATAGGCTTCACCGCCTCCTCCAATAAAGATCGAATCTTGCATCTATATTCTCCATTCCGACGTGCCTAGAATACATCGTTAAGAGCTTTGTGCCAGTTTAGCGCTTATGTTCAGTCAGGAATTTCTGATTGGCATGACGTCCCCTTAACTGGCCGCGCCAAGCCGCGGTCTTTTTTCAGATCTTCTGCAAAAGAATCGAGATAGCAATATTTTACATTTTTGTGACTTTAACTGTTGACCGACATAAAATTGTTTCGTAGCGTCACTTTCATAAGTCGGCCGGTCCGACGGGGAGAGAAAACAATAAATAGAAAGAGGTTTGCATCGGCAAACCTCTTTTTTTATGCGATGTATCTACACATTTATGCTCAATGTGTGAAAACATGCCCAACGAAATGAATCCCGTTGTACCCCAAATGAATTCAGGGCAACGTGTGCTCACTTTTCTACAGAATGAGGATCATCGTGCAATATCTAGTCAAACCTTTGGTTGTTGCAACAATATTAACCAGTGCTGCCAATGCACAAGAGGCATCGCAGCTATCGCTCGGGCAACCATTGCTACCCAAAGCGAACGTTGGTGAACCCTATGTTCGCGCTGATAATGGGGATTGGGCCGTACGTTGCATCGCGACGGAAACGGGCAATGATCCCTGTAATATGATGCAACTTATTTTGACGACCGAAAACACTCCAATTGCAGAAATTTCGCTGTTTCGGGTAGAATCAGGCGGTACAGCGGTCGCAGGGGCGGATATCACTGTGCCGCTTGAAACACTACTCAGCGTTCCGCTTATCATTCGTTATTCGGAGACCAATGCAAAACAATATCCTTACACCTTTTGCAACAAAGTTGGCTGTGTCGCGCGCATTGGGTTTTCACAAGATGACATTGATTTAATGAAAGCTGGGGATCGTGCAATGATGTCGATCACGCATATCCAACAACCTGATCAGGCGATAACCTTTCCAATGTCACTGGCTGGCTTTACATCTAGCTATGATTCCTTGCCTGCGCGCTAATCACGCTGCAGAAATCTTAGGACAGATTGCGCGGCCTGAAGGCCCGGGCTGATTGCATCGCGCCCCAACGCATCCATAGTACTGTTGAGTGCTTGCACTTGACGATTCGGCGATTTCAGCGTTTCGATCAAAGATGAAGCAATCAGGTTGGGTTTACAGTTCCCGCCAATGAATTCGGGAATAACACGTGACTGCGTGACAAGGTTGACCAACGTCACCGTATCCGTGATCAACATCCGTCCTATAGTCTGTCGCGAAAGCCATCCCATATCATAGGCAATCACCATCGGTGTTGCATTCGCTGCCAATTCTAAAGAAACCGTACCTGAGGCCGCCAATGCCACATCCGCTGCGCGAAAAGCAGCACGCTTATCGATGTGATATTGCGCCTCTCCAAGTTCGCGATGATCCAGAACAATGGGTTTGACGGGCCAGTGTTGAATAGCTGCCTGAACCGCACCAACGACATGCGGCGCCGCAGGCAGAACAAACTGAAGATCAGGAACAGATTGACTGACCAAATGCATGGTTTCGCCAAAGGGTTCCATCAAACGCGCAATTTCACTGCGTCGTGACCCAGGTAGGATCAATGCCATGGGGGCATCCCCTATCCCACGTCTATTGCTAAATTCGGCGGCCTCTTCATCCGTCGCAATTTGATCAGTTACAACAGGATGACCAACAAAATCACAGGACATACCCGCCTGTCGCATCAGCTCAGGCTCAAAGGGGAATAACGCCAGAACATGATCAATAAATTGCGCCATTGTATCCGCACGTTTTGGCCGCCATGCCCAAACAGTCGGGGCAACATAATGAACAGTAGGAATATTCGTTTTCGCATGTACGATCTTTGCCAAGCGCAGCGAAAATTCTGGTGCATCAATTGTAATCAAAACATCTGGTTGCTCGGCGATAATATGATCCGCTGTTTGATTAAGTCTTCGCTTTAAATGCGGGTACTGCTTAAGTATTTCAAAGATCCCCATGACCGACAATTCCTGCATGGGGAAGAGGCTGTCCATCCCGCGCGCTTGCATCATAGGACCTGCAACACCAATGAAATCAGCAGGTGTATCCAACAGCGCATCAAACCCATCAATCAATGCCGCGCCCAATTTATCACCCGAGGCCTCGCCAACGATCAACGCAATTTTCATTTTGTGACCTCGGTCGCCATAACAAAAACACCTAGCTGAGTGGCACGTTCCACGACGTGACGTTCATTCAGGACAACCACCTCATCTGGTGAAATCACGATACCCAACAACCCTGCCGAGGCGACCTGATCGATCGTGTCAGGCCCAATCGTCGGCATATCGACGCGCAGATCCTGTCCCTGTTTGGGACGTTTGACCAACACCCCGCGTCTTCTTGCGCGCAATTTGGTGTCCGTTTGTGACACAAAAGATAATAGCGCTGCGGTGCCTTGCAGGGTTTCAATGCCCAATATCAGACCGTTTTCAACAACAACACCTTGTCCAATATCCAGAGGCGACAGTGCGCCTAATACCGCATCAGCACGTTCAATATCGGTCTGTATACCTTCAGGAATTTGACCCACCAAATACCCAGATGGTCGTGTTAACGGCAGTAGTGCATGCGCCCCCACGACTGTGAATCCCTGTTTTTCGATCATCGCAATCAAATACCGTAAAAGGTGGTCATCCCCCATCGCCATGGCGCGCATTAAATCGGGAAGGGCAGCTGTCGTAAACTCATCTAACAGGTCTGGCGAAAACGCAGGTCGTGACATTGCGCCCGCCATAACAATATGTGTCACGCCCTGATCCTGCAATGTGTGAAACAAGACCCCTAATTGTTCTAATCTATGTATCTGAGTATAGTTTTCCAGATCATTTGGCATTCCGTCAAAACCGATAACGATGGCATCAGGATGCGACGTTTTTATCAGAACGGGCAGTTGTCCCGCCCCAGAAAAAATAGCCAGTTTCATAGTGCTAACTTGGGGTTAGGAAGGAGCGATCACTTTCGGCCAATACAAAATCAACAATCGTACGCACAAAGTCGCTATCTGTTTCCTCACTAAGGCGTGTGGCTCGATCCTTGAACGTCCCTTCGCCTTGAGCCAACATCTGAAACGCAGCGCGCAGGGCTGTAATATCACTCCGTGCAACCCCACGACGTTTCAGTCCGACAAGATTTAATCCATCAAGTTCGCCACGCGGCGCCTGCACCAAACCGTATGGAATAACATCGTTTGTCACCATAGTAAGGGCGCCCACAATCGCGCCCTGCCCAATCCGCACAAATTGATGCAATCCAGACAATCCGCCAATAATGACGTTATCCTCTATGATACAATGCCCTGCAACAGCTGCTGAATTTACCAAAATAACATTGTTCCCGATCTGGGCGTCATGGGCAACATGGCAGCCAGCCATAAACAATCCATCGTCCCCGATGCGCGTAACGCCCCCCCCACCTTCGGTACCGGGGTTCATTGTGACATGTTCACGAATGCGATTGCGCTGACCAATAATTAATTTGGTTTTTTCACCGCCGAATTTTTTATCCTGAGGTATTTCGCCCAATACGGCAAAGGAAAACACAACTGTGCTTGCACCGATCTCGGTTTGGCCAGTTATGACAACATGACTTTTCAACTCGACGTTATCATGCAGCACCACTTCTGGGCCAACCACACAGAACGGACCAATTGTACAACCCTGTCCAATATGTGCGCCGTCGTCAATAACAGCACTTGGGTGAATGTTCGTTTCGTTCATTCTACTTCTCTTGGCTTAGGTCCATCATCGCAGAAAATTCAGCTTCAGCAGCCAGTTCACCTTCAACCGTTGCAATACCTAAAAACTTCCACACTTTGCCACCAGGCTTCCCGCGCAGCGTAGTTAACTTCATCTCAAGCACATCACCAGGAATAACCTTACGGCGGAATTTACACTTATCAATTCCCATAAAATAAATCAGCATGTTTTTATCCGCCAAATTCAGTGTGGTTCCCACCATCACAGCTGCAGTTTGAGCCATGGCTTCGACGATTGTAACACCAGGCATAATTGGCGTTCCTGGAAAATGCCCTTGAAAATGGGGTTCGTTCATCGTGACATTTTTAATTCCGCGGGCCGAGGATGTGCCGTCAATGTCAACCACCTTATCCACCAAAAGGAAGGGATACCTATGGGGAAGGATTCGTTGGATTAACTGGATGTCGGCACGTAGCAACTGCTCACTCATGATAATTCCTTAATTTGTTCTTAACACACCTAGCAAGCCAAAGGATTTGGGGCAAGCCACCTATTCTTGGTCAGTGGGTTCGGATAATGTTTCTGGATCTTTCAAGGTGCGAGTTTCCCTGGTGTTTTGATCAATGATCATGATCGCAACATCTGTGATGTCTACACTTACGCGATCATCAAGGACGACGCTGCGCCGATCTAGCAGGATCGAGGCCCCCCGATCCCGCATTACCTGGGATAAGACTGGGACAAAACTGCGCAGTAGATCCTGACGACGCTTGCTGCCTTCTTCTTCGAGTGCTTGAATTTTGGCTTGCTGTTCTAGGCGCAAACGCACTGCTTTTTCATCAAAAGCTTTGGCAAGGACGCGAAATTCAGAGAGTTCTAATTCCTCGCGCTGTTTAATCAGGTCTTCTTCTTCGGCAGACAATTGCGCTTCAATTTTGTCCAACTCTTTTTGTAACTTTTGCGCCCGCTCGCCCATCTGAAAAGAAAGATACTGACCGATTTGGGTTTCATTCACCAAACGATCCAGATCAACAGTCACAACAGGGTTAACCACAATATCCTGTGCCGCAACATGTGCGGAAAAAGTGGTCAAGACACACAGAATTATGACTTTGAGCGAACGCATTAAAACCGTGTCGCGATCGACAGATCAAAGGTGCGCGCTTCGTCAAGTGCCTCTTTTTTCAAAGCCCGCGTAAAGTCAAAGCGAAGCGGGCCAATCGGTGTGGTCCAATACAGAGTTGCCCCAACAACATGGCGCCATGATCCATCGTCATATTCCAGATTTGCACCGGTTGCACCCGTATCCCAAAGGTTGCCAATATGATAAAATGCACCACCAGACACGCCGTATTCCTCAGGCAAGCCTAATGGAAAGTCGGCTTCCAATTTTGCGACGGTGTACTTGTTTCCGCCCAATGCATCATTGACGCTTCCGGTTTTTTGTCGAGGGCTCATTCCCGCAAACTCAAAACCACGCATGACAGTCGCGGGCAAGAAGAAGCGATCAGTAACACGACTGGACCCTGAATTGTGTTGCAAAAGCCCAGCTTCAACAACTCCACGTAAAACAACATCTTCGTTCATAACAGCTCGTTCGCCAATCAAACGCAAGCGTGATTTGCTGTAGGCACCTTTGTCGCCGGAAAGGCCACCAAAATCTTGATTGTAGACCACAGCGATCCCAGAGGACGGATCCAAACCAACACCGCGTGTGTCATAGCGATAGGAAAACCCAAAACCCGCATCATTCAAACGACCACGATCTATTTCCGAACTGACAATCGTGCCAACATTCCCTGGATTAAGCAGTTCTTTATACGAAACGTTTCCCCGAACCGACAAGCGCGAGTATTCACTAAGCGGGAAAGACAACGATGGCGTGACATCCAAAGAGCTCGTATCGTATGCAGCCCCTTGGTTGTCTGTTTGTCCGTAGGACAATCCAAGATTAAAGCTTAAATCAGAGTCTAAAAACTCTGGTTCTGTGAAATTCAATTCATAGGCCTGGTTGTCAACACCAGATCTGATCGCGAATGACAGTTTCTGACCGCGACCCAAAAAGTTGCTCTCAGCATATTCAATCACCATGCCAAATCCTGAATCACCCGAATAAGTGGCGCCAAGTTGAAGCGATCCTGTTGGCTGTTCTTCCACTTCAACATCCACAATGACTTGTCCTGGTTTTGTACCTTCACGTGCATTTACCTCAGCACTCGAGAAGAAACCAAGCGCACGGATGCGTTCCGCCGCCTCGCGGATCAAACGAGGATTCAAAGGGTCACCTTCTGAAATGCGAAATTGACGGCGAATTACGCGATCAAGCGTCGTAGTATTGCCCGAAATATCAATACGTTCGACAAAGATACGTTCACCCTGTTCCAAAACGAATTCAACGTCTAACGTCAAATCTTCATCGTTGCGGGTAATACGCGGAGTCACTCGGACGAAATCCAAACCCAATTGAGTTGCGCGCGCTTCCAGACGAGACAGATTTTTTTCCATCATCGTAGGCGAATACACATCCCCCGTTTCCGCCGAAATCGCAATTTGGAAATCATCGAGATCTATGTCTGAACGCTCAGTCGACACTGAAACGTCCCCAAAGCGAAATTTCTGTCCTTCGCGAACATTAAATGTCACAAAATAGGCGTTGTTTTCCTCTGACAATTCAGCATTTACATCGTTCACTTCGAAATCGATGTATCCTCGCGCATTATAAAAATCGGTCAAAAGACGCTTATCGAATTCAATCCGGTCCTCTAGAAACGTGTCACGACGAACGAATAAACGTAGTAAACCAGCTTGCTTTGTATTCAAAATACGACGCAATCGCCGATCAGAGAACACCTTATTTCCCACGATGCCGATCCGTTCAATCTCAGTCAGGCCACCTTCGAAAATTTCAAAAATAACATCAACGCGGTTATCGCTGCGGCGAATGATTTTCGTGGAAACCCGCGCAGCCAGACGACCTTGATCCGCATAAACCTGAGCAAGTGCTGCGCGGTCTGCCTCGACTTTGTCTGGATTAAACACGTGTCGGGGCTGTAGGCGCACAACCGCCTGCAATGTTGTGTCGTTTACACGACGATTGCCTTCGAATGCGATTTTATTCACGGTCGGAAATTCCGACACTTGGATCAAGAGCCGCGCACCCGTTGGGACGACCTCGACGCTTTCAAACAGACCACTGGCCAAAATATTTTGATAAGCGCGATTGAGGTCGTCGGCCCCAAAAGCCTGCCCAGTTTGCAAACCTGAGTAGGTCACAATAGTCGAGGTTTCGATCCGTTTGTTTCCATCCACATCAATGCGTGAAAAATTGTATTCCTGCGCGTGGCTATCGCGAGCGCCCAAAACGACGCTTAGGCAGATAGATAGAATTGACAAATACACAAAATTTCGGATGGAACGCATGGGTCAACCTCCCCTAAAAAGCAGCCTAATCTGGTTAGCGCGTTACACCAAGGTTGTCAAAATACCATTCGTGAAATTCGTGAAAAATACGCGGGTGTTTGCCGTTGTTTATGGACAAAACACGTCGTTGAACAACGCAAACATCATAAAGCTTAGCACAATCGCCAATCCAGCCATCATCATCGCGTTCATAACTCGAAGATTTGGAGGACGTCCGGCCACCGCCTCGTAGGCATGGAACACCAAATGACCGCCGTCTAACACTGGAATTGGAAATAAGTTTATCAATCCAACAGCCGTTGACAAAACCGCGATGAACCAAATCAAACTGTCCCCGCCTTGACGGGCCATTTGACCCGAAGTTTCCGCGATACCAATTGGACCCGATAAGTTACAAGAACTAATGGCACCAGTCACCACATCAACAAGCCCAGTAATCGACGATTTCATGACTGAATAGGTAGTGCTCGCGGCATTTTTTGCTGCATCGCTGATACCAATTGCTTCGCTCTCTGGTTCAAATGCGTACAGCGTACTGACAATGCCGATGCGCCAAAACACATCATAACCGCCCGTATCATTTTGTTCTTCAACCTTTTTTGGTTGCAACTCGTAGTCAAAGGATTGACCGCCTCGATAAACAGTAAGCGAAAGCGGTACGCCATCTGATCCTTCAACCAGCTCTTTTAGGTCCGAGAAATAGTTTATACTTTGATTATTCACTTGGGTGATGACGTCCCCCACCTGTAATCCCGCCTCTATTGCGGCGGATCTTGGGATCAAACTACTGATACGGGCCAAATCCATCGCTGGGCCTTGAACGACAAGTTCACGCCCTTGACGTTCAACAACATAGTCAATGATTGGCCCATCTGGGTTTTCACGAATGGCGCGGAAAAATTCCGAATAATCACCATCCAGTGGGACTTCGACAGACCCGACACGCTTTAGAATATCACCAACCTGCACTTCTGATACTTGGGGCACATCAAATACTGCACCGACTGTTAACGGATTCTTTGTAACTCCCTGGCTCATCGATAGGCCAAAAAATAAAATCAGTGATAGAATAAAGTTGAATACAGGGCCCGCAGCCACAGTCGAGGCGCGCGCCCAAAGGGGTGCACCATGCATGGTTGAACGACGCTCTGCCGCATCCATATCATCAAGCACGCGTGTGTCAGCATCACTTGCAGCCCCCTTGTCGCCCTTGAACCGAACGTACCCGCCTAATGGAACGGCCGCGATTTGCCAAACCGTTCCGCGCCGATCCACGCGTGAAAACAGCACCGGACCAAATCCAATTGAAAACACTTCTGCGTGAATACCGGACCACCGTCCTACGATATAATGCCCGTATTCGTGAATAAACACGATGATCGATAGACACAAAATAAACGCGACAAAAGTAAAGCCAACACCACCGAAGGCTGGTAATAAACTGCTCAAATCAAAATGCCCCTATCTATTATTGTGCGACGCACACACGACCTGCTAGATCACGCGCCAATGCATCCATGCCTAGAATGTGTTCCAGGTTCATCGCATCCTCAAACCCATGATCCCTATCAGATAAGGTGTCAATCACTGCTTTGACAACCTCTGACATTTGTAAAAACCCGATCTGACGTGCCAAAAACGCATCTAACGCTTTTTCCTTGGCAGCGTTAAAGGCCGCCCCCATCAAGCCACCTGCCCGCATGACTTGATAGGCCAAATCAATTGAGGGATATTTTTGCAAATCGGGCGCGGCAAAATCCAGTCGCGCGATTTTTGCAAAATCCAATCGTTCTAGCGGTAAATTGGCACGACGAGCACCATAAAGAGCAAATCCAATTGCATGCCTCATGTCATGTGGTCCAACATGAGCGATAATCCCAGCGTCCTGAAATTCAACCAAGGCATGGACCAACGATTGCCTATGCACCAAAACCTCTATCTGATCTGATCTAAGATCAAATAATTCTTTTGCTTCAATAACTTCTAGCGCCTTATTAAACATAGATGCACTGTCAACTGTAATCCGCTGTCCCATGGCCCAAGTTGGATGGTCGCAGGCCTGTTCTGGGGTAACAGTTTTCATCTGCTCATAGGTATAGTCGCGAAACGCACCACCAGAAGCCGTCAAAATAACCCGATCAATCGTATCACGCCGTTCACCCTGAAGCGCCTGAAAGACCCCCGAATGTTCACTATCCACAGGCAGTAGGGCAACTCCATTTTTTTGCGCAACCCAACGGGTTAATGCGCCTGCGGCGACCATGCTTTCCTTATTTGCCAGCAAAAGGTCTGCTCCAGCATTCATAGCGTTCAATCCTGGTTCTAACCCAGCTGCACCAACAATGGCAGACATAGCCATGTCAACAGGGCGCGATGCTGCCTCAGTTAGTGCAATTTTCCCTGCCCCCACCTGAATATCCGTTCCCGCCAATGCAGATTTTAGCTCATCATACCATTCGTCATAAGCCGTCACAGCCATCTTGGCCTTGAACTTTTTGGCGTCTGAAGCCAGCTTTTCAATTTGGCGACCACCTGTAATGGTATCAACCTGAAATTGTTCAGGATCGCGACCTATCAGATCAAGAGTATTTTGCCCAATCGACCCCGTGGCCCCGAATATTGACACGCGCTTCAGATCCATGTCAGCACCCCCAAAAAAACCGCATAGACAAGGCTTGCGCCAATTAAGCCATCAAAACGATCCATAACACCGCCGTGACCTGGAATAAGGTCTGAACTATCTTTGAGACCTGCTGCACGTTTCAGCCCGCTTTCGACGATATCACCCATCTGGGACGCAAATGAAAGTCCAAGCGCCTGCGCAAGTGCCACCTCAAGCGGCAAAATGACATACCCCAAATGCACGAGCACATAGCTTAACACCACCGACCCTAACCAACCGCCGACGATTCCAGACCATGTTTTTTTCGGACTGAGTGTGGACCAAAATTTTGCCCCACCTACGATACTCCCCACGAAATAACCCGCGATATCCGTAATCACGACAATGCCAAAAATCCAAAGTGCCGCAATGATCCCGACATCGTTGCGCACGTATATCAACAGCAGTGCACCGATAATGATCCCCGCGGACACAAGCGTTCCCAATCTATCAACCGTATGAAAATAAACCCGCTGTAATAGTGTCGCGACGGTTAGGATGACTACCTGTTCAATCAAGCTATCCGTTATGAGAAGCCAAATGATACAGATCACAGAAGTCAACGCAGAGAACCACTGCGCTTGCATCGAAAGAGGCGTTAACATTCGGCCCAATTCCCAATGCATTGCACCAACCGCGCACACAATCACCGCGCTAAAGACATAGCCCCCCATCCAGATCGCAACGCCACCGATCAACAGCATAATAATTGCTGATGTCACACGGGTCTGCAAATCCGCGAATTTTGCGCCCTCACTCATCCAAGAACCGCCCCAAAACGCCGTTCGCGATTACCATAGCTCTGCAAAACACGATCAAAAATTTCGGGGGTAAAATCAGGCCAAAGAGTATCAATAAATTCATATTCGGCGTAGGCAGATTGCCAAAGTAAAAATCCGGATATCCGCGCCTCTCCGCTGGTGCGTATGACCAAGTCGGGATCAGGTAAAAAGTGTGTATCCAGATACTTAGGTAGGGTTTCTTCATTTATTGAATCTGGATCAAGGTTTCCAATTGCGACATCTTTCGCCAAACGCTTGGTTGCGCGAAATACCTCATCGCGACCACCATAGTTCAGCGCAACGGTTAAATTCACTTTGGAATTGCCTTTGGTAATATCCTCAAGTTCATTCATCAGGGAAACCAAAGCGGGTTCAAGGCGGATCCTATCGCCGATGAATCGCACCCTGACACCATTATCGCAAAGGTCTCTGATTTCAGTTAATAAATACTTTTTAAACAATGCCATCAAACCAGAAACTTCAACTTGGGTACGTTTCCAGTTTTCAGTTGAAAAGGCAAAAATCGTTAAATACTCGACCCCTAATTTTGGGCAACTTTCTACAATTTCGCGCACTCTGCGCGCCCCTGCATGATGCCCGAACAACCTTGGCCGTCCCCTTGCCTTTGCCCAGCGTCCGTTGCCATCCATTATGATGGCAACATGGCGTGGCGGCACGGTGCTATCTGCATCTTTGGCCATTTCTCAAACTTGCATGATTTCTTGTTGTTTGTTTTCTAGCGCTGCATCAATCGCTTTAATTGACTTATCGGTCAAATCTTGAACTTCGCTTTCCCAGAACTTTTGATCATCCTCGGAAATGCCATCTGCCTTGGCCTTTTTCACCTGATCCATACCATCGCGGCGAACATTGCGAATCGAGACGCGCGCGCTTTCGGCATATTGCGCAGCCACACGACTCAATTCACGGCGGCGCTCTTCGTTCAGCTCTGGAATTGGAAGCATAATAATTGTTCCATTCAACTGTGGGTTAATGCCCAAACCGCTTTCACGAATGGCCTTTTCCACCGCGTTGACCATGGATTTGTCCCAAACATTCACTGTAACCATACGTGGTTCAGGAACGTTAACAGTACCGACCTGATTGATTGGGGTGCGCTGCCCATAGGCCTCTACTGTGATTGGCTCGAGCATAGATGCAGAAGCGCGTCCTGTCCTAAGAGAGGCGAATTCTGTTCTTAGCGCAGCCATTGCACCGTCCATGCGACGCTGAAGTTCATCAGTATCTAATAAAAAATCGTCAGACATTTTGTTGCCTTTTCGTTATATGTTGCTCTTCTCGCACCAACTATAGCGTTAGTTGGTCACTCTTGTATAGGTTCCTTCACCGGCCAAAATTCCCCGAAAACCGCCCGGTTCATCCAATGAAAACACGATCAATGGCATTTTATTGTCTCGCATCAACGCAATCGCACTGGCATCCATGACCTTTAAGTTTTGCTGTAATACGTCATTATATGTGATGTTGTCATAGCGCACTGCGGTTGGATTCGTTTTCGGATCGCTGTCATAAATACCATCCACTTGTTTACCCATAAACACTGCCTCGCACGCCATTTCGCTTGCGCGTAATGCAGAGGCCGTATCCGTTGTGAAATAGGGGTTTCCAGTTCCAGCTGCAAAGATGCAGACCCGCTTTTTCTCAAGATGTCGGACGGCACGGCGTCGAATGTATGGTTCACAGATCTGGTCCATTGGTATCGCGCTAATGACGCGGGTAAAGACGCCCATGCTTTCTAATGCGCTTTGCATAGCCAGTGCGTTCATGACAGTGGCCAACATGCCCATATAGTCAGCTGTGGTCCGCTCCATTCCTTGGGCACTGCCCGACAAGCCACGGAAAACGTTGCCGCCACCTATGACCATACAAATCTCAACACCCATGTCGTGAACAGTCTTCACCTCTTTGGCGATCCTCTCAACTGTGGGCGGATGCAATCCATATCCTTGATCTCCCATCAATGCCTCACCCGAAATTTTGAGCATAACGCGTTTAAATGCTGTTTTCTGGGAGAGTTGTTGAGACATATTGCACTCCTGCGGTTTGCCGATAAAATTGCGCACAAAATGTCTGAAAAGCGCAACAGTTTCAATGCACCAAATGCAAATAGCCCAAAACTTGATGATTTTTGCCAATTCCATCGCGGTAGCACAGCGTGATGAATGAATTTTCCTGGGATATCATTGAAAAGGCCTCCTCAAAGACCCCTATTTTAATCGCTGGGCCAACTGCATCGGGAAAATCTGCGTTGGCGCTTGAATGTGCTGAACGATTTGGTGGTGTGATTATCAATGCAGATGCTTTGCAGGTTTATGAAAATTGGCGTGTTTTATCCGCACGACCAAGCCCGCAGGATGAAACACGTGCGCCCCATCGGCTGTATGGACATTTGCCGTTTGATGCGGAGTACTCGGTTGGGCAATGGGTGCGTGAGATCGATCCCTTTCTGGTAGATGACACGCGTCCAATTATTGTTGGGGGAACGGGATTGTATTTTACGGCGCTAACCCAAGGGCTGGCGGAAATCCCTGAAACCCCAGCACATGTTCGACATACCGCGGATCAAATGGTTCGGAAATTCGGTTTTCAGGCATTGATACCAGAAATTGACGAACATACGCGCGCTTCAATTGATTTGCTCAATCCGATGCGAGTGCAGCGCGCGTGGGAGGTTCAGCGCGCAACGGGCAAAGGCATTCGTGCATGGCAAGAGGCGACACCCGCACCAAAATTACCACTGCAAGGTGTAATACCGATTCTGTTTGACACACACAAAGAGTGGTTGAACGCGCGCATTTCCCAGCGTTTCGATATCATGCTAGAAAGCGGTGCTTTACAAGAAGCCAAAGAAAATTTTAATAATTGGGACCCCAATCTCCTCTCAAATCGCGCCATTGGTGCACCTGAATTAATTGCGCACCTTCAGGGAAACATGTCGCTGAGTGCCGCACGCGAAGCCGCCACTATCGCAACCCGCCAGTTCGCCAAACGTCAACGTACGTGGTTTAGGTCGAAAATGAAGGACTGGATTCGATATCATCCCGAAGACCAAAAATATTAGACAACAAAATAGTCGATTGGTCTTTGATAGCCAACCAAATGTCGCAATTTGACAAGTGTATTGTCGCATTTGCGACAAAAATTTTGTGACGATACCATTGACGATTGCGGTAATATAGTGCCGAATGTCATGGTAACATTCGAATTGCCGTTAAATGGGGGCTAACCCAATTGGCGGTGCATATGCGTCAGACAGGGAGTAACATGATGCAAAATACGACTACGTCGAAAAATCTACATCCAGTTGCTGAGATGTATGCCCAAGAGCACAAAGCGGGCCAAATGGACCGCCGCGAATTTATGTCGCGTGCAACTGCTCTTGGTGTATCAGCAACGGCAGCATACGGAATGCTAGGGCTAGCTACACCGGCACAAGCGGGTGGTCATCTACAGGCTGGTGGTACACTTCGCATGCAAATGGAAGTGCGCGCTCTAAAAGACCCACGCACGTATGACTGGACACAAATCGCGCACTTTACCGCGGGTTGGTTGGAATACCTTGTTGAATACAACAACGACGGTACATTGACACCAAGCCTGCTCGAAGGATGGAGCGCAAACGCGAATGCATCAGAGTACACCCTGAACGTGCGCAAAGGTGTTAAGTGGAACAACGGTGATGACTTCACTGCAGAAGACGTTGCGCGCAACATCGAAATGTGGTGCGACAAAGCAGTAGAAGGTAACTCAATGGCAGGCCGCATGGCATCATTGATCGACCCAGACACAGGCGTTGCAGCCGCAGGCGCAATCACAGTTGTTGATTCACACACGGTTAAATTGAAGTGTGTTGCATCAGACATTACAATCATCGCAGGCATGGCTGATTATCCAGCGGCGGTTGTTCACAGCAGCCACTCAGCGGAAACGATGGTTTCAAACCCAATCGGCACCGGCCCATTCCTTCCAGAGAGCTTGGAAGTTGGTGTTAAAGCTGTTGTTGTGAAAAATGAAGGACACGACTGGTGGGGTTATGCGGATGGACGCACAATCGCATTGGATCGGATCGAATTTATCGATTATGGTACAGATCCGGCTGCATGGTTAGCCGCGGCAGAAGCCGGTGAAGTCGATGTGTTCTATGAGAACGTCGGTGAATATGTGGACATCATGGAAGGCATCGGTTGGGAAAACTCTGCAATCGCTACAGGGTCTACAATTGTTGTGCGTCCGAACCAACTAACGGTTGATGCTGATGGCAAAGCCCCATACGCAGACAAGAGAGTACGCCAAGCGCTCGCAATGGCGGTTGATAACTCAATCTGTTTGGAGCTGGGATATTCTGGTAAAGGTGCCCCTGCTGACAACCACCATTCGGGCTCGATGCACCCAGAACACGATCCAAGCGTGGGCAGACTTCCACACGATCCAGCGCGCGCGCTGGAGTTGATGAAGGAAGCGGGCATGGAAGATTACGAGCACGAGTTGATTTCTATCGACGACGACTGGCGCAAAAACACAACTGACGCGGTTGCCGCACAGTTGCGTGATGCTGGCATCAAAGTGAAACGGACAATCCTACCTGGTTCAACATTCTGGAATGATTGGACGAAATACCCGTTCAGCTCGACCAACTGGAACCACCGTCCATTCGCAACACAGGTTTGGGGGCTGGCATATCGTTCTGGTGAGGCTTGGAATGAATTTGGTTGGTCAAACACTGAATTTGATACGCTTCTTGCTGAGGCCAATTCAATCGCTGACGCTGATAAGCGTCGCGAAGTTGCTGGAAGGATCCAAGCAATCGTTGCCGAAGAAGGTGTAACAATCCAACCTTACTGGCGTTCGCTATACCGTAGCCATGCACCAAACGTGCAGTGTGACATGCACATCGCGTATCACATTCACTTGCACAAGTGGGGCTTCAAGGCTTAATTCATAAATAATGAACGGGGGCTGCATCTTGTTGAGTGCAGCCCTTTTTCCAAATAAATAGGGATGCGTTTTCCGTAAACGATTTTCGGAAACAACAGGAAACTCCATGCTCTTATTCATTCTACGACGCATTGCGGTAATGATTTTTACGGCACTCTGTCTGACATTCATCGTGTTCTTTATGACCAACCTCTATCCAAACTTGGAAAAATTAGCCAAGTCTGAGGGTAACTTTCGGATGGACGATGCCGCCGTTGCAAGCTTTCTTGGCAATCGTGGGTATTTGGACCCTCTTCCAATTAAATACGGTCGCTGGCTAGGTGTATTGCCGGGCTATGTGATCGAAGGTAGCGATGGCAAAACTCGCGGCCAGTGCTTTGAACGCGGGACAGATGGAGCTGGCGCGCCACGATATTGCGGTGTGCTACAGGGTGATTGGGGATTTTCAACCGTCTTCAAAGACGATGTAGGAAGCATTGTTGCCACGCGCCTCAGCCTAACTGGCATTTTGATGTTCTGGGTTATGGTTCTTATGATCCCGTCTGCACTTCTTTTGGGTGTGATCGCAGGTATGAGTGAGGGATCGCGCACAGACCGCACCTTGTCCACCGTCGCAATCACAACAACGGCGACGCCTGAATATGTTTCAGGTGTTATTTTTATCGCGGTATTTTCCTCTTCTGCATTTGGACTAAAATGGTTCAAAGGCTCTGCAGCATCAGCAATGGAAAACCCGACATTCGAAAACTTTTTCCTGCCCGTCGTGACAATTGCACTTTATGGCATGGGTTATATTGCACGTATGACGCGCGCATCGATGGCAGAAGTGATGACTGCGCAGTACATTCGTACCGCGCGGCTTAAGGGCGTATCTTTTGGCAACATCGTGATGAAACACGCGTTGCGCAATGCACTGATAGCGCCCTTTACAGTGATCATGCTACAATTCCCGTGGCTTTTGAATGGTGTTGTGATTGTAGAAACGCTGTTCAACTACAAGGGCTTTGGTTGGGTTTTGGTCCAAGCCGCAGGCAATAATGATATTGAGTTATTGCTGGCTGTATCCGTTGTATCCGTTGTGGTGGTTTTGGTGACGCAGCTCATCTCGGACATCGGTTATGTCTACCTCAACCCACGTATTAGCGTTAATTAAGGGAGCCTGAGATTATGGAACTTTTGTCTTGGGGCGAAATCGCGATCCGCTCAATCACCCAATTAACGCCGGTTTGGGCAGCGCTGATCATAACGATCTTTGTGTCTATTCGATACAAACGATCCTTGGGCCTTTATGGGAAACTGTTTGATTCAACCGTGGGCATGATCGGCTTTGCGTTGGTGATGTTCTGGGTCTACACAGGCATGTTTTCAACATTGTTCGACCTTGTTGCAACGCATGACCCTCTCTCTCAGGTCTCTGGCATGAAAAATAAGGTACCAGGCACTCCGCTACGCGGTGCAGAAGCGGGCGATTATCCATATTACCTATGGGGCGGTGATAACCTGGCGCGCGATGTGTTTAGCCGTGTTATGATCGGATCAGGCATTGTTGTTTTGATCGCGCCATTAGCGACCTTGTTCGCCTTTATGGTCGGCATCACACTGGGCCTCCCTGCGGGGTATTACGGCGGTCGCTTGGATTTGGTTTTGTCCTTCTTGGCAAACCTGATTTTGGCCTTCCCTGTCATCTTGTTGTTCTACCTATTGGTGACACCTGAAATTCGAATGACAGGCATGCCGCAATATATGGCGGTAGTATTATTCAGTTTCCCACTGATCTTCTTTGGGGTTTTGATCAACTCTCGCTATTACATCGATCCGATGAAGCGGAACATATTGTTGATTTCAATTTTGGGCGTTTTGGGCTGGCTATATATATCACTAATCAATGAAGCGAACTCTAAGATTTCGATCTTTAATGCGATTGATGGTTTTGATGTGGATGCGGGTCTGTTGACTGTGTTTGTGTCCGTTGTTTTTGTAAACTCACCCACAGTTTTCCGTATCGTGCGTGGCTTGACGATGGATATCAAAACACGTGACTACGTTGCCGCGGCCCAAACGCGGGGTGAAGGCACATGGTACATCATGCTGTGGGAAATTCTGCCGAACGCACGCGGCCCGTTGATCGTCGATTTCTGTCTTCGCATTGGGTATACTACCATCCTGCTTGGAACCTTGGGTTTCTTTGGTTTGGGTCTGGAATCAGAAAGCCCGAACTGGGGTGCAACCATTAACGAAGGGCGCAAACTTCTCTCGATCTATCCTCACCCTGCCCTACCACCTGCGATTGCACTACTGAGCCTTGTATTAGGGCTGAACTTGCTTGCCGATGGTTTGCGCGAAGAAAGCTTGAAAGATTAATCAAAAGTCCGGGATGCACCGCATCCCGGCGCATGCTCCGATTGGGAGGAAAATATGTCAAAAATAGATTATGATGGGCCCATCCTAGAGATCGAAAACCTATCGATTTCCTTTTTCACCCGCTTGCGCGAGATTCCAGCGGTGATGGATTTTAGCGTCAAAGTTCAACCAGGCGAAGCGGTTGGTTTGGTTGGTGAATCTGGCTGCGGAAAATCAACTGTTGCACTTGGTGTAATGCAAGATTTGGGGGTGAATGGCCGTATTGTTGGGGGGTCGATCAAATTCAAAGGTCGCAATCTGAATGAAATGAATGACGAAGAGTTGCGCGACATCCGCGGCAATGAAATCGCCATGATCTATCAGGAGCCTATGGCATCGCTGAACCCAGCAATGAAAATCGGAAAACAGTTGATGGAAGTCCCGATGATCCACGAAGGTGTCTCTCAGGAAGAGGCCTATGCCCGTGCATTGGAAGTGGTGACAGATGTGAAATTGCCAGATCCTGAACGGATCTTGAAATCCTATCCTCACCAATTATCCGGCGGCCAGCAGCAGCGGATCGTGATCGCAATGGCGTTGATGTCAAAGCCTGCGCTTTTGATCTTGGATGAACCGACAACCGCGTTGGATGTGACGGTCGAAGCCGCCGTTGTCGAATTAGTTAAGGATTTGGGCAAAAAATATGGAACCTCCATGTTGTTTATTTCACACAACTTGGGACTGGTTTTGGAAACATGTGATCGCATTTGTGTGATGTATTCAGGCGAAGCCGTCGAAACAGGCTCGATTAAGGATGTGTTTGATAATATGCGCCATCCTTACACGCAGGCGTTATTCCGTTCGATCCCGCTGCCTGGTGCTGATAAAAACGCGCGACCCTTGGTGGCAATTCCGGGTAATTTCCCATTGCCCCACGAACGCCCAAACGGATGTAATTTCGGCCCCCGCTGCGATTATTTTGAGGAAGGTCGCTGCAATGCTACTGACATCACAATGTCGCCAATTAAAGGCGAAGATCGTCACGCCTCACGCTGTCTGAAATTTACTGAAATTGATTGGGATGCCCCAATTAAGGCCGCCAAACAGTTTGAAAAGACTGAACCCGGCGAGGTCATCCTAAAAATTGATGCCCTCAAGAAATATTACGAAGTCGCTGCAAACGCCCTGTTTGGCGGATCGGGTGCGAAAAAGGTTGTGAAAGCTAATGAAACCCTCACCTTTGAGGCGCGCGAGGGCGAAACCCTGGCCATCGTTGGCGAAAGTGGATGCGGTAAATCAACATTCGCCAAGGTGTTGATGGGTCTTGAAACTGCGACAGACGGCCAAATTCTGTTAGATGGAAAAAACATAGAAGGCACCGCTATCGAACAACGTGACACGCAAACCGTCGCTGATGTTCAAATGGTGTTCCAAAACCCATTTGACACATTGAACCCTTCGATGACCGTCGGGCGTCAAATCGTACGCGCATTGGAAATCTTTAAGTATGGGACAACAGACGATGAACGCGTTCAACGCATGTTGGAATTGCTGGATTTGGTGAAACTTCCACGGGCCTTTGCCGAACGTATGCCACGCCAATTGTCTGGTGGACAAAAACAACGTGTGGGCATCGCGCGGGCGTTTGCTGGTGGTGCGCGTATTGTGGTTGCGGATGAACCTGTGTCAGCATTGGATGTTTCGGTTCAGGCGGCCGTGACCGATTTGTTGATGGAAATTCAGCGGACTGAAAAAACCACATTGTTGTTCATCAGCCATGACTTATCGATCGTGCGCTATCTGTCGGATCGTGTGATGGTGATGTATCTTGGCCATGTTGTCGAAATGGGTACTACGGATCAGGTGTTCGCCCCACCCTATCATCCCTATACCGAGGCATTGTTGTCAGCCGTGCCAATTGCAGATACATCAATCGTGAAAGAACACATTGTTCTAGAGGGTGACATTCCATCGGCGATGAACCCACCCTCTGGCTGTCCGTTCCAAACGCGCTGCCGTTGGAAGGACAAAGTTGGCGGAGGCCTATGCGACAGCACGGTTCCCCCGATACGCACGATGGCCAATGGACATCAGTTGAAATGCCACTTGGATCAAACGGTTTTAGACGAAATGACCCCAGTCATCAAAATGGCTGCCGAATAGGGAATGGTCTTGATATCTCTGGAAAACACCCGCATTTTGCGGGTGTTTTTATTTGGGAATGCCATGTCACGTTTTGCACCAATGCCGGATACCTCTTATTATGCGGTGATCTTTTCAAATCAGGCCTCAGAAACTCCTGAAGGTTATGCCGAAATGGCCGCAGCCATGGGCGAAGTTGCCAAAACGCTGCCCGGTTACATTGGAATCGAAAGCACGCGCGATGCAGAGGGATTTGCCATCACCGTCAGTTATTGGGAAAGCGAAGATGCCATAAAAGGCTGGAGAGAGCACGCTAAACATGCCATTGCGCAAAAAATTGGCAAAGAACGCTGGTATGATGACTACATTCTACGCGTCGCCAAGGTTGAACGACAGTATTCCTTTAAATAGAATTGGCTATCTTTTCATGATCACGCGCACATAATTTTGCGTTTCACGAAATGGTGGCACACCGTTATATTTAATGACAGCTTCTGGGCCCGCGTTATAAGCCGCCAAAGCCAGACGCCAAGATCGGAAACGTTCATACTGCATGGCCAAATATCGCGCCCCGCCTTCTAGGTTTTGGGACGGCACGCGCGGGTTAACGTTCAGCATCCGCGCTGTATCTGGGATCAATTGGGCAAGGCCAATTGCCCCTTTGGGTGACACCGCATTTGGGTTCCAGCGGCTTTCTTGATTGATCAATCGCAAAAATAATGCTTCAGGAATGCGATGTCGATTGGCCGCGCGCTTGGCCATATCTAGAAATGGACCACGATAGGACACGTCACGCGGAATATCTCCAAGCCGACCCGGGATGTAAACATCCTCTCGCTCAAGCGATACCGACGGAGACTCTCCAACCATACGATCAAGGTTCTGGAATTGTTTTATTTTACCTGATCGGTCTGCACCACCAGTTGATGCAATGCAACAGCTCACAATAACCAAAAAAACGCCAAACCTAATCATCATTTGTCTTTACACCTGATTGAGGCTCCGCCCAAGTCAATGAATGCCTCCCTGCAGAAAATTGCCTGTTCCATCCCGTTCATTAATATTTTATTCATATTGAAAATGTGCTTTAGGGCAAGAGACGCGCGAAATTCATAGGAGAGTGCGATGGCAGGGTCAGTGAACAAAGTAATTCTAATCGGCAATCTTGGGCGCGACCCAGAAGTCAGAAGCTTCCCAAACGGGGGCAAGGTGTGCAATCTGCGTATTGCGACGTCAGAAAACTGGAAAGATCGCAATACAGGCGAGCGTCGTGAAAAAACCGAATGGCACAGTGTCGCCATTTTTTCTGAACCCCTCGTGCGTGTGGCGGAACAATACCTACGCAAAGGATCGAAAATTTATATCGAAGGTCAGCTAGAAACTCGTAAGTGGCAGGATCAGTCTGGCCAAGATCGTTACAGCACCGAAGTGGTACTACGCCCCTATACCTCGACCCTGACTATGTTGGATGGGCGCGGTGATAATGCCGGTGGTGGCGGTTCCTATGGTGGCGGTACTGGCGGTGGCGGCGATTATGAACAGGGCTATGACAATGCACCAGCGCCAGCAGATCCTTACGGCGGTGGATCACGCCCATCAAACGATATGGATGACGAAATTCCGTTCTAAGGCTGAACAGTCTCGTTTCATAAAAAAGGGCGCTGTCATCAGCGCCCTTTTTTTGTTCAAACTGCCAGAGTTACTGCGCAGCAACCGCGGCGCCATCCGTACGACGCTTTACCAATTCCTCGGCAACTAAGAATGCCAATTCTAACGACTGAGAGGCATTCAAACGTGGATCACATGCTGTATGATAGCGTGACGAAAGGTCTTCATCAGTGACAGCATAAAGACCGCCCGTACACTCTGTAACATCTTGACCTGTCATTTCAAAATGAACGCCACCAGGAACTGTGTCTTCGGCGGCATGCACTTCAAAAAATTCGCGCACTTCGCGAAGAACACTATCAAATGGGCGTGTTTTGTATCCAGTCGCTGATTTGATGGTATTGCCATGCATCGGATCACAAGACCAAACGACATTTGCGCCCTCTTCTTCCACAGTCTTAATTAGCCGTGGCAGATGATCACCAACGCTACCCGCACCAAAGCGCGCGATTAGGGTCAAACGCCCTGCTTCGTTTTCGGGGTTCAACTTGGCCATCAACACCTTCAAGTCCTCAGCAGACGTTGTTGGACCACATTTTAGTCCGATTGGATTCAGCACCCCACGACAAAATTCAACATGTGCGCCGTCTGGCTGACGGGTTCTATCCCCAATCCAGATCATGTGACCAGAACCTGCCAACCAGTTGCCTGATGTGGAATCCAGACGCGTCAACGCCTCTTCATATTCCAACAATAACCCCTCGTGAGAGGTATAAAAATCAACGGTGCGCAAATCGTGTGAAACTGCACTGTCCAATCCGGCAGCAGACATGAAATCTAATGCATCGGAAATACGCGCGGCCATTTCGCGGTAACGCGATGCCTTTTCCCCTTCGGTGAACCCTAATGTCCAGCTATGCACCTGATGCACATCGGCATAACCGCCTTTGGAAAATGCGCGCAGCAGGTTTAGAGTTGCCGCCGCCTGGGTGTAGGCCTGCAACATTTTTGATGGATCAGGGATGCGCGCCGCAGACGTGAAATCCAGATCGTTGATGATATCACCGCGATAGCTGGGCAATTCCACACCATCGACCGTTTCGGTTGGGGCTGAACGGGGTTTTGCAAATTGACCCGCCATGCGGCCCACCTTAATCACTGGCACTTTTGCACCAAAGGTGAGGATCATTGCCATTTGCAACATCACTTTGAATGTGTCGCGGATGCCATCCGCGCTGAATTGGGCAAAGCTTTCGGCGCAATCGCCCCCTTGCAACAAAAACGCTTCGCCACGCGATGCGGCAGCAAGTTTACCCTTTAGATTCCGCGCTTCGCCTGCAAAAACAAGCGGTGGATATTGGGTTAGCTGACTTTCGACTGCGTTCAGCGCCTCCTGATCCAAATAATCAGGCATCTGAACCCGTGGCTTGTTGCGCCAATTGGTTTTTTGCCATTCGCTCATCTTTTCTCTCCGACGTTAGCGTTCACAATGGGCAATTCTATAACCCTGTTGGAAGTAGCTGACCACCCCGAATTTACCATTCGACATTGTTCTATGGAAAAGCGTTCACTTCTCTTGTAAGTGCGGCTAAGATTGATCGTCTTGTCCACCAAAGATTCGAAAGTGTGCGTGTAATGCGACCGATGGCCTCAACCAGTTTGCGCCCCAAAAGCGAAAACGCGCCCGAGCGTTTCGTCTTTGTGTTGTTGGAAAATTTCACATTGCTTTCGTTTGCATCTGCACTTGATGCCTTGCGCATTGCCAATCGAATGTTGGGGCGCACAGCCTATGAATGGATATTCATTGGTGAAGGCGGTGAAACAGTTCAATGTTCTGCAGGCACGACATTCGCATTGGATGATGATCTGTGCGAATTGCGCCGCGATGACATCATGATTCTGTGTGGGGGTGTCGATATTCAGACAGCCACAACAAAAAAAATATTGAATTGGCTGCGACGCGAAGCAAGGCGCGGATTGACCATTGGGGGACTGTGTACCGCCGCTTACCCGATGGCCAAGGCCGGATTGCTCGATGGAAAACGCGCAACAATCCACTGGGAAAATCAGGACAGTTTTTCCGAAGAATTTTTGGAAGTGGACCTCACAAAATCTGTGTTTATAACGGACGGAAACCGCCTAACCACAGCAGGTGGTACATCATCGATCGATTTGATGTTGAAAATGATCGCAGATAAGCACGGCGAAGAAATGGCCAACGCAGTCGCGGATCAGATGATTTACAGTTCCATCCGCACGGATCAAGATACACAACGATTATCTGTCCCCACACGTATTGGTGTACGTCATCCAAAACTTAGCCAAGTTATCCAAATGATGGAACAAAACATTGAAGAGCCGATTTCACCAGCAGTGTTGGCAAAAGATGTCGGTATGTCGACGCGCCAGTTAGAGCGCTTGTTTCGCCGTTATTTGAACAGATCGCCGAAAAGATATTACATGGAATTGCGTTTGCAAAAGGCGCGCAATCTGCTGATGCAAACAGATATGAGTGTAATTAATGTCGCATTGGCCTGTGGATTTGCCTCGCCTTCACATTTTTCAAAATGTTACAGGGCGCACTATGAAACAACTCCTTATCGTGAAAGGGGAAGTCATGCACAACGCATTTCGGTCTGACACTCAATGTCAGATCAAAAAATATTCTCTTTTCAAATTGAAAAGTGAATCTAAACTATAGCCAGGACAGTGTCCAAACTTTGGGAGAGAACAATGAAAAAATTTCTAATGGCAACAGCGGCGTCTGCTTTGGTTGCGGGATCTGCATTTGCAGGTGGCCACGGCGAAGTAAAAATTGGCGTCATTTTGGGCTTTACTGGCCCAATCGAAGCATTGACACCAGCGATGGCAGCTGGTGCTGAATTCGCGATGGCAGAAGTGTCAAGCTCTGGCGCGTTCTTGGACGGTAAAACCGTTGCACCAGTGCGTGCTGACAGTACTTGTATTGATGCAGCGGCCGCAACTGCTGCTGCAGAACGTTTGATCACATCAGATGGCATTTCCGGAATCATGGGCGCGGATTGCTCGGGCGTAACGGGCGCGATCCTTGCAAATGTTGCATTGGCGAACGGCATGGTCATGATTTCACCATCTGCGACATCACCGGGCCTATCATCAGCAGAAGACAACGGTTTGTTCTTCCGCACAGCGCCATCAGATGCACGTCAAGGGGTTGTTATGGCGGAGTCATTGATGGAAATGGGATCAACAGAAGTTGCCCTAACATACGTCAACAATGACTACGGCAAAGGCTTGGCATCAAGCTTTGAAGAAGCCTTCAAAGCAATGGGCGGCACAATCACGATTTCAGCTGCGCACGAAGACGAAAAAGCCGATTATTCTGCCGAGGTAGCAGCGCTTGCAGCTGCAGGTGGTGACCGTTTGGTTGTCGCAGGCTACAACACAGGCGGTGGTGCGGGCATCATCCGTGCGTCATTGGACAGTGGCGCGTTTGACATGTTCCACCTACCTGATGGCATGATTGGTGGATCATTGGAAACAGATTTCGGCACTGAAATCGAAGGAAGCACAGGCCAAGCACCAGGCACTGATAGCCCCGGCGCAAGCCAGTTGGTTGACCTTGTTGGTGATGCATTCGATGGATCATCTGTGTTTGTTGCAGAAAGCTATGACGCAGCCGCATTGATCATGTTGGCAATGCAAGCCGCAGGTTCGCATGAACCCGCCGATTACAAAGACAAAGTAATGGATGTTGCAAACGCACCGGGTGAAAAAATCTATCCAGGTGAATTGGCAAAAGGTCTTGAGATTTTGGCAAACGGTGGCGAAATCGACTATGTTGGCGCATCTGCAGTTGAGCTAATCGGCCCAGGTGAATCATCAGGCAGCTATCGTCAGATCATCTTTGAAGGTGGCAAAATGACAACTGTGAAATATCGCTAATTTCATATCTTTCGAACATGCAGCCCGAGGGTCTCCTCGGGCTGTTTTCTATAAAAGACGATCCAAAAGAAGTTGCACATGATCAAGGTTGAAAACCTTCGGAAAACCTTTGGTGGATTTCATGCGGTGGACGGTGCCTCGCTTGAAATCGAAAAAGGATCCATCACAGGGCTGATTGGCCCAAATGGCGCTGGCAAGACCACCCTATTCAATGTGGTTGCAGGTGTGCTTGGCCCAACATCGGGGCGCGTGACGATGGATGGTGATGATATCACCGGGCTACCGCCGCATGAATTATTTCACAAAGGGTTGCTACGCACCTTTCAACTTGCACATGAATTTTCCTCGATGAGTTGTCGCGAGAACCTCATGATGGTGCCTGCTGGACAGTCTGGGGAAATGCTTTGGAATACTTGGTTTGGACGCAAACGCATCGCAGATGAAGAACGCGCATTACGCGCCAAAGCGGATGAAGTTCTGGAATTTCTCACGATCTCGCATTTGGCCGATCACAAGGCGGGACAGGTTTCTGGTGGTCAGAAGAAATTATTGGAATTGGGTCGCACGATGATGGTGGATGCCAAAATTGTCTTTTTGGACGAAGTGGGCGCAGGCGTGAACAGAACCCTACTGAACACAATCGGTGATGCGATCATTCGGTTGAACCAGGAACGCGGCTACACCTTTGTCGTGATCGAACACGACATGGATTTCATAGGCCGCCTCTGTGATCCAGTGATTTGCATGGCCGAGGGCAAAGTGTTGGCCAAAGGAACATTGAGCGAGATTAAGGCCAATGAACAAGTGATCGAGGCCTATCTTGGTACAGGATTAAAGAACAAAAAGACATCTGATGCAGCCGCATCAGCATAAGGTACGGAACACACTATGGCAGAGCCATTTTTAATCGGGGATGCAATGACGGGTGGCTATGGTGCCGGCCCCGATATTTTGCATTCATGCACCATTGCGGTTGATCCAGGTCAGATCGCAGTGATTGTTGGCCCCAATGGGGCTGGAAAATCCACAGGGATGAAGGCCGTTTTTGGCATGCTGAACCTGCGCGAAGGCGCAGTGCGTTTGGATGGTGAGGATATTACACACCTTACCCCCCAAGAACGTGTGGTGAAAGGAATGGGGTTTGTTCCCCAGACGCAGAACATATTTACCTCAATGAGCGTAGAAGAAAATCTGGAAATGGGTGCCTTTATCCGCCGCGATGATATCCGCGAAACGATGGAACAGGTCTATGAACTATTCCCAATCTTGCGCGATAAACGCCAGCAAGCCGCAGGCGAATTATCGGGCGGGCAACGCCAACAAGTGGCCGTTGGGCGCGCGTTGATGACGAAACCCAAGGTTTTGATGTTGGATGAACCGACCGCGGGTGTCAGCCCAATTGTGATGGATGAATTGTTTGATCGCATTATCGAAGTCGCACGAACGGGCATTCCTATTCTAATGGTTGAACAAAACGCGCGTCAGGCACTTGAAATTGCCGACCGTGGGTATGTTCTGGTTCAGGGACGTAACGCATATACCGGATCTGGTCAGGAATTGTTGGCTGACCCAGACGTGCGTAAGTCATTTTTAGGAGGATAAGGCATGATCGAATTTATCAATGGTCTTGTTGTTCTTTTGAACTTTGTCTTGATCCCTGCCACGGCCTATGGCGCGCAATTGGCGCTTGGGGCGCTTGGCGTCACACTTATCTACGGGATACTGCGGTTTTCTAACTTTGCCCATGGCGACACCATGGCGTTCGGCACCATGATCACCGTTCTGGTGACCTGGTGGTTTCAATCTGTTGGGATTTCATTTGGCCCGCTCCCAACAGCGCTACTGGCGCTGCCAATTGGAATCGCGGCAACAGCGGCATTGGTTTTATTGACGGATCGAGGGGTTTATCGGTACTATCGGGCACAAAAGGCAAAACCCGTGATTTTAGTTATCGTTTCCATGGGCGTGATGTTCGTGATGAACGGAATCGTGCGTATTATTATCGGTGTGGATGACCAACGCTTTTCCGATGGAAAACGGTTTATATTTTCCGTGCGCGAATTTAAGGCCGCAACTGGCCTGCGCGAAGGGATAGCGTTAAAAACCACCCAAGGGATCACGGTTATCACTGCATTGGTCGTCGTTATCGCCCTGTTTTGGTTTCTAAACAAAACACGCACGGGGAAATCCATGCGCGCCTATGCCGATAACGAAGATTTGGCGCTTCTTTCTGGTATCAACCCTGAACGCGTCGTCGCAGTGACATGGATTATCGTGGCAGCCTTAGCAACGATTGCGGGGGTTTTATACGGACTTGATAAATCGTTTAAACCCTTCACCTATTTCCAATTGCTTCTGCCAATCTTTGCAAGCGCAATCGTCGGGGGATTGGGCAGTCCATTGGGGGCGATTGCCGGAGGTTTCGTCGTTGCTTATTCTGAAGTGATCATCACTTATGCATGGAAAAAAGTGTTAAAATACTGGATGCCAGAGGCCCTCGAGCCCAGCTCCTTGATGCAGTTGCTCTCAACAGAATACAAATTCGCAGTCAGCTTTATGATTTTGATTGTTGTTCTCCTCTTCCGTCCCACTGGCCTCTTTAAAGGAAAGGCGTACTAATGGATCAGACACGTAATTTCCTGTATTTTGCAGCCATCGCCGCCCTTATCATCATCACTGGTATGGTACAAAGTTGGAACAGTGCTCTGCTGATCCTAAACATGGGATTGATCAGCGCCGTTATGGCGCTTGGCGTCAACTTACAGTGGGGCTTTGCCGGCCTCTTTAATGTCGGCGTTATGGGTTTTGTCGCTCTTGGCGGGTTGGCCGCAGTGCTGGTATCGACAGATCCAGTATATGAGGCATGGGAAGCAGGTGGGTTACAGATTATTTTCGCCATTGCAATCGGTGCAGGCGTCATAGCAGCGGCAATTCTGGCCTATCAGCGTATCTCAGCACCGCGGACGCGGGTGGCGACAATGATTGCTGTTTTGGGGCTTGGATTTTTCGTCTATCGTGCATTGCTGGACCCTGCGGTTCAATCAATCGAGGCCGTTAACCCCGCCCTGCAAGGCAATCTGGGCGGATTGGGATTGCCAATCATCTTGGCATGGCCCGTCGGTGGATTATTTGCGGCAGGTGCTGCGTGGATCATTGGCAAAGCGGCACTTGGACTGCGCTCTGACTATTTGGCAATTGCAACGCTTGGCATTTCAGAGATCATCATCGCGATACTAAAAAACGAAGACTGGCTCGCACGTGGCGTGAAAAACGTGATTGGTTTGGATCGTCCCGTCCCCAAGGAAATTGATCTGCAGGAAAGCGCAGAATTTGTGGAACGTGCCAGCGGATTAGGAATTGATCCTGTCACCGCCTCTGCACTTTTTGTAAAACTGAACTATGCTTTGTTGTTTTCTGTGGTCTTGATCATCCTCTTAGTCATGGCGCAGCTGTCGTTGAAAAGCCCGTGGGGCCGTATGATGCGCGCTATACGCGACAATGAAACAGCGGCAGCCGCTATGGGTAAAAACGTTACCAAACGACATTTACAGATTTTCATACTGGGTTCAGCGATATGCGGAATTGCGGGCGCGATGATGACAACTTTAGACGGTCAATTGACGCCGGGCAGTTATCAACCCCTGCGATTTACATTCCTGATTTGGGTGATGGTAATCGTGGGTGGATCGGGCAATAATTTCGGCGCTGTTCTGGGTGGGTTTCTAATCTGGTTCCTGTGGGTACAGGTGGAACCCATGAGCCAATATCTGGTAGCTATACTAACCGCAGGCATGGCCGAAGATAACGCCCTGCGCATCCACTTGATGGAAAGCGTTGCCTATATGCGATTACTAACAATGGGGTTGGTGTTGTTATTGGTTCTACGGTTTAGTCCACGCGGATTGATCCCAGAAAAATGACAAAAGCCGACCGTTTCGTCGGCTTTTTCATTAACTGGAGATTGTCGTTCACTCGGCCGCAGTGCGTTTCGGAATCAACATTGGTTTAAGATAATGACCTGTATGGCTTTCTTGAACTTCTGCCACTTCTTCAGGGGTGCCGCAGGCAACAACAGTGCCACCACCATCCCCACCTTCGGGACCAATATCAATGATCCAATCTGCCGTTTTCACAACGTCCAAATTGTGTTCAATCACGATGACCGTATTGCCCTGTTCCACCAATTCATGCAGCACCTCAAGCAATTTTCGCACATCTTCAAAATGCAAACCCGTTGTGGGTTCATCCAAAATATATAGCGTACGCCCCGTTGAGCGTTTCGCAAGTTCCTTGGATAATTTCACGCGCTGCGCTTCCCCCCCAGAGAGCGTTGTTGCCTGTTGACCCACCTTGATATAGCCCAGCCCAACACGCATCAATGCATCCATTTTTTCGCGGATCGACGGCACAGCTTGGAAAAACTCTTGTGCATCCTCAACGGTCATATCTAACACATCCGCGATGGATTTCCCTTTGAACTTAATTTCTAACGTTTCGCGATTATACCGTGCACCATTACATGTTTCGCAGGTCACATAGACGTCGGGTAAAAAGTGCATCTCAATCTTGATCACACCATCGCCCTGACAGGCCTCGCATCGTCCTCCTTTGACGTTAAAGGAAAAACGTCCCGGTTTATAACCACGTGTCTTGGCCTCTGGCAGGCCCGCAAACCAATCGCGGATTGGCGTGAATGCACCAGTGTAGGTTGCGGGGTTTGATCGGGGTGTCCGTCCAATGGGGCGTTGGTCAATATCAATGACCTTATCCAGATGTTCCAATCCCTTCACCGTATCGCAAGGCGCAGGCGTTTGTTTTGCCCCGTTCAAACGCATAGACGCTGTTTTGAATAGGGTTTCGATCGTTAGCGTGGATTTACCTCCACCCGACACACCTGTCACACAAACAAATTTTCCAAGTGGAAAATCAACCGTCAGGTTTTTCAAGTTGTTGCCATGTGCATTCACGACCGATAGCGTTTTGCCATTGCCTGTACGCCGATCAAGTGGGACAGTGATTTCACGCACACCAGACAGATACTGCCCCGTTATCGACCGTTCATTCGCAGTGATTTCGGCAGGCGTTCCATGCGCAACCACCTGACCACCGTGTACCCCAGCGCCGGGACCAATATCATAGACGTAATCGGCCTCTCGGATTGCCTCTTCGTCATGTTCCACAACAATAACCGTATTGCCTTGATCGCGCAGGTTTTTCAGCGTTCCAAGAAGTCGATCGTTGTCGCGTTGGTGCAGCCCGATTGAAGGTTCATCCAACACATACAAAACTCCTGTCAGGCCCGACCCGATTTGACTGGCCAATCTGATGCGCTGGCTTTCACCACCCGACAATGTGCCGGCATTGCGTGACAATGTCAGATATTCCAATCCAACGTTGTTCAAAAATCCCAAACGTTCGCGAATTTCCTTAAGGATCGCCCGGGCAATTTCGTTTTTCTGATTTGTCAGATGTTCTGGAACAGAGGCGCACCATTCATAGGCCTCTTTAATTGACATCTGCACCACTTGGCCCACGTGTATCCCCGCAATTTTAACGGCCAATGCCTCGGGGCGTAAACGATACCCACCGCAACTGCCGCAAGCGCGGTTGTTTTGATAATTCTCAAATTCTTCTCTGATCCAATTGCTATCCGTTTCGCGGTAGCGCCGCTCCATATTCGGGATCACCCCTTCGAAGGTGCGCGTCACCTGATAAATGCGACCCCCTTCGTCATATAGGAATTTGATTTCCTCCTCTCCTGACCCAAAGAGGAATACTTGTTGCACCTTTTTCGGCAGATCCTTCCAGCGGGTGTTCTGATCAAACTGGTAATGTTTGGCGATTGCTTCAATCGTTTGCAGAAAATAAGGGCTTTTGCCTTTGCGCCACGGGGCCAATGCCCCATCTGATATTTTCAGCATCTGATCTGGGACAACAAGGCGTTCATCGAAATACAGTTCAACACCCAACCCGTCACAATCAGGACAGGCGCCAAAGGGAGCATTAAACGAAAACAGTCGCGGTTCAATTTCAGGAATCGTAAACCCACTCACGGGACAGGCAAAGTTTTCAGAAAACGTCATACGCTCTGGATCCCCATCACGCGGGACGGTTTCCAAAATTGCGATTCCATCTGCTAGGTCAAGTGCTGTGCGGAAACTGTCAGCAAGTCTTGTTTCCATGCCTTCACGAACGACAAGGCGATCGACAACAACATCAATGTCATGGCGGAATTTTTTGTCCAGCGTGGGTGGTTCGTCCAATTCATAATAATCACCGTCCACCTTCACGCGCTGAAACCCCTGTTTGCGCAGTTCAAGGAATTCTTTTTTGTATTCGCCTTTTCTGTCGCGCACGATTGGGGCCAATAAATGGGCGCGCGTGCCCTCCTCCATCGTCATGACGCGGTCAATCATATCCTGAACCTGCTGGGCCTCAATGGGCAGGCCCGTCGCTGGGCTATATGGGGTGCCTGCACGCGCAAATAGCAATCGCAAATAATCATAAATCTCAGTGACTGTTCCGACGGTTGAACGCGGATTTTTTGATGTGGTTTTTTGCTCAATCGAAATCGCGGGGCTTAGACCGCTGATGTGATCCACATCAGGTTTTTCCATCATATCCAAAAACTGACGCGCATAGGCGGACAGGCTTTCGACATATCGCCGCTGACCTTCTGCGTAGATCGTATCAAAGGCCAGCGATGATTTACCAGAGCCCGACAGCCCCGTGATGACAACAAATTGATCGCGCGGAATATCCACATCAATCGATTTTAAATTATGCTCACGCGCACCGCGCACTTGGATCTGTTTTAAATCAGCCATGGTCGTTCCCTAATCACACACCAATACATAATGCGTTTTAGCTGAGTCTCCAATCCACAAATGGAACAAAAGGTGAATATAAAAAGTTTTTCTTCCTAAGTTGTCAAAAAAACAATTGAGAATTTCAATACAGGCATCAACGTATAGACGAATGTGTCACAACTAATTCTAATGATAACATTACGCATCTGGAAATTCGAATTCCCCACAATCGGCTTGTTTCTTGTCAATACACTGCATAAACCATCGATGAAAATTAGAGGTGGTGAAATGACCAACGACTTGTGTCTTGTTTTAGATATTGGCGGAACCAACACGCGTATCGCGCTTACCGCGGGAAGCGCTCTTATCACACACAGTGTCCAAAAATTTGCGAACGCTGATTTTACAAATTTATCGTCTGTCATCTCAACATATTTGAATGCGCAACACCCCGGTCAATTGGATCGCGTTTGTATTGCAGCGGCTGGCCCCGTTTCAGACGATCGTGCCGAAATGACCAATTTGGATTGGACGATCGATGCGCGCGACATCGCAACCGTGACAAAAACCCATAAGGTGGGTGTCATTAATGATTTGCAAGCGCAGGGACATTCATTGCACACACTTTCCCCCCAGGACACACGATGTGTATTAAACGGAACGCATCAGGCGCGTGAAACTGATACGAAAATTGTGATCGGTATGGGGACAGGGTTTAACGCGGCGCCCGTGTTTCATACGGGCGATGGGCGTCTTGTTCCACCATCTGAAATCGGACATGCCCGTATTGCACCTGCCAATGCATCGCAATCTGAAATTGTCGCTCATATACAGGAAAAAGAAGGCTTCGTTTCGAACGAACATCTGCTTGCTGGACGCGGATTAGAGCGCATTGATCACGCGTTGAATGCGCGCACGGATCGAGGCGCCGCCCAAATAATGGCCGAAGCCCAGGCTGGCGAAACAACTGCGATCAAAACTGCCCAGATGCAGGCAAAATTTGCAGGTTCCGTTTATGGAGACATGGCGCTGGCAAACCTTCCTTTGGGTGGATTATTCCTGATTGGCGGGGTTGCACGTGCCCTAGAACCGTATCTGACCTCAGAGGATTTTGAACAAAGTTTCCGCGATAAGGGACGCTTTGGCGCATTTAACGAACGGTTTTCGGTTCATTTGGTGTTAGACGATTTTGCAGCCTTAAAGGGATGCGCATCCTATATTATGGCGCGTGCATTCTAGGGACATCATCGCGATAGCGACGCACCCCAATCATCATAAAAACCGTAGCCAGCGCGAAATAGAACGCCACGAAGCCATACTGGATCGATAAATCAATTCCCAAATCCAACCCTAGTCCCGTGATCCCCGGGCCAATGGCCGATCCCAGTACCATTATGGCCGATGCCATTGCCTTAAGCGCGCCCAAATGACGGGTGCCATAAAATTCAGCCCAAAACCCATTTTGCCATGTGGCCACCGCTCCCGATGTCATTCCCATAAAAAAGAGCCCTACAATCACATGCCATGGATTTCCTGATGTTGCAAAAATTCCAAAGGCTGCAATCGCCGGGATTTGATACAGCGGAATCAGTTTGGGTGTTCCAAATCGATCCTGCATCCACCCTGCCCCTAGGGTCGTGACTATTGCAAAGACCGTATAAAACGGAAATGTTGCGACCAATGATAGGTGGGTCCATCCTTTTTCTGCGGCAAAGGGGACCTGTTGAAAAAAGAAGGCTGTTCCAAACGCCGGCGGGCCCAGCAACGCAGGCACCATAAACCAAAATAAGGGATGCCTAAGCGTCTGGAACCGGGTCCAGTGTTTATTTTCCATCCCAAGCGCCATATTGCTCTCTGACATGGATTTAGGCGTTCGCTCAGTTCTTAACAACGCAAATAAAACTGGCGCTGCACATAATGCAACAAGGGCTGCAAGTCCCCACAACAAACGCCAATCTATGAAAGCAAGCAAAACGACAAAGGCAACTGGCAGCGTCGCTTCGCCCAAGGCAAATCCCATGTTTGCGATCGACAAGGCACGTCCACGTTGCGCAGAAAACCACCGTGACATCGCAACGGCAGACAGATGGGTCGCCATGCCCTGACCAAAAAAACGCAGACAAAATATTACGACAATCAATAATGTCGCCGATGTATTTAACATCATAAAGCAGGTGCTAAACGCTAGCCCCAGCAATACACCAACACCTAAATAGCGCGTGCGAAAATGATCGCTTAATCCACCAGCCCACACCATGACAATTGCGGAGCTAAATGTCCCCAAAGCATAAGTGGCCCCCCACTGTGCATGACTAAGATCGAATTCGTTTCGCAACGCGCCCGAGAATATTGAAATGAAAAATGTCTGACCAAAGCTGGACATGAGGGCCAACAAAAACCCTGCACCCAGCCACGATGCATTAGCGCGAATGAAATCAATGAAAGACATGGATAGGCCCAAATTAGTGCTGCGATCACGTGACACCGATAGCCCATATTTGTCAAAAGAAATCAGCTGTGCGCACGCAATGCCATGACCGCATTCAATCCACCAAAAGCGAATGCATTGCTTAATGCCACATCAACCTTTGCCTCGCGTGCAGTATTTGGAACAACATCCAGCGCGCATTCTGGATCCGGTTCTTCGTATCCAATAGTTGGTGCAATAATGCCGTCACGCAGCGCCATAATAACCGCCAACAGTTCAACCGCCCCCGTACCACCAATCAAATGACCGTGCATGGATTTTGTCGAACTGATCATCAGATTGTCCGCATGACGTCCAAACACATCGGCCACGGCCGCACATTCAGTTTTGTCATTGGCCGCTGTCCCCGTGCCATGCGCATTGATGTATCCCACATCTTCTGGATTGATACGCGCATCTTTTAGCGCACCAGCGATTGCGCGCCCTGCCCCGTGTTTGGATGGCATCACAATATCAGACGCATCCGATGTCATCGCAAAACCGCTGACCTCGACCAAAATATCCGCGCCCCGGGCGCGGGCGTGTTCATATTCCTCGAACACGAAAATTGCCGCTCCTTCGCCTTGCACCATACCGTTGCGGTTGGCGCTAAATGGGCGACAGGCATCCTTGGACATGACACGCAAGCCCTCCCACGCCTTGACCCCACCAAAACAAAGCATGCTTTCAGACCCGCCCGTCACCATCGCAGTCGACATCCCAGAGCGCACCATGGCAAAGGCCTGTGCCATTGCATGGTTTGAGGATGCACAGGCAGTTGAAACCGTAAAACTCGGTCCCTTAAGGTTGAATTCCATCGACACGTGGCTGGCAGCGGCGTTGTTCATCAGCTTGGGCACAACAAAGGGATGCACACGGTTCTTACCTTCTTCGTACACGGCACGATAGTTATCATCCCACGTACTAACACCACCCCCCGCAGTTCCTAAAACCACACCAGACGTCGCTGCCAAATCACCGGTGAACGATAGACCAGATTGGGCAATCGCCTCTTTTGCGGCCAAAAGCGTGAATTGTGTAAAGCGATCGTACAAAGACATCTGTTGGCGATTAAATACCAAATCGGCGCTGAAACCTTTGACTTGGCCACCAATTTTAATTGCCAAGCGGTCCACATCACGAAACTCTAACCGCCCAATACCGCAGCGCCCCTCACGCATCGCCTCTAGCGTTTGTGGAACGTCGTGACCAAGCGAATTGATCGTCCCTGCCCCAGTGATTACAACACGTTTCACGACTGTTCAGCCACCAGTTTTTCAATCCCTGCAATAATCCTTGCAACAGAAGAAATATCAAAATCACTTTCGCTGGGATCATTTGCGTTAAACGGCACCTGAATATCAAACGCCTCTTCAATCGCAAAAATACTTTCTACAAGTCCAAGACTATCAATTCCCAATGACTCAAGCGTGCTGTCCAATGTAACATCGGACACGTCCAAAACCGCCTGCTCAGCAATAATTTCAATAACTTTGTCTTTCACTTCCATTTCGACCATCCTCTTTGGCGACTGATCATGCATTTAGTCATTCTGCGGTGACTTTGAAATACCTTTTTGAAGGGATGCGACGTCACGCATCAAACGAGGCAAGCGACGCAATGCCTTATAGGTTTCGATGTGGGTCTCCATTTTCATTGCAGGATAGCCCAACATGACGCGCCCTGCCGGAACATTGCTCAGCACTTTTGTCGCTCCGCCTGTGATCACGTTGTCCCCGATGAACACATTATCACTGACCCCTGTTTGCCCACCAAGCACAACATTATTTCCAATAACCGATGACCCAGCGATTCCAACCTGCGCACAGATTAAACAATTGTCGCCTACAACCACGTTATGGCCAATTTGTGAAAGATTGTCAGTTTTCACTCCGTTGCCAATCTTTGTGGGCTTAACTGTACCGCGATCGACACAACACTGCGCGCCCAATTCAACATCATTTCCAATGACAACTCCGGCAAGCGAATGGATGCGCGCCCATTGCTGAGCATTTCCACCGATTTCAGCGCTGCCTAAACTGTCTCGTGCCACCTCAACGGCAGATACTTCTCTGGTGACAAATGAAAACCCATCCGCACCGACAATCGCACCTGGCTGTGCGATGAAATTCGCCCCAATGATGACATCAGCGCCAATGCGCACACCCTCGCGCAAATAGGCGTTATGCCCAATCACGCAACCCGTTCCAATTGAACAATGAGGGCCAATCACAGCATTATCCCCAATCATAACATTCGCACCAATGACACATAAGGCCCCGATTGTTGCATGCGCTCCAATTTGCGCAGTTGGATCAATCACGGCAGTGGGGTGAATCCCCTCAGCATAGCCTTGACCACGATCAACCTTGGCCGATAATGCGGACAATGCATAACGCGGGCGTGGTGCGATCAGGGCGGCTTGCAATCCCATGGCCTGCCAATCAGCACCTGGCCACAACATGGCACAGCGTGCGCGCCCTTTGGGCAAATAGGCTGCATATTTCGGATCCATAGCCAGTGCGATATCATGTGGACTGGCGTTTTCAGGTGCGGCTACGCCGGAAATTTCTAAATCGCCATCGCCCAACAATTCCGCATCAATCGAACGTGCAATATCCGAGAGTTTGTAGGCCATGGAAGCTCCCTTTTTCTTTGGGATTAGCGTGCAAGCGGCGTAATTACCACCCCTTTCCCAACCAAGGCTGCCAAAATCTTGGCATCGCGACCATAGATGTCGCGTCGATATGTCATTCCACCCGTTGGTTTGGTTATGGCGGTACGATACATCAAATGAACCGGAACATGTTTATCCAGGGCAATGACCGTTTCCACTCCTGAACTGAGGGCGCGGTGAAAAGTTCCCTTAGGATCAGAGGTTTGAACGGACAACAACGCATATCCAAAATCAAATGGATCCTGCAGACGGATGCACCCGTGGCTAAATGCACGGACTTCACGCGCAAAGAGACTTTTTGATGGGGTGTCATGCAAGTAAATATTATGACGATTGGGAAACATGAATTTGACAAGCCCAAGCGCATTTCGCGTCGAAGGCGGCTGTTTTAGATCAAATGGAAACGTGTTTTCGTTAAAGGATGCAAAATCAACTTGATCACGTGACACAAGCTGTCCTGAGGCATCCAAAAGATTTAGATATCCGTGAGCGTATGGATCTTTTTTGAAGGCTGGAAGATATTCTTTCACAGCGATTGACCGTGGCACATTCCAAGTTGGATTGATCACCATGTGTTCAATCTCATCGGAAAACTCAGGTGATCTTTGATCATCTTTATTAGTACCCACCACAGATCGTGTTTGGAATTCGATGCGTCCCTCATTCATGATTTTTGCAGAAAAATCAGCTAAATTCACAATGACATGGCGCTCACCGCGATCAAAATTTGTCCAACGCTCCCGCTCCATCGCAACCAAAATCGCACCTAATCGATCTTGGACAGATTTATTTAACTCGGCGCGCGTACCATCACCGACAATCCCATCACCCGCCATGCCATGATCTAATTGAAACGCTTGAACAGCACGCTGCATATTCGCGTCAAATCGATCTGAAAGCGTGCGGCGCAAATATCCCATGGCAATCAAACGATTACGCAAACTAACAACATCGTGACCCGCATCACCGGGCTGCAATTTACCGCCAGTTACGGGATCCCCCAAGCCACCGCGCGCAAGTACAGAAAACAGACGCTGTTTTTCTTGAACCAATCGGGCATATTCTTGATTTTGCGGGTACAGCTGGGTAAAAAATGCGTTTGGATCAGACGCAACTAGATTTCGCAAATATGATCCCTGATCAATCTGCAACCGCTTACGCTTAATTTCTTCGTCAACACGATTTGGCCGCAATACACCAAACCGAGCCATCTGCGCATATTCGAGGTAGGCGCGGGTAATCTTACCCTCAACAACACCTAAATCTGCAGATGTCCGAATTGCGCGAATATCGTTTCGAATCTTTCTGGCGTCAAACAATTCTTGTGGGAGTCCATGGGCTGCGGCATCGTCGAACGCCCGTTGCAGTGCCGCCAAGCGCTGCCGCGCATCTTGAGCACCATCCACCCAAATTGGCTCAAATCCACGTGCTTGGTAGAATTCAACAGCTGGCCCGCTTGCAGAGATTTCTTTGGATAATGCCAATTTATAAGCGACATCATCCGCCTGCGTCGCGATTGCT
Source organism: uncultured Paracoccaceae bacterium (assembly GCA_965657135.1). Classification (GTDB taxonomy): domain Bacteria; phylum Pseudomonadota; class Alphaproteobacteria; order Rhodobacterales; family Rhodobacteraceae; genus HIMB11. The sequence continues at coordinate 87,884 of CBFHNF010000010.1, forward strand.
GAATGGGCCAAACCCACACATAAACCAATTGTTAACACGATAATACGTATCTTGAACCAATGCATATTATTTAACAACATACCCATCTACCCTAACCCAGACCGTCGTTAAGTTATGATTGAAAGACCCCGAAAACAAAAGCATGAATTCAGAAAACTCTGGAATACATAACCAAAATTTGCAGGACATCATCACACTTTTGCGTGATGTTCCAGTTCCGTTAACGGGCAAAATTTTGCTCAATTCCCCTTAACACTGCATTCCATGAAATTTCTTTCTTGGCGAGCGAATCAATTTATGGCATACACCTTGCAACTGGGGTTACAAATAAATCACGCTCAAGCTGCTGGGCATACGGGACACGAGACTGAATGGTCACGGATAATAAGACTTTGATTTCACGCCGCACAATGCTGAGTGCATTCGCAGCGGCAACCCTAGTGGCAGCACCCACGTTTTCGAACGCGGCTGGTTTTTTGCGCGGCGCTGGTGATTTTCGCAAGTTATCGATGATGTCACGTCGCACTGGTGAGCGGGTCAACACAATTTATTGGATTGACGGCGAATATATCCCAGAAGCGATTCAAGAAATCAGTTACTTTATGCGTGATTGGCGTCGCAATGAAACGAAAACGATCGACCGCCGTACAATCGACATCATGGCTGCAAGTCATGCGATTTTGAATACAGACGAACCGTTCACGATGCTAAGTGGGTATCGCAGTGCCAAAACAAACGCGATGCTACGCCGTAAATCACGTTCGGTTGCGAAAAATTCCCTTCATGTTAAGGGACAGGCCGTTGACCTCCGCCTGGGTTCCCGCTCGGTGCGTCAAATTTCAAAAGCGGCAGCAAGATGCAGCGCCGGGGGCGTTGGTCGCTACAGCGGATCAAATTTCGTCCACTTGGACTGTGGACCCGTTCGAGTTTGGGGCCGCTAAGCTCCGTTTAATCTTCATGAATTCCATCAGCGGTAAACATTCCGCCTTGGTATTTTGAATTTGGTTCATCCACACTCGGTGCAGGCAAAGCTGCGTCCAGTTTCGCGCGAAACTTTTCGGCATTATCTTGTGGTTGCCAGCCTAAATAAGCGACCTCTCGGTTGTCCCACCATACCCCTGAATTTGCAGAAGTTCCGTAAATGATTGGGCAGCCTAAACGAGGGACAATAAACACGCGTTCAATCAAACGCACGAAATCATCATAACTCATCCACATAGACAGCATGCGATGATTTTTCGGTTCAGGGAAACACGCGCCAATTCGAACGCAGGCCGTTTCAATGCCGAACTTATCATAGTACATTGATGCCATTGCCTCACCAAAGACTTTTGATACACCATACAATCCATCTGGTTTCGTCGGTGACTTCGCATCTAATCGTACACTTTGTTCATAAAATCCAACGGCATGATTTGAACTTGCAAATAAAATGCGTGGCATGACAGTGGATTTGCGCGCAGCCTCATATAAATTGAAAACACCATCGATGTTCGCGTTCTTAACGACCTCCCACGTATGCTCAATAGGTTGCCCCCCCAAGTGAACAATACCGTCGCACCCCTCAACCAGGGCCTCGACTGCAGCCTTATCGCCCAGATCACATATCACAATTTCTTCATTTGGCGCAGCCTCACCCAACCCATCCCGATCAGAAACCCGAATTATTTCCGCAAGGTGGGATAATCGCGCACGGCACATTGCACCTAAACCGCCAGCCGCCCCTGTAATCAAAAGTCTTTTTAACACAAATTTTACTCCCAATTCTCACGCCAATGCGGCCAACATCAAAAGCCTAAAGGATTAGGCCGACATCCTGCAAGCACGAAGTGACGCGCAATTACGACGACAACTTGCGAATTTTCCAAAGCGCCCAAATCGAATGTACAAATGTTAAGATTGCAAATACTCCTCCAAAAATACCTACTTCAAATAATGCAGGTCCTCTCAAACCCTGCGTGGCCAACGCATATGCAATTAAGCCCATGATCAAAATCGCTGCAACCAAACGAAATTGGTATTCTGCTTTCTTTTCTGGATCGTATGTCATTTCAGGCCCTAAGTTTTATGTTGTTTACGCAGAAAATAGGCGATTAGATCCAATATCGCCCATGCATCTTGTTGCATTTCGTTTACACGCATGTCGCTGAACTTGACAAGGTATCATTTTGATACATATAATGCCATGTGAGTAGATTAGTGGCACTTTCCACATCATATTTTTTAGTACGAAAATGCCCTGCAGAAATGCAGGGTTTTTTGTTTCAATTTGATTTCTAGTATTGTAACAACTTTATGTTAATTCCAGAGGAGAGTCACATGCCGCACGAAGCCCTGATCAGTTTTAAAAAGCTTTTACAAAAGATGGAAAGCGATCTTGGGCTGAGCGAACTAAGCGATGTAGAAACGAAAGTGTTTCTTGCGATTTCCGACCTGTGCAACCAATCAGATATTGCGAAAACACATGCCTTATTGCAGCATGATCTGGTGAATTCGTTTGGACGCGCAACCATTTTTCGCGCACTTAAAAAACTCGAAACATCCAATAAGATCGAAAAATCAACATCAACGAATGGTGCTTATGTTCTTGCATCGCATTCAGATTAGGGCAGACTTTCGTGTTGAGAGCAACAATTGCCACTGAATTTTTTCTAATCAATTTGACATATTTAATTATGTACACTTTGACATTAGGGTTTATTTTCCCTTTGCAGAAAATTGTCGCCTCTGAGGGATTGTCCGTTGTTGGATTATTGTTTCTACCCCATGGTGTACGCGCTGCAGCTTTCTACTATTGTGGGACACGGGCAATTATACATTTATTACCAGCAGCGTATATTACTTGGTTCATCACCGTCTACGGCAGTGACTTAGAACTGCATCCAATCGCACCCTTGGCAAGTGTACTTGCATGTTATGGGGGATATGCGTTCTATAACCTTGCAATTCGTTTAAATTCTGAACCACTGATCAAAAACCCATGGGTTAACCTTTTAGGCTTGGCGGCAGTTATGTCCGTTCTAAATGGTGCGGCGTTAACACTGCTGAATTTTGAAGGCGACTTCTTAACCGGTGTGTTTGGGTATTTAATTGGGGACATTGCGGGCGCGTTTTTCTTTCTAATCATCGCATTATACATTTACAAATCGATCAAACATCTCAGCGCAACGATTGAATGACGAATACGCTTGCTTTTGGATGCCTATCGAAAACGTCCTTGAACAAGGTCGCATTTATTCTCGGTTTGACTATTTTATTCTAAATGTATCTGATTGACTCTTTGCATTTTAATTGGAACACTATGCGGCGTAGCCAACGCCCGTTTGATTTTTGGGGACGAGTTTGTGATGAACGAAATCGACTTAGTAAGAGCGAAGGCGCTTCTTAAAAAACACCTTAACACCACTAAAGAATTGCTTTCGGATCGAGAATTCCAAAAAGTGGCCTTTCGCAAAAACCTAATAACCGCATCTGGTGAACTAACGAGCTTGGGTTGGAAGTTAGCTGAAATTACAGAAGCAGATATGGGTCAACCAGTTTAGCGAACGACAGTCTCACTTTGATTTTTGGGAACCTGTGGCTTGGCCACGTGACTGAGGACGGCCTCGATAATTGCGGCCTGTTGTTCAAGTGTTAGGTTTTTAGGTGGTAGGATTGGTCCGATAAAATTTGGATCTAGAAACGATAAGTTCAAAGTTGCCTCCCTAGCCCCCCTAGATCAGCTGACCATAGGATACGATCGATTGGTAAATGTTTTATGAAATAAAACGCCATTAATACTTGATTAAACAAATACGCGATCGATGATTCCTTGATTACCGCTTGTTGCAAAGCACACAAAATTTGCACGCATTCCCAATGCGATGTCGCCGCGATCGGTAAGTCCAGCTGCATGCGCAGGATTTAATGTCACGGTCCGAAGCGCCCTAGGATAATCGCCCCACAGATCGGCCAACAAAATGGCTGATTGTAATAGCGCGGCGGGAACATAATCTGACGAAATCACGTCAAGCAAATCATTTTGTGCAAGTTCAAGCGCAGAAACATTACCAGAATGAGACCCACCCCGGATCAAATTGGGTGCACCCATCATAATCGCGATGCCCTTTTCACGACATGCCTTTGCTGCCTCGAACGTGGTTGGAAATTCGGCGATTTGTATGCCGCGTGAATGCGATGTTGCAACATGTTCAACGGTAGTATCATCATGACTGGCTAAAACAGCCCCAAGGCGTTCGGCCTCTTGCACGGTTATCAGCTCGTGTTGATCGCCATGACGCTCACGAAGATCTCGTAACATATCGACATGTGCACGATACCCCTCTTCATCAAGGTTCTTTTTCCCTGTCACATAGGCTTTGAATTTATCCATATTGCGGAACTGGCGCTGACCTGGTGTGTGATCCATCAAACTGACAATTCCGACGTGATCGTTTTCACCAAAGGATGCCAACTCTTCCATTAGCGTCGCCGAGCAAACTTCGGCACGCAAATGAATGAAATGGGAAATCTTCAATTGTTTTTTAGCTTTTAGGTCCAGTATGGCGTTGGCTAATTCTCGTGCGTATGCCGAATACCGCCCAGTGCCGTTGGGAATTGATCCAGCACGCATTGCGTCAAACACTGTTGTTATTCCACATCCATAAAGTTCAGCATCATGAGCGATCGCCGCCGCGGCGACTGGCCAATTCACGCCAGGCCGTGGCTCCAGGTGGCGCTCCAAATTGTCGGTGTGCAGCTCAACCAATCCAGCGGACAGGTAGCGCCCTTCACAATCCACCGCATGCGGAAGCGCAGTTCGTCCGTGATCTATATCCTTAATCAGACCATCTTTAACAACAATTGTGCCATCAATTACCTCATCCCTCAGGATTAGTTTAGCATTGGTTAAAATATAGCTCTTGGATTGCTCAGATTGGCATGTCATCATTTATAGGTCCAAACAGTCAATGATTGTTTTAATCGTTATCTCAATCGAATGATCATTGTTGATCATGTGGGTCGTTAACGCAGCAGGAAGTGGGTCGACAGCTCGTGCAATGCGTTTTTTAATGTCCTCTTTCGTTTCGCGCCCACGGGCCTGCAACCGTGCGCGCAACACATCTGGCGAGGCCGTCAAATTGACTACCACGAAATTTTCAAACACAGAATTCGCATCCAACAATACATTGCGAGACAAGTTGATTAACATGTCCCCACCCTGCATCAACGGCCCCAAAGAGGCCTTGGGGATTGCGTAATTTAATCCATGCGCTTGCCAGTCCAATATATAATCACCGGCAGTTTTGGCATGTTTAAACTCGTCTACACTTAGCGAAATGTGATTTTCACCATCTGGATCTGGCGCACGTGTAATGACCCGCCGAACAAGACCGATACCACCTTTTTCGGCACGCAAGCCCGCCATTACCGAATCTTTACCAACGCCAGAAGGCCCCACAATGGCAATCATCTTTCCCTGCACGATCACGTAACCTTTGGAGTGAATTGTGTCACATCAATCTCACGATCACAGACCTGTTCGCGAGCAGCCACATCATGGAAAATCCCGACAATCGCCGCGCCACGTTGTTTCGCGCGTTCAACAAGTCCCAATACGACTGAACGATTGGTCATATCCAAACTTGCCGTTGGTTCATCAAGTAACAGTGCGGGATAATCATACACAAATCCACGCGCGATGTTTACACGTTGCTGTTCGCCGCCAGAAAATGTTGTAGGAGAGAGATCCCACAAGCGCTCTGGAATATTTAGACGTGCCAATAATTCTTCCGCCTTCGCTCTGGCACTGCCCTGCTCTTCGCCCAAGGCTAACAAAGGTTCGGCAACAACATCACGCGTTGGTACCCGGGGAACAACGCGCAAAAATTGACTGACATACCCAAGTGTGTTTTTGCGCAGATTGATAATTTCGCGGGCGGTTGCCCCCACGACATTCGTCTCTCCAATCCAAATTTCGCCGCTATGGGCCAAGTAATTCCCGTAAATCATCCTCATTAGGGTTGATTTGCCTGCACCTGACTGTCCGATCAGCGCGACGCATTCGCCCGCCGCGACAGATAGGTTGGCCTGTTGCATGACCGGAATGATTGCACTGTTTTGATTGTGCAGCGTGAAATGCTTATTGACATCAGAGACTGTAATCATGTTCTTTCCTCAGACCTGCAACACAGATGACACAAGTAATTGGGTATAGGCATGTTGGGGATCATCCAGAACCTGATCGGTCAACCCACTTTCCACCACATGGCCATCCTTCATCACCATAAGTCGATCCGCCAAGAGACGCACAACAGCCAAATCATGCGTAACGATGATCGCGCTTAGCCCCATTTCACGCACCAGCGACCGCAACAAATCCAGCAAACGCGCTTGGACAGAGACATCCAAGCCGCCCGTGGGTTCATCCATGAACACAAGCCTTGGCCCCGTCACAAGATTACGCGCGATTTGCAATCGCTGCTGCATGCCACCTGAAAATGCCGTGGGACGATCGTCAACGCGGCGTTGATCAATCTCCACACGTTCCAGCCAATCAATCGCCGCGTCACGTATGTTTCCATAATGACGCGCCCCGACTGCCATCAGGCGCTCTCCAACATTGCCACCGGCGCTGACGCTCATGCGCAAACCGTCACGTGCATGCTGATGTACAAAGGCCCAATCCGTGCGTGATAACATGCGACGCTCAGGCTCGCTCATCAAGAGTGTGTCTTTCATGCCTTCGGTGCGAGTATCAAAAAACACCTGCCCCGCATCCACCGCGAGATGCCCAGCCAGGCAATTCAAAAGTGTTGATTTCCCTGACCCGCTTTCCCCCACGATGCCCATAACTTCGCCAGGCCAAAGGTCAAAATTAATATCTGCGCACCCTATGCGGCGACCATACATTTTTGTAATGCCATGCACGTCTAGTAATGGTTGCTGACTCATAATGCGGTATCCTTGCTCTCTTGCTGCCTTGATGCGCAGAAATCCGTGTCAGAACACACAAAAATCCGAGCGCCCTCATCGTCGACAATCACCTCGTCTAGATAACTGTTATCCGCACCACACAGCTCACAGGTGTGATCCGCTTTGCTTGCCTCAAAAGGATAATCATCAAAATCCAATGAAACCACTTTGGTGTAGGGCGGCAGTGCATAAATTCTTTGTTCGCGACCTGCCCCAAACAATTGAATCGCCGACATTTCCATTTTTGGATTGTCGAATTTCGGAATGGGTGATGGATCCATCACATACCGCCCTTCGACCTTGACAGGATAGGCATATGAGGTCGCGATTGCGCCGTGCCGGCTTATGTCTTCATATAGTTTAACATGCATAAGGCCATATTCTTCTAGCGCATGCATTTTACGTGTCTCTGGTTCCGAAGGCTCCAAAAAACGCAGGGGCTCTGGAATGGGCACCTGATAGACTAGGATTTGATCCTCATTAAGGTCTGTTTCAGGAATGCGGTGCCGCGTTTGAATTACGCTCGCTTCTTTTGTATTTTCTGTCACCTTGACCTGAGCAGTTTTTTCAAAAAACTTCCGGATGGAAATTGCATTGGTTGTATCATCGGCACCCTGATCAATCACCTTCAGAGTGTCTGACGGTGTTAAGGTCGCGGCGGAAACTTGCACACCGCCTGTTCCCCAACCATAGGGCATGGGCATTTCCCGGCTGGCAAACGGCACCTGATAGCCGGGTACTGCCAATCCTTTTAGGATCGCGCGACGGATCATGCGTTTGGTTTGTTCGTCGAGATAGGCAAAATTGTATTCATTCATTCTGCGGCCTCCTGCGTTTGCAAAGTCTCTTCTGCTTCACGACGCAATTTCCGAATAAGTTCCAATTCGGACTGAAAATCGACATAGTGGGGCAACTTAATATGCTCAAGAAACCCAGTCGCTTGGATGTTGTCTGCATGATACAGCACAAATTCTTCATCTTGTGCGGGTGCGCCTAGGTTGTCTTCTCCCAATTCTTTCCACCGCAGGGCGCGATCCACCAACGCCATTGCGATCGACTTGCGTTCTGATTGTCCAAACACCAAACCATATCCGCGCGTAAATTGGGGTGGTTCGGTTTTTGAACCTTGAAACTGATTTACCGTTTCACATTCGGTC
>CBFHNF010000011.1:0-85340 GCA_965657135.1 uncultured Paracoccaceae bacterium
GCAGAACCAGGATCGCACGCTGCACACTTCATTGACGAACACGGACCCTGTGCGCCATCCATGGGCTGGCGTGTGGTAGATGCTCAACATGCCTTCGATCACGCAGTCAAGAATGGTGCCAAACCGTACCTTGGTGATGGAAAGTCGATGGAAGCACCTGCAATCATTGGGATTGGCGGGTCACTGATTTATTTTTTTGATAAGTACTTTGATCAAAGTGTTTATAATGATGAATTTATTTGGATTACCAATGCACATCCACAAGGTGTGGGTTTTTATTACCTAGACCATCTTACTCATAATGTTTTCAAAGGTAATATGGATAAGTGGTTTCGTTTTTATGGAGACTTATTCAACTTCAAGGAAATTCGGTTCTTCGACATTCAGGGAAAGTTCACAGGGCTTTACAGTCGAGCATTAACCTCACCGTGTGGGCGTATCCGTATTCCTATTAATGAAGACCGTGGAGAAACAGGACAAATTGTGAATTACCTCAAGAAATATAATGGCGAAGGCATTCAGCATATCGCAGTAGGTGCACAAGATATCTATTCAGCAGTTGATGCGATCGCGGAAAAAGGTGTTTCTTTCATGCCTGGTCCGCCCAACGCGTATTACGATTTATCACTTGAGCGCGTTTCAGATCACGAGGAACCGATCGAGCGCATGAAAAAGCATGGGATACTGATCGATGGTGAAGGCGTGTTGGATGGTGGTGAGACCAAGATTCTTCTACAAATATTCTCCAAAACTGTTATTGGCCCCATCTTCTTCGAGTTCATTCAACGAAAAGGTGACGACGGCTTCGGGGAAGGCAATTTCAAAGCTTTGTTCGAAAGCATCGAGGCAGAAGAAATGGCTAAAGGCGAGTACGGCAAGACCGTTGCCGCGGAATGAAATACCAAACGGACAAAAAATTTCTCACGAAGAACTGTGTTCTTTCACTAGGTTGTAGACACAGTGTCGAACCCCGGAAGTCCCAACAGACAAACACGCGAAAAAGTGTGTGTTTGGTGTGTTTTTGAAACTCACACGCATAGCGTTAGTGTGCAAAAATTAAGTCATTGATATTGTTTTGGAAAGTGGTGCCCGGGGGCGGAATCGAACCACCGACACGAGGATTTTCAATCCACTGCTCTACCCCTGAGCTACCCGGGCACGGAAAGCGATCACGCTTTGAGTGAGGGCGTTTTATGGCGAAGTCGGCAGAGTGTCCAGCGGAAAATGTACTTTTTCTGTTATTGCTGACGCGAAGTGTGGCGCTGCATAATATCCAAAAACCGCACGCGTGATGTAGGGAGGGTTTGAACATTCAAACCTGGCGAAACCTTATTTTCCCAAAAATACGACAACACCTGCAATCCATCGAACACATCAGACATTTTTTTGTTATGCGTGCTCATGATGCGAGGCATGGGCAACAGACGGTTGGCCCACTCGCCTGCGGCTTGGGTACTTACTGCACATCCAGATTTAGGCGAGATATATCGCAAATCCTCGGTTTCACTAGTTACGACGCATTTACCAACATCGAGGCCAAAACCAAGTTCTTCAAGAAGCGCAAGCTCCCAAAAAAAATAGCCCACGCTCCACATGTCAGGTTCTGATAATAATGAGTGCAAATTTAGCGTTGTTTGGTAAATTTCAGGCTGGGGATCGCGATCCTCTAAAAATACAGAAAGCATTGCAGTCATCGATGCAATGCCACACAGCGTTATTTGATTATCCATGATTTCTGGATAGGATTTTACCAAATCTATCTGAACGCTTCCCATGTGTTCGCTAAGGCGAGCCCGCCAGGTGATATCCAGAATATTTCCAATCTGCAAAATGGGCCGAAATTTTCGAGACTGGCCGCCACGCAAAACTGCGCGCATTCTGCCATTTTCACAGGTTAAAGCATCAACAATGACAGAGGTTTCGCCAAATGGCGTTGTACCCAATAATATGCCCTGATCGCGCCATTTCATGCTTCAGATATAGGTGGCGTTGTCCAGACTGTCACGTCATCAATGACCTGTTAGGCTCTATGGGTCGATCAGATAGGCATCGTTTCGTGGATTTTCGACCTCAATCACCCAAAGATCTGGATCAAACATCCGTTGGCGTTCAATCGCTGCGTCGATTTCTGACTCTGCGCCACGATGCAAAACTACCCACGTTGAACCGTTCGATTCTAAATCAAAACCCTTTTGATACAAGGTGGCAGTTCCGTTCATTAGTGATAGTTTAATGATCACTGCACCTGCTTGACTATCACCCCGCGCAATAACAAACGCAGAAATGCCACGTAAAGACAACGTTTTGATATAGGCTTTTACCCAAAATTCACTGGCCAGCCTACTCATGCGTTCCCGTCTTTAAAATCCAAACCCATTTCGGTGTAACGCTCTGCTTCATCAAGCCATTTTTCGCGGACTTTTACTTGACAGAACAAATGTATGCGCCGCCCCATGAATTGTTCTAATTCTTCTCGTGCGGCCTTGGAAATGGCTTTAATCGTTTCGCCTTTATTGCCAAGAACGATACCTTTGTGGCCATCGCGAGTGACATAGATCACTTGATCAATCCGCGCACTACCATCTTTTCGCTCTTCCCAGTTTTCTGTCTCGACCGTCAATTGGTAGGGTAGCTCTTGGTGTAGGCGCAATGTCAATTTTTCACGCGTCATTTCTGCCGCTATCATACGCATTGGCAAATCGGCGATTTGATCTTCTGGATAAAGCCAGGGTCCCTCTGGCAACTTCTCAGCGAGCCAACCTCGTAGATCGGCAACACCATATCCACGTTCGGCCGATATCATAAACGTTTTTTCAAACGAAAATGCGTCATTCATTTTTTGTGACAGCGCTAGCAATACCTCTGCCTTAACCCGGTCAATCTTATTTATTGCCAATGAAACGGATCGCCCTTGGGCGATATCACCTAATTCAGCCAATATGCGTTCAACACCTTCGGTCAGGCCGCGGTGTGCTTCGATCAGCAACACAATCACATCTGCATCAGCGGCCCCACCCCACGCCGCAGCGACCATAGCGCGATCAAGTCGTCGGCGGGGTTTGAACAAACCAGGCGTATCGACGAATACGATTTGGGAATTCCCTTCGATGGCGACACCACGAATACGGGTGCGAGTTGTTTGTACCTTATGCGTAACAATCGAAACCTTTGCCCCAACCATATGGTTTAGCAATGTTGATTTGCCTGCATTTGGTTCACCAATCAATGCGACGAAACCTGCTTGTGTCATGATATTTTCAACTTTTCTAATAAAGCGTTTGCAGCGGCTTGTTCCGCATTGCGTTTACTACCCGCCACCGCCGTGTGTTTTTGACCGTCGTCTAATGTGACTTCGATTGTGAAGACAGGAGCGTGATCAGGTCCAGTACGTTTTAGAACCGTGTATTTAGGGGGCGTGAACCCCCGGCTTTGCGCCCATTCTTGCAAGGTTGTTTTTGCATCACGTGCGTCAGCTTTGACGCTTGAGACGCGATCGCCCCACAACGAAGTTACGACTTTTTGTGCCGCCTCAAAACCGCCATCCAGGTAAATCGCCGCAATCACTGCCTCGAGTGCATCTGCCAAAAGCGCATCTTTTCGCCGGCCACCTGACATCATTTCCGAACGGCCCAATTTCAATACACCTCCGATATCGATATCGCGCGCGACCGATGCGCACGTTTCTTTTCGAACAAGTGCATTGTAACGAGGGGCCAGTAATCCTTCACTGGCTGTTGGATCACGCTCTAACAGGGCCTGGGCCATAACCAAACCCAATACGCGGTCCCCAAGGAATTCTAATCTTTGATTATCATTGCGTGTCAAACTGCCGCGTGATGGATGTGTGAGCGCCTCTTGAAGGTGATCTAACGCTTGGAACCGATATCCCAAGCGATCTTCGAACTGCGCTATGTCAGCCGATCGGTTCAATTTATCGCCTTAAAGAAACGGTCTCCACGCCACGTCCAAAAGAACAACATCGAACGACCAGCGGACGAGAACATGATGCGATCAGCGCGTCCGATAAGATCTTCATAAGGCACAAAACCAACACCGCCCTGCACCTGTTTCACGCGACTATCTAATGAGTTGTCGCGATTATCGCCTATGAAAAAGAAATGTCCCTCAGGGACAGTGAAAACGGCAGTATCATCTGTGTAGGAACGACCAATATCCAGCAGCTCATGGGTCACACCATTTGGCAAGGTTTCTAGCGCTCGTGTTTTCAAACATTCGCCGCCGTCTCCAATTGCACCGTTTGAGCAGCGCGGACGATTTTTAAATGAGCCTTGTGGCCCCATGACTTCCATGAATGGCTCCATGGTTTGTTGAGGGACTTCGGTGCCGTTCAAAACGACTTTGCCCCCCTTCATTTGAATACGATCACCGGGCAAGCCAATCAGCCGTTTGATATAATCACGCCCGGTGACGGGATGACGGAAAACAACAACATCACCACGCTGTGGTTCACCACCAAGCAAACGCTCGTTGCTGCCTTTCAAAAATCCACACAGGTCTTCAGCGTCAACATTCACACCAAGTGCTGGGATAATAACGCTGGGACAGGACGCATATGAATACCCATATGCCATTTTATTCACGAATAAAAAGTCCCCAATTAGAAGAGTAGATTTCATTGAACCAGACGGAATCCAAAAGGGCTGAAACAGTAGTGAGCGAAACAAACCAGCCAGCAGCAATGCATAGACGATTGTTTTAACCGTTTCCAAAATACCGTTTTGTGATTTTGCTTCTTTTGCTGACATCCGCCGCTCCTGTCTTGATGTTCGCTACATGCGCTTTGGCTTCAAAGGAGTCAAGTTTTCAACCGTGCCTCAATCACAACAAATGCCTGCGCCCATGGATGATCATCAGTTAATGTGACATGCACAATCGCCGTGTGTGTGTCGGGCACTAATTCGTCCAGTCGCTTTTTTGCCCAACCCGTCAATGTCATGCTGGGTTGCCCAGTTTTTAAATTGTTGACTGCCATATCCTTCCATGCGATTCCCATGCGCAATCCCGTACCCAACGCCTTGGAACAGGCTTCTTTTGCGGCCCAACGTTTAGCGAGCGTTCCTGCCTCGTCTAGACGTCGTTTTGCTTTGGACTGTTCAATATCGGTAAATACACGATTGCGGAACCGATCACCATGTCGATCTAGAACAGCTTGGATTCGATCGATATTGGCAAGATCGGTTCCAATCCCGATAATCATTCACGCGCCTCGTCCATCTTATTGCGCATTTCAGCGATCGCATCTTTCAAACCGACAAAAACGGCTTCACCGATCAGGAAGTGGCCAATGTTCAATTCCATCACTTCTGGTAACTTTGCGATGGGTGCAACAGTATCAAATGTTAGACCATGACCTGCATGAACCTCGAGCCCGAGTGAGTGCGCATAAGTGGCCATATGGGTTAATTTTTCTAACTCATAATCCCGCTTGGCAAAATCCCGTTCATAATGAAAATCGCAATATGCGCCTGTGTGCAATTCTATGACCTGCGCACCGATCCGATGCGCAGCATCAATTTGGCGTTGGTCCGCTGCAATAAAAATTGATACACGACACCCAGCCTCGCGTAGGGGCGCAATAAAATGTGCTAAACGATTTTCTTCACGAGCGACTTCTAAACCACCCTCGGTTGTGCGTTCTTCGCGTCGCTCTGGCACAATACAAACCGCGTGCGGTTTGTGACGAAGCGCGATTGCTTGCATTTCATGTGTAGCCGCCATTTCAAAATTAAGCGGGATATTTATTGCATCCATCATGCGCTCAATGTCGTCATCGACAATATGCCTGCGATCTTCTCGAAGATGCGCAGTGATCCCATCTGCACCGGCCTCTTGTGCGATTATTGCCGCGCGCACAGGATCTGGATAAGCGGAACCGCGCGCGTTTCGAACGGTTGCCACGTGATCAATATTCACGCCTAATCTTAACTGTGACATCCAACCCTCATATGCTTGAATGGATTTCTATTAACTTTGCTTATTTCTGCGTGTCGCAGCGCGTTCTTTAAACACACCCTTACGACGCTTCTGATATGCATGAATAATAGGGACGGTTAGGAAATAGGCAATCGTTGCGACAAAAACACCCGGAACAATGCCACCTACTAAGTAGGGGAAAAACACCTCATCATAGAATGCAGCAAGGCTGCTCCAATCCATTTCCTGACCAAGAAAAAGAGACATTATATTTTCCTGGAGATCATCTGCCGCGGCAACAAATTTTTCAATAAACCCAGCAGAATGATGATCAGAGACATGCCGAAATTCGGTTCCCAACAGCAGGTGGCCCGTTTTCAATGCGATAACGCCGATCGGAATATATGTGAGTGGATTTCCAAAAAACGTCGCAAGTAAAGCAGCCAAAATGTTACCACTCATCATCCGGGCGATAAGCGCCGCTAAGATGAAATGCAAACCATAAAACGGCGTAAAGGTCACGAAAACACCAGCCCAAATTCCACGCGCGATGCGCTCTGGTGTATCGGGTAAACGGCGAAGCCGGTGGCGCACATAATGAAATGCACGCGCCCACCCACCCTTTGGCCATACCGCACGGTAGATCCGATCTAAAACAGCGGGTCTTTCACGTCTCTTGAAAACCACTGTGCTTCCTTCAATATACCGTCTTTGCCAATTCGGAACGACGAAGGCGCTTCGTCATTGCCACTTCTGTTTCAGCTTCTAGACGGGATAAGACCGAATGCAAATGCTCAATATCACTCAAATCGATAGAAATTTCGATTTTAAAGAAATCGGGTTTACGATCGACAAACACTAGGTCTGAGATATTGGCGCCAGTATCCCCTATCATTGAACATACGCGCCCTAGGACGCCAGCGTCATTGCTGATAGTCAACTCCAAGGTCACGTCATAGGCTGCTGGATGCTTGCCGTCCTGCCAATGCAGATCAACCCACAGGTCCATATTATCCTCGTAACGCGCCAGCACATCACAATCAATTGCATGGACAGACACTCCCCGACCTGCGGTTGCAAGACCCACGATGCGTTCGCCGGGCAGTGGTTGACAGCAAAGTTGACGATCAAAATGTTGTCCCTCACCCAACCCGATCACCGCGCGTTTTTGATCGATCTGCGGTACGTCCGCCACCCCAATCTCGGGATAAATTAATTCTACGACATCCCTAGGGCGGATTTCGGTGCTACCTAACCGCGCCAATAGCTCTTCTGGATCATTCAAGCGCATCTTTATTGCGGCAGAATCCAATGCCTTATCCGACGGCTTTTTATCGACATGCTCGAACGCCGCACGTAATAATTCTGCACCCATTTTCACAAGCCGCTCGCGATCAGCCTCACGCAGTGCGCGGCGTATTGCCGTTTTGGCCTTACCTGTCACCGTCATATCAAGCCACGTTGACTGTGGTTTTTGCCCTTGAGCGACAATAATTTCGACCGACTGACCATTTCGCAGCCTTGTCCATAGGGGCACCCTAAGTCCGTCTACCTTGGCCCCAACGCATCTATTACCGATTCGTGTGTGAATCGCATAAGCGAAATCAATCGGTGACGCGCCTTTGGGAAACTTCAAAACATCGCCCTTGGGCGTAAAGCAAAATACTTGATCTGAATACATCTCAAGCTTTACCGCTTCCAGAAAAGCTGAGTGATCGTCTTCGTTATCAAATTCGTCAATGAGCCGCGTAATCCACTGAACAGGGTCAACAGAAAAGGGATTTTCCGATCTTTCGCCGTCACGATAGGACCAATGCGCCGCAACACCACTTTCCGCCACGTCGTTCATTTGGCTCGTTCGAATTTGAACTTCAACTCGTTTTCCATCGCGTCCTGATACAGTTGTGTGGATTGAACGATATCCATTGGTTTTGGGCTGGCTAATATAGTCTTTAAAGCGCCCTGGGACCGCGCGCCATCGTTGGTGGATCACTCCCAATATACGATAACAATCCGCATCAGTTTCGCAAATCGCGCGGAACCCGTAGATGTCAGACAATCGAGAAAAAGGAATGCCCTTTTCTTCCATTTTTCGCCAAATTGAATATGGTTTTTTGGCGCGTCCAGAAATTTCCGCTTTGATCCCAGCTTTGTCCAATTCGGACAACATATCAGATTTAATCCGTTTGATCACATCGCCTGTTTCTTTTTGCAGAGTTACAAAGCGGCGGATGATTGATTGGCGCCCTTCGGGGTTTAGAACGCGAAACGATAAATCTTCTAAATCTTCTCGCATGGATTGCATACCCATACGTCCAGCAAGCGGTGCATAAATTTCCATTGTTTCTCGCGCTTTTTGGATCTGTTTTTCTGGCTTCATCGCGCGAATCGTTTTCATGTTGTGAAGACGATCCGCCAGTTTGACCAAAATCACGCGGATATCTTGGGCAATGGCAATGAACAATTTTCTTAGGTTTTCAGCCTCTTTTGTTTCCAGAGAGGACAACTGCATTTTGGTAAGTTTGGTGACGCCATCGACCAAATCTGCAACCTGCAAAGAAAAAATATCTGCGATTTCCTGTTTACTAGATTCGGTGTCTTCGATTGTATCGTGAAGCAACGCAGTAATGATCGTTGCATCGTCCAGTTTCTGCTCTGCTAAAATTTGCGCTACTGCGATGGGATGTGTAAAATATGGTTCACCCGATTTACGAAACTGGCCTTCGTGTTTCGTACGTCCGTAATTATACGCTTTTATAATCTGGGCAGAATTTGATTTTGGGTTGTACTGTTTGATCAGCGCCGCCAACTCCTGGGCGCTGATTGCATCAAGTTCGCTTAGCGCAACACTCACCCTTGACCCTGCGCAGCCATCAAAGCGCGCAGTAGTTTTTCTTCTGACATGTCGTCTTCTGCTGGCTTGTCGGCCTCACCGCCCATCAAAAGTGCCATGCTGTCGTCTTCGGGTTCATCAACTTCAATCTGTGTTTGATGACTTTCAATCAATCTTTCGCGTAGCTCATCGGCAGATTGCATTTCATCGGCAATTTCACGCAACGCAACAACAGGGTTTTTGTCATTGTCACGATCTACTGTAATTGCAGAACCTGCAGCAATTTCACGAGCACGATGTGATGCCAACATCACCAGCTCAAAACGGTTTGATACTTTGTCAACGCAATCCTCAACAGTAACGCGTGCCATGGGATTCTCCTGATGTAGCGAATAGAAATAGTTATCTACGGCCGTCCCAAAGGAATTACAACCCCATATTACACTGGCTTCAATGCAGTTCGATCTTCTTCTGCTAACTCAGAATACATGCTGGCTACGGATAACTGTAATACAGGATGCGACCATTCGGGACAGATATCCATCAGCGGCCCCAGAACAAAAGCGCGATCCTGCATGCGGGGGTGAGGCAAAATCAGTTGATCTGGTGCGAGTATCATTTGCTTCTCGAACGGCAGATGGCGCCATTTGTTATAAGTTGCAAGATTTGGCACAACAGTCTGATCCACAGCAATAAGATCTAAATCGATAGTTCTTTGCCCCCACCGCTTTGCGCGTAAGCGTCCCAAATTATTTTCAATCTCATGAAGTTTGGCCAATACCAAAGCAGGAGAAATCGTTACCCGTACAACCAATACCGCGTTCACAAAGTTTGGCCCTGAACCTTTTGGGAAAGCTGGTGTTTCAAAAAATCGACTCACCGCAGTAACTGTGCCAATCAAGTCTGCAATTTGTAACAACCCATCAGTTACTAACTCACTTGAGCTTGAACTTATCAACTCTTGGTTGCTTCCGATAGCGACAATGCAATCTAAATAACCTAATGGATCTAACTTAGCATACATAATGGCAGTATCCTATACTTGCTACCGAGTGATTTTTAAGCCAGTTTACGTCATCTTGTACAGAAGCCCACCACTACTCACGGAATTTAGGGCTGTATATTTTTGAAAGGACATTAAATGTTTTATAAAGACGAACGGCTTGCGCTGTTCATCGACGGCTCTAACCTTTACGCAGCTGCAAAATCTTTAGGCTTCGACATCGACTATAAACTTCTGCGCACCGAATTCATGCGTCGCGGGAAATTATTGCGCGCGTTTTACTACACTGCCTTACTTGAAAACGAAGAATACTCGCCAATCCGCCCATTGGTCGATTGGTTGAACTACAACGGTTTTCATATGGTTACCAAAGCGGCCAAAGAATACACAGACAGCCAAGGGCGCCGCAAAGTCAAAGGCAATATGGACATCGAATTGACAGTGAATGCAATGGAGCTTGCACCCCATGTAGATCACATTGTCCTGTTCTCAGGCGACGGAGATTTCAAACCACTGGTAGAAGCATTGCAGCGCCAAGGTGTGCGTGTTTCAGTTGTTTCCACTATTCGATCACAACCCCCGATGATTTCCGATGAATTGCGTCGACAGGCTGATAATTTCATCGAGCTTGAAGGATTGCGAGATGTGGTCGGGCGCCCCGTCAGAGAGGGCGAAGACAGCCCAGCATACGAACCCAATTAACCTAATAAAAACCCGACAGAGCCGGGTTTTTTTCTTTGTATAGTTTCTGTTAAATTAAATTATGCCGATTGGCATGACAGCCAACCACCCAACATTAGGGTCATTTGTAATTCAATTTTTTGTTTACGTTTACCGGATCATTGAATACCAAGGTGATAGGAAAAGTTTACAAAACGAGTGTGATTATCATGACACGGAAAATCTTTCTCGCAGCACCAAGAGGTTTCTGTGCAGGGGTGGATCGCGCAATCAAAATTGTAGAACTCGCATTGGAAAAATGGGGCGCACCTGTTTATGTTCGCCACGAAATTGTCCACAACAAGTATGTGGTCGATGGCCTGCGAGATCAAGGCGCAATTTTTGTTGAAGAGCTGGATGACTGCCCGAATGACCGACCGGTCATATTTTCAGCGCACGGGGTCCCAAAATCTGTGCCCGCTGAAGCGGAAAATCGAAATATGATTTTTGTCGACGCAACCTGCCCGCTTGTTAGCAAAGTCCACATAGAAGCCGAAAGGCATAGCAGCAATGGTCTGCAAATGGTTATGATAGGGCACAAAGGGCATCCTGAGACGATAGGCACGATGGGACAACTCCCAGAGGGCGAAGTTTTGTTGGTAGAAACTGTAGATGATGTCGCAAACCTTGATGTCAGAAATCCAGACAGCCTAGCGTTCGTGACACAAACGACCTTGTCAATCGATGACACCGCCGACATTGTCGCCGCACTTCAAAATCGGTTTCCCAAGATTGTTGGACCCCATAAAGAAGATATTTGCTATGCAACGACCAATCGGCAAATGGCAGTCAAGTCCCTCGCAAGCAAAGTAGAGGCGCTTCTTGTCGTGGGGGCACCAAATTCATCAAACTCGAAGCGATTGGTCGAAGTCGGCGCAAAAGAAGGCTGCAAATACTCTCAATTGGTGCAGCGTGCTGCCGATATTGATTGGGACGCACTGGAAAGTATGCGCAATATCGGGATCACCGCTGGCGCATCAGCACCAGAAGAGTTGGTGAATGAAGTCATCGACGCCTTTCGCGAAAGGGGCGAAGTCGAAGTCGAAATTGTCGAAACGGCCCAAGAAAACGTGAATTTCAAAGTCCCCCGTGTCCTGAGAGAGGCATCATGACGATTGATGCAAAAACAATCGCGATTTATGATGAGAAAACAACTGAATATGCGGCGATGACCGACGGTGTCCCGCATGATCTGGTGCGCTTTGAACAAATGCTTCCACGTTGCTCAAACGTGTTGGATTATGGGTGCGGTCCGGGCACGGCATCGATCTATTTTTCAAATGCTGGACATTCCACCGACGCGTTTGACGCGTCGGCTAATATGGTGGCGCATGCACAAAAGCACGCAGGTATTAGAGCGTGGCAAGCAACCTTTGAGAAATTTGATGCCGATACTGCCTATGACGGTATTTGGGCAAGCTTTTCATTGCTCCACGCAGCGCGAGAAGATATCCCCAAACTTCTGCGAAACATCCATACGGGACTGACAGCAAACGGCCATTTTTATATTGCGATGAAATTGGGGACAGGACGTCACCGCGACGATCTCGAACGACTTTACACCTACGTGAACCAAGACGAACTTTACGCCTGGCTATGTGCTGCTGACTTTGAATGGATTGATCATACGACTGGCAAAGCCCCGGGATTGGATGGTTCTATCAGTCAGTGGATCGGAGTGTTTGCACGTGCTCAGTCTTAAGGCGTTTACGGACGGAGCATGTTCAGGCAATCCTGGCCCAGGCGGTTGGGGGGTTCTATTGCAGGCCATGAATGCGGGTCAGATTGTGAAGGAGCGCGAACTATCAGGTGGCGCTGAAACAACAACGAACAATCAAATGGAGTTAATGGCAGCAATCAGCGCATTAGAAACCCTTGAACGTTCAAGCACAATTACTGTCGTTACGGACAGCGCATACGTCAAGGACGGTGTTAGCAGTTGGATACACGCATGGAAACGAAATGGATGGAAAACTTCGGCCAAAAAACCTGTTAAAAACGTTGAGCTTTGGCAGCGATTAGATGCGGCGCAGTCGCGTCATCATGTGACATGGGAATGGGTCAAAGGCCACGCAGGGCATCCAGAAAATGAACGTGCCGATGCGTTGGCCCGCGCTGGCATGGAGCCATTCAAACCAAAATGATTTGACTAAAGTCCCAAAACATCCAACATAGAATATTCGCCGGCAGATTGCCCTGACGCCCAAATTGCCGCTCGTATAGCCCCACGCGCAAACAATGCACGATCGGTGGCAACATGTCGCAAGACGATCCGCTCTCCGAGTCCTGCAAACAAAACATCATGTTCTCCAACGATGTCTCCACCACGGATAGCAACAAAACCGATGTCACCCGATTTACGCACACCAGTAATGCCATCACGCCCAGAGTCTTTTACATCATTCAACGAGACTCCTCGACCAGACGCAGCCGCCTCTCCGAGCATCAGGGCGGTTCCTGAAGGTGCGTCCACTTTCTGATTGTGATGATACTCGATCACTTCGATGTCGAATTCTTCGCCTAGTGCAGCTGCAACTTTCTGTGTCAATTGCGTTAGCAAGTTCACACCAAGGGACATGTTTCCTGCACGAACAATCGCTGTGGATTTTGCCGCATCTGCTATTTCTGATAGCTGATCATCATCCATGCCCGTTGTCCCAATCACCAGTGCAGTTGCAGTTTCAGCAGCAATTTTAGCATGTTGAACCGTTGCAACAGGCAGTGTGAAATCGATAACGACATCAGCCTGTTGAAAAACGGCACTTACATCATCTGTCACGATGATTCCGTTTGCGGTTCCTCCACCCATAACACCCAAATCCTGTCCAATCCAATCGCTACCCTTTCGATCTGCAGCAGCAACAAGTTTTGCAGTTTCACTGTCGGAAATTGTCCGGGCTAACATTTGCCCCATACGGCCAGATGCACCCAAAATCGCGATTGAAGGTTGTTGTGTCATCGTGAAGTCCTCTCTTTCAATCTGTCACATAACCCGACCAGAGCCCCTTGGCAAAGCCAACCTATCAGCGTAGATAAGAAATATGGCAAAAAACAAGTTTCATGACGGGCCTGGCCCTTCACAAAGGCAACTTCGCGTAGGCGAACTTATTCGACGGACACTGTCGGATATACTTGCTCGTGGTGACATTCACGATCCCGATCTCAGTCGTATTTCGATCACTGTTGGCGAAGTAACAACCTCGCCTGATCTAAAAATCGCAACGGCCTATGTTTGCCCGCTGGGAGGACAAGGTGGACAGGATGTCATAGGATTGCTGGCAAAAAACAAGCCTGAGTTAAGGCGTGCAATTTCAAAAAATCTCGCATTGAAATTCACGCCTGACCTTCGATTTCGATTGGATGAAACATTTGATCGAATGGATGAGACACGCAGGCTATTCGCCCAAGACGATGTTCAACGTGATCTGGACGACGCATGATCAGGGCACTATGCCTATTCCTCATCTCCTCTCCCGTTGTTGCACTTGATTGTAGTAACAATATATTTGGCGGCGCGTCTTACACCACATGCACAGTTGCAGTTGAGCAAGATCGGGTTGAACTATTCTTGCACGACGACAGCGGCCAACCCTTTGGACAATTCGTCAATCTTGTCGAGAAGCAGAGTGAACGGGGTTTAGAGGTCCTTTTCGCGATGAACGCTGGGATGTTTCACTCCGATTTACGCCCAGTTGGACACTATGTCGAAAACTACATCGAAAAAAAGCGCGTGATTGCCAACCCAGGGCCCGGAAATTTCGGCATGCTGCCAAACGGGATATTTTGCATCAACGATCAAAGTTACCGAATTTATGAAACTCATGATTACATCGCAATGCGGCCAAACTGCAAATTTGCCACGCAATCTGGTCCCCTTATTTTGAATGACGGCGCGCTTCATCCACGCATCAAAAAGGGCAGCACTTCGCAATTCATAAGAAATGGAGTTGGTGTATCACAAGACGGAACGACAGCCCATTTCGTTATTTCAAACCAACGCGTAAATTTTCATCAATTCACTTTATTCTTTCGCGATGAACTAGATGTTCCTGACGCCTTGTATTTTGATGGGAATATATCGCGCTTTTACGCACCTGAACTTGGGCGCTCTGGAGTGGGTTGGTCCGTCGGACCAATGGTTGCCGCGCTTGCGGCAACCAAATAATTTAAGTTTAGTTCACTTTTGCATCCACAATTGCAGGCGCAACTGGCGATGTTATTTCAATTCGACGCGGCTTGTATGCCTCAGGCAATTCGCGAACAAGATCGATGTGTAGCATTCCATTCATGTAGCTAGCGCCGTGCACGCGAACATGATCTGCCAATTGAAAACGCCGTTCGAATGCACGCGTTGCGATGCCACGATGAAGGAAAGTTGCATCCTGATCTGTATCTGGTTTTTTCGCCGAGATGATCAGTGCGTTTTCTTTAACCTCAACGTTTAAATCTGTTTCGGCGAACCCTGCAACGGCGAGCGAAATACGATAGGCATCATCAGCCGTCTTTTCGATATTATAGGGCGGATAACTGGGCCCTGCTGCATCGCTTGCCAAAACGCGATCCATCATTTCAGCGATCTGGTCGAAACCGACAGTAGCACGGTATAGGGGTGAAAAATCAAAATGTCGCATAGGTGTCCTCCTTTGAGCGAAACCATTTCAATGCACTGCCCATTCGGCGCAGCGCGTTCAAACTACAGACCCAGAATTGGCGCCTGTAGAAAATACTTGGGGAATGTCTAAATTGGTTTCAAGACCTAAGGACGTTGAAATTTTGCGCCTGTATTTCTGCGCCGGCCCGTGTCTGTAAGAAGGTCATTCGTCGGTGAGAGTTTTGTCATTAAATCATTCACAACCGGACTGACCGATGCCCCAAGCGACACAGGGCGGCCATCCATTTCCGCCATCGCCGAAACAACAGATACGATACCAACACCATCGTGCGTACTCTTAAACACAGGTGCACCAGACGCGCCAAAATCCACATCACACGTCATCACCAATACATTGTTTTGTTGCGCTGCTGCGATGCATCGACTTTGAACTGATGGCGCTTCCATGCGTCCTTTGGCATAGGATACAACACCAATAACACTGCCAATTTGCGGCAGCCCCGCAACGTACATCGGCGTTAAATTGGGATTACGGATAGGCGTTGCCAATCGCAATAGTGCCACATCAAACTGAATACGATCTATGCTCGCCTCTTGGGCAAACTGATATTGCGAATGCACTGCAATTTCCCTGATCTCACGGTAACTTTCTGCGCGACCATTTCGCCAGCTGGCCTGAAATTCGAACGAGGTCAAATTCGCCACAGAACCCGTATTCTTATCATAGACGCAGTGACCAGCGGTCAAAATGATATCATCCGCGATCAAAGTCGCGGTACAAAACCCATTTCCATTGTCCAAAGACAGACGTCCAACAGCGCTCCATTCACGCCCCTGATCGATTGAGTTTAACAGATCAAGATTGCTTTCGGCACTTGCGGCCAAACTGTTTATGAACAAAAAAATACCACTTACTAAGAATCGCACATCGACCCCTCCTGACTAAGCCGCTAGGCTTAACAACAAGTTGAGGCAATATTGTGACCAAGGTCAACTATCTTAGTATCGGAATGTCAGTTTTGCTCGTTCTGTTCCACGCGCCAAGAGCAGCAGGCTTTGGCCCGCCTGTGGCCCAGTCAATTAATTCAACAGTGTGCAAAATAGGAATATCTACACCTGAGCCGATTTGTATCATACAGCCTATGTTACCAGCCGCGATGACATCCGGCGACTTTTCCATAAGGCGACGTACCTTGTTCGCCTTTAGCTTGCCGGAAATTTCAGGCTGCATCAAATTGTATGTTCCAGCTGATCCACAGCACAAATGTGAATCTGCAGGTTCCACAACATCAAAACCAAGTTTTCGCAACAACGCCTTGGGGTGATCCTTAATTTTTTGTCCATGTTGCAAAGAACACGCGGCATGATAGGCAACACGTAATTTAGCATCAGATTGTTCTGGTATGTCCAGATCGGCCAAAACTTCGCTGATATCCTTGGCAATCGAAGAAACGTGTGCGGCCCTGTCTGCCAGCGGTGTATCGCGAAACATGTGACCGTAATCCTTAACAGTTGTTCCGCAGCCGCTGGTGTTAATGACGATTGCATCCAACCCATCTTGGGCGATTTCACGATGCCATGCAGCTATATTCCTGGCCGCGGATTTGTGAGACTCATCCGTTTTTCCCATGTGATGGGTCAACGCTCCGCAACATCCCTGCCCGTCTGCGATTACAACCTCGCAGCCAAATCGTTTTAGCACGCGGATCGTTGCATCATTGATATCTGTATTCAGTGCACGTTGTGCACATCCCGTCATCAGAGCCACACGTTTTTTGGGGGCAACGTCGGATTCGAAAACCTGTGGATCATCGTTACGACTGACCGATGGAATGCGTTTGGGTGCCATTTTGATCATCGCACTCAGGCGTGCATCAGGTATAAATTGCACAAACGGACGCACTAATTTTGCACCCAAAAGAGCCAAGCGAAAGCGTGTGGGATAGGGCAAAATTTGCGCCAACACAGCGCGCAAAAAACGCTCTCCTAGGGGGCGTTTATAGTGTTCTTCAATGTAGGCACGCGCGTGATCCACGAGATGCATGTAATGTACACCTGAGGGACAAGTGGTCATACATGACAAGCAAGACAAACAACGATCGATGTGTTGAACGGTTTTTTTGTCTGGAACTCTGTTGTTTTCCAACATGTCTTTGATCAGGTAAATGCGCCCCCGTGGGCTGTCCAATTCGTCACCCAAAATCTGATAGGTCGGACAAGTTGCTGTACAAAAGCCACAATGAACACAGGCACGCAAAATTTCATTCGAGCGCTGAAAATCAAGATCCTTCAATTGATCTTCTGAGAAAAAAGTTTGCATGCCTACCTCATCAAACCCGAATTGAACAAATCTTTTGGATCAAATTTCGCCTTTAGCGCTTTTTGCAATTTTGCTATTTCTGGGTTCAAGCTTTGAAAGTTAGTTTCAGAACGCTGGGATATATTCATTGCGTGTCCTGCAATGTCACCCAAAATGGCTGATGCTTGTTTACCTTTTTCCAACGTAGCCCAAATCAAACCACCAGACCAATCCAATATCCCAGAGTTTAGTCCAAGGTTTGAAACGATTTGAGGACCATCAGTTGGACGCACTGATATCTTCCACAAGTGATCACCCCGCCCAGATATCGCTTTCAAATGGCGAATGTCCGCCCAGATCTTTGCGCTATCCGCTCCTTTGCAAACGTCAATAGCAGATGCCTGTCCCATGGCATCAACAAGCGATTGAACGCGATAGTCTACCGATTTTTCAAATCCTTCAATACGGATATATGCACAACGTGCCGCAATATCGTAGGTGGCACCATTGACATCAAACGGGGTATTCAATGACGCAGTCATTGCATCAACCGCATTATTTGCATCAATATTTGAAATCACCAATGTTGCCTGTTGTGTCGGCATAGGCAGAACTTTGAATGCGACTTCGGTAACTATTCCCAGTGTGCCCCAACTTCCTGCCATCAGTTTGACGATGTCATAACCCGTGACATTTTTCATCACGCGACCACCGTTTTTGATGATGTTGCCATGTCCATCGATATATCGCACGCCCAATAAAAAATCGCGCGCGGCCCCAGCCTGAATCCGACGTGCACCAGTTGCGTTGGATGCAAAAACGCCCCCAATTGTCGAGGCCCCTTTGGTACCTAAGACCGAGTTTAATACAATCGGTTCAAATGCAAGCTGCTGACCCTCACGTGCCAGTGTTGCTTCAATTTCTGAAAGGGGCGTTCCCGCCTTAGCAACCATCGTCAGTGCGCCAGGTTCGTAATCGACCACCCCGCGTAAAGCGCTCGTGTCGAGCCGGTCGTAATTTAGATCCAAACCACGTGTTCCGCCGCCAACAATATGAACCGGATCCTCGCGCCTACGAATAAAATCAGCCAAGTCTTGTTCGTCACTGAATTTAATTTCTTGCGTCATTGTGGAGGGCCGTCGCGACGGGTTTGGGACACATCCAGTGGAAAAACCTTGGCCGCATTTAACAGCCAATTGGGATCAAAAACGTCCTTAATTTTCATTTGCGCCTCTAAATCCAGAGCAGAAAATTGAACCGACATAAGATCCCGTTTTTCGATCCCCACACCGTGTTCACCCGTTAGACATCCGCCGACTTCGACACATAGTTTCAGGATCTCTGCTCCAAAGGCTTCACAGCGCTCCAAATCACCTTCTTTGTTCGCGTTATACAGTATGAGAGGGTGCATGTTGCCATCACCGGCATGGAAAACATTGCCCACTTCCAAACCAAACTCTTGGCTTAATTCTGAAATCCGACGCAATACAAAGGGTAACTTCGAAACGGGAATTGTTCCATCTAGACACATGTAATCATTGATTTGGCCCATTGCGCCAAAGGCAGATTTGCGTCCCAACCATATGCGTCCTGCTTCTGCTGCATCGCGCGCGCGGCGCAACTCGACAGGGTTATGTCGCTGGGCAATCTCTAGTATTTTATCCAACTGCTCTTCAATTTCTAAATCGCTCCCCTCGACTTCGACGATCAACAGCGCTTCACAATCCGGATACCCCGCACCAGAAAACGCCTCTGTCGCTCGGATGCACGGACGATCCATAAACTCAATGGCAACCGGTAATACACCTGCACGGATGATGTCCGAAACACATTCACCCGCAACTTCGTTACTCTCAAATCCCAATAGAACAGGGAGGGCACCTTCGGGTTTATGCAATATGCGCAAAGTGGCCTCGGTCACGATCCCAAGTTGCCCCTCAGATCCACAAATAACACTTAGTAAATCCAATCCATCCGCATCCAAATGGCTGCCACCTATTTCTAGGATTTCACCCTGCATGGTGACTAGCGTCACACCCATCAAATTATTTGAAGTAACACCATATTTCAAACAATGAGCACCGCCGGAATTCATGGCAATATTTCCAGCAATCGCACAGGCCAACTGACTGGACGGGTCAGGTGCATAGAAAAAATTGTCCTGTTCTACAGCACCAGTGACACTTAAATTTGTAAGCCCAGTTTGCACGCGGATCACACGATTTTTGTAATCGCACTCTAACACATCGTTCATGCGTGCAACGCCAATAATCACACTATCCGCAGTCGGAAGTGCGCCCCCTGCCAAAGATGTCCCAGCACCCCGTGGAACAACAGGCACGCGCATCTCATTACATATCCGCAATGCAGTTGCCACGTCCTCAGTCGTGTGGGGCAACACCACTGCAAGTGGGGGGCAGCGATACGCAGAAAGCGCATCACATTCGTACGCTTTCGTTTCTGCAGGGTCATCAATAACTGTATCTGATGACAATACAGCTTTTAGACGGGCAACTATTTCTGCTTTGCGTGAAAGCGTATACTGATCTGGTGTTGGCATTTCCATCGGACAACCTCACTACAATTGGTAAATAAATATAACCAATTTAAGAAAAAAGCAAGCAATGCGAACAAAATTAGCTCCGATCCATTCGCCCTTCACGCACCCAACCTATTACCGCTGAACCAAGTGCCATCAAGAGATACAACCAAGTGGGCATTAATGGAGATTGCCGTACGCCCATTGTGGCATAAGCGTTGTTATCAATTAGGCCAAGCCAACCTCGACCCGACGCAATTCGCCCTTCGCGCACATCGCGTATGTTTGGAATACCATCCAGCGACCAAATTTGACCACCTTTGCTCGCGTTGACCAGTGGTGCCAATAAGTCCGCCGTAGGGCGCGGATCGACAAATTCGACAGGATTCGCAGCACCCTTTGAAAACACCCGCTGAACACCGTTTGAAGCGATTTCAAAGATACCTTGTTCCGTCGTCGAAAATTCACCGCTGAATGTTCCAGGCGCTGTGGGTATTAATTCAACTTCGATGGTCGTGCCATCAGGCCATCGTATTTCCGCTGGATCTAATGTATCTAACAAAGAATATTGCGAAATTCTTATGTCCTGATCTTGGATCGCTATAGAAATGCTTTCTTCTTCAAGCTCGGGTTCTTTCATCAACCAATGGGCCAATCGTTTCAACAATTCTTGTTGTGGGCCACCGTTTTCAAATCCGCGATACCACAGCCACGCATGATCGGATGCCAACAACGCAACACGACCTTCGCCAATCCGATCTAGGGTTAACAATGCCCGTTCATCAACACCCTGCATAAGTGTTTGACCACGATCGGGAATAACTTCGATTTGACGCAACCAAGCGCCCCAGTCTGATGGACCAGCCAATCCACGCGTAACAGGGTGACGTTCGCCTAATTCTGTGACCTTGGGCACATAACGCTTTTCGATAATTCGTGCAGTTGGAGCCGCGGGCAGTACATCTTGCAATGGAGATCGATAGATAGAATTTGCAGATGCAAAATCTGGTCCCGCCGCCACCAAAACCGCGCCACCGTCGCGCACATAGCGTGCAACGTTTTCCAAGTATGAAAGTGGTAAAATTCCGCGCCGTTTGTATCGATCAAAAATAATCAAATCAAAATCATCAATTTTTTCCATAAATAATTCACGGGTTGGAAAGGCAATCAATGACAGTTCCGAAACGGGAACGCCGTCTTGCTTTGCGGGGGGGCGCAAAATTGTAAAATGCACCAAATCAACTGAACTGTCGGATTTGAGTAAATTTCGCCAAACCCGCCCACCCGGGTGCGGAGCACCTGATACCAGCAAAACCCGCAATCGATCCCGCACACCATTCACCGAAACAACACTACGGTTATTTTGATCCGTCAATTCGCTTTCAACAGGGTCAATCCAAAACTCGATTATATTTTGACCTGCGTTTCCAACGTTTACGCGCAATTCGGTATCTTGGCCAATGGGAACTGAAAACTCGATGACACGCCCTGATCCAACCCGCGCATAAACACGCGTGCGTTGATCAGTCTCATCTGACGCAATACCCATGTCATCAACGCGCAACACCATCGGGACACTTTCGCCAATGATGCCAAAAGCGGGAGCATTCAACACGCTCAGCTTTCGGTCAAAGGTGTCTTTTTCACCAATCACAAAATGATGTACAGGTACATTTATCGCCAGATCCTCAACATTCTCGTGTACCTGACCATCAGATATTATGAAGATGCCACTCAACCGATTTGCAGGAATATCCGCCAAAGCACGACGCATCGCTGATATAATTAAGGTGCCTGCGTTGTTGTCGGCATCTTGAACTCGCACGATTTCAAGATCGCGGTTCTGGTTTTCAATGCGATTTCGCAAATTCTCGAGTGTATCAATTGTTTGCGTCCTGCGTTCAGCCAGATCATGTGAGCGTGTTTCATCAACCACTATCAGTACAATGTCATTTAGGTTTTGCCTGTCTTCAATCCGCACGCTTGGGTTCGCAAGCGCGATTAAAACAAACGCGGCCGCCAGAAAACGAAACGGCCAGCCTCGCAACCCTAAATATCGTGCAAAAGCAACCGCACACAGTGAGGCCAGCCCTAACAAAATAAGTAAAGGGAGCGGAACCAAATATGAAAAAACAACTGACTGAATCATTGCCCTAACCGATCTAGCAACGTGGGGACGTGAACCTGATCTGACTTATAATTTCCAGTCAATACATGCATGACCAGGTTTATTCCAAAACGGATCGCCATTTCGCGCTGGTGTTCTCCAGCGCGCCCACGCCCAACGGGATAAAGAGGATCACCCTGCTGATTAATCGCCCAAGCCGCCGCCCAATCATTTGATCCGATGATCACTGGGGTAACGCCATCATTTAATCGTCTAAATGGCAACGCAGGATCCAACTGTTCCTTATTGATGGCCGCCTCAACCCAAACTTCGCCATCAACATGGCGACCGGGTGCATCTTGAATCAAATAGAACGTACGATTGATAACATGATCATTTGGCAGGGGATCTAGCGGAGGGATATCTAATTGGCGCAAGAGATCGCGCAAGTTACCTTGCGCTGTGCCAAGGCCAGCATCCCGACTATCAAAGACAATCACACCGCCCTGCTGCATGTAACGATTAACACGCTCGATGGCCTGAGGTGTAAGCGATAGCGCCTGTTCGGAAATTGGCCAATATAGAAACGGATAGAATGCAAGTTCATCAAACTCCACGTTCACGCCAACAGGCGTACTTGGTTCAACACTTGTTCGGAAAAACAACGCATCCGACAACCCAAACAGACCTGCAGCTGCCATTTGGTCCACACGTGCATTTCCTGTTAACACGTGTGCAAATGTAATCTCTGACGCGGCAGCATGGTTCGTTTGTGCGATCCCATCACTGGGGAGCAACCCTGCACACAGGGATAGCATAATCAACAAGCGCCCAGCGACGCGCGCAGATGCAACAACATCGAGAGCTAATAAAATCAATGCAAACACAAACACAAAGTGCGCCAAAGGCATGGCATCAGACACTTGATTTCCAACACGCACGGCCAAACCATTAGGCCACTCCATACGCCTGAAATCCCCAACAAGCGTTCCTAAATTGCGGGCAAATGTAAACTCGTCTGTCTGATAAATGCCACCTGGTAACTCAGCGGCAATTGGAATGGTTCCCAAATCTTGTGAGGTTGTTATAATCGGTACCTCAGGTTCAACGAGACGGCCAGTGTGATTAATCAATTTTGTGCTTTGCCATATCAATCCGGCTGGTAATTCACCATCATCCAGGACAAGTGCACCTGAAACCAATCGCTGCGTCATTTCGACAAATAGTTCAGATAACGCGAGATTGGACCACGCGGCATTGGCTGTTATGTGAAAAAATACAACTTTTCCCTCACCAAGTGGGGCTTGAGTGACAAGCGGTGTTCCATCTTCTAGTTCAGCAATAACGCGTGAGGATAAAGTCACATCTGGTTCAGCAAGCACCTGCGCCCTTACGACAATGTCTTCCGGAACAGACAAACCGAAAAATGGACTATCTTGTTTGAAATCAGCAATGTGTTTTGGCGTGTCCCATGTCATCGCTCCACCAAGTTGGCGGCCACCCTGACGCAGATCGACTGGAAGCAATTTTGAACCCTTCATATCCTGAGAATAAAGAGCGGTTGTAGGGCCAGCAAATTGGATCAATGTGCCACCATCACTGACCCAATCAACCAGATCTTGCTCGTATGCCGAACGCGATGCATCTGTTAGGAAAATTGCAATCGGTTTAGATAACAAAATATCGTCCAATGATAGTTCAATAACTTCTGTGGTTTGCTGTAATGCCGTGCGTAAGTAATGAAGGGGTTGGAGCAGTTCAGCAATTTCTTCTGCCGGATTTAACGCAAAGATTCCAACCCGAGGGCGTGCAAGATCTCCCGCAGCATGCACAACACTTGCCGCATGATCTTCGCCAATCAATCGAACATCTGTCAGTCGCGCACGTAGCTTAGATGGCAATTCAACAACAGCATTATCCGTAGTTGGTGAAACCGAAACTCTGGCAAATTCTGTTCGTACTCCGGCTGGTGTCAGCCCAATAAATGCAACCTCTGGCGGCTGCATGGTTGGATCAGATTTCTGAATACTCGCAACCAGATTGTCTCCATCGCCGATCACCGAAGTCAGCACTGCGATATTACCACTCGGCGTCCTTATTTCGACATGTCCGCGTTGCTGTAATTCGCTCAAAAATTCCAGACGATCCTGCGCGTAATCCAGCCCGTCCACGAACCAAACGCCATCAAATTTTTCACGCTCAGACAAAATGATTTTTGCACCTAAACTAAAGCTTGGCAACCACGGCGAAGGGGTCCAAGAGGCCAGTCGTTCGGCATGATATGCTGCAGATTGCCAGTCAGGTTTATCTGGGTTTGCCAAATCAAGGACAGCGATCAATTTTTGGTCGACCTCAGCAGATTCCAAAAGCGCTTGAATTTGATCTCGATGATGTTGAGCAAATTTTTGATGGGCAAACCCACCATCAAGAATGATTAGCATGCGATCATTTTCAAAGCGGCTTTCACTATATCGAAGCTCGGGTTTTGCGAGCGCGATGATGATCGCCGCAAGGGCCAAAATCCGCATCAACAAAAGCCACCACGGCGTACGTTCGCTCACTTGATCCTTATCTCGCAATCCAAGCAACAGATGCACAGCTGCAAAGGCACGTTTGACTGGACTGGGTGGGACAGCGCGCAACAGCAACCAAATCATTGGCAAAATAGCCAAAGCCAATAGTATCAGCGGAGAGGCAAACTGAAGCATTCTAATGCATCCCCAAGTGTTCGATGATTAAGCCGATGATTTCACGTGGGTCCTGTTCAATTGAAACGTTTAGGTAAATCCAGTCATGTGCCGCCGCAATTTCTGCCAAACTTTTTTGATTTTTCGCGAGCTTATCTAGATACTCTAACCTTAATGCACGGGCTTGATTAGATTGAAATTTTATAGACCCAGATGCGCTTTTGAATTCTACCCTTCCCGAAAACGGAAAGTTAAGCTCGTCTTGTGTCAGCACCTGAACCAAACACCCCGTGATCCCACGCCCCCCAAATGTTGAAAGATGTTGGGCAAGGCCTTCATGACCTTGAAAATAGCTGGATAAAATTAAGGCTTTGGAGTTTCGGGGAATATCCTGTGCGATAGGCAAGCGCAAAGGATGATCGCTAGGTTGCAAGAGTGTGTCAGCAATTTCAATCTGTTCTTTGGGGCGATCAACTTGCAAAAATTCACCGCATTCAACACGAACCTTTTCCGAAATATCACAATACGCATATCCCAATGCCATTGTAATCAGAGCATTAAAATATGCTTTTGATTTCGGATGATCTATAAAATGATCACCATCACGATCCACTATAATTGAGAGTGTCTGAGGCGCACTCCATTCGGTTTCGCGTACATAAAGTTCATCTGATTTTGCAGATTGCTTCCAGTTTATACTGCGTGGGGAATCTAGCCCATTTTCAAATTTTCTAAATTGCCAAAAATCTGATCCAGCGCCGGACGTGCGCCGCCCATGTTCACCCAACCGCAATGATTTGCTAAGCCGCCGCGCGGCAAGCAATAACACCTCAACTTCGTCACTGTAGCGTTTCGCCTCTGGGAAAAACCCCACATCATTGATCATGCAGCGCGCGCCTGTTTTTCAATATCAGCAAGAACATTTTTGATAAGCAACTGCGTGTCCATGCCTTGAGCTGATGCTGTATACTTTAAACTCATGCGGTGACCCAACACTGACTTCACAAGTGCATGCACATCCGCCATGGTTGGGGAAACGCGCCCCTGAATAATAGTGTGCGCCTTCGCCGCCAGCACCAATGCCTGACCCGCGCGCGGACCAGGCCCCCAAGACACAAATTCCTGTGTCAATGCGTGCGTGTCATCTGTGTTGGGCCGCAGCGCACGCACAAGTTCCAGAATTGTGTTCAGTATATTTTCTCCAAGCGGGATTTGCCGGATCAAACTTTGTGCGGAAATCAATTCATGCGCATCGAAAATCGACATGGCGCTCGCATCATCTGCGCCAGTTGTTTCCAGTATGATTTCGCGCTCTGTATCAATATCAGGATAGCCCACTTCGATTGATAACAAAAACCGATCAAGCTGCGCCTCCGGCAGGGGATAAGTGCCCTCTTGTTCGATTGGGTTTTGGGTTGCCAAAACCACAAACGGTTTAGGCAAGTCATGTGTTTGTCCCGCGATGGTTACTTGGCGTTCTTGCATCGCTTGCAACAGTGCAGATTGCGTACGCGGGCTTGCGCGATTGATTTCATCTGCAAGTATCAGGCCTGCAAAAAGAGGACCTTTCTGAAAGCGAAAATTGCGCACACCGTTTGGATCTTCCTCTAAGATTTCAACACCCAATATATCCGTTGGCATCAAATCTGGTGTGAACTGAATACGAGCATCTCCAATGCCCATGACGGTTGCCACCGTTTCAACCAATCGGGTTTTTCCAACTCCTGGCACGCCAACCAAAACCGCATGCCCACCCGCCAGCATCGTGGTCAACACCTGATCTACAACTTGCCCCTGCCCAAAAAAACGTGTGTTGATTTGCGCTTTGGACTGGGCCAGTTTAACTTTTAGGCTATTTAACTGATCGGATAGGTGTGTGGACGACATAAGAATCCCTAAATCAAATTGTACTAAGTAAGAGCGTAGCGCGATAAAGGAAAATGGCAAAGTCATGACTGGCGAGAATTCACCGATAGCCCGAGCAGACGGCATCGCAGCAGCAGCAAGGGCAGCAACAACAAAAAAGGGGCCGCCACCCGTTCATTTATGGAATCCTCCGTTTTGTGGGGATTTGGACATGCGCATAGCGCGTGACGGAACATGGTTTTATTTGGGCACACCGATTGGTCGATTTGAGTTGGTAAAACTTTTCTCCTCTATCTTGCGCAAAGACGGCGACAAATATTTTTTGGTAACCCCTGTCGAAAAGGTAGGCATTACTGTCGATGACGCCCCATTTGTTGCTATCGATTTTACCGTTTCAGGTGAGGGCACAGAACAAGTTCTAACATTTGAAACACATGTTGGTGACGCTGTGATAGCGTGTAGAAGAGATCCAATTCGTGTTATACGTGATGCCGATACTGGCGAACCCTCGCCATATGTACACGTACGAGCTGGACTAGAGGCCCTGATTGATCGAAAAAGTTTTTATCGCTTGGTCGACATTGGATCAATCCACCAAGATTGGTTTGGCGTATGGTCAAACGGTACTTTTTTCCAAATAATCCCAGCGCATGAATTGGAAGACGTCTAGTGCGCTTCTGCCCAATGCGCACCCTGTCCCGCGTCAACGATTAAGGGCACGTCAATGTTCAGAACAGGATCACATGCTGTTTCCATCACATCCCTGGCGGCTTGGATCAATGCATCAACTGCAGCCTCTTGAACTTCAAAGAGCAATTCATCATGCACCTGTAACAGCATTTTCGCGGGTAAATTACCTATCGCATCAGGCATCTTTATCATTGCACGGCGGATAATGTCGGCTGCCGTCCCTTGGATTGGTGCGTTAATCGCAGCACGTTTTGCAAAACCTGCAGTCGGACCTTTGGCGTTGATTTCTGGTGTGTGAATAACGCGCCCGAACAGTGTTTCAACCCTGTTATTTTCTTTGGCAAATGCCACGGTCTCGTCCATGTATTCCTTGATACCTGGGAACCGTTCAAAATATCTATCAATGAACCCTTGGGCTTCGGCACGCGGAATACGCAAGTTACGCGCCAAACCAAAGCCTGAAATGCCATAGATTACGCCAAAGTTAATCGCTTTAGCTTGGCGTCGAATATCGGATGTCATTTCATCTAAGGGGACGTCAAACATTTCTGATGCTGTCATCGCATGGATATCCAATCCATCGCGGAAGGCCTGCTTTAAACTATCTATCCCCGCAACATGTGCCAGAATACGAAGTTCAATCTGACTATAGTCAAGGGAAACAAGGACATTGCCACTATCGGCAATGAACGCCTCTCTGATCCTGCGTCCATCCTCTGTTCGAACTGGAATATTTTGTAAATTGGGGTCGGTTGAGGCCAAACGACCGGTGTTCGCCCCCGCAATAGAATAGGATGTGTGAACGCGCCCCGTTTCAGGATTGATATGGTCTTGCAGCGCATCAGTGTAGGTTGATTTCAACTTACTTAGCTGACGCCAATCCAGAACACGTTTTGGCAAATCGTGGATCGTTGCCAAGTCTTCTAGAATATCTGCACCCGTCGAATAGGCACCGTTTTTTCCCTTTTTACCGCCATCATATCCCAGCTTATCAAACATGATCTCACCCAATTGCTTGGGGCTTCCAACATTGAAGGACTCGCCTGCCATTTCATGGATTTCAGACTCTAACGCGGCCATTTTCTGTGCAAATGCGTTGGACATCCTTGATAATGTATCACGGTCGACTTTAATGCCCGTCCGTTCCATTTGTGCAAGAACAGGGATCAAAGGACGCTCTAAGCCCTCATAAACGCGCGTAACTTTTGATGAATGCAGTCGCGGCTTGAATATTTGCCATAATCGTAGCGTGATATCTGCATCCTCTGCAGCGTATTTTGAGGCTTCATCAATTGGAACACGATCAAATGTGATTGCTGACTTCCCTGTCCCTAACAGGGGTTTGATCGGGATTGGCGTATGGTTCAAATACCGCTCAGATAGCCCATCCATACCATGATTATGCAAACCACCATGCAGGGCATATGACATCAACATCGTGTCATCAATCGGTGCAACCTTAATCCCAAGACCTGCAAAAATCTTAGTGTCATATTTCATATTCTGACCAATTTTCAGGATTGATGGATCCTGTAGCATCGGAGTAAGCGCGTCCAATGCATCGTTGAGTGGCACTTGATTTTCGGCCAATTCAGCGCCGCCAAATAAATCATCCGCTGCATTTTCTTTGTGCGTCAGGGGGATGTAGCACGCCTCTCCTGCCTTGACAGAAAGCGAAATCCCGACCAACTCGGCCTGCATTTCATTGAGGGAGGTTGTTTCCGTATCGACAGCAACAAAGCCCACGTCATAAATCCGTGCGATCCAATCATTTAACGCGGTCATATCGCGTACACATTCGTAATTTTCAGGATCAAATGCGATGTCAGCCACAGATACAGAGGCTGATTGCCCTGCTGATTTCGATGTTGCCACATCTATGATCTGAGGCATTTCCTTGCCAAAACGCTCTGCCACACGTTTGGTTAAAGTTCTGAATTCCATGTCCGACAAAAACCCAAGCAATTGTTCGGGATCAGGATCGCGGATTTCCAAATCATCAATTGTAAAATCCAATGGTGTATCACAATCCAATTGAACCAGTTGCCTTGAAAGCCTGATCTGATCTACGTTGTTCAGCAAAGTCTCGCGCCGTTTTGGCTGTTTAATTTCACCAGCCCGTTCTAACAGACTGTCCAAATCACCGTATTCGTTGATCAAAAGTGCGGCCGTTTTAATGCCAATTCCAGGTGCGCCAGGAACATTGTCAACACTGTCGCCTGCAAGCGCCTGAACATCAACAACACGTTCCGGATAGACACCAAATTTTGCATGAACGCCGTCCCGGTCGATGCGGTTTTGTTTCATTGCATCAAACATTTCGACACCGCCGCCCACCAACTGCATCAAATCTTTGTCTGAACTGATGATGGTGACACGACCGCCCGCTTCACGTGCCTGACATGCAAGCGTCGCAATAATATCGTCGGCCTCGTACCCTTCTATCTCTTCACAGGCGATATTGAACGCGCGGGTCGCTTCACGTGTTAGTGGCATTTGCGGGCGTAAATCCTCTGGCATTGCGTCACGATTGGCTTTGTACTGATCATAAAGATCGTTTCGAAATGTATGACTGCCTTTGTCGAAAATAACGGCGATATGTGTCGCCGCATCTGGGCCTGTATTGCCTTCGATATAGCGCTGGAGCATGTTGCAAAATCCGCTGACCGCACCGATCGGCAAACCATCAGATTTACGCGTTAGCGGCGGCAATGCATGAAATGCACGAAAAATGAATGCTGACCCATCAATCAGGTGTAAATGATGACCTTTGCCAAAATTCATGATTGTACCCTCGCTTAAGTTTGTCGAAAGGTACACAACGCCATTGATAATGACCACACCCTAAAAGGAGTTCACGCTAAGAACAAATATCAAATTTATTGCCCAGTGCATCTTCTTGCACACTGGCTGTTTCAAAAATACACGAGATAAAAATCATGCTCTCTAATTTTGTATGCGCAATAAGCTGAGAAATTGCGTTCCCCCCACCCATATGGGGTGTACTGCCATTTTGGGTCACAAATAACACCGCATAAGTATTTTCGGTATCGACATTAAATGCACTGTAGGCCGCGATAGCAAGTGCGATGACACCAGCCGTCAACACCACCCATTCAACTGTGACCGCGCCATTTTCGTCCCAACAAAAAAGTAACAACTTGTTCAACATAACACCGCTCCGCAATGATACATGAAACGGACTGTATCCCTCGATTTAGGACAAAATTCGGCAGCAAATTGTCAAAACCGCCGTATTTACGCATTATTATTGCTAGTTATCTTTAGTTAGATATCGCCTTCAAGATTGTTGAGCGCTGTCTTGATGATCTTTGTGAAGCAATTTGCAATCACAATATGGGCATTCCACCCAACCGTGTTCATTCGGAATTTGCAGCCAAACACGCGGATGACCTAAAGCGCCTTCACCACCGTCACACGATACACGATAACTCTCAACAATTTTTGTTTCTGGTGCACTCGTTGTCATGTCGAACTTCCTTTTGCGATGGCCAGCCTGTATATGCGACACTTTGGATTTTCTGGCAAGACCTAGCTGCCCTTGGGAATCATGCGGCCAAGCACACGACCACTCAATATGTGGATATGTAAATGCGGAACTTCTTGGACACCGGCATCGCCCGTGTTCGCAATCGCACGATATCCCATTCCATCATGAGACGGTTGTATACCCAGCTTTTCACACACTTGACCGATGGCACGCGTAAAACCGACTATTTCCTCATCGCTCGCCGCATTCGCAAAATGATCATAGTTTACGTATGGCCCTTTCGGAATGACCAAAATATGGATTGGGGCCTGGGGCGCAATGTCTTCAAATGCCAAGGCATATTCGGTTTCCAAAAATGTTTTATTGGGAATTTCACCCCGCAAAATTTTTGCAAATATATTCTGGTCGTCGTAAGTATAGCTCATTTCGATCCTCAATCTGAATAAATCCAATCTAGGGTTACAATTTCTTGCGCCTGCTCGATCATGATATCAGCAAATTGTGACAATTCACTTGCATTTCTATACACAGCCCCTTTTTCGTCGATCCTATAGAAAAATTCTAGCCTAAGATCACCGATGACTTCGCTTTCTTTTTTCAAATCATTCCGCCGATTTTTGTTGTTTGCGCGTGATACTATCCGTTTTCGCAAACCAATGGACCCCGATATTCATTGGTCAGCGATGTCTGGCCATGTTTCGACGTTGATTGTGAATGGTGGCCATTATAATAACATTTTTTGGACAGAAAAATTCAATTAAGGCATGCAGTCGGTTTTAGACAACATTGAGACACCTGTTCAGGTCGATTTGGGCAAAGTTCCTAGATTCAACGAAAGCGAAGGACATGGCCCAAAACGTGCGCATCCCGTCGAAGATTATTTTGACGATCTCTCGATGCATCTTGTTTATGAAATCTACAAACGTGACTTCGATCTGTTCAAATATGATCCGCAAGACCCATCAAACAAGATGCCAATTGGTGAAATCGATCTGGACGAGGTACACGCAAAACTGGGGGATTAAATCAGTCCCTCTGCTTTGAATAATGTTAAAACATCCGTCTGTGGTCGTGGGCCAACGTGGCGGATGACTTCACCGGCACTAATGCAACCCATTCGACAGGCTGTTTCTAAATCGCGATCGGTTAAAATTCCGTATAAAAACCCTGCTGCAAACTGGTCACCTGCCCCTGTTGCATCAACAGGCACAATTGTTTCGACACTTACATCAACACGTTTTCCGTTCTGAACCGCACTCACACCATCACCTGAACGCGTACAAACGACCAGTGGACAGATCTCTGACAATCGCGCAAGTGCTGCATTTGTATCTTCGGTTTGGTACAATGATTGTACCTCTGCTTCGTTACCAATCACGTAATCCAATTCATTTTTGATTAGGTCAAAGAAATCATCACGATGCCGTTCAACACAAAATGGATCAGAGATGGCTATGCCCGCTTGCCCACCGCCTTCGCGACAGCTGCGCGAGAGATGTTTGAACGCATCTTTTCCTTTATCTTTGTCGAATAGATAGCCCTCTAGGAATACATTCTCGGCCGTTGCTCCAAATTCATCGCGGACGTCTTCTGACCCCAGGTCAGCAGAAATGCCTAGGTAAGTATTCATTGATCTTTCGCCGTCCGGTGTCACAAATATCATGGAACGCGACGTTGGCACAGTTGACCCAGCCATCGGCGGATTTAGGAAATCAATTCCGGTGTCCTGCATGCTTTTTGCATAAAACTGGCCCAGCGCATCATCCCGAACCTTTCCAACAAACCCTGTCTTCAAGCCCAACGCGCCAATACCCGCAATCGTATTTGCTACCGCGCCACCAGGCGTTTGAGTGCGTGTTTCCATCGCGCCATAAAGCGTTTCACCACGCTCTTTTTCGACAAGTTGCATGACCCCTTTATCGATCCCCATCAAATCGAGGAAACTATCGTCACAGGTACTGATGACATCAACGATCGCATTCCCGATACCGACGATTTCAAATTTCTTCATAATTCTTTTTCCTCAAACAAGCATAGATCGCGAATTAGGCATGTGCCGCATTGCGGTTTACGCGCTTTACAATGGTAACGTCCATGCAAAATCAACCAATGATGCGCATGCAGTTGAAAGTCTGCTGGAATGTGATCTTCGATCGCACGTTCGACGGCATCCACGTCTTTGCCAACCGCAATTCCCGAACGATTTCCAACACGAAAGATATGCGTATCTACGGCCTGCGCCGGAAATTGCCACCACATGTTCAAAACGACATTTGCGGTTTTGCGCCCCACACCTGGCAACGATTGAAGTGCTGCACGCGAGTTGGGAACAACACCGCCATAGTCCTCCACCAAAATCTTACTAAGCTTGATCACGTTTTTCGCCTTATTCCGATAAAGGCCGATGGTTTTGATATGCTCAATCAAGCCTTCTTCACCCAGATCCAGCATTTTTTGCGGGGTGTCGGCGATTTGGAACAGTTTTTCGGTCGCTTTGTTCACACCTGCATCCGTCGCCTGTGCACTTAGCGCCACTGCAACCACAAGTGTGTAAACATTCACATGATTGAGTTCGCCCTTTGGTTCCGCCTCTGCTGTTTGGAAGCGGTCAAAGATTTGTCGAAGAGTGTGGTAATCGAGTTGTTTTGCCATAGTCGTTGCATGCCTGTTTTTAATTAAAATCACAAGTTATTTGGTGCTTTGAGGGTCGCTTCGATACAAGTTTACATTTATATAACTGAGGAAGAGGAGCACATGATAAAACAGCAGTCGCAGTTCAATTACAAAGTAATCGAACGCATCATATCAATTGTAGATGCCGCTGAGCCAAACTTACCCGTCGATCAGCTGGCGCAAGCGCTTGACTTGACACCTGATCTACTTGTTCAAACAATCGAAAATTGGGTGGGAAAATCCTCGAGTGAGTTATCGCACTTCTTTTGCCCTACTTTTTCACAAGACATCCCAATGGCTACGCCACACCCAAAAAATCAGACTGGGCATAGCCATGTTCGTACAAGCAGCGGGATGGGCCAAAGCAGGGAAGCCATATTTTACGACACGATCGACAGCCCATTTGGACCCGCGGTTATAACAGCAACGACGCAGGGTGTGTGTGGACTTGGGTTTTCGGCGGAAATGGGGACGGACGCCACCAAAAGCGATTTGTTTAGTAGATGGGCCAACACTGACCTCATATATTCCCCTCAGGAATTAGCTGAGCCTGTGCATACAATATTCTGCGCAGGCCAAATACCTGCACTGCACCTTATTGGCAGTCCATTTTACCTAGAAGTGTGGCGGGTCCTGTTGGATATTCCGATTGGCCATGCCAGCACTTATTCTGACATCGCAACCGCCGCAGGGAATCCAAAAGCCGTTCGTGCAGTTGGCACAGCAATTGGCAAAAATCCCATCAGCTGGCTGATCCCGTGCCACAGAGCGCTGCGTAAAGATGGCACTTTGGGAGGATACCATTGGGGGCTTTCAATAAAGCGCGCGATGCTGGCCTATGAAGCGATGCGTGTTCGATCCTGAACGGCAGTTTTTGCAAATACAAGATGTCCATGCGCGTCTTTTTGCCAATAACATCTCTGTGAGTTTGCAATCCAGTTTGACCGCGCAATAGTAACCGTGAGTTATTAAAAAGGATCGCATAGATGGTAAATCGCACAAAGATTTTAGCAGCACTTCTTATTCCGACTTTGGCTGTATCAGCCTGTAATACATCCACCGGTTTTGATCAGAATATTGATAGAACGCAAACCAAACAGGGGGCGATTGTCGGCGGTTTAATTGGTGCAGTTGCAGGGATGTCAACAGGCGGCGATAATCGCGTAGAACGTCGTCAAGGCGCAGTTCGTGGAGCCTTAATTGGTGCAGGATTAGGAGCAGCAATCGGGAACGAGCTGGATAAACAAGCTGCCGAATTACGCCGCGATATGGACAACAACGAGGTTATGATCCAAAACACCGGTGATCGTTTAATTGTGACGTTACCGCAGGATATTTTGTTCGCGGTCAACAGTACGCATATTACACCCAGCCTGCGTTCCGATTTGGCCGTATTGGCACAAAATTTGATTAATTATCCAAATTCAACGATTCAGATTATTGGCCATACCGATAACACGGGTTCTGCTGAATACAATCAATCTTTGTCAACTGAACGCGCGCTGGCTGTTTCAAGTGTTTTGCAACAACATGGCGTCCCGCAATTCCGTATTCAATCCATGGGCCGCGGAGAAAGCCAACCAATCGCGTCAAACCTTACACCAGAAGGTCGCGCACAAAATCGTCGCGTAGACGTGGTCATACTTCCGAATTCATAACTTTAGGTCTCCCCGACCGATACCTCGGCCCTCGTGGTCGGGGTTTTTTTATACGGCAAAGGCGTTATTCAAAATATTTTGCAAATTTTCGGCATCCTCTGAGGTGAACGCCGCTGGCCGGTTGCTATCAATATCAAATACCGCAATAACATTTCCATCCTTGTCATGCACTGGCAAAACAATTTCAGACAGTGTCGACGAAGAACAAGCAATATGTCCAGGAAAGGCATCAACATCATCGACCAATTGAATTTTGTTCTCACGAGCAGCAGCGCCGCATACGCCTCTGTTAAAAGGAATAACCAAGCATCCATGACCGCCCTGATAAGGGCCAATCTTTAACAGCTCTGGTTCAACCACACGATAAAAGCCTGTCCAATCAAATCTATCGTCCGAATTGTGTACCTCGCACGCGATGGTTGCCATTTTTGCGATTGTGTCGGTTTCTCCAGCAATCAACGCATCGATAGTTTTTGCTAATAATTCATAATTCACGTTCATGGCCGCTCTATTGCGATGGCTGTACCTTCGCCTCCACCAATACAAACGGCAGCCACACCGCGCTTTGCATCCCGCGCTTCGAGCGCATTTAGCAATGTTACTAAAATGCGCGCACCAGATGCCCCTATGGGATGACCCAAGGCGCAGGCCCCACCATAAATATTCATCTTTTCTCGTGGAATTTGCAGATCGCGCATGAACGCCATGGGCACCACTGCAAAGGCTTCATTCACTTCCCATAAATCCACATCTTCTTTGTCCCAGTTGATTTTGGACAACAACTTTTCTGTTGCAGGAATAGGCGCTGTTGAGAACCATGCAGGTGCATGAGCATGGCTGGCATGCCCTTTGATCACCGCACGTACTGGCAGCCCATTGGCATCGGCATATTCGCGCGTCGCCAAAATCAGTGCGGCAGCACCATCAGAAATTGATGAAGAATTCGCAGGCGTTACCGTACCGCCATCGCGAAACGCCGGCTTTAGGTGTGGAATTTTCTCTGGGCGGGCATTTTTGGGTTGTTCATCTTCGCCAATTACCAATTCACCTTTACGGGTTTTAATTGTGACTGGCGCAATTTCACGCGCAAAGGCACCTGCCTTCTGTGCATCCAAAGCATTTCTAAGTGAGCCAAGAGCATATTCATCCTGCGCCTTACGTGTGAATTGATATTTTTCTGCACAGTCTTCGGCAAAGGTCCCCATCAATCGACCTTTGTCATAGGCATCTTCTAGTCCATCCAAAAACATGTGATCCATAACTTGACCGTGGCCAATTCGCGCACCGCCCCGCATCTTCTGCAGCAGATAGGGCGCATTTGACATGCTCTCCATTCCACCCGTCGCCACAACGTTTGAATGTCCCAGCGCGATTTGATCAAACCCAATCATGGTCGCTTTCATGCCAGACCCACACATTTTGTTTAGTGTCGTCGCCGGCACATCCTCAGAAAGCCCCGCCGCGAAGCCAGCTTGACGTGCAGGCGCTTGCCCCTGCCCGGCAGACAACACATTTCCGAAATAGAGTTCATCCACAGTTTGAATATTGGCATCTTGCAACGCACCTTTTAATGCGACACCGCCCAATTCGGCGGCAGA
Organism: uncultured Paracoccaceae bacterium; assembly: GCA_965657135.1. GTDB lineage: Bacteria > Pseudomonadota > Alphaproteobacteria > Rhodobacterales > Rhodobacteraceae > HIMB11. Next base: position 36,731 of record CBFHNF010000011.1, read on the forward strand.
CACATTTTCAAAATCACCCTGGAATCCTCCCATAGGTGTGCGCGCAGCGCCGGCAATTACAACTTCATTCATTTTACAGCCTCATCAAAAATTCAGCCCAAGCATACCGATTGGTAATCTTTTGCGTCCACAGTGCCCTAACGTCGTTACATAAAAGGATGATAAAATGAACCTTATTCATGCTCAACATGAGGAATATTTGGTTGTGACTGTAAATGCAGCGCGCATTGACGCAAGTACCGCATTGGAATTCAAAGACTCAATGAACACAATCGAAGCAGAACACCAAAAAATATTGCTGAACCTTGAAAATGTGGCGTTCATTGATTCAAGCGGGCTTGGCGCAGTGGTGAGTGTGATGAAACACTTGGGCCCGAGGCGCAAAATGGATTTATGCGCGCTGACACCAACGGTTGATAAGGTATTCCGTCTGACGCGGATGGATTCAATTTTTGCTATTTATGCAACCTTTGAGCAGGCGATGTCCAATCAGCAGGCAACGGAATAACACTTTGCGCAATAATTTGATCAGGTTTCAATTGCGAACACGCGAGGATTTTGAGTCCGTCCGCGTCGGATTGGGCAGAGTCATGCGCAGCTTGGAAACATCAAATTCACAATATGACTGCGGCGAAATTGAACTTGTACTTGCCGGGGTTTTGAACAACGTCGCTGAACACGGCGGAGATCTGAGCCTTACGCATCCTATTTCCATCAGATGGCAAGAAACGGACGCGCTTTGTGTGAGCGTCATCGTCTCAGGTGGTGAAATTCCGATTGGAACAATTACATAGGCCAAAATGCCTTGTATCGAAACGAACCCAGCTGACCTGCCCGAAGGCGGCTTTGGCTGGGCGTTAGTGGATATCATCTGTAGCGAGGTTCATGGCAGGCGGCGCGGTTTGTTTAATACATTGCGTCTTTATTTTTCAAAAAAATGAGCTTGCCCCAAAGAATCCTTATTTCGAACTCAAATTCGTCGCAATACCAAGTGATAACTGATTTCACAAGCCGCACAATTGGCTTTTCTCGGCGTCGGACTTTCGCCCCCACGTGTCCGGCACCGAGAGCAATTGTAGTTGTCATCAGCGCTTTGCGCATTACTATCTCCGAAAAGGAGACATTCATGCGCGATTTTTATTCCAAAGGTAGATCCACCGTTTATGCGGAAAATGGCATGTGCGCCACATCCCATCCCATTGCAGCACAAGCCGCAGTGGATGTTTTGAAGGACGGAGGAAACGCAATGGACGCCGCCATTGCAGGCGCAGTTTTGTTGGGGATTTGTGAACCACAAATGACTGGCATCGGTGGAGACTGCTTTGTGCTGTTTTCGCCTGCCGGTCGAGATGACGTGATAGCGATGAATGGATCAGGAAGGGCACCCGCGAATCTAACTGCGGATATGTTGCGCACCGCAGGTCACAATACAGTTCCGCTACATGATCCATCGGCTGTGACGGTTCCAACTGCTATCGATGCATTTTGTCAACTCAGCGAGGATTGGGGAAAATTGGGCCTTGATCGCATCCTACAACCTTCGATTCAATACGCGCGCAATGGTATCGCGGTTGCGCCAAGGGTTGGATATGACTGGGCAAGCTTGATAGATACTTTTCATGAAACTGCGATCGCATTTTACACTCAAAACGGATCAGCCCCATCGGTTGGAAGCCGTTTCGCATACCCTGGATTGGCGAATGTAATTGAACAAATCGCAAAAAATGGTCGCGATGGGTTTTATGCAGGTGATGTTTGCGCGGACATGGTCGAAACACTTCGTTCTCTTGGTGGTCAACATACCGAAGACGACTTTGCCAACGCGCGTGCGAATTACACAACGCCGATTTCTGGATCGTACGGCAAATTTGAGCTGATCGAACACCCGCCTAACGGTCAGGGTGCAACTGCAATTTTAATGGCAAATATGTTGAAAAATTTTGACATTTCGTCACTTGATCCGTTTGGGGTTGAACGCGCACATATAGAAGCCGAAATCGCAAAACTTGCCTATGATGCTCGCAATCGTTTAGTCGCGGATCCAAGTGTTTCAGACGGTACTGAACGTATGCTATCACAGGAATTGGCAAGTGAATTAAGCGCGCTGATTTCAATGGCATCTGTTAATAAGCGAGTGAGCGAAATAACCGAAGCCGTACATCAAGACACGGTTTATATCAGTGTTGTCGACCGTGATAGAATGTCCGTATCACTTATATACTCAATTTTTCATGGTTTCGGTTCAGGTATCGCAAGCCGCAAGTACGGGGTCTTGTTTCAAAACCGAGGTGCGGGCTTTAACTTGATCGAAGGTCATCCAAATGAGTTACAACCAAAAAAGCGTCCCATGCACACAATCATTCCTGGCATGCTGCGTGATGGACAGAATAATGCAATGCCGTTTGGGGTGATGGGCGGACAATATCAACCCTGTGGGCATATACGCATGTTGTCCAACCTTGTTGATTACAACATGGACATCCAAGAGGCACTTGATGGCCCAAGAAGCTTCGCAGAGGGCGATGTTCTAAATGTGGAACCCAGTTACGATCCCTCTGTTGTTCAGGGTCTGATGGATTTAGGACACGATGTTAGCCAAACCATGCCTCCGATTGGTGGGGCACAAGCAATATTAGAAAATGAGCATGGCTTCTTAGTGGGTGGATCAGATCCGCGCAAAGACGGCTGCGCAATCGGTTACTAGTTTAGCTGAAAGTGTAAAGGATACTGACCATCTTGGAACGGACCGAACATGTCGGGAATATCGGGATGTTCGACCGGTTCACCAGAATAGTCCGCAACAAGGTTTTGTTCGGACACATAGGCGACATAGAAACTGTGATCATTCTCAGCCAGTAGATGATAGTATGGCTGCTCTTTCCTGGGACGGCTGTCCTCTGGAATGGATTCATACCATTCGTCTGTATTTGAAAATTCAGGATCGACATCGAAAACCACACCACGAAACGGATGTTTGCGGTGCCGCACGACTTGGCCAAGATTATATTTTGCGAACAGTAAATTCATACACACAATTACCCCCGAGTCCGCTTGCTACAGTTTCGAGTCGTATTTGTCTAGGATCACAATCGTTAAAACAGGAAACAATCTGTGATCAGTTAGGCGACATTGACTGCCCATAAGTTGAAAGATGCCAGCTGCCAACCACATTGATCGATCATCGATAGGATTAGATTAGTTTCACAGAATTGTGCTTTTTAAAACGGTAATTTTTCGGTACACTACAAGAAAACAACAAAAAGCGAGAGGCGATTATGAGCAGCACCCTTCGCGCACTTATCTTAGTTTTGCTTGTGGCATCGTGCGGCGTCGCCCGATACAGCCCACCAAGAAACTTGGACAATGCGTGTTCCATTTTAGCACAGCGCCCTGCATTTGACCGGGCCTTTCAAGCAACGAAACGCAAATGGGGTGTTCCCGTTCACGTGCAAATGGCGATTATCCATCAAGAAAGCAGGTTCAAGGCGGATGCTCGTACCCCCATGAAATACATTCTGGGCGTAATTCCAACGGGTCGCCAAAGCTCTGCATTTGGATATTCGCAGGCACTGGATGGAACTTGGAAAGAATATCGTCAATCGACTGGACGTTTTGGGGCACGCCGTGACGACATTTACGATGCAGCTGACTTTATTGGTTGGTATCTATCTGCATCAAATCGCCAATTGGGGATTTCCCTGCGCGATACGCGCAACCAGTATCTTGCCTATCACGAAGGACGCACAGGTTATAAGCGTGGGTCTTACAATTCAAAAAAATGGCTGTTGGATGTTTCCGCAAAAGTGCGTGCGCGGGGCAATACCTATGAACGCCAACTGCGCAGTTGCGGACGCAGCTAAACCTAATCGGTTTGCGTTCTATGCATGATCTCTAGGGACACATTAAATAGGCTTGAGCGGAGTTTTCCGCCAAGCTTTAAATCCTCTAAGACAAAAATTGTGCGTTCGCCACTTTCGTTAAATAAAACCCACTGACGCAAATCAACCGCAGGGCCTGTAAAATACAAATCCATGCGTCCGCGTTCTGGATGATCGGGATCTTGAACACTTAGAATAGTTGCCGTTCCATCATAATGATGCCCAACGACCATCCTTGCATTTTCCAAATCGACTTGCTTCGCCAAAATCAAACCAAGTGGCGTTTTGTTCAATGGATAGTTTTGCGGCAGACCATCGCCTTGTGGATCAAATACCGAAAGCGTATTTGAAATCGCCATCACCAAAGCCGAGTTTGGTGGATCATATTCGAACCGAATACGGCCCGGTCGCTGAATGTAAATATGGCCAGTATCGCGGCTTCCATCAGCATTTACCTGTGAAAACGAAGACTCTGCCGTCAACATTTCGTTTAAATAGGATGACAAATCCCTTAACGAGAGTTTCTCTGCGAAAGCAGGCGGGGCTAGAAAAAGCGATGCAATCGCGGCCACAAAAATTCTGTTCTTCATGCGAATAAGATAGTGATCCTTTGCCACGGTTTATACCCCAATCACGCATTGGTGAGAACTCAGACATCATATGGGCGAATTATTGCTGCTCAGGGACTAGGATTTCCCGTTTCCCCACATGGTTTGCAGCAGAAATCAAACCCTGATCTTCCATCTGCTCTACCAAACGCGCAGCTTTGTTATAGCCAATTGCCAGTTTGCGTTGAATATAACTGGTAGAAACTTTGCGGTCTTTTAGGACAATTGCAACTGCTTGATCGTATAGGGCATCTTCGCCATCTGCATTACCACCAAGTCCAAGCACCATATCAATACTATCGACCTTATCATCGTCTGGCCCTTCAACCACACCTGACATATATGCTGGTGGGCCGTAGGCCTTAAGGTGATTGACGATTTCTTCAACTTCTTCATCTGATACAAACGGGCCATGGCAACGTGTGATTTTGGATCCGCCCGCCATGTATAACATATCACCCATACCCAATAGTTGTTCGGCACCCATTTCACCCAAAATCGTACGACTGTCGATTTTTGAAGTGACTTGGAACGAAATACGTGTTGGGAAGTTCGCCTTAATCGTACCCGTTATCACATCAACCGATGGACGCTGTGTCGCCATGATTAAGTGAATTCCCGAGGCCCGCGCCATTTGCGCAAGTCTTTGAATACAGGCTTCGATTTCTTTGCCCGCAACCATCATCAAATCTGCCATCTCATCTACGATTACGACAATGTATGGCATTTTTTCTGGCTGGAACTCTTCGGTTTCAAAAACAGGATCGCCCGTTTCATCGTCGAAACCCGTTTGAATGGTGCGACTAAACATTTCACCCTTAGACAACGCATCACCAACACGGCTGTTGTAACCATCGATATTACGCACGCCCATTTTGGACATTTTGCGATAGCGTTCTTCCATTTCGCCAACCACCCATTTAAGGGCGACAACCGCCTTTTTGGGATCGGTCACAACCGGTGACAGTAAATGTGGAATGCCATCATAAACGCTGAGTTCCAACATTTTTGGATCGATCATGATCAAGCGGCAATCTTCTGGAGTTAGTTTATACAAGAGTGACAAAATCATCGTATTAATTGCCACAGATTTACCAGATCCTGTTGTCCCCGCGATCAACAAGTGGGGCATCTTGGCCAGATTGGCGACGATAGGTTCACCGCCAATATCTTTGCCCAGCGCTAATGGGAGTTTTTGATTCCCATCGCCAAAGGAACGGCTGGACAAAATCTCGCGCAAAACAACCTTTTCTCGGTTTTCGTTTGGCAATTCGATGCCAATGACGGATCTACCGGGCACGGTGGAAACACGCGCGGATAATGCAGACATGGAGCGCGCAATATCATCAGCAAGTCCAATCACTCGGCTCGCTTTCAAACCAGGCGCTGGTTCGAGTTCATACATTGTCACCACTGGGCCGGGACGCACGCTGACTATTTCACCTTTGACCCCGTAATCATCTAGTACAGATTCAAGCAAGCGCGCGTTTTCCTCTAAGGCTTCATCAGATAGCAAATGACGCGATATACTTGTTGGACTGGTCAACAGGCTTAGCGGTGGTAGTTCGAACGCCACCTCACGGTCATCGAAATTGAGTGCGGGTTGCGCTTCGGCTATCGCGCGCGCAGATTTTTGAATCGGCTTTCGCGCGGCAGGCTGTACCACCTTTTTGGCTTCAAAGACTTGGGCGCAGTAGCTCATGTCAACGGGTTCATCCACCTCATCTTCAAAAATTTCTGCGTCAACATCATGGACACTTAGATCCAGTGGTGACTGTTCTGGTGCACGCGGCGCCATTGTTAACAGTGGTTCAACACGTTCATTTGACGGCATTGGTTCACTGGCATCCAGCAATAACGCATCAGGCCCACGCCCCATTCCCTTTGTTAATGGCAGCTCATCCTTGGGAAGAGCCGGTTCGGGTTCGGGTGTTAACCGATGTTTGATCGCATCGGCGATACGCGAACGAATGCGGTCTTCACCCGGTGCACTTGCTTCGGCCATAAAAGGTGTTTCAACCAATTCAGGTTCTGGCAAAACTTCCTGCCGCTTTATAAGTTTTGGCATCCTCGCCAATAAGCTTGGTTTTTCAGAGCGCACTTGCTCGGTTGGCGCCGCCGAGGGTTCCAATGGCACGGCCACCTCAGCCTGAAGGCGGGCTTCTTTTCTCGCATAGGATTGTTGCTGGGCGTGCTTTACCTTGGCGACGGCATGGTCAGTTCCACGCCCCAATAGCGTCATGACATTCGCATATGTCATAACGATACTGACATACAAAAAGCGCGCAATTGTTCGAAGCTCTTCTTTGTCAAAGCCCAAAACAAACGCGCCAACTATCATCATCAGTAGCGCAGCAAGAATTGACAATAAAACAATCGCAATTTTGGCATTCACTGGTGCCGCAGTTAATAAAAAGCCTACAACGGTATCACCAAACAACCCACCCAATCCAAAGCTATGGGTCCATTCGGCACCTGGTACCAATGTTGCTGCATATACGGACACCAACGCAATTCCGACAGGGGCGAAAATGGCCCGACTTGTTGCGCGCTCCGATCCCTTATGCAGTGCCAAGCGCACACCCCAAACCACAAACAGCGCAACCAATGACCAACTTCCCCAACCCAAAATCAAAAAGATGGGAGAGGCAAGGGTCGCCCCCGTCACACCCAAAATATTTTGGACCGGAGCATCAGATGCGGAAAATGGACCTGGGTCAGAGGGTGAATAACTGTAAATGAGCAAAGCCGCTAAAACACCTATGATCACCATTGCGATGCCCAACAGCTCTACGCTCCTACGCTCAAGTGTTTCCTGAACGGAGCTATCAATAAGTGGATCACGACCACGCGCCTGATGATATGCCATATCTGACCTCGTTATTTATAAAGACAGTCGCGCAAACGAATTAAGCCACGCTCTGCCTCTTCTTTTGGGGCAACCAGCGCCACCCGAATGTATGAGGCGCCCGGCGCCCCGTGATCTGTTTCTTTTGAAAGGTATCGGCCAGGCAATACACGCACGCCTGTCTTCTGCCACAAGCGCAATGCGACCTCTTCTCCATCCCCAACGTTGAGCCAGAGAAAAAATCCGGCCTCTGGTGAGTTATACCTATCGATCCCTGCGAACACCTGATCCGCCATTGCAAATTTTTCCGCATACATGGCCCGGTTTTCAACAACATGTGCCTCATCTTGCCAAACGCGCGCCGACACGCTTTGCAATGGGCCAGGTAATGGCGCGCCGGAATATGCCCGAAGTTGCTTCATTCGCTCAATTGATTTGGGGCCACCTGCGGCAAATCCTGATCGCAGCCCCGGCAAATTAGATCGCTTCGATAGGGAATGAAAAATGACGACGCGTTCTGGATCTGCACCCATTTCACGTGCAACCTGAAGCGTACCAACAGGAGCATCCACACGATAAATTTCGCTGTAGCATTCGTCTGCGAAAATGCGAAAATCATATTTTTCAGCGAGCGTTACCAGCGTTTTAAGATAATCGCGTGATGCAATCGCACCCTGCGGATTGGACGGAGAACAAATATATGCAGCAACAGTTCTGTTTAATATCTCTGCAGGAAGCGATGCATAGTCAGGTAAAAACCCATTTTCGTGATCTGCCGGCACAAACACCTGCTCTGCACCAACCGAGATCGAGGCGATCATATAGACTTGGTAAAACGGATTAGGGATCAGCACGATGGGCTTTTGCCCACTCTTTTGTTCAGGCAGCAACGCCATTGCGGCATTGTACAATCCCTCGCGTGTACCATTCAGTGCGATGACCTGCGTGTTCGCATCAATTGCCACATCAAAGCGCCGATTGACCCAGCCCGCTATTGCCTCGCGCAATTCTGGTGTTCCATCATTTGCAGGATAGGAATTCAATGCGGCACTTGCATCAACAAGAATGTCCGATACCCAAGCTGGAAAAGCGTGCTTTGGTTCTCCGATCGTCATGTGTACGACTTCACCGCCTGCTGGATGGTGATCCAACAGGGCGCGCAAACGCGGGAACGCATAGTCCGGAAGGTTCGAAAACCGCTCAGGGAACTCCATTCAAAACTGCCTCATATATCGGGATCTTTGTCCCGTTTTTTTCAGAATAGCCGATAGCAGCAGTTTCGTCCAGAAAAAGCAGAGCAAAGATGTTTATTGTGACGAAAATCCCTCAGCTTATCTAACTTAGGGCCGTTTCTGCCGCTAAACCAAGCCTTAACAACCGTTCTTCCTGTAAGGGATGCCCCATCAAACTAACGCCGCAACTTGGAATGCCAGTCGGCAGCGTCAGGGCACATAGGCCCATCAAATTTGCGATCCTTGTATTGCGAAGTGCCATTAGGTTTTCTGATAAATAGTAAGTTCCATCCGTCAACAGTCGTTGGATGTTGGGCGGGGTAATTGGAGCAGTGGGCAAAATGACAGCGTCGAACTCCGCAGTTTTCGCAAGATAAGTCAATCGCAATTCATCCAGTGCCTGCCATGCAGCAACATAATCCGCGGCCGTGAAATCGGCCCCACCCCGAAACCGCTCTAAGATAGGTTCGAACATCAATTCCGGTGTTTCTTCAATTTTGCTGCCCCAAGTTCCATAAGCCTCTGCTGCAAAAAGAATCGCAGCATGCGCAAATGCGCGCTCAACCTCTATGATGTCTATTTCAACGATTTCAGCACCCGCCGCGCTAAACTTTGCCACAGCTGTTTCGAACGCCGCTTTCGGGGCATCTCGCAAATCCGTCATTGCAACCGTTTTGAGGATAGCCAAACGCCGCCCCTTTAAGGTTGTAGGTGTTAAATCGATTGCGCGCGCGCCCTCAAGCATTGCGAAAACCTGCACAGCATCAGCCACATTTTTGGCCAGTGGCCCCACCGTATCAAAACGCGCACAAAGAGGCACCACCCCCTCTAGGCTCAGACGACCCGAAGTGGTTTTCAACCCAACCAAATCATTCCAGACGGATGGGATACGAACTGATCCGCCAGTATCTGATCCAATGGCAACAGGCGCCAGACCAAAGGCAACCGACGCTGCCGCCCCAGAAGATGATCCTCCAGAAACCGCATCAACATCGTGGACACACGGAGATGTCGCCGTTTTTGGATTCAATCCCAAGCCCGAAAACGCCAGTTCCGACATATGTGTTTTACCAACACACACGCCACCAAGAGCGGTCGCATTTTTCAAAACAACGGCATCTTTTGTCGGGACTCGACCCTTTAAAAGGCGCGAACCCGCTTCGGTTTTGATCCCGGCTGTGTCGTATAAATCCTTCCAGCTTATAGGCACACCGTCCAAGGGCGAACGTCGCAGTCCCAGGCGCGCGCGCTCTTGAGCATCTTGCGCTTCACAAAGAGCCCGATCTGCGGTCAACTCAGAATAAATGCGTGGCGACAGCGGATGCGCCGTTATCGCATCCAAATACGTTTTCGCGATCTCAACAGGTCCCAAGTCACCCCGCTCAATCGCATGACCCAGTTCAGTTGCCGTAAGTTGCAATATTTCAGACATTTATCCACCCCGTTTTATATTTTTCAAAGCCTAGCGGCAATCGTTGCACTGGACAATGCCACAGACAGATGCATATGTCGAAGTATGAGCACATCCTATGATATCCTAATCATTGGCGCAGGTCTGAATGGTGCAAGCATGGCGCTTGGCGCCGTGCAATTCGGTCTCAGGGTCGCGCTCTTTGATTCAAACAAAATCATTGATCAGCTGGATTGCGAATTTGATGGCCGCTCTTATGCATTATCGCTGACATCGGTTCGAATGATGCAGGCCCTCGGCCTGTGGGACACCCTTACTGAGCATGCCCAACCCATGTTGGATATAAAAGTGTGTGAGGGTCAACTGCCTGATGGACCATCCCCTTTCTTTTTACATTTCGACCATAATGAAATTGAGGAAGGACCAATGGGACATATGGTACAAGATCGATACCTTCGTCCAACACTTCAAGCCGCCGTTGATCAAAATGACGCCATTGATTACTTTGCGGATGTTCGCATCGCGTCGCATATATGCACATCAGAATTCGCACAAGTTACGACCAACACAGGCGCCGAATATCGCGGTCAACTTTTGATAGCCGCAGACGGGCGTCAAAGCGCAACGGCAACACGTGCACACATACGGCGAAAGGGTTGGGAATATGGTCAAACCGCTTTGGTGTGTGCCATCGAACATGAACTGCCTCATAATGCCACAGCCTACCAATATTTTATGCCGCAAGGGCCATTGGCTATTTTGCCACTAACACAAAATAGATCGTCCATTGTTTGGAGCGAAACACATGATCGCGCTCAGGACATTATGAAATTGGATGATGCGTCGTATCTATCGGTGCTACGACCACGGTTCGGGGATTTTTTGGGCGACATCAAACTTGCTGGAAAACGATATAACTATCCACTTAGCTTAAGCATCGCCGAAGAATTTGTACGACCAAGACTGGCCCTGATCGGTGACGCGGCGCATGGCGTACACCCAATTGCAGGCCAAGGTTTAAATGCGGGGCTAAAGGATATCGCCGCGCTTTGTCATGTCCTTCGTGACGCGCGCAAGCGGGGAGAAAATATCGGCTCGATTGATGTTTTGGAGCGCTATCAAGAATGGCGCCGATTTGATGTGAATATGCTGGCCTTGGCGACGGACGGATTTGACAAACTGTTTTCAAACTCTAATGCACTGCTGCGCGCAGGTCGCGCGTTGGGACTTGGGATAGTGAATAGTTTACCCAGCTTGCGCAGACGTTTCATTCGCGACGCGGCAGGTATCGGCGGAACAGAATTACCTTACCTTATGCGTTAAACAGCGCCGTCAATCGAACGGGCCTGATCCACCAACATAATGGGTATTCCATCGCGGATTGGAAACGCCAGATTGGCTTTTTTCGAAATCAATTCTTGTCGATCACTGTCATATTCCAGTGTGGTTTGTGTCGAAGGGCAAATAAGTGCCTCTAGCATCCTGCGATCAAATTGCGGAGTGTCTGTCATTGAATAATATCCTCTCCTGTACCACTACGAAGACTGTATTCAATCAGCGTAATAAGCGTTTCGCGTCTGGTGATCAATGAGGGTGCTTCCAACAGAGCTTGTTTATCTTCAGCTTCGAAATCAAGTAGCATGGACAGTGAATTGATCAACAACTCGTCTTCTGCTTCTTTCATCGCGTCCCAATCTGTAGATAACCCGCGCCCATCAAAATAGCGCTGCAATAATTTAAACAACGCCTCACGGTTTAAGTGTTTGTCAGTTTCTGCTTGCTTACGATCTGCGTCAAAACCATCCCATTCAACATTAAATTTGCGATATGGGGTGAAGCCCTCAATCTCATCTGTTATGCGATAACGCGACACACCTGTCAGAGTAATCATGTAGCGACCATCCTCGGTCTCGGAGAATTGTGTCAGCCGACCCGCACATCCGATCATATGCAATCGCTCGTCACTTGCTGGTTGAATCATACCGATCAATCGCCCAGATGTCTTCATCGCGTCCTCAACCATGCTCAGGTATCTTGGTTCGAATATATGCAGAGGAAGGCGTGAACGCGGCAATAGCACCGCGTTTGGGAGCGGAAACAGAGGGATACTGTCGGGTAAATCAAATGAAAATGCCATGCGCTTAAGTTAGCTCTGAATTTGATTTAAGCAAATATCATCGAACTCAGTCTGCGACGGCCGTTTAACACTATGGGATCGTTCGCTTTTAATGCATCAAATATTGTGAACAGCTGAGTTTTCGCCGCACCGTCGTTCCATTCTCGATCACGTCGAAACAATTGCAACAATTGATCTACTGCTTCGTCGACCTGACCAGCGGCGTGCAATGCCTGTGCGTAATCAAACCGCGCCTGGTGATCGTTTTCGTTTGCTTCGACAGCCGCCAACAATTCACCAAGCGGCCCTGCATCTGCCGCCTGACGCGCCAAGGCTAATTGTGCATGTGCTGCGTCAATTTCTGGGGCCTGTGAAATCTCGACGGGTACACCGTTTAAAACAGCCTCTGCCTGATCCAAATCTTCGATCGCCATATAAGCGCGTGCCAAACCACTATAGGCGGGTGCGGACATCGTGTCTTCTCCCAAAATAGCCGCGAAGGTTTCGACTGCGTCTGCAGCAGCACCTTCGTTTAGCATCTGTTCCGCCGCTTCAATCGCGTCATCTAGCCCGCCATCGATTGAACCACCCGCTACCTCGATCACACGCTCAACGAATGCCTTGATCTCAGAACCAGGCAAGGCACCTTGAAATCCATCAATGGGTTGACCCTGATAGAACGCGTAAACTGTTGGAATAGATTGCACTCGCATTTGGCCTGCGATCATTTGGTTTTCGTCAACGTTGACTTTTGCCATTTTCACCGCGCCCTTTGCCTCAAGAACGGCAGCTTCAAGGGCGGGACCAAGCGTTTTACAAGGTCCACACCACGGTGCCCAAAAATCCACGATGACAGGTGTGGTTTGACTTGCGTCAACCACGGCTTCCATAAAATTCGCTTCGCTAACATCTTGGATCAAATCATCCGCTGCGGGGACTGATGTACCTAATTCTAACATGGGCTATGCCTCGTTTTTAAATTCTGCCTCTTATATGGCGCGTTATGTAACAAATTCAAAGGTCAAAACTCGCGAAAACTGGGGCGTGGTCACTGGGCTGCTCCCATCCACGCACATGTCGCAGAATACGACTAGAATGTGCAGTTCCCGAAATCTCAGGTGTTGCCCATATGTGATCCAACCTGCGACCCTTGTCTGCGGTGTCCCAATCTTTTGCGCGATAGGACCACCATGAATACAACAAACCGTCCGGAATATCCTGTCGCGTAACGTCCACCCAATTACCTGCACGTTGGACCTGAGATAAATGCGCGACCTCAATCGGGGTGTGACTGACTATTTTCAGCATTTTTTTGTGATCCCAAACATCATCTTCGCGTGGTGCAATATTCAAATCACCTACCAATATCGCCTTGTTTGGTGGATTGGTGGTAAAATGGTCCCTCATATCCGTGAGGTAATCCAATTTTTGCCCAAATTTAATGTTTTTTTCACGATCAGGCTCATCACCGCCTGCGGGCACATAGAAGTTATGAATGGTCACCCCATTTTCCAATGTACCCGCGACATGACGTGCATGATCTAAGCCTGCGAATTCATAGCGGCCCGCTTCTTGGATCGGAGTTTTCGAAAATATTGCGACGCCGTTGTATCCTTTTTGACCATTTGCAACAAAGTACGGATACCCCAACTCAGCGAATTCATCCGTTGGCATTTTGTTCACCGGCGATTTGCATTCTTGCAGACACAGAACATCTGGCCCTTCTTCTCGCATCAGGTCCATGACCAAATTTTTACGTAGTCGAACCGAATTGATGTTCCATGTGGCAAGGGTAAAGGTCACGCCGCGCTCCTGTTTGATGTTGATACACTGACATATGATAAACGTGACGTTAAATGCAATCAGCTGTTGTAAGAGACAACTTCAATTTCAAGTCCGGTATCGTCATAAAAATAAAATCTGCGTCCTGGTTCGTAATCTGCATGCATATGCGGATGAAAACCTGCCGATTTGACGCGTGTTTCAATTTCATTCAAATCATCAACGACGATCCCAATGTGATTAACGTGTCCCGCCAATGAATACGACCGCTGATAAGGCGATATTTTCACCCCAGATTTATAGATAGCGATGTAATAATCAGGATTTCCAACATGAATGCTATACCCACCATTTTGCGTCTCTCCCTCCCAAAGTATCGTCCATCCAAAGACTTTTTGCATCCAATTTGATGTTTTTTGAGGGTTAGGGCTTGTCACGTTCACATGTTCTAAACGAATATACATATTATCGATCCTTTTATTTTTTATGATCGACGAAGCTTATAAATGCTCAACTATACTTTAGATCAAGGACTTTTTTTAATGTCAGAAATTTCAATTGGGGCATTGTCGCATCGGACAGGATTGCCCGTTTCAACAATTCGTTTTTATGATGATAACGGATTAATTCAATCAAATCGAAACGGCGGTGGTCACCGACGATTTGAGCGCGCGCAAATCAGGCGCGTCAGTTTCATAATCGCCGCCCAAAAATTTGGATACACACTGCCTCAGATAAAAGAATTATTGACGTCTTTGCCTCACGAACGCACCCCAACTGCAGAAGACTGGGCAGTGCTTTCAGAAATCTTTAGTGTAAGTTTGGATGAGAAAATAGAGAAGCTTCGGAAATTGCGGGATACATTATCAAGCTGTATTGGCTGCGGCTGTCTATCTCTGAAAAATTGTAAGCTGTATAACCCAAACGACGTAATGGGGCAGGACGGATCTGGACCACGACGGTTGGACTTATAAAAAAGACCCGAGCAAAGCTCGGGTCAGTCCAACAGGGAGGAAGCATATCTATTCCCGGATATGCGCGGGATTCGTCTCATCTTACAACCTCAGTAACGTCAACATACTAGCAAATATTATACGTTTCGTTAACACCACTTATCATCATGACACTAGTTTATAGCCACCAGATTCGGTAACAAGAAGGCGAGCGTGTGACGGATCTGGTTCAATTTTCTGACGCAACCGATAAATATGGGTCTCTAATGTATGTGTCGTCACACCCGCATTATATCCCCAAACTTCATGTAATAACTGCTCTCGTGGGACAACGCCTTCGGGTGATCTATGCAAAAATTTCAGTATGTTAGTTTCTTTCTCAGTCAGTCGAACCTTTTTGCCATCTTCGCATGTTAGCAACTTCGCACTTGGCTTAAACATGTAAGGACCGATTGCAAATGTGGCATCCTCGGATTGTTCATGTTGGCGTAATTGCGCACGGATTCGGGCCAACAAGACAGGGAATTTGAACGGCTTTGTCACATAATCGTTGGCACCCGCATCTAACCCAAGAATTGTGTCTGAATCCGTATCGTGTCCGGTAAGCATAATGATCGGCGCCTTGATGCCCTGTTTTCGCATCCATTTGCATAATTCACGACCATCAGTATCGGGCAAGCCAACATCCAACATAATCAGGTCATAGTCCGCACCCTTGGCATGCACTTGCGCCTCTGCTCCATTTGCTGCTTCAGCAACTTCGAACTCATCCAAAAGGATCAACTGTTCAGCAAGCGCTTCGCGCAAGTCATCATCATCATCAACAAGTAAGATATTCTTAAGCTGTGCCATTGTGTTCTCCTATTGCTGAGAAGATGAAGTTAACACACTGCTTTCACAAGGTTGAGCAGATCAATTTCACATCAATGTGTCGAAAACCCTGTATTTTGAAACATTTCCCGCAAAAAATGAAACATTCGCCCGTTCCACTTTGTAAAATTTCCCGCTACACAAAAGATATGAGCACCTTTGGACTGGACACTTCGCAGAAACTATCTCGCGCGCGCGCCGATCTGCGGATGGGCGCACCAGTCATTGTTGTGGGTTCATCTGCAGTGCTTTTTTATGCAGCTGAGGTATTGGACAACGCACGATTTTCCGATCTAAGGGATTTTTCATCTGATGTTCGCATGATTGTTTCGACACGCAGGGCCGAAACGTTGAAAATTGCTTGTTATGATGGCGCCTATGCACAGGTTTCTATTCCTACAGACCGCGACCTAAGATGGATAAAAGCAGTGGCTGATCCCTCAAGTGATTTGTCGGTCGGCCCATTGGGGCCCTTTCAAGTATTGCGTAACACTGCAATCGGGGGTGAAGGCGCGGCACTTGCCCTATTAAAATCAGCCGAACTGTTACCGGCGGCCATTGTCTGCGAAATCACAAATCCTGCTGAATTCGCTTATGAACATGGTCTTAGTCTGGTCCACGAAAAAGATATTGAAACAGGCGTACATCAACATCCAAACTTCGCTGACATGATTGTCGCACGTCTTCCAATTCAGGACAGCGATCAAGGACGTTTGCATATATTTCGCCCTCCGACGGGCGATTCAGAACATTATGCTATGGAAATTGGCCAGCCCGACCGATCAAAGCCTGTGCTGGTCAGGTTACATTCTGCATGCTTTACAGGTGACTTATTGGGCAGCCTAAAATGTGATTGTGGACCTCAACTGCGCGGGGCACTGGCACATATGGGCGCCGAAGGTCACGGCATTTTGTTATACCTAAATCAAGAAGGACGCGGAATTGGACTGACCAATAAAATGCGCGCCTATTCGTTACAAGACAAAGGTTTTGACACGGTAGAGGCCAATCATCGATTGGGCTTTGAAGACGATGAACGCGACTTTAGAATTGGAGCCGCGCTACTGCGTGATTTGGGGATTTCCGACATTCGCCTGATGACCAACAATCCTAAGAAAATTGAAATGATGAAAAAACAAGGGATTGAAGTTTCTGAGCGCGTTCCATTGCGCGTGGGCGAAAGCGCGCACAATCGTGCCTATCTGGCGACCAAGGCTGCAAAATCAGGTCATCTGTTCTAATGGACATGATACTAACGCCGCGTGGTTTGCGAATGGGTCAACGCATATTCCCCTGCAGCATCGGATTCGGCGGATTAACGCATCATAAACGCGAAGGAGATCGTTCCACCCCTATTGGCAATCATGGCATCATTAGTATGCTTTATCGTCCTGATCGCATGGCACCTCCCACAGATTGGGCGCGACCAATCAAACCGGGGGACTTATGGTCGGATGATGCACGCGACGTGGACTACAATCTGATGGTGCGTGTGCCGCATCACTATTCGCATGAACACCTGCGACGACCTGATCCAATGTATGATTTGATTATTTTGACCAATTGGAATTGGCCCTATCCGATAAAGGGCGCAGGTTCGGCAATTTTCATCCATGAATGGCGACGCCCGCATGCACCAACTGCGGGCTGCATCGGACTAAGTCGGACAAATTTGTTGTGGGTCGCACAGCGCATTCGATACGAAACGCGCCTGATTATCCCGCCGCTGGCACCCGCGCTCCGAAAATAGCGGATCCAACGCGTATATGCGTTGCGCCGAATTGGATCGCCTTTTCAAAATCATCTGACATTCCCATGGACAAACCCGTTAACCCATTACGCTCGGCCATTTTTGCCAATAGCGCGAAATGTAAACTTGCCTCTTCCTCAACGGGGGGGATGCACATCAACCCCTTTACAGGCAGATCCAGAGCACGGCATTGGGCAATTAAGCCATCCGTTTCAGCGGGTAGAATACCTGCTTTCTGGTCTTCTTCGCCTGTATTGACCTGAATGAAAATATCTGGGGATGCACCGCGCTCTTGTGCCAGTCGGGCCAGCGTCGTGGCCAATTTTGGTCGATCAACCGAATGTATTGTATCGAACAATTCTACGGCCTGACGGGCTTTGTTGGTTTGCAATGGACCAATCAAATGCAAATCCAGATCACCAAATTCTTGTTGAAAACCTGGCCATTTTCCCATGGCCTCTTGCACACGGTTTTCACCGAATGTTTTGTGCCCCGTCTGTAACACGGCATGCACCCGTTCGTTTGGCTGAACTTTAGACACAGCAATCAGCGAAATGTCCCTTGAATCACGCCCCACATTTGATGCGGCTGCTTGGATACGGGAATTGATTTCTTGGATCGACATAATTGCCCCCTTTTCTTCTGAGATCTAGGGGGAAATAGGCAAAGTTTCAATCAAAAGAAAAAGGGCGACCCAAACGGATCGCCCTTCGATAACGTTTCAGGTTCGTAAAGGTAACAGCCTAACCCTATCTCCCAGTTGTTGACTGGTTGTGCGAAATCGCTGACTGACAAACTCACAGAAAGTCTAAGTCAATGAGAGGCGTGCTGCCTCTCTATGACTTATAAATCTACAGAAAGTCCCCATATAAATAATCAACACAAACAGTTGGTACACTTGAGCGAAGCGAAAGACGCACAACTGTGCAGTGTTTGTTTAACTGCGCAGCAGTTGAACACTAAATCATCACATACACTGTATTATCATTCAAACTGTATAATCTCATACATTCTACATTGTCTGATAACACACGCTAACCACTTGATAATGAACACGTGTGATTAGTACCCCAAAGTGGTTGTCCTCAGCAAACCTCAGACACTACGCTTGTTGCAGTAGAAACATGAGGTTGAGACACATATGGCACAAGCACGCACACTGGATGAGGCTCAGATTAAAAGGGTACAACGCTATCTTCGAACGAGGCGCAACAGCACAAGAGACAGCACTATATTCACCTTCGCATTCAACACAGGACTGCGCGCCAAAGAACTTGCCGCACTGTGCGTTGGCGATGCATATGACGCAGAGGGTGCTGTGCGTGATGCATTCGTTCTACAGCGCAACCAAACCAAAGAGGCTCGCACACGCACAGTATATAAAAATCGCGCACTGTGCAGTGCACTGGAGCTGTACCGCCCAACCCTCTACAGTACACTGCCAACAGCACCCCTGTTTGAGAGCCGCAAAGGTGGACACTTCAGTGCCAATACCATGTACCAACTGTTTTTAGGGGTATTTGCAGACTGTGGGTTGCGTGGTGCAACATCACACACACCGCGCCGCACCTTCATCACCAAACTTGCCAACAAAGGCGTAGGCGTTCGTGTGCTGGCTGAGTTAGCTGGACACAGCAGCATCTCAGTCATCCAACGCTATATAGACGTGAATGATGCACAATTGGCAAGTGCGGTGGAGTTGCTCTAATGGCTCGTCGTACATAACTTGCATTACAGCGGCAGTTAAAGCGTGAACGTGCGCTCTTACAGTGGCTTGAGCAACACTTGCCGCAGTCTGTACAGTTGGCAAGATGTCAGCAGCACATAGCAGAGCTGGCAGCGCAATGTGCGGCACTCAGTGATCCGAAACAAATAAAGCGCTGCATCAGCAACGCTCATCAACTACGCACCCATGCGCATATAGATGTTAGTGAGCAAGCAGAAGATCGCTAAAAAAAACTGCTTGCTCCCACCATTACAACTTTTGTGAAGTTGGTTCTGGTGTAACCATTGTATCTGTTGGTGTTGTTGTTGGTGCTGCACACGCTGCAACAGTCAGAACAAGGACCAACCCTACGATTACTTTTTTCATAGTATATCCTTTCATCTCTCTGAGATTAAATACTGCTTTACGCAAAAGAGCGGCACCGTAGTAGCGCCGCTCTAGTATCATGCGCTAATCAAGTGATTAGAACTTGAAGTTGATGCCGATTGCGTTGAAATCTTTGTTTACGCCACCAGATGTGCCTGCACGGTTTGCGAAGAACACATCCGCGCCACCACCAAGGTCGTATGACGCAGTGATTTCAGTTACGCTGTCTTCGTCTGTTGCTACAGACGCTGACATTGCGCCGGCTGAGTATGCAACAGAAGCGTTCCAGTCATCGCCAATGTCTGAGTTAGCTGCGCCAGTTGATGCTGCTGAAAGATCAACTGTCAATGCATCCATTGTGTATGAAATGCCGACCTTTTGCACTGGATCAGCTGTTACACCATCGTCATCGCTTGATGCGCTTAGTGTCATGTCACCCACTGTGTAGCTCACAGAGATTTTAGATGCATCTGCACCAGCTTGAGCGTCAGAGTTGTTTGTTGACGCATATGATACTGCAATGTCACCCATTGAGTAGCCAAGAGAGAATGAAGAGTTATTATCGCCTTTGGTCATCGCTGTTGTCATACCGAATGACAGGCCACCCATTTCACCAGACAAAGCAACGTCACCGCTTGATGCGTCGTCGTTGTACAAGTCATCAACACCACCACCGTCTACAGTGATTGAGATTCCGTTCATACCAATGGTAACACTTGGCTCAGCTGCACTCATGCCGCTTTCTAGCGCGTCGAGCTCCATGTCGCCCACGTCAACTTGACGACCAGCATCATATCCGATGCTTGAGCTAAATGTCATACCGTTATCAGCAGCACCAGATAGTGAGATGTTCAAGTCTGTGTGTGTGTTAACGTCGTTGCCTAAGCTAGTTGTGTTAGAAATGCTTGCTTGTGTTGTGCCTGAGAATGATACTTCTGCAGCTGCAACACCAGCAGTCATTACCAACGCTGTTGTTGTAAGAAGAACTTTTTTCATGATTCTTTCCCTCGGGTTGTAAGATTCAGTTTCCATGCTGACGGACAGCCCGCAGCAAGAATGCGTCATCAATGGCCTTTTTCGCGGGATGGATTCAAGCATAAGCATAATTTTGACAATTTTGATCACAAAGATGATGCAGGTTTGCCACAGTTGGTTTTTGGCGACGATCAGCGAATTTTGGAATGAATGCGGCATCCACGAAATGCGCCCTTGCTCCGTTTATTGGGTTAGGCTAGTTATTTTTAACGACAACTGGGGGTATTTTATGCGCATTGCACAGCTTGGCTTAATTTTGGCATTGGTTTCATTGATTTCGGCCTGCTCTGGCAACAACCCATTGCGCGGCACGACGACTGTGACGCCAGAAGCGCTCAGCAGTACCGCAACCGAGGCTGATCGCGAATCAACCATATGGGATGTGTTTAATAATGATGTTTCGACATCGCCCGTTAAGGTAAATCGCTATATTTGGCAGGCGTCGCTTGAGGTATTAGACTTCATGCCGATCGAACGCATTGATCCATTTTCAGGCATTATTGTGATGGGCTACGGAACACCGCCCGGAGGGCGCACGGCCTATCGCGCAACAGTGCACGTAAGCGAACCAGCGCTGGATGCGCGTACTCTGCGTGTGGCGTTGGCAACACGAAATGGTCCAGCCTCTGCCGAAACAATGCGCGCGTTAGAAGATGCAATCCTATCGCGTGCGCGACAAATTCGCCGCGATGACGGACGTCTTTAACGCTATCATTATGACATAAATTGATTTGGGCCCAGCAACGGTTGGTGCGACAGCTCATCCACCCAATCCAAATGTTTTGGCAGGCACGTGCGCCGCAAATCATAGGTTTCGACAATATGTTGGCGTGCCGCAGTACCCAGTTTGGTGCGCAAATCTGGATCCTGCAATAATCGGCAAGTTTGTGTCACCAATGCAGATTGGTCAAAAAAATCAACAAATAGCCCTGTTTCGCCATCGACCATCGCTTCTTTTACTGGACCTGTGTCGCTTGCAACAATGGCGGCTCCTGCGATCATGGCTTCTAGCAAACTCCAACTTAAGACAAATGGATAGGTTAAATAGACGTGAACGCGGCTCACCTGCATCATGGCAAGGAAGCGTTCATACGGGACGCGCCCCAAAAAATGTACACGCGCCCAATCTTGGTCACTGATTCTGCCCCGCACTTCGTCAATAAAATCTGCTTCCACGTTTGCCCCTTCGGTGGTCGCGCGCCATAGCTGGTTTCGTCGCCACCCAACATCACAATTTGTGCATTTGGTCTTTTTTCAACAAATCAGGCAAGGCGCGCATAAAAATGTGATATCCCGGATAGGGTTCAAGGTTGCGATTGATAAAGGTGATGACTTCATCATCTCGGGTCAGAGCTGGGCCACCCTCAATTTCCAAAACTGCATCTGGATTTGGCGCAACCAGATCTTTATCGATGCCATCACGTTGTACCGTGATACGGCTTCGAAAACTGTCGGGAAAAGTATTCGCCTGAAAATGCGTTGGACTGAGCCCAGCTTCTGCCACAGGAAAATGCAAATTATTGTTTTGATTTCGAATCCGCATCCGCAGAGCATCCTTTTCACGGATACCTGGATCGAATTCTGGATCAAAGCCAATGGGGCGTTTTCGGTGCGATCAGATAAGTTTGATGAAAGCGAAATGAGAATGTTGTTTCGCTATAAAATGGAACACTACAACGCGATACCATCAGATGACTACACAATTATTGAACGCTTGATATATTCAGCCAAGCTACAAGTGACAGCATTTAAAGGCTGTATCGGATTCGGTATTCACGCTGGGCAAAATCAAAATGGAGAAGATGTTTATTTCGGAGAGCGCCCCTCAGATATCTTTTGCAACTGGGCCGATGGGTAATTCTTAAAAAGCCGTTTCTATCTACTGGACCATGGTTCGCGATCAAAGTATCACTGTACCGATTTAGAATGATTTGGGGACAGATTGATGTCACGATACGAGGCAACACAGATCGAAGCAAAGTGGCAGGCCGCTTGGGACAAAGCGAATGTGTTTCAAGCCGTAAGAGATGAAAGCAAGCCAAAGTATTACGTGCTTGAAATGTTTCCCTATCCATCTGGCCGTATTCACATGGGCCACGTGCGAAATTACACAATGGGCGATGTGATTGCGCGTTACAAAATGTCTACAGGCCACAATGTTTTACACCCAATGGGGTGGGATGCGTTTGGGATGCCTGCAGAAAACGCGGCGATGGCCATCGGTGGTCACCCAAAAGAATGGACCTATTCCAACATCGCAACGATGAAGGACCAGATGAAACCGCTGGGGTTGTCCATCGATTGGAGCCGCGAATTCGCAACATGTGATCCCGATTATTACGGTCAACAACAATCCCTATTTCTAGATTTTCTAGAAAACGATTTGGTTTATCGCAAAAATGCGGTTGTGAATTGGGATCCCGTTGACCTGACCGTATTGGCCAATGAACAGGTTGAAAATGGGCGTGGGTGGCGATCAGGCGCGATTGTAGAACGAAAAGAGCTAACACAATGGTTTTTCAAAATATCCGAGTACGCCGAGGAATTGCTAGAAGCAATTGATGCCCTGGATGATTGGCCTGCAAAAGTGAAATTAATGCAGCAGAACTGGATCGGTAAATCACGCGGTTTGGAGTTTGCATTTGATCTAATTGATGGCCCTGACGGGCACGACAACATTGCCGTCTACACAACGCGACCCGACACGTTGCTTGGTGCATCCTTTGTGGGGATTTCTGCAGATCATCCACTGGCTCGCCAGTTGGAAAAATCCAATTCTGATGTTGCTGCCTTTAATACCGAGTGTCGACAGATGTCCACATCTGAAGCTGACATGGAAAAGGCCGAGAAAAAGGGATACGACACAGGCCTGCGCGTGCGGCACCCGTTGAACCCCAATTGGGAATTGCCCGTTTGGATCGCGAATTTCATTTTAATGGATTACGGAACAGGTGCAATTTTTGCCTGCCCCGCACATGACCAGCGTGATCTTGATTTCGCACGCAAATATGATTTGCCTGTCACCGACACATTTTACGCATTAGACGATGCCATACCGGTTGAAAACACAGCATTCGTTCCGGCGAAATCGGAAAAGGTGAGATGGATTGATCATTTCGCCGGGCTTGACGTTGCGACAGGAGACGAGGCTATCGCCACCACAATAGAGTTCGCCGAAAAGGCGGGTTGGGGCAAAGGTGTTACAAAATTCCGCTTGCGGGATTGGGGCCTAAGCCGACAACGTTATTGGGGATGCCCCATTCCTGTTGTCCACTGCGACAATTGCGGGGTTGTTCCCGAGAAAAAAGAAAACCTGCCCATCCGTCTGCCAGACGACGTCAGTTTCGACAAACCTGGGAACCCGTTGGATCGTCATCCGACATGGCGTCAGTGCGCCTGCCCAGCCTGCGGCAAGGATGCGTTGCGCGAAACAGATACGATGGACACATTTGTTGATAGTTCGTGGTATTTTGCACGCTTTACGTCACCACGCGAAGATACTCCAACAAACGCGGATGACATCGCCTATTGGATGAATGTCGATCAATATATTGGCGGAATTGAACATGCGATTTTACACCTGCTTTACTCGCGCTTTTTCGCGCGTGCGATGCAAATGTGCGGACACCTGCCCCAATCCGCAGTCGAGCCGTTCAACGCATTATTTACCCAAGGAATGGTCACGCACGCGATTTATAAACGCAACGGCCAAGACGGACGCCCAGTTTATTACTACCCTGAACAAGTTGACTTGCGCGATGGCAAGGCGTTTTTGACCGCGGACGGATCCGAGGTGGATATTATTCCATCCGCCAAAATGTCAAAATCGAAAAACAATGTTGTTGATCCTCTGGCAATTATTGATGCCTTTGGCGCTGATACGGCCCGTTGGTTTGTTCTATCAGACAGTCCACCCGAACGTGACGTTGAATGGACCGCCTCAGGTGCTGAAGCGGCCGCAAAGCATCTGGGTCGGGTCTATCGACTTGCTCTTGATTGTGCCGATTCTGACATTTCGTCAAATGACGAAGATCACATCTTGTTGAAAGAAACCCATAAGGCGATCCACGACATTACCCAAGGCATCGAAAGCTTTGGATTTAACGCAGCAATTGCGCGGTTGTACGGGTTTACGAACACAGTCGCGAAATCCAAGGCGGGATCAGAAACCAAAGCGATGGCAATGCGCACATTGGCGCAGATGATGGCCCCGATGACCCCACATTTGGCCGAAGAAGTTTGGTCAATGTTGGGGGGTGATGGATTGCTTATCAACGCATCATGGCCCAAAGCGGATCCTGCGTTATTAGTAGATGACGAAGTTACTATGCCGATCCAAGTAAACGGAAAACGACGCGCGGAAATCAACGTGGCCAAAGACATGCCAAAAGAAGAGGTTGAAAAACTTGCTCTTGCGCAGGATGCTGTAGTGCGGGCACTTGACGGGGCAAGCCCCAAAAAAGTGATCGTTGTCCCCGGACGGATCGTGAATGTGGTTGTCTAACCGAAGAACTTTTTTATGTCTAAGTGGCGCACTTCTTGCGGGTTGCACTTTGCAACCTGCACATAATGCGACATCTGAGTCAGGAATTTTGTACTCCATCTCGCTGGAAAGTCCGCGTGATCGGAAATCTTATTACTTTCGAAATGCACTTGAGGATCGATTGGCGGCCAATGCGTCAGATCCATCCTATGGATTAACTTATAAACTCAGCACCTCGGCAAATAGCTCTGCGATTTCTGCCTCTGGGTCAGCACTGAGGCGACAGGTGGAAGGTTCCGTCACATATATGTTGCGCGATTTAGAGAGCAAAGAGGTTGTTTATTCTCAAAACCGAAATGCATTTGTCAGCTATTCCACTAATGGATCATCAGCAGCAACGCAGGCGGCGGCGCGTAATGCTGAACGCAGACTGATGACGCAGCTAGCAGACCTAGTGGTACGCGATCTTACGTTCTATGGTGCGAAATGAAATTAAACGGACGCGATATTTCTGCGATCGTTGCACAGCCCGACTCCCGCACTTCTGCTATTTTGTTCTATGGTGCCGACGCTATGCGCGTGGCGCTGAAACGTGAAGAATTTCTAAAAAATCTGTTGGGCCCAAATGCAGACCAAGAAATGCGTTTAGCCCGCTTTGGTGCAAATGAGCTAAAAAAAGAGCCCGCTATCTTACAAGATGCACTCAAGGCAAAAGGGTTCTTTCCCGGTCAACGTGCTGTTTTTATAGAAGATGCAGCAGACGCAGTTTCAAAAATTGTGCTAGATGGAATTGAAGCATGGGAAATGGGGGACGCAACTATCGTTGTAACCGCAGGTCAGTTAAAACCTAGCTCATCACTGCGTAAAGGGTTCGAGGCGCATCCAACTGCAAAATGCGCCCCAATTTATGATAACCCACCAACGCGCGCCGAAATCGAATCTGATTTGAAAAATGCAGGGCTACAGCATATTGCCACAGAAGCAATGGATTCATTGAACGCTCTTGCCCGCGATTTAGAGCCTGGAGATTTTCGACAAACGCTAGAGAAGATAGCATTATACAAGTTCCAAGATGATACTCCCCTAAATGTGGCAGAAATAGACGCCTGTGCGCCAGCCTCAGCCGAAGCAGAACTCGATGATATCCTAAACATTGTCGCAAGTGGTCGCACGAATCAAATTGGACCTGTGATGAAGCGATTAAAAGATCAAGGCATGCAACCTGTCACCCTGACCATCGGGGCCGCACGGCATTTTAAAACACTTTTCTCTGCCGCCAGCGATCCAGGTGGCGCGGCCAGCGGAGTTGGGAAACTTCGTCCACCAGTGTTTGGACCACGTCGAGATATGATCGTACGACAGGCGCAGCATTGGGGCGGGCGAAAATTACAAGATGCCCTAAGCATCCTAACTGACTTGGATTTGCAATTACGTTCGGCTGGGCAACGTGCCCCTGCGATGGAATTGGTGGAACGTAGCCTGATACGCCTTGCGATGATGGCGCGTAGATAATGACAAAGGACCAACGAATTACCGACACAACACCGACGTGATACAGAGGTACAAAAAAACCCGCAGCACATAATGTGTTGCGGGTCTAATTTTTGGTCATTTTGTTAGGTTAGTTATTGGCGTTTAGGCCAATTTCACCACCCATTGCCACCATATCTGACAACAGCTTTGCTGCATCATCAACAGGGCCGGGTTCATTTACAAAAAACTCTTTTGCTGTGTTCAAAGCGGCGCGCGCCTCTTCAACAATCGCATCGAATGTTTCTTGTGTCATGTCCTCACGGAGCAAAGCATTCTCTGCCAAAACCGACAGGTTTTCACCGATTTCTGCAAAGCCGCCCGTCACCACATATTCATGCGTTCCGCCAGCGCTTTCGACACGCAAAATGCCTGGGCGAAGCGTTGTGATCAGCGGAGCATGCCCTGGCATTGCAGTCATGTCACCATCCGCACCTGGGATCTGAACCGAAGTCACCTCGAGCGACGCCACGCGGCGCTCTGGGCTGACTAGGTCAAAATGCATTGTGTCTGCCATTTAGGCCTCCTTTAGGCCGCGTCAGCAGCCATTTTTTCGGCTTTTGCGATCACGTCGTTGATGCCACCAACCATGTAGAAAGCACCTTCAGGCAAGTGATCGTATTCGCCAGCAACAACAGCTTTGAACGATGAAATAGTGTCATCAAGTGGAACCTGAACACCGTCAGAACCAGTAAACACTTTCGCAACGTCGAATGGCTGTGACAAGAAACGCTGGATCTTACGTGCACGTGCAACTGTCAGTTTGTCTTCTTCTGACAATTCGTCCATACCCAAAATCGCGATGATGTCTTGAAGTGACTTATAACGCTGCAAAATCCCTTGCACGGAACGCGCAACTTCATAGTGCTCTTCACCAACAACTGATGGGTCCATCAGACGAGATGATGAGTCTAGTGGGTCAACCGCAGGATAAATACCAAGCTCTGAAATCGCACGTGACAAAACAGTTGTCGCGTCCAAGTGCGCAAATGTTGTCGCAGGCGCCGGGTCAGTAAGGTCATCCGCTGGAACATAAACCGCTTGGATCGATGTAATCGAACCGTTTTTGGTTGATGTAATGCGTTCCTGCATCGCACCCATGTCCGTCGCCAAAGTTGGCTGATAACCCACAGCAGATGGGATACGACCCAAGAGAGCAGACACCTCAGATCCGGCTTGTGTAAAGCGGAAGATGTTGTCAACAAAGAACAAAACGTCTGTACCTGACTGGTCACGGAACTGTTCAGCCAATGTCAAACCTGTCAATGCAACACGCGCACGCGCTCCGGGAGGTTCGTTCATCTGACCATAAACCAGTGCCACCTGCGATTCAGATAGATTGTCAGGTTTAATCACGTTTGATTCGATCATTTCGTGGTAAAGGTCGTTCCCTTCACGTGTACGTTCACCAACACCCGCGAACACTGAGAAACCTGAGTGCACTTTTGCGATGTTGTTGATCAACTCCATAATCAAAACGGTTTTACCAACTCCGGCACCACCGAAAAGACCAATCTTACCACCCTTAGCATAAGGCGCGAGAAGATCGATAACTTTGATCCCTGTTACCAAGATCTCTGATTCAGTTGACTGTTCGCTGAATTCAGGTGCTGGTTGGTGGATTGAACGTGTTTCTTCCGCATTCACAGGACCTTGTTCGTCGATTGGTTCACCAACAACGTTCAGAATGCGTCCCAATGTTGCGTTTCCAACTGGGACTGAGATTGGGCCGTTTGTGTCTTCGACCGCTTGACCGCGAACAAGACCTTCAGTCGCGTCCATCGCAATCGTACGTACGGTGTTTTCTCCTAGGTGCTGGGCAACTTCCAGAACCAGTTTTTTGCCATTGTTATCTGTGTTTAGCGCGTTCAAGATCTCTGGTAGTTGATCGTCGAACTGCACGTCCACAACGGCGCCGATCACCTGAGTGATTTTGCCTTTTGCGTTTGCCATAATTTCGTCTCCGGTTCTTAGAGCGCTTCAGCGCCCGAGATGATTTCAATTAGCTCATTGGTAATGACAGCCTGACGTGAGCGGTTGTATTCAATTGTCAGTTTGTCGATCATATCGCCCGCATTGCGGGTCGCGTTGTCCATCGCAGACATCCGAGCGCCCTGCTCAGATGCACCATTTTCCAACATTGCCGAAAAAACCTGCGTTGCCACACCACGTGGAAGAAGATCTGCCAAAATGGCCTCTTCGTCTGGCTCGTAGTCATATAGCGTTGCAGTTACACCATTCTCTGCGACCTCGAAGGACGCTGGGATGATTTGCTGTGCAGTTGGGATTTGGCTAACGACGTTCACAAATCGTGCATAGAAAATAGTTGCGACGTCGAATTCTCCTGCCTCGAAGCGAGATAGGACACCTTTTGCGATATCTTGCGCGTTTGCATATCCAATGCGCTTAACTTCAGAAAGATCAACGTGGTCGATATAGTGGTCGCCAAGGTCGCGCTTCATGCTATCGCGACCCTTTTTGCCAACCGTGATGATCTTTACCGTTTTGCCCGCAGCAACAAGTTCGGCTGCGTGCTGTTTTGCTAGTTTTGCGATGTTTGAATTGAAACCACCGCACAAACCCCGCTCTGCAGTCATGACAACCAGCAGGTGGGTTTGATCAGATCCCGTACCGCGCAACAGCATCGGAGCAGATTCCGAGCCGCCAACAGATGCTGCAAGTGATCCCAATACCGCGTTAAAACGCTCTGCATAGGGACGACCGGCCTCAGCTGCTTCTTGGGCACGGCGCAATTTTGCTGCCGCGACCATCTGCATGGCTTTGGTGATCTTACGAGTGTTCTTAACACTCTCGATCCGGTTTTTTAAGTCCTTCAGACTTGGCATAGCCTCGTCCCCTTATGCGAAATCTGCGGCGAATTCATCCAACGCGGCGCGGATTTTTGTCTCAGCTTCGCCTTTGATTTTTGGATCGTCGTTTGTGATGTAGTCCAATAGGTCTGCATGCTTACCGCGTAGGTGCGCTAATAGGCCTGCTTCGAAACGACCAACTTGGTTCACGGCAACACTGTCCAAGTATCCGTTTGTACCCGCGAAGATCAGACAAACGATTTCTGCGTTCGTCAACGGCGAATACTGCGGCTGCTTCATTAGTTCGGTCAGGCGCGCGCCGCGATTCAATAGCTGCTGTGTTGCTGCGTCTAGGTCTGAACCAAACTGAGCGAAAGCCGCCATCTCACGATACTGAGCAAGTGAAAGTTTAACCGGGCCCGCGACTGATTTCATCGCGTTTGTTTGCGCAGATGAACCAACACGAGAAACCGACAAACCTGTGTTCACCGCTGGACGGATACCTTGGTAGAACAATTCAGTTTCCAAGAAAATCTGACCGTCTGTGATCGAAATCACGTTTGTAGGAATAAACGCAGAAACGTCGCCGCCCTGTGTTTCGATGATAGGCAGAGCCGTCAAAGAACCCGCACCGTGATCTTCGTTCAACTTTGCTGAACGTTCCAATAGACGTGAGTGAAGATAGAAAACGTCACCAGGATACGCTTCACGTCCAGGAGGACGACGAAGTAGAAGCGACATCTGACGGTAAGAAACAGCTTGTTTAGAAAGGTCATCGTAAATGATCAATGCGTGCTTACCGTTGTCACGGAAATATTCCGCCATGGCGGTCGCGGCATATGGCGCCAAGAACTGCATAGGCGCAGGATCTGATGCTGTTGCTGCAACAACGATTGTGTACTCAATCGCGCCACTTTCCTCTAGCTTTTTAACAAGCTGAGCAACTGTTGAACGCTTCTGACCAACCGCAACGTAGATGCAGTAAAGCTTTTTGCTTTCGTCATCGCCAGCTGCGTCGTTGTATGTTTTTTGGTTTAGAATGGTGTCTAAGGCCACAGCTGTTTTACCAGTCTGACGGTCGCCAATGATCAATTCACGCTGGCCGCGGCCAATTGGGATCATCGCGTCAACAGATTTAAGGCCAGTCGCCATCGGTTCGTGAACCGATTTACGCGGGATGATGCCCGGCGCCTTAACGTCAGCAACGCGGCGCTCAGTAGAGTCGATTGCGCCTTTCCCATCGATTGGGTTACCCAAACCGTCAACGACGCGGCCCAGTAGTCCCATGCCCGCAGGCACGTCCACGATAGAGTTTGTGCGCTTTACAACGTCACCCTCTTTGATGTCGCGGTCGGAACCGAAGATAACGACACCTACGTTGTCGCTTTCAAGGTTCAACGCCATACCTTGGATGTTACCGGGAAATTCGACCATTTCACCGGCTTGAACATTGTCTAAACCGTGAACACGCGCAATACCGTCACCGACGGACAATACACGACCGACTTCGGCCACTTCGGCTTCTTGGCCAAAGTTCTTGATCTGGTCCTTAAGGATCGCAGAAATTTCGGCTGCTTGGATACCCATTTATCCGACCTCTTTCATTACATTCTGAAGGGAGTTTAGTTTGGAGCGTATCGACGTATCGATCATTTTGGAGCCCACTTTAACGACAAGCCCGCCGATGATTTCCTCATCAACAGACGCGTCGATATTCACATCTTTGCCAATGCGTTCTTTGATCGCTTTGGCCAATTTTTCAATTTGTGTTTTTGTCATCGCTTTTGCCGAGATCACCTCGGCTGTGGCTTCGCCTTTTTCTTCGGCGATCAATGCGCGTAATTGCCCAGTCAGAGCGGGCAGTACAAACAAGCGGCGTTTATCAGCCATGAGTGACAAAGCGTTGGCAAGCGTTGGCATAAGTTTCATTTTCGCGGCTACTGCTGAAATTGCTGCACGCTGCTCTTCGCGAGAATACACAGGTGAACTAATCAGGTCGTTTAACTCAGGGCTTATTTCAAGCGCTGATGTTAGTTCCACGACGTTACTTTCCAATGTGGCTATTCCAGACTCATCTTTTGCGAGTTCAAAGATTGCCGTCGCATAACGCGCGGCTATGCCTGAGGAGATCGAAGTTGGTTCGGACACGTCCACCCTTTCGATGTTTGTCCCAATGATTTGCACACACAGGTACACATCTGGGATAGTTTCAATAAGTTGCATCATGCAAAACAGTGATCCGTCGCGGATTTAGCAGAGCATTCCCAACCAAGCAACATTAATAACAAAGTTTTTTTCAGCATGATTTCCTTTGAAAAAAGGGGTTTAGTCAAAGTGCGACCATCTGCGCGACCAAATTTATAATAATTTCATCACGAAAACCACGTTTAAGGCGAATCTTGACCCACCAATCCGCCTAAGGTCGACGCGGAGAAATCACGGGCTTTGCTTGTTTCGCTCCCAAGCCAGTTAGCGCCCCAAGGCGTTCTGAAGTCAAATTTATGACTGGCGTGCCCGCTTTGTGATTGGGCCGTTTACTTGCTTCAACCATGATCAGTCCGCCGGCGGCAAAGGGTAACCGCGGTCCGATTGCTTCGAAAAAGGGGGCTGTTTTTTGCCAACTACGATTATGCGAAGGTAATGCGAATAAGGTTGTGGAATGGCGCTCAGGTGAAAAACCGTTTACGCGCAATTGAGTTTCAAGCTGCCCCAGAGAATAGGGTCGACCATATCCAAATGGAGTCGCATCGGTTCGTGACCATATCCCCGCACGATTTGGGACGATGAATAAAACGCGGCCGCCTGGTCCCAAAACGCGCCGCGCCTCTTCCAACATAAACGCTGGGTGTTCACAATTCTCCAACCCATGAAATAGAACAAGCCTGTCGACATGCCCTGTCTCAAGCGGCCAAGAAAATTCATCCGTTATGACGGAAACATTTGGGGCGCCATCGGGCCAATGCATGACGCCCTGTGGACCTGGCATCAATGCAATGACCCGCCGTGATTTAGCCAGAAAGGGACGTAAGAGAGGCACGGAAAACCCAAACCCAACCACCGTTTGTGCCGTGGTATCTGGCCAATGGCGCACAACTTCTTTGCGAACCACACGTTGCACTGCCCGCCCAAGCGATTGGCGGTAATAAAAATTTTTTAGATCCTGCACATCAAGATGCATTGCACCTTCTCACATCTTCCGCAAAGCTGACCCCATGATGCACTTAAACAAATGGATTGACCATGGCCTTCGAACTTATCACCGTTCCCTGTTTATCAGATAACTATGCATTTTTAATGCATGACGCAAATGATGGTACGACATTATTAGTAGACGTGCCAGAAGCAGCACCCATCCTTGACGTTGTGAATGCCAAAGGGTGGAGCATTTCGCACGTGCTGTTAACCCATCACCATCCCGATCATGTCCAAGGTTTGCCCGAAATCTTAGTCGAACATAAGCCCGTAGTCATTGGCGCCAAGGCCGACGCAGAACGATTACCTCACTTGGATCTTGCAGTTTCTGAAGGCGATACGATCGCCTTGGGATCGGTAAGTGGGGTCGTAATGGATGTATCTGGCCACACCATAGGTCACATCGCGGTTCACTTCCCTGACCAAGGCATCGTATTTACGGCGGATAGCCTCATGGCACTTGGGTGCGGGCGACTGTTTGAGGGCAGCGCGGAAACGATGTGGACGAGTTTATCAAAAATTTCTGCATTACCAGATTCGACAACAGTATGTTCAGGACATGAATACACTCTCGCAAACGCCCGTTTTGCCCAAACGATTGATCCAGAAAACCCTGAACTTCTACGACGCATTAAACGTATTGAAGAAGACCGTCAAAATAATATCCCAACGGTTCCAAGCAATTTGGGTGAAGAAAAACGAACGAATCCCTTTTTGCGCCCTCACGACCGCAACATCCGAGCGCATCTGAGCATGCAAAACGCCACAGATGCCGAAGTATTCGCCGAAATCCGGTCAAGAAAAGATAACTTCTAAGGAATATACGCCGAAAATTAAGGCTTTTCTGTAGAAAACTACGGAATTCGTAAAATCAAGCCTTGAACACTGAACAGAAGCGACCAAACTTAGTAACAAGACACATGATGAAGCCGAACGGCGATCGAGCATAGAAAGGAGCGCGGCAATGCCTTCATTTTCTCCAACACTAGAACACGCGATCCACTCTTCACTGGCACTCGCAAATGACAGACAGCATGAATATGCCACGCTAGAGCATCTACTACTTGCGCTCTTGGACGAGCCTGATGCGGAGCGTGTATTGCTTGCGTGTGACGTGAGTGTACCGGCGCTGCGCGAAACATTGATTGAATATCTTGATGAAGATTTAACTTCTTTGATTACGGAAGTCGATGGAGCCGAGGCAGCGCCTACGGCTGCGTTTCAACGTGTCATTCAACGTGCGTTGATTCATGTGCAATCCTCAGGGCGCACAGAAGTCACGGGCGCAAACGTCTTGGTTGCCATGTTTGCGGAACGCGAATCAAATGCTGCGTTCTTTCTTCAGGATCTTGGAATGACCCGTTACGACGCTGTGAATTTTATCTCTCACGGTGTGGCCAAGAACCCCAGCTTTGGCGAAAGCCGCCCTGTTGCAGGTGCTGATGCTATTGGCGAAGAAAGTCAGTTGGGCGAGAGTGCGACACCTGATGGCGACAAAAAAGAGAGCGCATTGCAAAAATATTGCGTTGATTTGAATGCCAAAGCCAAAGAGGGCGACATTGATCCATTGATCGGACGCGAAAAAGAAGTTGAGCGCTGCGTTCAAGTTTTGTGTCGCCGCCGAAAAAACAACCCTCTGTTAGTGGGGGACCCAGGCGTTGGAAAAACAGCGATTGCCGAAGGCCTAGCGCGAAAAATTGTATCGGGTGAAATACCCAACGTTTTGAAAGGCACGACAATTTTCTCACTTGATATGGGTGCTCTCTTGGCTGGTACGCGGTATCGCGGTGATTTCGAAGAACGCCTAAAGGCGGTTGTGACAGAATTAGAAGAACATCCCGATTCAGTTTTGTTTATCGATGAAATCCACACTGTTATTGGTGCGGGGGCAACATCAGGCGGAGCAATGGATGCATCTAATTTGCTGAAACCGGCGCTGCAAGGCGGAAAATTGCGTACGATGGGTTCAACAACCTACAAAGAATTTCGTCAGCATTTCGAAAAAGACCGCGCCCTCAGTCGCCGCTTCCAAAAAATCGATGTGAATGAACCAAGTGTTCAGGACGCGATTAAGATCCTGAAAGGGATCAAAGGATATTTCGAAGAACATCACGGCATCAAATATACCGCTGACGCTGTAAAAGCCTCTGTGGAACTTGCGGCACGCTATATCACGGATCGCAAATTGCCAGACAAGGCAATTGATGTCATAGATGAGGCTGGCGCAGCTCAGCATTTGCTACCAGAAAGCAAACGGCGCAAAACAATCGGTCTAAAAGAAATCGAAGATGTGGTTGCCAAAATTGCACGCATCCCATCAAAAACTGTGAACAAAGATGACACTGTTGTCCTGCGTGATTTAGAAAAGAACCTAAAACATGTTGTGTTCGGCCAGGACGATGCGATTGAGGCTTTGGCCTCTGCAATCAAGTTGGCGCGTGCTGGTCTGCGCGAACCCGAGAAGCCAATTGGAAATTACCTATTCGCAGGACCAACCGGTGTTGGTAAAACCGAAGTTGCCAAACAGCTTGCGGATACCCTTGGCGTCGAACTTTTGCGTTTCGACATGTCCGAGTATATGGAAAAGCACGCTGTCAGCCGTTTGATTGGTGCGCCCCCCGGTTACGTTGGTTTTGATCAGGGTGGGCAACTGACCGATGGTATCGATCAACATCCTCATTGCGTTTTGCTGTTGGACGAAATCGAAAAAGCGCACCCTGATGTTTACAACGTTCTTCTGCAGGTTATGGATCATGGCACCTTAACCGATCACAACGGTCGATCCGTAGATTTCCGTAATGTGATCCTGATCATGACGTCGAACGCTGGTGCAGCAGAACAAGCCAAAGCGGCCGTTGGGTTTGGACGCGCACGTCGTGAAGGCGAAGATACTGCTGCGATTGAACGGACATTCACTCCCGAGTTCCGCAATAGATTGGACGCGGTCATTAGCTTTGGCGCATTGCCAAAAGAAGTGATCCTAAAAGTCGTTGAAAAATTTGTTCTTCAGCTTGAGGCACAATTGATGGATCGCGATGTTTCAATCGAACTTACAAAATCTGCTGCTGAATGGTTAGGCGACAAAGGGTATGACGATCGTATGGGCGCACGTCCTCTTGCGCGCATTATCCAAGAACACATCAAACGTCCATTGGCCGAAGAATTGCTGTTTGGCAAATTGATAAAAGGCGGATTGGTGCGCGTGACCGTGCGGGATGGCGAACTGAAATTAGACATCAGAGGGCCACAAAAGCGCCAAATCACGGGTTCGAAACCTCCGCTATTGACGGCTGATTGATCAAAGGCTTTTTCATAAACTTCCTTGGGGCGTCTTGTGTCGCCCCTTTGTTATTATCAGCCCAAGACTTCACACTTGGCTTACCTGTCGATTGCGACATGGAAACCCACTGTTACATCCAACAATACATGGATCATGATCCGTCAAAAAACGCATCCGATATGCGATGTGGACCCTAAACATATGATTGGCATTCAGGAACAGATTTTGCCATTCGCAATCCGTTAAAAATACCAACCGGTGTAAATGTAATCGCAAGCGCACCGGGAACAATAAAAGCCCTGCGCGACGGGATACAGGATGTTCCCTATTCTAGCAACAACGCCGATAACGTGAAGGGCCAAGAATGCGGTAATGGTGTCGTTGTGGCGCATTCTGGGGGATGGGAAATCCAATATTGCCACCTTAAAAATGGATCAATTGCGGTGCGTGTTGTTGACACTGTACAACAAGGATCCGTGCTTGGGAAAATTGGATTGTCTGGCCGAACACAATTTCCGCATGTCCACGTCAGTGTTCGCAGAAAAGGCAATCGCATTGATCCCTTTACTCCACGCGGGCGCTCCACGTGTGACGCTGCATCTGAAACACTTTAGAGCCAACCAGTAAACTATGTTGAGGGTGGACTACTGAGTTTGCGGTTTTTTGAAACATTGCCCCAGGTCGAAACGCACCGTTTTGGCCGTCCATCCCAGCCAATTACAAATACCAGCCCTGCAATTGTCGTCAGCGCATTTGGATATGATGCACTTTCTGGAGATGCCATCTCGATAGAAATTCATGGACCCAAATCGCTCGTTTTTGAACACACAGTTAAGCTAGATCGAAACCAAGCACAGTTAATTAGATCTGGCGGTAAAAAACGGACCCGTAAATATTGGCGATCAGGCACCTACCGTGCACGGGCGGTGATGATGCGAAACAATGAAATCATTTCTGAACTTAAAACCGAGCTTATCGTTCCGTGAGCTTGATTTCGATCCGTCGATTTTGAGCGCGCGCCTCGGGCGTATCATCTTCATTTACGGGCTGAAACTCTCCAAACCCATTTGCGGCCATCCGATCCGCAGGAAATTGAAGTGCCTCAACCATATAGCGTACCACGGATAAAGCGCGCGCTTGGCTGAGTTCCCAATTATCACGGAATTCTCCGGTGCCCGACAGCGGAACATTATCCGTATGACCATCAACCCTGATGATCCATTCAATCGTGCTCGGAATGCTATTCTTTACGCCCAGCAAGATATTCGCAACCTTGTCGATTTCCAACTGACCTTCCTCGGATAAACTCGCGGCACCTGGATCAAAAAGCACTTCAGAGGAAAATACAAATCTGTCCCCAACGATTTTCACGCCTTCTTGACCAGCCAATATTTCGCGCAGACGCCCAAAAAATTCGGATTTATAATTTGCCAAATCCGCGGCTTGGTCCGCCAATTGATTCCGCTCTTCTTCAAGTTTTTTCGCCTCTGCTTCTAATCGGATTCGCTCTGCTTCCTCTAATTTACGGCGTTTGCGTTCCTCTGAAGCAGCGCGTGCGAGCGCGGCATTCAATCGATTGCCGAGGTTTTGCAACTGAATTTGAGAGTCCACATCCTTTTGTTCTGATTGTGCGAGTAATTCCTGCAGTTGACCTAGTTCAGCACGCAGCGTTGCCACCTGCTGATTCAGCAACTCTTGTTGCTTAGCAGCCTCAATCAATTCGTTTGCACGTTTTTCAGATAGGTTTTCAGATACCCCTAGGGTCTCGCGTGCTTGGGCCAGTAGAATATCACGCTGCTCGATCGCACTTAGACGCTCGTCAGCCAATTCATCAGCAGCCAAACGCGCAGCAAGCGCAGCTTGTAAATCGTCCGTTAGATTTTGGCGATCACTTTCTGCAGCAACCTTGGCGGCAAGCGCTTCTGCCAGCTGCTGTTCAAGCGATTTCAACGCGCCTTCGTTTTGCCCGGCGAGCTGTTCAAGTACGTTTTCCAACTCTGCAATGCGGTCCTCTGCACGATCTTTTTGGGTGATTGCGCCCTCTGTTGCATCGCGTTGATTTTCCAAATCTAACAACGCTCGGGCCAGATCACTTTGAATTTCACTCAATTCTGTAGACTGTGCGCGCGCTCTTGTGTTGGCCTCGTTCAGCAAGTTATTAACTGCTTCTAGATTACGGGCCATTTCATCCTGCCGTGCCAGTGATGCCGCCAAAGCGATTTGTAACCGCTGGACTTCTTGATCTGCGGCTTTCCTTACATCTTCAACGCTATCCAAACGCTCGCTCTGTTCTCGATCCATAGCTCGAATTGTAATGAGTGCCTCTTGCAGTTTTTTTTCGACACTTTCCTTTGATGCATTTGCCGCGGCCAACAACGTAAGTGTGTCCTCGGCCTTTTTGCGCTGCTCTTCCAGGGCTAATGTCATGGCGGTCAGTTCAGCATTTGCGTTTTCCAAGCGCTTTCGCAATTCATCTGCCGCGGCTGTTGAAACCAACTTTGCAGCCTCAGCATCGCTCAGTTGAGTCGTCATTTCCTCTAAACGCTGTGCTTGTTCATCGATCGTGGATGATGCATCTGCCTTATCTTTGCGCAAAGATGCAATTAATGCCTCTAGAGATTCTCTTTCACTTGCTTTACGACGCGCTTCTTCAACTGCGAGATCAATTTCATCACGTGCCTGAGCAAGCGCCAGGTTAAGCGCTTCTGCCTCACTCATCAACGTATCACGACGATCTTCAAGCGATTGGATAGCGGCGATGTTTTCTTGTTGAGATGCCAGCAAACCTGCAACCTGCGCCTCAAATGCCGTAATTTTTGAATTTGCATCCGACAATGCGGTTGCCGCGAGATCGCGTTCGTCGCTAAGTTCCGCGATCAGTGCAGATTGTGCGGCCACCTGTGTTTCAGCATCGCTAAGATTTGTGGAGAGCATTCCCAATTCAGTCTCTAGCGATTTGACGCGATCTTGCTCTAATCCCAGTGCTTCTGCGATGGCTGCTATCTCAGCGCTCAAGGTATTCAGTTCAGTTTCTTGGCCAGTAATAGTTTCACGTAAAACGAATTGAATGACCATAAAGATGGTCAAAACGAACATCAGAACTAGCAAAAGACCAGTCATTGCATCCACAAATCCGGGCCAGATTGATCCCTGAAATCGTTGTCCCGTTCTGCGTGATAATGCCATGATGCGCCTCTTTATCGACGCGGCTTGCCAGAGGCTTCAATTTCCGCGGTAGCCTGAACTAACGCATTGGTCAATGCATGGACATCAGCACGGATTGAAGCAATCGTTTCTTGGCGACCCGCGGCCAGATCCTCCATCAAGTGCAACATTTGAACGTCGATTGAACGCAGTCGCATGCGACTTTCGGCGTCAACGGCATCGTTCTTCTCCATATTGCCCAAAACCTCTAACAGCTTTTCCTGACCTTCTGCCACTCGTTCCAGAGCCGTGTTACTCGGTGCGCTTTGTTCTAATTGAGTTGTTAGTTTTGAAAGGGTATCCGCAAGATTCCCTATTTTCCCATCAACCATCGTTCGTGTTGCATCTGATTGTGCAAACATGACGCGCATCGCGTCCATTTGCTCTGACATTTGATCCAAAACAGCGGTGAACAATGCGTTTTCGGTCGATGTCTCTCCTTCTCCGGAAGAGAACCCCAAGCGGGTGATCGATGACAACCATTCTTCAAGTTCGCGGTAAAAACGATTTTGGCCGTGACCTGCAAAAAGTTCTAACAACCCCACCAAGAGTGATCCAGCCAATCCAAGTAAGGAAGAAGAAAAGGCAACCCCCATACCGTTTAACTGTCCTTCAAGACCATTCATCAGGCGGTTAAAGACCTCAAACCCACTCTCTCCATCTTCTGGGGCAAGTGAACGTATCGTTTCAACAAGGGACGGTACCGTTGTCGCTAGGCCGTAAAAGGTTCCCAACAATCCAAGAAAGATCAATAGGTTCACAATATAACGCGTAATTTCGCGCGCTTCTTCAATCCGCGTCGCCACTGAATCCAAAATGGACCGCGTGGATGATGCATTTATTTGCATCCGCGATCCACGCGCGCGCAATAACGTGGCTAGGGACACTAAAATTTGAGGCGGGCGCGACGGATGACTGGGATTATTCGCAAAACTTTCGATCCATCGTACCGAATAGATCAGCTGAAAAACCTGGACAAAACAGCTGATAATCCCGACACAGAAGACAAAGAAAATGAATCCATTTAAATAAAGGTTCGCAGTTACA
Source organism: uncultured Paracoccaceae bacterium (assembly GCA_965657135.1). Lineage (GTDB taxonomy): Bacteria > Pseudomonadota > Alphaproteobacteria > Rhodobacterales > Rhodobacteraceae > HIMB11. The sequence continues at coordinate 76,852 of CBFHNF010000011.1, forward strand.
ATTGCGATCACATCGTTCAGCGCTAAGAATACTCCAGCGCTCGCCAAACCGATTGCCAGCATCATCATGATGATCTGGCGAATAGGTTGGGAAAAATGAAGTTCTGTCTCTAATGCCTGCTTGTCCATACGGGACAGCCCTCACTACTATTAGTAATTGTGTGTATTCTACTCACTATATTTAGGTTCGCCAAGTCACAGTCCACGAATTTTAGTGACTTCTTCCTCTAACCATTGCAAGTCCGCATCATATATCTTCGATTCGTTCAAAAAATTTACAGTGTTTCGCAAATATTCCCAATTCGGCCCGCGTCCACCAACGGCATGTGCAATGATGTGCGCCTGTTCTTTCAATGGTAAATTGCAATATTGCTCATGTGATTCATCAATTACGTAGACAACAGATTCGACATCACCAATACCTTTTACATGGATGATAAGGTTTTTTTCAATATAGGCAGACGAAATCAACTCTCGTTCACGTAAATATTCCAGCGTGTCCGCACACTTCTCTGGCGCAACCAAAAACGCTATGCCGTCGCAAACGACATCGGGTTTCAAATCTAACGCCAGTACAAGCCCCGGATCTTCGACAGTTCCCCGATGGTGTATCGAACGCATCGAAAACGACCGACGATACCCCGTTAATTTCGCAGGCCGCTGGTCAATGAATGGAAACCCCGGGTTCCACAATAGTGACCCATAACCAAAAACCCACATTATTTTGCCTCTTACCTTGTCTTTGCCCCCGTCTAACGCGTAATTGAACAAAGGAAAAGAGAGCGCCATGTTACGAATAATTGTGATTACACTGACCTTTGCAGTTTTATGGAGTATACATTGGTTTTGGCTCGCGGGTTCAAATCAGGACAAGATCGAACAGTTTATACGGGCTGAAGCCACAGACGTTGCCTATTCCGATATATCGCAAAGCGGTTTTCCAAATCGTTATGACGTTACCATACGCGATCTTTCTATTTCTGAGAACGGAGCAGAGGTCTTTTCTTCGTCGATCGTACAAATCATGCGTTTAGCCTATCGCGAGGACCACTTTGTCGCTGCTTTTTCAAACAACGTCGGCATATTGGGACAACAGGTGTCCGCTGAACAGAATCGTGCATCAATTGTGAAACAACAAAACGACGTGACCCGCATCGTTTGGGAGGCAAAGGGTATTGAACTGAAAGGCGCCACTTCGATCGAGCATGCTCAGGTCGCCATTGTCATACTCCCCGACTCCAATGAAATAGATACATATCTTCAGTTGGAAGAGGTGGCGCACAACGGTGTTATCCAGCACGATACACTCAGGTTGAAAATCAAAGCATCGCTGTCGTCACGACCAGATCTTTCGACGCTTCGCAGCGCATTCCACACAATAAATTCACAACTTACTGATCTCAAAATCACAGATCCAGACATGCCTCAACACACTGTCGTGGTTGCAGATATAGCTGAGCTTATGAAACTGGCCGACGATTTCCCATTGATCAACGTAGTTTCCAATTAAAAAAAGGCGCTGCAATAAGACAGCGCCTTTCTGGCAGGATGCCGTATTTGGCCATAATAAGTTTGTCTATAAAATCACTTAAAATAGCCACACCGTGAGTAGCTTCCTAATGCAGATAATGTAGCAGTCGACTCGCTTTATGCCAAGCATTTCATTGGAAAATTGTAATATTGGTAAAATATTCGCTACATTTAGTGCGCTCGGTAGTGCCCCGCAAAATAACGACGTTAAATTAACAGTGCACTAACATATCAGCGCTTAATCAGCCTTTTTCATGGAAAAAATCATAAATTTTTTCGGCCATTGCTGCAGAAATTCCTTCTACAGCAATCAAATCTGCCAGGTTTGCCCGTGACACCGCCTTAGCCGATCCGAAATGCGCCAATAATGCGCGTTTTCGTGATGCGCCAATGCCTGTGATATCGTCTAATGGGCTCGCAGAAATCGCCTTCGAACGTTTTGCACGATGCGTCCCAATCGCAAAACGGTGGGCTTCATCCCGCATACGCTGTACAAAATACAAGACGGGATCATTGCGCTGCAAAGCAAAAACAGATCGGCCTGGAATATAAAACTCCTCCTTTCCATGATCGCGATCAACGCCTTTTGCGACGCCCACTATCGGCACGTCTTCTATTCCCAAAGTTTCCAATATTCCTGAAACTGCGCTGACTTGTCCCGCGCCACCGTCAATAAGCAGTAAGTCGGGCCAGTTTCCTGTTGTTCGGTTTGGATCTTCTTTCATTAAACGAGTAAAACGGCGCGTCATGACCTCTTTCATCATTCCAAAATCGTCACCGGGCGTCAGATCGTCACCCTTAATGTTGAATTTTCGATATTGGTTTTTCAAAAATCCCTCAGGGCCTGATACGATCATAGCACCCACGGCATGCGCACCCTGAATATGTGAGTTATCAAAAACTTCGATACGTTTAGGTGCATCATCAAGGTCAAACGCCTCGGCCACCCCACGTAACAGTTTTGCTTGCGTTGCGGTTTCCGACATGCGCAATGCCAGACTTTCTTTTGCGTTGCGCAATGCTCCAGAGACGAGTTCAAATTTTTCACCCCGATGAGGATATAACAACTCAACTTTCCGTCCAGCTTCTTCGCTAAGCGCAGCACTCACCAAATCCGCATTTTCGATGTCATGTGACAATATCAGTTGGCGCGGCGCTTCTTTGCTTGAATAAAATTGGCCGACAAATGCCTCGAGTACTTCTGCATGAGAATGATCCGCGCTTATTCTTGGATAAAAATCGCGATTTCCCCAGTTTTGATTTGCACGGATAAAAAATACTTGAACACAGGCTTGTCCACCTTCGATATGCAAGGCGACAACATCCGCTTCGTTCACGGTACGGGGATTAATGCCTTGGTTAGATTGAACTTGTGTCATTGCGCGAATACGGTCCCGCAATGCAGCTGCCCGTTCAAATTCCATTGCTTCACTTGCCTCTGCCATTTGATTTGCAAGGCTCGCTTGAATTTCGGTCGATTTTCCAGACAAAAATCGCTGCGCATCTTTTACAGATGCGCGATATTCTTTGGCGCTGATCCGTCCAACACAAGGGCCAGAACACCGTTTGATTTGATATTGTAAACAAGGCCGGGTCCGCGTTTCAAACATCGCATCCGAACAGTTTCGCAGCTGAAACACGCGTTGTAATTGACTTAGGGATTTATTGACTGCTCCTGCGCTTGCAAAAGGGCCATAATAGGCGCCCTTTTCCTTTTTCGCGCCACGGTGTTTTTTGATTTGGGGAAAATCATGTTCCGTTGTGACCAAAATATTGGGAAAGGATTTGTCATCACGTAACAACACGTTATATCGCGGTTTGAGTTGCTTGATCAGATTTTGTTCAAGAAGCAACGCCTCTGTTTCCGTCTGCGTCGTCAAAAACATCATCTGTGCAGTTTCAGAAATCATGCGCACAATGCGAGATGAATGACCGGTTGGACGTGCGTAATTAGATACCCTAGCTTTTAAATTACGCGCCTTTCCCACATACAAAACGCGGGCTTGAGCATCCAACATGCGATACACGCCTGGCGATCCATCAAGCTGACGAACATACTTTTGTATTAATTTTACTCCCGTTAGACTCAATGAGTTTGTCCCTGTTGCATTTCAATTACGTCTGAAGTCTTGATTCTGATCTCGCTGCAATGATTATAGGCTGATTACAAGTAAAAAGCTGTCCACTATTTCTGTGGATAACTCTGAGTATAACTTTCATTTATCGTGATTTTTTCATTGTTTTCAGGCTAGTTCACCGATTTGCACAAAAATTAGGCACTTTATTAAGCGACTGTTTTTAAATGTTATTTTTAATTATACTCGGCAAACTATTGTTTTTCTTAAGTTTTTGCAAAAGAAGTTTAACAGTTTTTTGACAGGTGGAACAACTTCAACGTGTTCTATTGCAAACTTACTACACAATTCCCAAAATGTCGGGCGTTTTCCATCCCAAATGCTGGCCACCATCAACACATAAAAGTTGCCCTGTCACTGCCGGCGCATCAATAAAATATCCGAGTGCTGCTGAAATATCAGATGGGTTTGACCCGCGGTTCAGAACAGTATTATCGCGCTGATGTCGATAACGAACCGGATCTTCGCGATCGCCTTTAAGTGTGGGCCCCGGACCAATGGCATTCACTCGAATTTTTGGTGCCAACGCCCGCGCCGATGTTTGCGTCAGAGCCCATAAACCCATTTTAGCGATGGTATAACTACTAAATTCAGGCGTTAGCTTTTTCACACGCTGGTCCAGCATATTCACAACCAATCCCTGTGCGACAGGTTCTGAGTTCTCATCCAAAATTGGATCTGGAATTTGTTGCGCGAAATTTTGCGTTAACACGAACGGTGCGCGTAGATTACTTTCAATGTGACGATCCCAGGACTGGCGTGTTGCAGAGTGAATATTGTCATATTCAAAAATCGAGGCATTGTTCACAAGAACGTTCAATGAACCACCCAACCCATCACCCGCCGCAGAAACCAATGAGTCAACCTGCGCCTCATTTAAGATATCAGCGGACAATGCCACAGCTTTTTGGCCAAGTGCACGAATTTCGTAAACCAATCGATCGGCTTCGTCAGCAGAGCTATTGAAATGGATTGCGATGTCATACCCGCGCTTCGCCAGATACAATGAAATTTCGCGCCCTAAACGTTTCGCCCCACCCGTGATCAATGCGCGCATCATGTCCTCCTACAGCTATAGCATAGACCCAAGATATAGCGTGTAGGCCCCCAGAAACAACGCCCCGAACAAACGCGACAAAGGCCATTTGAAAAATACGACAGGCGTTAAAACCAAAGCTGCTCCTAACATGACCCAGATATCAACTTCGTAAAAACTGGGAGAAACATCAATCGTTCCGAATAGCGTAGTAACGCCAATAATACCCAACAGATTGAAAATATTTGATCCAATGACGTTTCCCAACGCCACCTCTGCCTGTTTACGCAGGCCCGCCATGACCGTTGTAGCCAGCTCTGGCAAAGAAGTGCCGATGGCGATCAGCGTCAGCCCAATGATCTCCTCGCTGATTCCATACGCACGCGCAATATATACAGAGTTATCAACTAAAATATCGGCGCCTAAAGGCAGCCCAATTAGGCCCAGCAAAAGAAACCCAATCAGTTTCCAAAGCGGTAAGCCTGGATCTAATCCCTCTAATTCTTCATCATCAGGATTTGACGTCCCCTCACCATTCCGTCCACGCACTACGGCCGATCCCAGAAAGCCAGCAAGCATGATCAAGAGAATTCCACCTTGCCACCGGCCAAATTGGCCTGTCGCGGCCAGTATGATAAACACAACTGTTGCGACCAACATGATCGCGAAGTCACGACGCGTATCGCATTTGGAAAAGTCCATCGTAAAGAGTAATGCAGGCACCCCAAGAACCAGAAAAATATTCGCAATATTGGATCCAATAACGTTCCCAACCGCGATACCTGAAGCACCGTCATCTACCGCACTGATCGCTATTAACAGTTCAGGCGCTGAGGTTCCAAAGGCCACAATTGTCAACGAAACAATAAGTGCTGGAACGCCAAGTCGCATACTCAGGTTGACCGCGCCGCGAACCAGCAAGTCGCCTGACAGGAGAAGGATGACCAACCCCACAACTGACATTATCCAAACCATTAATTAGCCCTTTTTACATTTGCACTCTGATGTACCAATCAAAAATTTCTTGCATTTCTGACACCTACGCGCATTTATTTTTCCCTGCCCAGGAAATCTTAGCTTTCCAAACATCGCCAAAACAATCATTGCAATCAAAAATATGGAAACGACCTTGATAATCATCTCACAAACCAAATTTTGAAAACGCGACGCGTTCTTCGATTGTTCCAGCCACACTATCAGAAATTGAAAGCCCAAACCGCTGCGAGAACGAACGTTTTTGTTCAATCACACGCAATTTTACTTTGTCACCAAAGCGATCTTTTAAGGTTGGCACCATATGTCCGATACCATCTATCAAACCCAGTTCTTTTGCGCGTTCGGCAAGCCAAACTTCGCCCGTAAAAACGTCTATTTCGTCTGTGATGGTATCACCCCGCATCGCATTGACATGCTCAATAAAGACGTTGTGAACATCCCCCAGTATTGCTGTTAAGCGTTCAACATCTTCTTGCTTTTCTTCGCGAAAGGGATCTAACATTGATTTTGAATTTCCCGCTGTATAGACGCGTCGTTCGACACCGTAACGGGCGATCAAATCCTGCAGACCAAATCCTGCGCTGATGACACCAATTGATCCGACGATAGACGCTGGATCGGCAAAAATTTCATCTGCACAAGACGCCAACCAATATCCACCCGATGCCGCGACGTCTTCTACAAATGCAAAAACTGGGACATCTTTTTCTGCTGCAAGGCGACGGATGCGGGAACCTATCAATGAACTTTGAACAGGCGACCCTCCCGGTGAATTCACAACGATCGCAACCGCTGCTGGCCTTCCTTTGGTAAAGGCACGTTCTAATACCGGGGCCAGTGCTGCATCATTCAACGCACTGCGTCCACCAACACCAATGGTTCCCTGTAATCGAACAATGTTCACAGAGGGTGATTTTTTAAAAAAGGGTAAGCTTAACTTCATGGCTGGGATGTAAACTCGACATTCGCGACAAACAAGTCTTATGCGAAATCTTTTCCCGATTATTCCTAATTTGTTACTTTATCAGCTACGTAATCGCCATCCAGTGGCAAATATCCAGGCTACAATCCCAACACACGCAGCGGTGAAACCTCCGATTGCCAACAAGCTGTATAAAATGGGAACATCCGCAAGACCGAAAAATGCCCATCGAAATCCTGAAATTAAATAAACCACCGGATTAAACATGGAAATCGTCTGCCAAACTGGCGGAAGCATCGACGTCGAGTAAAACGCCCCCCCCAAAAACACCAGTGGCGTCACCACAAGCAATGGCACCAACTGTAACTGTTCAAAGTTCTTCGCCCATATCCCGATAATAAAACCTAACAGAGAGAACGAAATACAGGTCAAAATTAGGAATAAAAACATCACGCCAGGGTTTTGAATAACCAATTCCACAAAGAACGCAGAAGTGAATAATATTACTAAGCCGATAAACAAGGCCTTCGTGGCGGCCGCCCCTACATATCCCAACAAAATTTCAAGAAAACTTATGGGAGCAGATAGCAATTCATATATCGTACCAATAAACTTGGGAAAATAGATCCCAAATGATCCATTGGATGTTGCCTGTGTCATCACACTTAGCATGATTAGCCCTGGCACGATGAACGCACCATAGCTAACGCCATCAACCTCTTGAATCCGGCTCCCAATTGCCGTCCCAAAAACCACAAAATAAAGCGATGTTGAAATCACTGGTGAAATGAAACTTTGCGTCAAAGTGCGAAAGAACCTGGCCATTTCAAATTTGTAGATGGCTCCAACTGCACGATAATTCATCTCTGCTCCTCCTTTAAGAGGTTCACGAATATGTCCTCAAGCGAGGATTGATTGGTTTGCAAATCTTTTAATACAACACCACTTTCACTTAGGGCTGTCATCAAACGTGCGATGCCGGTGCGATCTGCTTGCGTATCGTAATTGTAAATCAGTTTCGATTTGTCATCTCCCAAAATCACACCGAAATCACGTAAGGCGTCTGGCAGGCCACCCATTGGGGTTTGTAGCTCTAAGATAAGTGATTTCTGACCCAAGCGCTTCATAAGCGCAGATTTCTCTTCGACCAATCGAATACCGCCTTTGGCAATCACAGCAATCCGATCAGCGATGGCCTCTGCTTCTTCAATATAATGCGTCGTTAGAATGATGGTCACGCCATCCTTGCGCAATTCTTCCACCACGGCCCACATGCTTTGACGCAGTTCGACATCTACGCCAGCGGTCGGTTCGTCTAAGAACAAGAGTCGTGGTTCGTGTGCCAAAGCTTTAGCAATCAAAACACGGCGTTTCATGCCACCTGAGAGTTGCATTATACGACTATCTTTTTTGTCCCAGAGTGACAGCGAGCACAGCACTTTTTCGACATAGTCATCGTTTCTTGTTTTTCCAAACAAACCTCTAGAAAAGCGGATTGTGTTGATCACCTTTTCAAACGGCTCAAGCGTGATTTCCTGGGGCACCAAACCAATCAATTTTCGCGCCTCACGATACTGGCTTTGCACATCAAAACCGCCGACCCGTATTTGTCCAGATGTCGGCACAGACACACCACACACAGTGGATATCAAAGTTGTCTTACCCGCGCCATTAGGCCCCAACAACGCTAGAATTTCACCCTCTCGCACAGACAGTGACGTGTTAGACAACGCTGAAAAACCATTTTCATAGGTTTTTGTCAGCGCAGAAATTTCCAGAATGTTCCGCATCCAGTGATCCTGATTAATTTTATGTTTCGCGTACAGTATTGATCATGATTTGTACATTGTCTGGATTAGCGTCTGGAGTGA
>CBFHNF010000012.1:0-84708 GCA_965657135.1 uncultured Paracoccaceae bacterium
CCATAGCACGAGTGAAACACCCGGATCCTTTCCGAACCCGGCCGTTAAGCACCGTCGCGCTGATGGTACTGCATCTTAAGGTGTGGGAGAGTAAGTCACCGCCAAACCTAATAAATAACATCTTGTATCTCTCTGCGATGACAATACTCCTATGGCGCGGGATGGAGCAGCCCGGTAGCTCGTCAGGCTCATAACCTGAAGGTCGTAGGTTCAAATCCTACTCCCGCAACCAATTCTATACAATAATTACAATACCGTAATGCCAATCACGCTTTATGCCCCATCGAACCAAGAACAATTATTGCCGCGTCGGTGATACGTTTGAAAAGTGGTTGATGCGCAGGTAATTGCCTTTGTAGATGTTTGCCTTGAATAAAGCGTCCGGTAATTAGCACAAAGCGCCTCGTCGGTTTGTAGCGTATTTGTTGAATTGAGTTTTGTGCTTTATTTGAAGACAAGTGAGGAAAAAAAATATCTTGAATTCTAGGCGCAATTTGATGTGCCATATAGTTTTACACTGGTAAACTTAGTGAAAACGTTACGGGTGCGTTGCATCTCAACTCTACTTTACCCGTGTGCAATGTCATAATTTCGTCGACGATCGATAATCCAAGCCCTGCGCCTTGGCTTTCGTGGTCTTGGGCAAAACGGTCAAAGATTTCTGTTGGGTCTCCGCCTGTAATGGGCCGCCCATCGTTCGAAATCTCTATGGTTAACTCCGTGAGTGATGCGCCAATTCTTAAGGTGATGTTTCGCAACTCATCCCCTCCATGCGCTAAAGCATTGTCGATGATGTTGGTCAGGGCCTCTTCTATCAAAAGCGGATTATATCGCACTACGGCAACTTCGACGTCGCATACAAATTCAAAATTGATGTTGTGGTTCAAGCTCATGCTCGCCAAATAGGTCGCATGCGATTTCAAGAAGGGAATGATGTTCTTGTGCTCTTTTATCATTGCAGTGCCACCCAACCGTTCGATTGAAAGCATCTGCTCGGTAATGCGAACTGTGCGTGTTGTTTCTTCGACAAGGCTTTGTGCGCGTTCTTTGCTTTCACTGAAACTCGGTGCATGAAGCGTCGCAAAGGCCAAAGAGTGTACGGCGGCAAGTGGGTTGCGCAATTGATGTGCCGCGTTTGAGATCAATCTATCTTTTGCCGCATTCGCCTCGGTCAGTCGTGCAAAAAGAGAGTTAAGACGTGACACAATACCCTTTGCTTCGTATGGGACAGGCCGTGCTATAGGGCGTAGATCGGTATGGGATCGTTTGGTGATCGCGTCTTCCAAATCTTGAAGCGGACGTAGGCCAAATTTGATACCGAAAAACACCAATCCGGCTACGGTGGACATCAATAACACTGTAATCAAAGCAGTTTGTCCCGCCATGCGAATTGCGAAATCCCACCTGGGTTCATTAGATTGCCAAACAGTAACGACGGACGTCCCAACCATACCGTCGACATTTACTTGCTCGGCCAAACGGGCGGCACGAATAGTGCGCCCAAGGTGTGTTGCATTAAATAAAACGGGTGAATTTAACGTATTTTTTATATCTCTCGGCGGCACGGGAGGTGAAGAATAGCCCGTGACAAAACTGCCATCAGGGCCATAAACGTGGTAAAATATATCCCCCCCTGTTGCACTGCGGAATAAATTTGAAGTGGTTACTGACAGCGTGTCACCTCCTGAATTGGCCACATCGCGCGAAACGGCAAGGCAGAGCATCACAAGGTTGCGATCAAAAATATCGCGTGCGGTGTGGCGCGCCACCTCATATCGCCAATAAACTGCAATAGCAGAAATAATTAAAAGCGGTACGATTATAAGGATCAAAAGACGAAGTCTGAGCGAGCGAGTCGGGAGCTTCACTTGAGGGCATCCATCATATAGCCAAGGCCGCGTGCCGCTTTGATTTGCACGTCATGTTCAGCGAGTTTCTTGCGCAATCGTGAAACGTAAATTTCCACGACATTTTCATCGATATCCGCCCCTACGCCGTAGATGTGGTCGGCAAGCTGGGCTTTGCTTACAATTGTATTTTGCCGGTCGAACAAACATTCAAATGCGGCTAATTCCCGCTGAGTTAATGCAATAATATTATCATTATTTGTAATGAGTTGGCGTGTAGTGCGATTGAACGAAATCAAGCCGATTTGAATAGCTGAGCCGCTCTCTAAACTTGGCTTGCGCCGCATAAGCGCGCGCAGTCGCGCTTCCAATTCTTCCATATCGAAGGGTTTAACGAGGTAATCATCAGCGCCGGCATCAAGTCCATTTACGCGATCTTTGAGTTCGGCGCGTGCGGTCAGCAAAATGACGGGGGTTTGCTTGTTCGCCAGACGCAGCGCCTTCAGGATGCTCACTCCGTCGCGCGCGGGCAAGTTGATATCCAAGATCACCACATCTGTTTCCTCTTGTAGCAAAAAATTCAAACCGTCCTCACCATCATGGATGATATTAACAGCATGACCTTGGTCGCGCAAAAAATGTGAAATGCCTTCGGCCAGCCCAACATTATCCTCGACAAGTGTAATATGCATTTTTTGCGCCTCTGCAAGTTTCGTGAAAGTTTGGTCTATCATGGTGCAAGAATCAAGTATGGGGCCATCGCCAAACCTAGGGATACACTTAGAGCCGGTCAGGTCCATTGGGAGGATACACATGTTATTATCAAAATTCACACGCCGTGCTGCCATAGCACTTGCTGCAGCAACAGCCATTGCCGCGCCTGCTCAGGCCGATGTCGATATGTCGGGCAAAACAATTGAGTGGACCATTCCATTTTCCGAAACGGGTGGTTCCGCAAAATGGGCAAATTTCTTTGCACCATTGTTGTCAGAGGCGCTGCCTGGTAACCCAACCGTCGTTGTAAAATTCATGCCAGGCGCAGGGTCAACAAAAGGTGCGAACTGGTTCCAAGAACAGTCAAATGGTGATGGTACCGTTATGTTCGGATCATCAGGGTCGACTCAATTCCCATACCTACTAGACGATCCTCGCGTTCGTTATGAGTACAGTGACTGGGAGCCTATAATGGCATCGGGAACGGGCGGTGTTGCCTATTTGAACGCCGAGGCAGGCGCGAAATATGATGGCACAGCCAATAATCTAAAGGATATGACATTCATTTATGGCAACCAAGGTGCAACGCGTCTGGACATTATTCCTGCGCTCGCATGGAAAATGTTGGGTATGAATGTCGAGCACGTACTAGGTATCAAGGGCCGTGGAGATGGCCGTAAGATGTTTGAAAGTGGTGAGGCAACCATCGACTATCAAACCTCATCGGGCTACCTTAAAGGGTCAATGGCTCTCGTTGAATCTGGTCAAGCCGTGCCGATGATGACATGGGGTTCGCTAAGTTCAGATGGAGAGATCGTACGCGATCCAACATTCCCAGATATGCCAACGTTCAAAGAAGTTTGTGAAGCCACAGACGGCTGTGAAACATCAGGTCCTGCATGGGATGCATGGAAAGCTTTCTTTATTGCAGGTTTCCCATCGCAGAAAATTGCATTTTTGCCCAAAGGCACAGACTCCGAAATTGTTGAGACCTTCTCAAATGCATTTGCGAAAATCGCAGCACGTCCTGATTTCAAAGAAATCTCTGCAGCACATTTGGGCGAGTATCCGATGTACACCGGTGCCGCGGCCAAAGGAGCCTTGGCAAATGCGATTAGCGTCAACGAGGATGCCAAGACCTACGTGAAAGCGTGGTTAAAGGATGACTTTGGTGTTGAACTAAAATAAGTCACTGATTTATGAACGCCCCTTTTGTGCGCAGAAGGGGCGTTTTTGTAATTAGTGAAACGAGGGTTTCGTGGAATTATTTGCCGACGCATTACCAGCATTGTCATCCGCTTGGGGACAAATTTTACAACCGATTGTTATGGGTTATTTGGTTTTAGGCGTGACGATGGGCCTTGCTATCGGTGTTTTTCCTGGGCTGGGTGGAATTGCAGGTCTATCGCTATTGTTGCCGTTTATGTTCGGCATGGATCCTGTTTTGGGATTGGCGTTGATGATTGGGATGATCGCAGTTATCCCGACTTCTGATACATTTGCGTCCGTTTTGATGGGTATACCTGGATCCTCGGCGTCACAAGCGACTGTTTTAGACGGTTTTCCAATGGCCAAAAAAGGCAAGGCGGCGCGAGCGCTTTCCGCAGCCTTCGCATCTTCGTTGTTTGGAGGGCTTGTCGGGGCGGCCTTTTTGACAGTGTTCATCCTTGTGGCACGCCCAATTGTCTTAATGTTTAAAAGTCCTGAACTCCTAATGGTGTCGGTCTTTGGCCTGTCGATGGTGGGGATTCTTGCAGGACGCATCGCAATTAAAGGTATGGTTGCTGCTGGGCTAGGCCTGTTGGTCGGCACCATTGGCGAGGGGCCATTTGCCGGAGAACTGCGCATGTCGAGCTATGACTACCCCTATCTCACAGATGGGCTTAAGCTTGTGATTGTGGGGCTTGGCATTTTTGCGATACCCGAGGTTATTGCGCTCTTGCGCCAAGATAAAGCCATTTCCGATCGACAGGCTTTGGGAGGGGGATGGGCCGAAGGTGTTCACGATTGGTGGCAAAACAAATGGCTATCAATGAGGTGTTCGCTGATCGGCGTTATCGTTGGTGTCATTCCAGGACTTGGCGGGTCCGTGGTTGATTGGATTGCCTATGGGCACACAATTCAAACGGCAAAGGATAAGTCAAAGTTTGGAAGCGGAGATGTACGCGGTGTCATTGGGCCTGAAAGCTCAAACAACGCCAAAGAGGGCGGCGGCCTCGTTCCAACTTTGCTATTTGGGATTCCCGGATCCGGATCCATGGCGATTTTTATTGGGGCACTTGCCCTATTGGGCAGCGGCATAGATGTCGGGCCTATGCTCCTTGAACAGAACCTTGATTTTACTTATTCTATTGTTTGGCTTTTGGCGCTCGCAAATGTTGTGGGAACAGTGTTGTGTATCGCGTTGTCGGGTACAATTGCGCGGCTGACAAATATCCGTTTCGCGCTGCTCGCGCCGTTCATCTTCATGGTGATTTCCTTTGCCGCGTTCCAAAGTGGACAGAACTTGATGGATCTTGTTGCGTTACTCGCAATTGGGTTTCTAGGTATTATGATGCGGCGTTTCGATTGGTCACGTCCTGCGTTCTTGATTGGATTTGTTCTCTCGAATCCTGTGGAGAATTATTCAAACAACGCTAACCAGATCGCGAACATTCGGTTCAGATCGGGGATGGAAGAAGGGCTGGCCTACGTCTTTTCACCCATTGTACTAGTGTTGTTGACTTTAACTGTGCTATCAGTGGTCGTTGGGTTGAGACAGGCCAAGCATATTATGGCCGAAGGGGATGTCTCCTCAGGTGGCAAGCGCGCACCTTTGGTTTTTTTGCTCACTGTAATTGGGTTTATCGCATATGCGCTTTATGAAACGGCATCGATTCCTGATTATGCAGCGACTGATCGCGTGTTTCCTGTGTTTGTTGCGACAGTATCATTGATAGGGGCGCTCATCCTACTCGTTCAAATGATGCTTGTGCCTGAGACACACACGATCTTTGCTGATCGCGAGCGTAGTGGCGAGGATCGAGGTGCGGCTTATGGACTTTGGCCAACGCTAGCTTGGTTTGCCGTGCTTTTGATAATGACATCGATTGTCGGTTTTATCCTTGCACTGGCCATTTTTCTAGTCGTGTTCATGCGGTTACGTGCAGGTCAAGGGTGGGCGCAGACGCTATTACTTTCGGGTGTGGGATTACTCTTTATCCTTGCGATGGCTTGGTTGCTTAATCGCGATTTCCCTCCTGGACTTCTGCAATCCTATTTTGACTTACCTTGGCCATTCACATGACACAGACAGCGATTCCATATTTCTTCATGCGTGGCGGAACCTCACGTGGACCTTACTTTAACAGTGCAGATTTGCCGAGTGATCGCGAGTCATTGGCTAAAGTTCTGATAACGGCAATAGGTTCAGGGCACCCATTAAATATTGACGGAATAGGCGGCGGGAATGCTGTAACAACCAAAGTCGCGATTCTCTCTCGTTCACAAGACGACTGGGCTGATATCGACTATTTTTTCGCCCAAGTATCTGTCGAAGATCGTTTGGTAGACTTCAAGCCAACCTGTGGCAACATTTTATCTGGTGTGGCGTCCGCAGCGATTGAAATGGGACTGATACCAGCAAAAAATGAATCAACGACCGTCAATATTCACGCCGTTAATACCGGCGCAAAAGTTACCTCTAGGGTACTTACTGATGGGCAGGCCGTGATTTATGACGGGGATGTTGCGATTGATGGAGTCCCCGGAACCGCGGCGCCCGTTGAATTGAATTTTATGGATGTTGCCGGTTCCTCAACTGGATCATTCCTACCGACAGGAAGGTTGATTGATACCTTCGACAATATCGATGTAACCTGTATGGATGTTGCAATGCCAATGGTCATAGCGCGGGCAGCTGATTTTGGTCTGACGGGTTATGAAACTGTCGCAGAGCTAGATGCGAACAAAGATTTTTTTGCCCAAATGGAGTCAATCCGTATTCAGGCTGGCAAGAGCATGGGAATGGGGGATGTCAGCAAGTCGGTGACGCCCAAATTTGGCTTGTTGGCCCCTGCCAGATCAGGTGGGACAGTGGCAACACGATACTTTATGCCTTGGTCGACACATCCCACTATGGCTGTAACAGGGAGCCAATGTTTGGCGTCTTGTGTTCTCACGCCTGGAACCGTTGCGGAAGGGTTAACAACTTCGGTTGAACACGGGCCAGTGACAGTAACACTGGAGCATCCTATGGGGACGATGGACGTCATCATTGATTTTGACCGCAAAGGCGATGAATTTGTTCACAAGTCTGCAGGTCTTGTTCGAACAACTCGAAAATTGGCGCAAGGTCACGTATTCATCCCACAATCCGTTTGGAAACCAGCCCGATGAAAGTCGCCATCTTAGATGATTGGTTTGATACGTTGCGAGGATTACCTTGCTTTTCGCACCTTGAAGATTTTGATGTGAGCGTCTTTACCGATCACATCACGGATGACGACATATTGGCAAAACGGCTTCTTCCGTTTGATGCAATCACGTTGTTTCGGGAACGCACGCCAATTACCGAAGAGTTGTTGGGACGTCTGCCAAATCTCAAAATGATTTCACATCGTGGCGCCTATCCGCACATTGATATTGACGCATGTACACGACGGGGTGTGCTTGTGTGCGCGAACCAAAATAAGAGTGATGCGCCAAGCTATGCCGCACCCGAGCATACCTTTGCCTTGATTCTTGCTGCTATGCGTCAACTGCCTCAGCAAATGGCCAGTATGCAGGCAGGTCATTGGCAAATGGGGGTGGGAAAATCGCTTTATGGGCGGACCCTTGGTTTATATGGATATGGCCGGATTGCAAAGCGGGTGGCGCACTATGCAGAGGCATTTGGGATGAATGTGGTCTGGTGGGCATCAGAAGCAGGGCGCACGCGCCTTTTGAACGATGGGCGCACGATCACGGCCAGTCGAGAAACATTTTTTCAAATGGCAGATGTTATATCTTTGCATGTCCGGCTGACGCCTGAAACGCGAGGCATAATTACAAAGGCTGACTTGTTGAGCATGCGCAAGGATGCTGTCTTTGTTAACACGTCGCGTGCAGGTTTGATTGAGGCTGGCGCGCTGCTGGACGCGCTTGATGCAGGGCGACCCGCCCAAGCTGCGCTTGATGTATTTGATCAAGAGCCAATCACGACAACGACGGATCCGATTGCTACACATCCGCGCGTTATCTGCACCCCGCACATCGGCTTTGTCACGGAGGATGAACTGAATTTACAATTCGAGGATATCTTTGCTCAGGTTGCGGCTTTTGCGGCAGGTCAGCCAACGAATGTTGTCAATCACGAAGTCTCTTCGGGATTAGCATAGCGACAACCGGAGCCCCTAAGATTACAAAAAATAGCCGCAATAAATGGTGGGCAACGACAAACGTCATGTCAGCACCCACGATTAGGGTCAAAACCACCAATTCTGCTTGACCACCAGGTGTCAAAGCCAAAAGTGTCTCGATTACAGGTGTGTTTGAAAATACGAGTGCAATTTCGATTGCGATACCAGTCAGCAAAAAGAGAACGAAGGCAAATCCTAGCCCTGCTAGAATGTCGCGGCGGATTTCATTCACCGTGATGCCAACATATTTTACTCCAATGCCGATTGCGATGAAATACTGTGCGGCCCAAATTGCTTCGGCTGGCGGACGCATTGTCACAATGCCAGCCATCGAAGCAAAACCCGTCAATATTAATGGCCCTAAAATGGATGCGCCGAATATGCCGATGCCTTTGGCTACTTGCCATCCGACGATACCACACAAACCCAGGATTGCGATTTGCACTGCATCCACTTCACGTGCTGCAACACCGGGTGGAACCATTAAATCGGCCGCCCAAATATGCGTAAATAACATCGGCAGCGTAATTATGATTATCAGTACCCGAGTTGCATGAATAAGTGAGATTGCTCGGACATTTGCACCGGCCTCTTCACCAAATGCGATCATGTCCTGTAAGCCACCTGGCATGGACGCATAATAGGCGGTTGGAAAATCGTAGTTCAGCAACTTTTTAAAATAATAAACGCCACATATGCCAATCGCGATAGTCAAAATTGGAACCATCATTAAAGTCGGCGCAAATGATGGGAGGCTCATGAAAAATGCGGGCGTTACGGTGGCACCAACGGCTACGCCCAAAATTGTGCGCATGCCTTCACTTAGGGGTTTGTACGTTTCTAATTGCGCACCCAACAAGGCCGTAAGCAAACACGCAAACAGTGGTCCGAACAGCCATGGCAAGGGCAATCCCAAGCTTAGGAATAATAAAGCACCTGTAATGGCAATTGTGTGAGTGAATATAAATTTATGAATTCTCAATGGATGCCTTTAATCTGTGAGCGAGCGAAGTTTCCATGTGGGCTTTCATTGCATCGGCGGCAGCATCACCTTGTCGATCATGCAGTGCACGAATGATATCGGCATGTTGCGCGCACACGTGATCAATACGTTGCTGCGTATCTAGCGTTGTTTTTCCAAGCAACATCAATGCATTTGAAAGGTCATTGTAACAATGTATTAGGAATTGATTGCGTGCGGCTTTTACGATGCAAACATGAAATTGACGATTGATCCGCGCAACGGTGTTTGGCTCAGCGCGTGCGTTCAACATGTCTGCATTCAGTGCCTCAAGAGTTGCGATTTCCGCGGATGAGGCGTGTTTTGCGGCCATCTCTGCTGCAGTCGCCTCTAACACGATCCGCATCTCATATAGCTCCACAATTTCTGACTGTCCTAATAGACGCACCACGGCACCCACGCGTGGCACATGTCGGATAATGCCTTCTGATTCCAGTTTTCGGATCGCTTCACGAATGGGTGTTCTACTCACTCCAAAACGCTTTGCTAACTCAATTTCCAAAAGGCGTTCACCTGGTTCGATTTCTCCAACCTCAATCGCACGAAACAGCCTTTCATATGCGGATTCCGGAGCCTTCACATCAATTCCTTGAACAATACTTCAAACAATGTATACACGTGGATACAATTTTGGCAAGCCCATGGATTAGGATCGGTTAAAGAGAGATGGCAAAATCGGAATATGATATTTTGGTCATAGGTGGTGGCAACGCAGCGTTATGTGCTGCAATTACAGCGCGACGTGGTGGTGCCAAAGTTTTGGTGTTAGAGGCTGCGCCAAAATCGTACCGCGGTGGCAATTCGCGCCACACGCGCAATTTTAGATGCATGCATAATGGTCCATTGGGCGTGCTGTCCGATACCTATGGTGTCGATGAATACTATGAAGATTTGTTAAAAGTAACCAAGGGCCGAACGGATGAAGCATTGGCAAAGATGACAATTGAAACTTCTGCCGAGTGTTATCCATGGATGGAAGAGCAGGGCATTCGGTTTCAACCATCATTGTCCGGCACATTGTCGCTTGGGCGCACGAATGCCTTTTTCTTGGGCGGTGGTAAGGCGTTGGTGAATGCACTTTATCGTACCGCTGAAAAACTGGGCGTCGAGATACGCTATGATGCGCATGTGGAGCACCTAGAACGTGATGGAAACCGAATTACGAGAGTTCGTGCGACAATTGCGGACACAGAACATGAATTCAACCCTCGCGCAGTTGTTGCTGCATCTGGTGGTTTTCAGGCTGACATTGATTGGTTGGCGCGTGCGTGGGGGCCCGCAGCAAGGAATTTTCTGATCCGTGGGACGCCCTATAATCGTGGCGTCGTCCTAAAGGATTTATTGGATCAAAACATCGAAAGTGTTGGAGATCCAACCCAGTGCCACGCCGTTGCTATTGATGGTCGGGCGCCAAAATATGATGGCGGTATTGTCACACGTCTGGACTGTGTGCCGTTTTCTGTTGTCGTGAACAAAGATGCACAGCGATTTTATGATGAAGGCGAAGACGTTTGGCCAAAACGCTATGCGATTTGGGGACGGTTAGTCGCTGCTGAAAAAGACCAAGTTGCCTACGCAATAATCGACTCGCGTTCCATAGATTTGTTCATGCCGTCTGTGTTCCCACCAATTCAGGCAGATACAATCGAGGGGTTGGGCCAGCAGCTGGGTCTAAACACAAATGCATTGCGCGAAACCATTGATGGATTCAATGCTGGCTGCCAACAGGGTGAATTTAAACCGACTGAATTGGATGGATTGACCACATTAGGTGTGACGCCTGCAAAAACAAATTGGGCTCGCCCAATCGCAAAGCCCCCGTTTTATGCTTACGAATTACGCCCAGGTGTCACCTTTACCTATCTGGGTTTGAAGGTTGACGAAACCGCCCAGGTGCAATCAGCCGATGGAGCTATTGAAAATTTGTGGGCCGCGGGTGAAATCATGGCAGGATCAATTTTGGGACAGGGCTATCTGGCTGGGTTTGGAATGACAATTGGAACTGTTTTTGGCCGCTTAGCGGGAAAAGGAGCGGTAGAATATGTACGATAACGCGATCACAGAAGCCCGCCGCCAGGTCGAGATTTGTAACGCATGTCGTTATTGCGAGGGGTATTGCTCGGTTTTTCCGACAATTACATCCTCTCGTGCATTCAGTGATGGCGACATCACCCATCTGGCCAATTTGTGCCATAACTGTCGGGGATGTTATTATGCCTGCCAGTACACAGATCCGCACGAATTTGATTTGAACCTACCCAAGGCGCTGGCCGAAGTGCGCCATGATAGCTGGAAACAACATGCCTGGCCTGCAGGGTTTGGCGTGATTTTTGATCGTTCTGGCGTATTGATTTCGGGTCTATCTGTGCTGGTTGCAACAGCGCTTTTTTATATCATCGCAAATTTTGAATTGGGAAATGGCGAAGGGTTTTATGCCTATCTCTCGCATTCCGTTCTTGTTGCGATTTTTGCACCTGTGTTTTTGTTACCGCTGATCGCTTTGGGAGTTTCGTTACGATCATATTGGCGCGCGGTGGGGGGCGGTGCGATTAGGCTCTCCGATTTGCAAGCGGCATTTGCATCTGCTGCTCAGATGAAAAACCTAAAGGGTGGACACGGTGATGGATGTAATTTTGAGGCAGAAGATGCCTTTACCCCTTGGCGTCGTTGGTTCCACCATTTCACTTTATATGGCTTCCTGCTGTGTTTTGCATCAACGTCATCGGGTACCCTATTGCACTATGTCTTTGATATGCAGGCACCTTATGGGCCATTCAGCTTGCCAAAATTATTGGGTGTGCCAGGCGGTATTGCCTTGTGCATCGGAACAGCGGGTTTGGGTTATTTGAAAACCAAGGCAGACCCGAATTTGGGTGCGCCGCGGGTCTGGGGCGGCGAAATGGCCTTTTTGGTATTGATGTTTGGGGTCAGTGTGACAGGCCTAGCGCTCTACGGTGCAACGGGATCTGCGATTGTGTCAGTTTTGCTGCCATTGCATTTGGGACTGGTTTTTGTCTTTTTTATCCTGACACCCTATTCGAAAATGGCGCATGGCTTTTATCGCATGGCTGCCCTAATACGTGATGGTGCGCTCAAACGTGCATGAGGGTATCCACTGCTTCAACGGTGAATGGTGATTTCAGAATAAATCTTTTCGTATAAAAACAAGTCACATGCCTGATCTTCAGCTGCGTTCAATCGAGTTTTCTTCGGCTGTCTTTGATGTTGTGACATTCTCCAACTTGCTGTGATCCAGCTTGTGGGCGTGTTGATCTCACTAAGAAATGCGGCAGACCTGCTCAATCAACGCGGTGAAATCCAACCCAGTATGTTTTGTGACGAAAGTGTGCGAAACTTTGTCGTTAGATGAATAGGCGCCCCCTTTTTTTTGCTGCATGTATGCACAAAAATTTGGTGAACTCATGGCAGAGCAACTTTTTGAAAATTTATTGGCAACAGCGAAACAGGTGTATAATGCATCTGCGGCGTTACAAGATTTTGCTAAATGGCCCACTGATTTGCGGTATTGTGAAAAAGACGTTGTATCCGTCCCTGCTATCCGACAAATCAAACGATGGGAAAACAATCACCCACTGCATATTGCCACCCAGCAGGTGGCTGATTGTGGGAATTGGAAACAAACCTACACAGAAGAAGAGGTTGGTTTTGGGTTTTTACAAGATTATGGATACTTAGAATTATACGGACCGGACGGTCATTTCCAAACGGAACAAGGTCGTGCCTACGTCGGGTATTGGGGGCGGGGATTGTATTACCCCTGGCATCGACACGAAGCCGAAGAAATATATTTTGTCATCAGTGGATCAGGATATTTTGAAAGTGAAGGTGCACCTTCTGCAGTGTTGCGCTCGGGCGAGACGCGCATGCATACCAGCAACCAACTCCACGCACTGACAATGCAGGACAGTCCCATCCTGACCTTTGTCCTTTGGCGCGGGGCTGGCATGTCTGGTCTTCCCTTAATGGGGGGCAAGCATAGTCTGTAATAATCTAACCCCGACCGATGTAGGGCATCGTCGTTGCCATGACAGTCATAAATTGAACATTTGCATCTAAGGGAAGTTCCGCCATATGCAGGACTGAAGAGGCAACATGTTCAACATCCATTACAGCCTCAGCACGTACAGACCCATCAGGTTGTGGCATGCCTTGGGTCATAGAATATGCCATGTCTGTCAATGCATTTCCGATGTCAATTTGACCGCAAGCAATATTAAACGCTCGCCCATCCAACGAAATTGTGCGCGTTAATCCAGTAATTGCATGTTTGGAAGCCGTGTAGGCCACTGACCCCACACGCGGGACATAGGCGGACACCGAGCCGTTATTTATAATGCGACCACCTTGGGGGGTTTGATGACGCATCACGCCAAATGCCTTGCGTGCGCAAATGAATGACCCTGTGACATTGATATCGATAAGAGACCGCCAGTCATCAACGGCGACCTCATCAATAGGCTTACCCGGTAGTGTTATGCCTGCGTTGTTAAAGAGTGCATCCAAATGTCCAAAGCGATCAACAAATTTATCAAATGCGCGATCAACGGCATCAGCATCAGCCACGTCACAGGGCAGTGCCATGGCGCTGTCGTAAGCGTTTTCCAATGTATGCAGCGGTTCTGGGTTACGTCCGATCAGGCCAACTGACCAACCTTCTTTCAAAAAACGTTCTGCACAGGATTTTCCAACACCACGCCCGGCGCCCGTAATGATGATTGTTTTGCCCATGAAAATTTGTCCTAATCGCTGTGTTTAATGTGAAAAGCATTTGTTGCAAAAATCTTATACCATTCATAGGGTAAATCAAGCGTGATGCAGACAAGAGGGAGACCAAGATGACACAGGTTAATGTTTATGATTCAGGTGTTTGTTCATTGGGAGAGGGGGCATTGTGGCACCCCACGCGGGAACAATTTTTTTGGTTTGATATTAATAACAACGCCCTTTTTACGCACGAGGATGCAACACGTGTGCGATGGGATTTTGATGCACATGTCACTGCCGCAGGATGGGTTAATCATGATCAATTGATGATTGCGCACGAAACCAGTCTATTGTTGTTCGACCTTACAACACGTCAAAGTGAAAAAATTGTGGATATGGAGGCCGATGATCGCATCACACGCAGCAATGATGGACGCGCTGACCCGTGGGGTGGGTTTTGGATCGGGACCATGGGTAAAAAATTAGAGAAGGATGCAGGTGCAATCTATCGCTATTATCGTGGAGAGTTCCGCACGCTTTATGCACCTTGGACGATTCCAAATGCCCAGTGTTTTTCACCTAATCGCGATTATGCATATCTGACGGATACGCCGAATGGTGAAATTTTACGGCAACGCCTGGATCCAAAAGAGGGCTGGCCAGTGGGGGATCCTGAAGTTTTTTTGACCCTGCCTGATTCAGAGTTTCGATCAGATGGTGCCGTGGTTGATGCAGCGGGGCGCATTTGGATTGCGCATTATGGTCACGGTAAAATAACGTGTCACGATGCTGATGGAAAGCTGGTGGATCAAATTAAGATGCCTGCAAATTGCATTACATGCCCGGCTTTTGGTGGCGCGGATGGTACCACGCTCTTTGCGACAACGGCCGCGCAAGCCTATATGCCTGATCGCATGAACGAAGACCCAATGGCGGGGCAGACATTTGTGATGGAATTGGGCGTAAAGGGACAGCAGGAACACCAAGTTATTTTGTAAGGGGTCTGAAAATGAAAATTCTCATCATCGGTGGCGGCGGCGTTATTGGCCAAAAATTGGCGCGAAAACTGGCTGAACGTGGTCATCTGCGCGGCCAAGACATTGCACACATGACGCTTGCTGATGTGGTTGACCCTGCAAGCGTGCAGGCGGGATTTCCTGTTGAGGTGACGCGTGTCGATATTTCCGACCGTGTTGCAGTGGATCAATTAATTGCTGAACATTTTGATGTTATTTATCTGTTGGCGGCGATTGTTTCGGCACATGCAGAAGAAGATTTCGACGCAGGCATGAACATCAATCTGTTTGGCAGTTACCATGTCTATGAAGCAGTAAGACAATCAGGCAGAAAACCATTAATTGTGTTTTCATCCTCTGTTGCCGTATACGGCGGGGAAGTGCCCGATCCGATTGAAGATCACACATTTCTTAACCCGCAAACATCGTATGGAACGCAAAAAGCGATCGGTGAATTGCTGTTGAATGATTATTCACGAAAAGGATATTTTGATGGGCGCGGTTTCCGCCTACCGACAATTTCGGTGCGTCCAGGTAAACCCAATCGCGCGGCATCTTCGTTTATGTCGTCGATCATTCGTGAACCCCTAAATGGAGAACAGGCGATTTGTCCTGTCGGCCCCGAATTCATGCACCCATATTTATCACCGCGAAAATGTGTGGAAAACCTGATAATCGGAACTGAAATCGCCGCTGAAGATTTGGGGCAAAACCGCTGTATGATGATGCCGGGTCAGGCCTGGAGCATTGCGCAATTGGTTGATGCCATGACACAGGTGGCAGGGCCCGAACCCGCCAAATTGATCAAATGGCAAAAGGATGCCGCAATCCAATCGATTGTGAATGGCTGGCGTTACGATTTAAACGCACAAAAAGCGTTGCGGTTGGGACTAAGTGCGGACGAAAGTTTTCAGGATAATGTGCGGTACTATCTAGAAGATGACCAGCCCTGACTATTTGGGAAATCAGACACAGCAATAATCCAATCGCGCACCTCCATGGCTTGGGCGCTCAGCGGTTTGTCGCGCGCCCAAACTAAATATACACCACGTCCTGTGTTCCAGGCCCAATCTTTACGGGCAAGCAATAATCCCCGCTCTAATAGATTGCGTACGATATGATCCCAGCCAAAGGCGAACCCTTCGCCAGAAACCGCTGCCTGTAGCACCAGCGCATAATCATTCAAACGCAGCCCTGCATGAATATCGCGGTTTGCAATATCGTGATGGGCAAACCAATCGCTCCAGGTGGGGCGTTCGCGGATTGGTTCCTCAAGGTGAATGAGGCGTTCGTTCATCAAATTTGGAATTGAGCGCAAATTGCGTGCAGACTGCATCACGCGGGGATGGGCGACAGGATAAATGATTTCATCCGCGATTTTTGCGGCCATATGCCCTGCCCAGTTGCCATTACCCACACGTATGCCAAGTGATATGTTTTCGACTGTTAAATCAACATCACGATCACTGGTTTGTAGACGCAAATCAATGTTTGGATGTATGCTGTGAAGCGCGCTGAGGCGTGGCATCATCCAGTAATAAGAAAATGCCGAGGATGTGGAAAGGGTAACATGCAGATTACGCCCCAACTCTTGGGTGGCTGTAATTGCTGCCTCTAATCCGGATAAAGATCGTGAAACCCCCGCAAATAAACGGGCACCTGCCGCTGTTAACGTCACATTGCGATGGGCGCGTACGAATAACACAGTACCCAGCACATCTTCTAGTTGGCGGATCGCTGCACTGACCGAAGGTTGCTGGATGGCCAATTCCTCGGCGGCACGCGTAAAGGATCCCAATCGCGCGGCCGATTCAAAAATGATGAGGTTTCGAGGTGATTGAAATTTTTTCCAAAAATTATCCATAGTCTGTGTCTATCCAAAACATGGATTTTTTCAAGGGTCACAAAATGGATTTCTGTGCTTAAATGCTACAACATTTTTCGGAGCCGACACCCATGGCAAGACGCAGTCGCAAAGATCGCAGATCAAAGGAAACCACAGGTGCCGCGATCCCGTCGCCCTATATCCAACGCACGGTTCCCCATTTTGATGTTTTGGACGAAGACCAGCTTCACAAACTTGATGAACAAGTTGATTGGTTAATCGAAAACATCGGCGTTGCCTTTCGTGATGACCCAGTCGCATTGGACATCTGGCGTGCGGTTGGCGTGACACCAACAGGTGAACACAACGATTTAATTCGCGCGGACGCGAAATGGATCCGTGATTTGGTTTCACAGGCGCCCAATCAATTTACGCAAATCTCGCGTAATCCTGCGCGCAATGTTACGATTGGGGGAAACCATCAGGTCTTTGCCCCAATTTATGGTGCGCCATTCGTACGTGATTTGGAAAAGGGTCGCAGGTATGCGACCTTTGACGATTATGAAAAGTTATTGAAGCTGGTTTACATGCACCCAAACCTGCACCACGGCGGATTGGTCATCTGCGAACCCACCGATATCCCTGTGTCCAAGCGCCACTTAGATATGGTTTATGCACAAATGACCCTGTCGGACAAACCGCATCTGGGCGCAATTACGGAAAAAAGTCGGGCTCAGGACAGCGTTGACATGGTTGAAATCATGTTTGGTGCGGATGTCATGGATCAAAACGTGTGCATCATGGCAAACGTCAACACCAATTCCCCCCTTTTGGTCGACCGTGTCGTCAGTGAAGCGATTCAGGTCTATTCTTCCCGCGGGCAGGCCATGGTCGTGACCCCCTTTATTCTGACAGGGGCCATGGGGCCTGTCAGTACAGCGGCCTCGGTTGCCCAAGCGGTGGCTGAATCCATGATGTGCTGCGCCTTTGCGCAATTGGTGCGTCCCGGCGCCCCCTTTGTCATGGGTAATTTTTTGTCGTCCATGAGCCTAAAGTCCGGCGCACCTACGTTTGGGATGCCTGAACCCGTGCTGTCCAATTACGTGATTGGACAAATGGCGCGACGCTTGGGGTTGCCCCTGCGGTGTGGCGGATCCTTGACTGCGTCGAAAATTGAAGATGCCCAAGCCGCCTATGAAAGTGCCGATAGCATGCATTCCACCATGCTGGCAGGATCAAGCTATACCCTGCATGCAGCAGGTTGGTTAGAGGGTGGGCTGTCAACAGGGTACGAAAAAATGATCATGGATGCAGATCGTTTGGGCAGTTATCAAAAATTCTTGGACCAAGGATTGGATTTGGGTGACGACGCATTTGCGCGTGATGCCTATGAACAGGTGGCGCCGGGGGGCCATTTTTTGGGCAGTGATCACACCATGCGCAATTATCAAACGGCCTTTTATGAACCTAAGTTAAGCGACAGTGAAAATGTAGAAAGCTGGGAGGAGGGCGGATCAAAGGATATGCGCAAACGCGCCTTTGATCGCTGGAATGAAATGTTGAAACAATATGAACCACCTGCATTAGATGTGGCAAAGCAAGAGGCGCTAACAGACTATGTTGCACGGCGTAAATCGGAATTGCCAGATGCGTGGTATTGATTAGGGAGTGAGAGATGCCAACCATTCAAAAAGACGAAACAACAGGCGTCAAAGCCTTACCCAGCCATGCAAAAGTTGTCGTGATTGGTGGAGGTGTTGTAGGGTGTTCCATTCTATTCCACTTGGCAAAATTCGGGTGGAAGGATGTGATCCTTCTGGAGCGGGATGAGCTCACATCGGGATCAAGTTGGCACGCGGCGGGACAAATCCACACGATCAGTTCGGACCCGAACATCAGTCGATTACAGGGCTATACAATCGATCTTTATAAAGAGATTGAAGAAACATCAGGCCATTCTGTTGGATTGCATATGACGGGCGGTTTTTACTTGGCCTCGAATAAGGAATGGTATGATTACCTAAAGCGCGAACGATCAAAGGCGCGCTATATGGGGCTGCATCAGGAATTTATCAGCCCAGCAGAAGTCGCCGAACGCCATCCCCTAATTGATCCAAAACACTATTACGCGGCGCTGTGGGATGATCAGGATGGGGATTTGGATCCATCGGGTGCGACGTATGCATTTGCAAAATCTGCACGTGTTCATGGGGCGCAATATTTTACACATACACCTGTGACGGCAACGACCCAACGTGCAGATGGCAGTTGGGATGTCACCACCCCACGCGGTGTTGTGAACGCAGAGATTATCGTGAACTGCGGCGGGCTATGGGCGCGCGAGGTTGGAAAAATGGGCGGTCTGAACGTTCCCGTTCAACCAATGGAACATCACTATTTGTTGACTGAAAAAATTGATGAAGTGGCAAATTTTGGATCTCGCCTGCCGTGCGGTATTGATTATGAGGCGAATATTTATTTCCGCCAAGAACGTGAAGGAATGTTGTTGGGCACCTATGAACCCGTGGGCACGCCATGGAAGGTGGGCGGCACCCCGTGGGATTTTGGGCATGAATTGTTGCAGCCGAATTTGGACAATATCGCAGATCGTTTGGAATTGGCTTTTGAACGTATTCCCGCCCTTGCTGAGGCCGGGATTAAGGACGCAATCAACGGCCCATTCACATTTGGCCCTGATGGCAACCCGATGATAGGACCCGTACCTGGTATGACCAATTATTGGTGTGCCGTCGGCGTGATGGCAGGATTTTGTCAGGGGGGTGGCGTTGGCCTAAGTATGGCGGAATGGATGATTGATGGGGAACCATCCATCGATGTTTGGGCGATGGATGTCGCTCGTTTTGGCGATTGGGCGACACCTGATTGGGGTACGGTGAAATCAACGGAAAATTATGAGCGTCGTTTTGTGATGACCTTCCCAAACGAAACGCTGCCAAAGGGACGTGTGCAACAAACCACTGCGCTTTATGATCGATTGGTGTCTAAGGGCGCGCGCATGGGGCAATCTTTCGGATTGGAAAACGCGCTTTGGTTCGCAAATGATCCAGCAGACGCATGGGAGGATCCTACATTTGAACGCAACCGTTCCCACGACTATGTCGCAGCGGAGTGTGAGGCCGTGCGCAACGGCGTTGGTGGGATCGAGGTTGCGAATTTTGCCAAGCATGTGATCAAAGGCGCGGGCGCGCGTGAATGGTTAAACCACACCATGGCGGGGTTCATTCCAAAACCTGGACGCATCGCTCTAACCCCGATGATCACCGAAAAGGGACGGTTATATGGAGATTTGACGGTGGCCTGTTTGGCGGATGATCATTTTATGCTATTTGGCTCAGGTGTGATGCAGGATGCACATGGCCGTTTCTTTGCAAAAACTTTGCCTGATGGTGTAACGCATGAAAACCAAACAGCTGAATGGCATGGCATCGCCCTGTCTGGGCCAAAATCACGTGAATTGCTATCACGTATCACCCGTGAAGATGTGTCCTCTGTTGGGATGAAATTCCGCGATTGCCGCGAAACCTTTGTCGGGGGTGTGCCCGTTGTGTTGAACCGCATCAGCTTTTCAGGTGAATTGGGGTATGAAATCTATTGCCGCCCGCAGTATTTATTGCGCTTGTCAGAAGCCATTGAAGAGGCTGGTGCAGATCTCGGATACAAATGGTACGGCGCGCGTGCCCTAATGTCCTTGCGTCTTGAAAAGGGCTGGGGCGCTTGGGGGCTCGAATTCCGGCCTGATTTCAACGCGGTCGAAAGCGGGATGGATGCGTTTATCAATTGGAACAAAGAGTTCACAGGTAAATCCGCGACCCTTGCCGCAAAAGAGGCGGGGCCAACACGTAAATTGGTAACACTGATTATTGATAGCCCCATTGATGTAACCTCGGACGAAGCCGTCTTGGTTGGGGATACAGCCGTGGGCTATATCACATCGGGCGGGTACGCACATCATGCGAAATGTTCCATGGCAATGGCCTATGTCGCAACCGAACATGCCACAAAAGGCACGACATTGGAGGTTGAAATCCTGGGCGAACGATATGGCGCAACAGTTCAGGGCGCACCAATTTATGATCCAAACGGTGCTAAAATGCGCGGTTAAGCTAAATCTGTGCGGCATATGCCTGTAGCGAATACACATAAAAAACGCGGTCCAGCTGGCCCGCGTTTTTTATGGAGTTGATTTCGTTTCGGTTTACATGTTGAACTTCTGATAAATGAAAAAAATTAGGGGTGGTCGAACATGAAGAAACCAGAGGATTTACGCTCAGCACGGTGGTTTGCACCAGATGATTTACGCGCGTTCGGTCACAGATCGCGTGCGATGCAGATGGGGCTAGATGGCGCGGATTGGGAAGGCAAGCCAATCATCGCAATCATAAACACGTGGTCGGATCTTTCGCCCTGTCACCACCATCTACGCGATCGTGCGGAATACGTGAAAAAGGGGGTGTATCAGGCCGGTGGCATGCCCGTTGAAATGCCAGTGCAATCTTTTGCGGAACAATTTTTGAAACCGACATCAATGCTGTATCGCAATATGGGCGCGATTGAGGTCGAAGAGACATTGCGATCGCATCCAATTGACGGGGCTGTTTTGATGGGCGGTTGCGATAAATCTACACCTGCCTTGGTCATGGGGGCCGTTAGCATGGGACTTCCGTTTATTTATTTGCCTGCTGGAGCAATGTTGCGTGGCAATTATGCGGGTGAAAAACTGGGCTCCGGCACGGATACTTGGAAATATTGGGACGAACGGCGCGCAGGTAACATAACCAAAGAACAATGGGATGGTGTCCAAGGTGGGATTGCGCGCAGTTACGGCACCTGTATGACGATGGGCACCGCATCAACAATGATGAGCATTGCAGATGGTTGGGGGCTGACCCTGCCTGGCGCATCGACTATTCCTGCGCCGGATGCAGGGCATAAACGAATGTCGGCGGCCTGTGGTCGGCGTATTGTTGATATGGTGTGGGAGGATTTGACGCCAAATCAAATCATGACCCCTGCAAGCACGCGAAATGCGGTAACTGTGGCCATGGCAACGGGGTGTTCTACAAATGCAATCATCCACCTGATCGCCATGGCGCGGCGTGCAGGCGTTGACCTTAGCTTGGATGATTTGGATGACATTGGGCGTACCACACCTGTGATTGCAAATATCCGCCCATCAGGATCTGAATATTTGATGGAGGATTTCTATTACGCGGGTGGTTTGCGCGCACTTATGGTCGAGTTAGGCGATAAATTGGATCTAAGCGTGAAAACCGTTACGGGTCAGACCCTGGGCGAATGTCTAGAGGGGGCCGTGAATTACAACGACGATGTCATTCGCCCCTTGTCAAACCCCGTCTATCATGAAGGGTCCTTGGCAGTCCTAAAAGGGAATTTGGCCCCTGATGGTGCGGTGATTAAACCTGCGGCAATGGATCCAAAATTTCAAAAACATCGCGGGCCTGCAATTGTTGCGGACAGCTATGATGATATGAAGAAAATCATCAATGATGAAGATTACCCCATGACACCCGACCACGTTTTAATCCTGCGGAATGCGGGTCCGATTGGGGGGCCAGGCATGCCCGAATGGGGTATGATCCCGATGCCTAAGGCACTATTAAAACAGGGGTATCGCGATATGGTGCGCTTGTCGGATGCGCGCATGTCGGGAACGTCCTACGGGGCCTGCATTCTGCATGTCGCCCCCGAGTCGTATATCGGCGGACCATTGGCCCTGATCCAAACGGGAGATATCATCGAAGTCGACGTTCCAAACCGCATTTTGAATGTGGATATTTCTGATGCGGAAATGGCGGCGCGACGCGAAAAATGGGTTGCACCGCCTCCGCGTTATGAACGCGGTTGGGGTCAAATGTATACCCAACATATCGAACAGGCAGATAAGGGGTGCGATTTCGATTTTCTACGCACGGATTTTGGTGCCCCTGTTCCAGAACCCGAAATCAATTGATGACGCAGCGCAATTCCTAATTCAGGATGGGCCGATAACTTAGGGAAATAGAATGACACAGACGCAGTTGAAGGCACAAACTAAGGCGCAATTAGAAAAGGTTTCAGTGGCAACACTTGCGACAGCCCTGTTCAAGCGTGGTCTGCGTAATCAAGTGATCCAAGACGTACGGCCGATTAAACCCAAAGCGCGCAATATGGTGGGTCCGGCCTTTACCTTACGCTATATTCCTGCGCGCGAGGATCGCAACCAATTATCTGTGTTCCGCAACCCAGAACACCCACAACGTCACGCCATTGAAACCTGTCCTGTCGGGCATGTTTTGGTGATGGATAGTCGGCGCGATCCCTCTATGGCATCAGCTGGGGATATTTTGATCACACGGCTTATGGTGCGCGGCGGGGCGGGCGTTGTCACAGATGGTGGGTTTCGCGATGCAATGAATATTGGTGAGTTGGACATCCCAGCCTATCATAATCGTCCATCCAGCCCAACAAACCTGACCAATAATGAAGCAATTGAAATCAACGGTCCGATCGGTTGTGGCAACGTTGCGGTGTTTCCAGGTGACATCATGGTGGGGGATGCGGACAGTGTGATTGTGATCCCTGCCGATATCGCGGATGAGGTCGCAGCCGAGGCTACCGAAATGACCGCCTATGAAGATTTCGCAATCGAACGTGTACGCGCGGGCCAATCGATCATCGGACTATACCCAGCAACGCATTCCGAAAATCTGGATGCATTTCATAAGTGGCGCAAAAAGAATGACCACTAAATAAACGTGAAAATTTGGAGCGGGCGATGAGATTCGAACTCACGACATTTACCTTGGCAAGGTAACGCTCTACCCCTGAGCTACGCCCGCGTCCTTGGGTAGTGTGCTTTTAGAAATAGTTTTCCCACTGTGCAAGTAGAAAATGGCACGGAAAGAGAATTTTCCGCGCCAGTCATTTTTTCTATTCCAGTTCGATGAGCAAATCTTTGGCATCAATTTGGGCGCCCGCACTGACATGTGCGGCCTTGATCACTGCGTCGCGTTCAGCGTGAATGCCCGTTTCCATTTTCATGGCTTCGATGGTCAATAGCAAATCGCCCTCTCGAACCTGCTGCCCAGTCTGCACCACGACTGATGCCACGACCCCAGGCATGGGGGCGCCAATATGATTTGAATTGCCCAATTCTGCCTTTGGTTTCGCCGCTGTAGTTGCCTTAACGATGCGATTGGGCACACGGATAACACGAGGCTGCCCGTTTAGTTCAAAAAACACTTTGACCTCGCCATCATCCGTGGTTTCGCCAACGGCCTGAAGGCGAATTTCTAGGGTTTTACCTGGATCAATTTCGGTGGTGATTTCTTCGCCTGGTTCCATCCCATAAAAGAATGTTTTCGTGGGAAGCGTGCGCACAGGGCCATAGGTTTTATGACGTTGCATGTAATCCGTAAAGACTTTGGGGTACATCAAGTATCCGTTTAAATCTTCGTCATCAATGTCCATGCCATCCAATTGATCTGAGAGGTCTTTGCGCGTGCTTTCCAGATCGATTGGGGCCAAATGTTTTCCCGGACGTTCGGTGTTTGGGGCCTCACCCTTTAATATCTTATTCACGATCTCTGTTGGAAACCCGCCGGGCGGTTGTCCCAGATTTCCGCGCATCATATCGATCACGCTATCGGGAAAGGCGACATCTGTTTCTGGGTTTTCGACATCTTGGCGCGTGATCCCTTGCGAGACCATCATTAGGGCCATATCGCCGACGACCTTGGATGAGGGTGTTACCTTAACGATATCGCCAAACATTTGGTTCACATCTGCATAGGTTTTGGCAATATCACTCCAGCGTTCTTCTAACCCCAGAGAGCGTGCTTGCGCCTTAAGGTTAGTGAACTGTCCACCTGGCATTTCGTGCAGATAGACTTCGGAGGCAGGAGCGGACAGGCCGCTTTCGAATGCGGTGTATTGCGCACGGACCTGTTCCCAATAGGCGCTGATTTCGCGAATGCGTTCGATATCTATTCCGGTGTCGCGATCCGTATTGCGCAACGCTTCTACGATTGAGCCAAGACAAGGCTGCGACGTGCCACCAGAAAAGGCGTCCATTGCGGCATCCACAGCATCAACACCCGCATCAGCGGCCGCAAGGATCGTCGCGCCTGCAACCCCAGATGTATCATGCGTGTGAAAATGGATGGGTAATCCCACTTCTTCTTTTAGCGCTTTAACCAATTGACGCGCAGCTGCGGGTTTCAACAGGCCTGCCATATCCTTTAGACCCAGAACATGCGCCCCAGCATCGCGCAGTTGCTTGCCCATATCGACATAATATTTCAGATCATATTTTGCCCGATCTGGGTTCAAAATATCGCCAGTGTAACAAATGGTGCCTTCACAGATTTTGTTTGCCTCAACGACGGCGTCCATTGCGACGCGCATGTTTTCAACCCAATTCAGGCTGTCAAAGACACGGAAAACATCGATGCCCTTGGCAGCTTCGGCAACAAAGGACTGAACAACATTGTCAGGGTAATTCGTATATCCAACCCCGTTCGAAGCGCGCAGCAACATTTGTGTCATTAGGTTTGGCATTGCACTTCGCAAATCACGCAGGCGTTGCCATGGACATTCCTGCAAGAAACGGTAGGCCACGTCAAATGTCGCCCCCCCCCAGCATTCAATTGAAAACAGTTGCGGCAGGTTCGCCGCATAACTTGGTGCAACCTTAATCATGTCAATCGAACGCAGGCGCGTTGCCAATAGGGATTGGTGACCATCGCGCATAGTGGTGTCGGTGATCAACACCTGAGGTTGTTTCAACATCCATTCCGCAACGGCAGCTGGGCCTTTTTGTTCTAATAGATTGCGCGTACCGTAGGCCAGTTCTGTGCCATGCGTCGGTGGTTTTGGAGGACGCAAATCCGCCGCAGGTGCGGGGCGTCCCTGTGTTTCTGGATGACCGTTTACCGTGATATCCGCAATGTACGTCAGAACCTTGGTGCCGCGGTCGCGACGTTTTGCAAACGAAAACAATTCGGGCGTTTCGTCGATAAATTTTGTCGAGTATTGATCAGACAAAAATGTCGGATGCTTTAGCAAATTTTCAACAAATGCGATGTTTGTGGATACGCCACGAATTCGAAATTCGCGCAATGCACGGTCCATCCTATTAATCGCCTTTTGCGGGGTTGGGGCCCATGCGGTGACTTTGACCAATAATGAATCATAATACCGTGTGATCACGCCACCTGAATAGGCCGTCCCCCCATCCAAACGGATGCCCATTCCTGTTGCAGAACGAAACGCAGTGATACGACCATAATCGGGGATAAAATTGTTTTGCGGATCTTCGGTTGTGATCCGCGTTTGTAGGGCGTGACCGTTCAGGGTTACTTCGTCTTGGCTGGCTTTGCCGGTTGCTTCGGCAATGGTTTTGCCTTCTGCGATCAGAATTTGGGACTGAACGATGTCGATGCCTGTGACTTCCTCTGTCACGGTGTGTTCCACTTGCACACGGGGGTTCACTTCGATGAAGTAAAATTTGCCCGTTTCCATATCCATTAGGAACTCAACCGTCCCCGCGCACTCATAATTCACGTGCGCACAAATACGACGCCCCAATTCGCAAATTTCCTGGCGCTGCGCGTCAGTCAGGTAGGGGGCAGGGGCGCGTTCAACGACCTTTTGGTTGCGCCTTTGTACGGAACAATCGCGTTCCCATAGATGGTAAATTTCACCATGTTTGTCACCCAAAATTTGTACTTCGACGTGACGGGCGCGGGTGATCATTTTTTCCAGATACCCTTCACCATTGCCAAATGCAGCTTCGGCTTCGCGACGGCCTTCGAGGATTTTCTCTTCTAATTCATCGGGGTCATTGATAGGGCGCATGCCGCGTCCACCGCCACCCCACGATGCCTTGAGCATGAGGGGGTAGCCGATTTCAGCTGCCTCTTTTGCAATAGCCTCCATATCATCGCCGAGCACTTCTGTCGCAGGAATAACTGGAACATTTGCGGCCATTGCCACTTTCCTTGCTGATGCTTTATCGCCAAGTGCGCGCATTGTTTCGGCCTTGGGGCCGATAAAAGTGATTCCATTTTTGTCACAGGCATCCACAAATGCGGGATTTTCGGACAACAGACCGTAACCAGGGTGGATTGCATCAGCGCCACATTCGCGCGCCACACGAATAATTTCATCGATGGACAAATAGGCCGCAACTGGTCCCAATCCTTCACCAATGCGATACGCTTCGTCCGCCTTAAAACGATGGAGACCCAGTTTATCTTCTTCGGCAAAAACAGCGACTGTTTTTTTCCCCATTTCATTTGCAGCGCGCATAATGCGGATTGCAATTTCTCCGCGATTAGCGATTAGGATTTTTTTGAAATCAGCCATGATCTCTCCCTATGTATTACTATATTTTTTTGTCCAAATGGCGGTGGCCAAATGTGATTTAGATGATGCTGCAATGCAGAATGATAGGTTGTCAATCCAAACCATTCCCAAAAGGGCCATTGATTCCAATTAGATCATTCAAGGGGGCTTTGTTGCAAGTTTTGAAAATTGTTTGCGCGCAAAGCTTTCGGAAGATTGCGCGGGAATTTGTTGCATCGTGCAATGAATCCCTCCACTCAGTTCCCCAAATACATCAACATCGATCTGAATCACATCACGCTAACCCCAATCCAACAGGCTATAAATTCACGGCGTGATAGCATGGTTTAAAACCCAATGGCGATTTGTCGTCACTAACGTGCGCGAATTAATCAAAAATTAACCAGAACATTTGTCGAACATCCTCTTTTCAATTTTGAAACTTCGGGTTAATTTATACACATGAGCAGTTTTGATGAAATGGACGCCTTCGAGGGTGCGTCACTATCCGCGCGTGCAATGGCTGCACGAGGTGCGCCCTATTTAGATGATCTAAATCCAGCACAGCGCGAGGCGGTTGAAGCATTGGATGGTCCCGTTTTGATGCTGGCGGGGGCTGGAACAGGCAAAACCAAGGCTTTGACATCACGGATTGTTCATTTGTTGAATACGCATCGTGCGCGCCCGAATGAAATTTTATCGGTAACGTTCACTAATAAAGCTGCTCGGGAAATGAAAAACCGTGTTGGAAAGCTGTTGGGTATGCAGATCGAGGGGATGCCTTGGTTGGGAACATTTCATTCGATTTGTGTTAAATTATTGCGCCGACACGCTGAGTTGGTTGGATTAAAGAGTAATTTCACAATATTGGATACGGACGATCAAAATCGCCTGATTAAGCAGTTGATCGTCGCCAATAACATTGATGAAAAACGCTGGCCAGCGCGACAAATGGGCGGAATTATCGATCACTGGAAAAACCGTGCTTGGACACCCGAAAAAGTACCTAGTGCCGAGGCAGGTGCATTTAATAATCGCGGTACCGAAATTTATGTTCAATATCAGACAAGATTGCGTGAATTAAATGCTGTTGATTTTGGTGATTTGTTACTGCACATGGTGACCATTTTTCAGACGCATGATGACGTGTTGCAGCAATATCAGCGCTGGTTCAAATTCATTTTGGTGGACGAATATCAGGATACGAACGTTGCCCAATACTTGTGGTTGCGCCTGTTGGCGGGGGGGCATAAAAACATTTGTTGCGTAGGGGATGACGACCAATCGATCTACGGCTGGCGTGGCGCTGAGGTGGGAAACATCCTACGATTCGAAAAGGATTTCCCGGGTGCCAAAGTGGTGCGACTGGAGCAAAATTATCGATCTACCCCGCATATTCTTGCAGCAGCAAGCGGTGTGATTTCTGGTAATTCTGGACGCCTAGGAAAAGAACTTTGGACGGATCTGGATAGTGGCGAACCAGTTCGATTAATTGGCCATTGGGATGGAGAGGAAGAAGCGCGTTGGATTGGCGAAGAAGTTGAGGCGATGCAACGGGGAACACGTGGAAACGCCCCCCATGGATTAGAGGACATGGCAATCCTTGTGCGCGCATCACATCAGATGCGCGCGTTCGAAGATCGATTTTTAACGATTGGATTGCCCTATCGCGTTATTGGTGGTCCACGGTTTTATGAACGCATGGAAATTCGCGACGCAATGGCCTATTTCAGAGTTGTGCTTAGTCCAGAAGATGATCTGGCGTTTGAACGCATCATAAACACGCCTAAACGCGGTTTAGGGGATAAGGCGCAGCAAAAAATCCAACAAACCGCGCGCGAAAATGGCGTGTCGCTTGTTGATGGTGCGCGTATTGCACTCGCTGATAAGGTGTTGGGCGGTAAAGGTGCAACAGAACTGCGCGTTTTGATCGATGGGATTGATCGCTGGGGTCGAATGGCAGGTGATGCGGCGGTCACCCACATGGAACTTGCTGAAATCATCTTGGATGAAAGCGGCTATACCAGCATGTGGCAGAACGATAAAACGCCTGAGGCCACAGGTCGTTTGGAAAATCTAAAAGAACTGGTCAAAGCGCTTGAGCATTTTGAAAACCTTCAAGGTTTCTTAGAGCATGTATCGCTGGTTATGGATAATGACACGCAAGACGGTGAAGAAAAAGTGTCAATCATGACTCTACATGCGGCCAAGGGTCTAGAGTTTCCGATTGTGTTTCTACCAGGGTGGGAAGATGGATTGTTCCCATCCCAACGTTCGATGGATGAATCTGGTCTAAAGGGATTAGAGGAAGAACGCCGCCTTGCCTATGTAGGGATTACGCGGGCCGAACGGATTTGCACGATTTCATTTGCGGGCAATCGTCGAGTGTTTGGGCAATGGCAGTCATCGATGCCATCGCGATTTATCGATGAATTGCCCGATGAACATGTTGAGGTCCTGACGCCTCCTGGATTGCAGGGTGGGGGCTACGGGGCTGCTGCCACATCCACTTTACATGATGCAGCGGCCAAAGCAGATGCCTATAACTCACCTGGATGGCGCCGCATGCAGGAGCGCGCTGGTCAACGTGGTGTAAGCCAAGCAAAGGAAACGCGTCATATGATTATCGACGCAACTGCTGTACCGGCCTACGATTTAGGGGTGCGCGTGTTCCATCAAAAATTTGGCTATGGCGCTGTGATTGGTACCGAGGGTGATAAGTTAGAAATCGCTTTTGACAAGGCTGGCGTGAAAAAAGTGGTGGCCAAATTTGTCACGGCCGCGGATGACATTCCTTTCTAGAAAATTGTTTATGATTTGGAGGCAAAGTCTGGAAATATGACCTAAAGTTATGTTTATATGTACTATTGGTAAATACATTGATATTTATGGACAGGTTTTGTTGAATTTAAAGGGGGCGGACGATGTCGGAGTTACTTCCGCAAATCGCACGCATCACACGGTTGTTGTCGAAAAACGAGGGTGTCGTAGATACGGCGCCAACCAAGCGCGTTGTAGACCGCGTAGTTGATAAGTCATCCCAGTCAATAACTTTTCCCCTGTACGACCGTATTCGTCCAAGTACGGATCGGTTTGTTGTCCATGCCGGACACGATACGATTGCCGATTTCCAAAATGATAGAGATACGATTGATGTGACCGAGACGCTGACAACATATGCAGCCCGAAAAGCCTATGTTGATAGTCGTGCAATGGTTGTAGGTGGCGACACGATTCTTACCGATGACGCCGCAAACACTATTACAATTGTTGGTCTGACAGATATTACGTCGTTGTACGACGATATTGTGTAAGTTTGCGCGATCGCTACAAAATGTGTCGATTTTGGTCTTTACGGATCCTGTCAAATGGCGCAGGGTCGTTTGGCCGAGGTGCTTGCACTGCAAGAGAATTGGGAAGTCGGTTGAACTCCGACACTGCCCCCGCAACGGTGAGGGTGGAAGCAAACAAAACCACTGAAGTCATTTGGGAAGGTTTGTTTGTGTGGCATGAGCCGTCCGCCCCGAGTCCGGAAACCAGCCTTGGTTGAATGAAACTTTAACCACCGTCACGGGGTGTGGCGCAGAAAGGCACAAAATGACATTGCGTCATATATTTAATGATCTTCAGTCTTTAAAGCATGAAGGTGCTGAGGCAACCACTGCGGCGCGTGCAGGGTTCTTCCAATGGATTTTAACCCAGAACGATTTGATGAGCGCAAAGAGGGCAGCGCATTCGGCCATTAAATGGATGCGGCCGGCATCAAATAAATCGCAAGCGGCAGCTGAGTTCACCAGTATGATCGGTGAAACGATCAATATCTCTCAATTTGAACCAACGCGTCGTGGCGGTGCGTCAGCACGGCGTCGAACGTTTCATTAGATAAAATGGTAAAAAAAATAGCGGCGCTAGGAGGAAGCGCCGCTATTTCGCGTGATTGGCAATTAGGGAGGAGATTTGCCGTTCACATCTGAATTTGCGTGTTGGCCAGCATGGGAGGATTTATGTCTGGCACATTTACGCATGAAAGCTGCAAGCAGCCATCATAATCCGAGTTATTTATATGCAGCCTCGTACGCGACGGCGCCGATGTTGGCTCTTGATAGGCCGATATCTGAAAGTTCGCGTGCAGACAGTGAAGCCAATTCTGCGTAAGTCGCTTTATAGACGCGACGACGCTTCGCTGCTTCGGATAGTTCAGCAAAGAATGCAGAAACTACTGCGAACACGTGGCTAGTGAAAGACTGAGTTTGAGTTGTGTATGCCATTGTAAGTGTCCTTTGTACTTGGCGCCTCAAGTCATGTGCGCCTTGGTCTCTTGACTATAAAGTAGGGGGAATGCTGCACTTGCACAACTATCAATGCTGCAATGCGGCTATGCATAATTTGCAACCGGTATGTGGCATGTGAATGCTTTTGGGAATTTATGGTATTTTTCCATTTCATTGCTGACTTACGCGCTTCAAGACTAATTTTTTTAGAAATTTTTTTAAAAAACTTTGAATGGGGTAGTTGAATTTCGTTATTGTTGGGAATTTGTGGGAATGATATCAATCTATATATAGAGTATTAATTCAAAATATATCAATATATAGGGTTAATTTAGAGGATGCGCTCCTCGAGTTCAGGAATTGCCCAATTTTTCCCATATTTTCCCATATTTTTCTTGCAATGAATCATTTGTCATGTCATCAATGCTGTAGATGAAGACGGGAATTAAAAGGGCGTTAAGACCCGAAATCCCAAAGTCAGGTTTCATACAGGCCCCGCTTTCATCCAATTAGAACTCCGGCGCGTGAGCGAGCAGCAGCACCCCCCCCCAGATGCGCGCGCAGTCGGATGGCCCAGTTAACTGGGACGATGACAGCGGATTGGGCAGTGGCAGCAGCTCAATCCGCTTTTTCGTTCCGCGGGCTCATTTCAACTTGGGGGAGAGTGAGGCGGCTAGGGACGTGGCGCGACGATTTAGAGGTGAAGGTCTGCAAAAAGTGGACAGCAAGGGGCGGGTCTCGATACCAGCCTTGTTTCGCCGTGTCGTGCAGTCCTGTGATCCAAATTGGACCGAAGGCTTAGCTCCAGAGCTTGTGATCGTTTACGGTGATACGAGGCGTGAATTTTTAGAGTGCTATACCGTCGAGGCCATCGAAGAAGTCGATGCCAAAATTGATCAATTGCCACGTGGTTCGGTTGGGCGGAAAACGCTTGAGCGCCTATTTCACGGGCAATCCTTTCCTACATCAATCGATGAAACTGGGCGCTTGGTGTTGCCTGCTAAGTTGCGGCAAAAAATTGGGATCGACAAAGAAGCTTATTTTATCGCCGCTGGTGATACGTTTCAAATTTGGAACCCCGAAACATACGAAGCAGATCAGCAAAAAACAGATGCATGGTTAGAGGATCAGCCAGAAGATTTTGATCCGCTTGCATTCCTGGATGGTGATGGGGGTGCTTGATGTCGGTATCTGATGTTTCTCAGACCGCTTCGAATTCACCGCACATTCCTGTTTTATTGCGCCCAATTCTAAAGAACTGCGCGCCAATAAGTGGTGTCTGGCTAGATGGCACATTTGGTGCGGGGGGATACACGCGCGCGCTATTGGATGCCGGGGCGCGAAAAGTCTACGGAGTTGATCGCGATCCGATGGTGTTTGAAATGGCGCGTTCATGGTCAGCGAATTACGGTGATCGGTTGGAATTGGTCGAGGGCGTGTTTTCAAATCTAGATCACTACGCAAATGACCTCGATGGTGTTGTTCTAGATCTAGGTGTGTCTTCTATGCAGCTGGATTTGGCCGAACGCGGCTTTTCGTTTATCAAAGATGGTCCTTTGGATATGAGGATGAGCCAATCGGGGCAAAGTGCGGCTGATATTGTCAACGAGGCAGATGAGACAGAGTTGGCCAATATTATTTTCCTGTACGGCGAAGAGCGTGCAAGTCGGCGAATTGCGCGGGCAATCGTCAAGCGACGCGAAGTGCAGCCATTCGAGGCCACATTGGATTTAGCGGCTCTAATTGAAGGTGTTTTGCCGCGCGCAAAACCAGGACAAAGTCATGCGGCAACCCGCAGTTTTCAGGCGCTTCGCATTGCGGTGAATGACGAGTATGGCGAGCTTTACCGTGGATTGATGGCGGCAGAGCGCGCATTGAAACCAGGTGGACAGTTGGCTGTTGTGACATTTCATTCAGTCGAAGATCGTATGGTCAAGCGGTTCTTGCAGATGCGTTCGGGGTCTATGGCGCGGGCCAATCGGTATGCGCCTGATGTCGTGCAGGCGCCCGCGCAGTTCGATTTGCAAAGTAAAAAAGCGATCGCGCCCTCAGAGGATGAATTGGTTCATAATCCGCGCGCCCGTTCAGCCAAGTTGCGAATTGCGCGGCGTACTGATGTTCCTGCGGGCGAGAACGTCGTTGAAAAAGATTTGGGTATGCCTGTGTTAACGAGGAAGCGGTAATGCGCACGTTGTTTAGTATTTTAATAGTTTGTACGGTTGTTGGACTGGCCTATTGGGCCTACCAGGAAAATATAAAAACGCAATCTGCGCTCACGCATACAGAAGAACTGCAACAGAAAATCGGTGATGCCCGCGCGCGCTTGTCAGTGTTGCGTGCTGAATGGGCCTATCTAAATCGCCCTGATCGGCTGACTGATCTGGTCAATTTGAACTATAATCGATTGCACTTAACCCCTTTGCAGGCAGAAAATTTCGGGTCAATCGGCGCGATTGAATTTCCCTATGATAACGCTTTTCCGCTGGGTGACATAAGTGATCTGGTCGAGGTTGCAAATCGCGGAGAGGACCAATGACATATCCCTCATTACGCACACCACTGCGCCCGCTTAGCCGTATCTTGCCGGCTCGAGAGCGTGGAGAAAATACAGATGTCATCGAACGTGAAAATATTCGCGCCAGACACGAGGCAGAAAAAGAGGCCGTGCGCCAGCGTGCGCAAGGGCGTTTGTTGGTTCTGGGAATAGTTTTCATTTGTCTCTACAGTGTGATTGCAATCCGCGTTGGAGCGGTGTCCTCAAGTGAACCAATGGAGCCGCGCGCACAAAATGCGGGTGCGTCAATCATTGCGCAGCGCGCAGATATCGTCGATCGAAAAGGTCGTATTTTAGCAACCAACCTCGAGACGCATTCGCTTTATGTCGAAACGGCACATTTGATTGATCCCGAACAAACAGCGCGCGAGCTGGCCATTATATTCCCTGACTTAAAGTCGGAAAAATTAATCAATGATTTCAAAAGTAAGCGTAAATTTCTTTGGATAAAAAAGAAAATAAGTCCTGAACAAATGCAGACCGTTTATGACATAGGTGATCCTGGTTTGCGGTTCGGTCCGCGTGAAATGCGACTATATCCAAATGGTAAACTTGCCTCTCATGTTCTTGGTGGTTCAAGTTTTGGGAAAGAGGGGGTTCAGGCCGCCGAACTGGTCGGCGTAGCGGGGGTGGAAAAAACATTCGACGAACGCCTGCGCGATCCAAACATGTCCGGAAAGCCGCTGGAGTTATCGCTTGATTTGTCCGTTCAAACAGCAGTTGAACAAGTGCTTCATGGCGGCATGAAATTGTTGAATGCGCGTGGTGCCGCAGCAATCCTAATGGATGTCCAAACGGGCGAGGTTGTCTCAATCGCGTCATTACCTGATTTTGATCCCAACCATCGCCCCGCACCACCCGTACAGGGCAATGCAGCCGATAGTCCTCTGTTTAATCGGGCGGTTCAGGGGGTTTATGAATTGGGCTCAACCTTTAAGATTTTCGCAGTGGCACAGGCCATGGACATGGGGTTGCTCAGTCCTACCACAGTTATGAACACCCAAGGCCCGATCTTATGGGGGAAATTTAAAATCCGCGACTACCATGATTACGGGGCGAAATTGCCCGTTTGGGAGGTGATCACCAAATCCTCAAACATTGGTACAGCGCGCATTGCTCAGATGATCGGCGCGGAAGAACAGCAGAAATTTTTAACCAACTTGGGTATGACACAACCGGTACGTTTTGAAATGATCGAAGCGACGGGGGGCAAACCTTTGCTGCCCAAGAAATGGTCAGAATTGTCAGCGATGACAATTTCTTATGGACATGGTTTGTCGACGACACCCATGCATCTGGCCGTGGGATATGCAGCCATTGCGAATGGCGGGTATCGCATTCAGCCCAGCCTCTTGAAGGGGGGCACGGGCGAGATGCCGGTGCGCGTCATGTCGGCGGCATCCGCAGCAAACTCGGTAAAAATGCTGCGCGGCGTTGTGACGGATGGCACGGCCTCAATGGGGGATGTTGTGGGTTACGCAGTTGCGGGGAAAACGGGTACAGCAGATAAACCAAGTGCCCAAGGGCGCTACGAAAAGGACAAGGTGATCGCAACCTTTGCCTCAATTTTTCCTGCTCACGATCCGAAGTATGTCTTGGTCGTAACGTTGGATGAGCCTGAAGACACCGCCGGCAGCGAAGCGCGGCGCACCGCAGGTTGGACAGCGGTGCCGGTAGCGGCTGAAATCATTCGGCGCGTTGCACCGCTTATGGGGATCCGTCCCACGATTGAAGCTGGCGATATTGGTGATATAACGCGGGTGTCTTGGGAATAGGTAGAACAGAGGGTTTCACAGTATATGGCCAAACACGCGGTATCTCTTCAAAGCCTAGGCTTGGCCCTCGATGTACAAGGTGAGATCGAAATTACAGGTCTTGCTCTAGACAATCGGCAAGTGCGGGTCGGAGATTTGTTTGCAGCCCTTCCCGGAAGTATGGTACACGGTGCTAAATTTGCACAGGCCGCCTTAGACGCGGGTGCCGCTGCGGTTTTGACAGATGAGGCTGGTTTGCAAGAATTATCGGGGGTTTCCTCCGCGCCTATCATCTGCGTACCAGACGTGCGTGCGGCCTTCGCACGCGCCGCTGCATTGTTTTACGGTGGACAGCCCAAAACAATGGTGGCCGTCACTGGCACAAACGGCAAAACCTCAATCGCAAGCTTCTGTCGCCAAATTTGGACGGAACTGGATAAGCAGGCCATAAACGTTGGAACAACTGGGGTGGAAGGGGCCTTTACAACGCCGCTACGTCACACCACGCCTGACACACTGACCCTGCATCGTGTTCTAGCGGATGCAAAATCTGCAGGTGTCACGCATGCTGCGATGGAGGCATCCTCCCATGGATTGGATCAGCACCGCCT
The DNA here is from genome assembly GCA_965657135.1 of uncultured Paracoccaceae bacterium. GTDB lineage: Bacteria > Pseudomonadota > Alphaproteobacteria > Rhodobacterales > Rhodobacteraceae > HIMB11. The sequence continues at coordinate 36,085 of CBFHNF010000012.1, forward strand.
AGACGGGGTCCGCATTCGCGCGGCAGGGTTTGCCAATTTTACCCAAGATCACCTAGATTATCATGAGACTTTTGAGGCCTATTTCGATGCCAAAGCGGGATTGTTCGATCGCATTTTACCCGATGATGGAACCGCCGTTTTAAATATTGACGACGCAAAACTTGCAGAGTTTGCGAGGGCGTTAAACGAACGCGGGGTCAAAACCGTAACTCTTGGGCGGGACGAGGGCGCCGATTTACAACTTGAGACGGCGCGCTTTGATGGGATGGGGCAGGATGTACGCTTTTTGTTTCAGGGGAAAACCTATCAAAAGCGGCTGAGCCTGATTGGGGAATTTCAGGCGAGCAATGTATTAATGGCAGCATTGTTAGTTATTGCTGCTGGTGAAACGCCATCCCATGTTTTTGACACGCTAGAACATTTGGAAACGGTACGGGGACGGATGCAGTTCGCCGCCAAACGCGGCAATGGTGCATCGGTATTTGTTGATTATGCCCACACCCCCGATGCTGTGAAGACTGCGCTTCAGGCGTTTCGCCCGCATGTTATGGGACGCATGATTGCAATTATCGGGGCCGGCGGGGATCGTGATGTGATCAAGCGACCGTTAATGGCGGCAGAGGCAGTGAATCATGCCGATTTCGTCATCGTCACTGATGACAACCCACGCAGCGAAGATCCAGCAGTGATCAGGCAAATGGTCATGGATGGGGGCAAAGGTGCTGGGCACATTGTTGAGGTCGCAGACCGCGCCGAGGCAATATTGCGCGCGGTAGACATGTTGGGTGCGGGGGATGGATTAATCATCACGGGAAAGGGTCATGAAACAGGGCAAATCATCGGGGACGATGTTTTACCGTTTGATGATGTTGAACAAGCATCGGTTGCGGTCCAGACGTTAGATGGGATGATGTTATGACATTATGGAGCGCACAAGAAGCCGCGCGCGCAACGGGTGGACGAGCGATCGGTGATTGGACCGTAACAGGCGTATCGATTGATACACGTTCGTTATTAGCAGGTGATTTATTTGTTGCACTCTCTGCTGCGCGCGATGGTCATGATTTTGTTTCAACTGCCTTGGCCAATGGTGCTGGCGCCGCGCTGGTGTCGCGCAGGCCGCATGATGTTGATGAAACGGCGCCTCTTTTGCTTGTGGATGATGTGCAAGTGGCGCTTGAGGATTTGGCGCGCGCAGCGCGGACCCGAACCCAAGCGCGCGTCATTGCTGTCACGGGATCTGTCGGCAAAACATCTACTAAGGAAATGTTGCGTGAAATGTTGACTGTTTGCGGCAAAACGCATGCCTCTGTCGCTAGCTACAACAATCATTGGGGGGTTCCGTTGACACTGGCGCGTATGCCGCGCGACACTGCCTTTGCGGTCATTGAAATTGGGATGAATCATCCAGGTGAAATCGCACCCTTGTCAAAAATGGCAGCGCCCGACGTTGCAATGGTGACTACAGTTGCTGAGGTGCATTTAGAGGCATTTGACGATATTTCAGGCATCGCCATCGAAAAGGCATCCATCATTGATGGCTTCGTCGCAGACGGTGTCGCAGTGATCAATGCGGATACGCCCTGCACTGGGTTGCTTAAGGCCTACACGCAAAATGTAAACACTCGGTGGTTCGGTGAACATACGGAACAGGCCTCTATCGGCGACGTTCAAATCAGTCAGGGTATGATGCAGGCGGAATTATGGGTGGATGGTGCCAAATACGGTGTCAGCATTCATTCAGCTGGGCGACATTTTGTACAAAATGCCTTGGGTGCGCTACTTGCTGTTGGTTATTTAGGGGTGGATCGCGCAGTCGCTGCGCGCGGACTCGCGAATTGGAGCCCAGTTGGTGGACGTGGCGCGCGCCAGAGGTTGGATATCGGGAATGGAACGTTGGACCTGATCGATGATGCCTATAACGCAAACCCAACCTCTCTTCGGGCGGCGATGCAGGTTTTGGCAGAGGCGGACGCCCGCCGAAAAATCGCCTTTTTGGGTGACATGCAGGAGTTGGGCGAAAAAGAACACGCGTTTCATCGCGATGTCGCGCTTTGGCCCTGCACGGTTGCAATCGATGTTATCCACACGGTGGGCCCACTGATGAAATCACTGCACGACGCATTGCCAGATGGAAAACGGGGACTGCATTTTGATGAAACTGTGTCGATGGCGGCTCAGGCCCCCAACCTGGTGCAGGCAGGAGATGCGGTTCTATTAAAGGCGTCGCTTAGCATGAACATGCGCAAAGTTGTTGACGCGCTCAAAGATTTAAGCCATCCGCCTAAGGACAACAAGGGACTTTAACAATGCTCTACTTACTTACGGCGCTGTCTGATGGCGGTGATTTTTTCAACCTATTCCGCTATATCACATTCCGTGCTGGTGGTGCGTTTTTTACAGCGCTCTTCTTTGGGTTCATTTTTGGCCGCCCTCTGATAAACGTTTTGCGACGCAAGCAGGGCAAGGGTCAGCCGATCCGCGATGATGGACCCGAGGGCCATTTTCTAAAGGCAGGGACCCCGACAATGGGGGGTTTATTGATCCTATCCGCATTGATGACATCAACATTTTTGTGGGCGCGATTAGACAATGTTTTTGTTTGGGTGGTTTTGTTGGTCACCGTATCATTTGGTTTGATTGGATTTGCAGATGACTATGCCAAGGTCAGCAAACAAAACACAGATGGCGTTTCGGGCAAGATGCGTCTGGGACTCGGGTTTGTTATCGCGGCTCTGGCCGCGCTTGCCTGTGCGTGGGCGCACCCGACAGATTTGCAAAATCAACTGGCTCTACCAGTGTTCAAGGATACATTGTTCAATCTTGGTTTCCTATATATCCCATTTGCAATGGTCGTGATTGTTGGATCAGCAAATGCAGTGAATTTGACCGATGGTTTGGATGGATTGGCCATTATGCCATCGATGATCGCAGCGGGCGCATTGGGCGTTATCGCTTATGCCGTTGGACGCGTGGATTTTACCGAATATTTGGACGTTCACTATGTGCCTGGCACGGGTGAAATCCTAATCTTCTGTTCAGCACTCATTGGCGGCGGTCTTGGTTTTTTGTGGTATAATGCGCCCCCTGCCGCCGTGTTTATGGGGGATACTGGTTCGCTTGCTCTTGGTGGGGCATTGGGCGCAATCGCCGTTGCCACCAAACACGAAATCGTTTGGGCCATCATTGGTGGGTTGTTCGTGGTTGAGGCACTGTCTGTGATCATCCAAGTTTTGTATTTCAAGCGTACGGGAAAGCGTGTGTTTCTAATGGCGCCGATCCATCACCATTTTGAAAAAAAGGGATGGGCTGAACCCCAAATTGTGATCCGTTTTTGGATCATTGCCCTTATTCTGGCAATGATCGGAATGGCGACGTTGAAGGTCAGATAAGGAGCCTAACGTGATCGAAATTGGGGGAGTAACTGATCAACGATACGCGGTCCTTGGACTTGGGCGTTCTGGGCTTGCTGTTGCGCGGGCGTTGTCGGCGGGCGGCGTGGACGTTGTTGTTTGGGACGACGACGAACAGGCGCGCATACGGGCTGCTGTTGATGGCCTCGACGTGCATGATTTGAACCGCGTCGACTGGGCCACGATTGATTGCCTGATCATATCACCTGGCATCCCGCATCTGTATCCAAAACCACATCCAATCATCGCCGCAGCCCTACAAGCGGGGGTTGTTTTGGACAATGATGTTGGATTATTTTTTCAATTCTTTGCCCAGTCAGGTTGGGCAGAGTTTGATCAGGAACCCAAAATCGTAGCGGTTACCGGATCAAACGGAAAATCCACAACCTCTGCCTTGATCCACCATGTTTTAAAGGCGTCGGGGCGCCCAACGCAGCTGGCTGGAAACATTGGTCTTGGTGTCTTTGATCTCGACCCCGCGCATGACGGCGAAGTCATTGTTTTGGAACTCTCCAGCTACCAAACCGAGCTTGCTCGTTCGCTGACGCCGGACGTGGGGGTTTGGACGAATATTTCTGCGGATCACTTGGATCGGCATGGGGGGATGGGGGGATATGTGGCGGCCAAACGGCGCCTGTTTATTGAGGGGGGACCGGATCGCGCCATCATAGGAGTGGATGAGATTGAGGGACAGTTTTTGGCCAATCAACTCTCCCAAGCGCGGGTGGATGATCGGGTCATTCGCATCAGTGCCCACCAAAAACTTGACGGGCCCGTATGGTATGTTTTTGCACGCAAAGGGTTCCTTTCTGAATACCGCAAATCGCGCCAAGTGGCCTCAATCGATCTGCGCAATATCGCGGGATTGCCCGGTGTGCATAACCACCAAAACGCCTGCGCGGCCTATGGGGTCTTGCGCACGCTTGGCCTGTCACCCCGTGTGATTGAAGAGGGGTTTAAATCCTTCGCAGGACTTGCACATCGGTCGCAATTTGTGCGTGAAATCAAAGGTGTACGCTATATCAATGATAGCAAGGCCACAAACATTGATGCCGCTGCCAAAGCATTGCAAGCCTTCAAAAACATCCGCTGGATCTGCGGTGGTCTGATGAAAGAGGGGGGCGTTGACGCTCTGCACGACATCGCCAAAACCTCGGTGAAAAAGGCCTATGTCATTGGACGAGAGGCCGCAGAATTCGCCCGCCAAATCGGGATCACGGCCGAGGTTTGTACAACCATGCAGGCGGCGGTTCAGGCGGCGGCACGGGACGCAGAAACGGGGGATACCGTGCTGCTGGCCCCTGCGGCGGCAAGCTTTGATCAATACGACAATTTCGAAATGCGCGGTCAGGATTTCATCGACCACACACATGCAATCACAGGTTGATTATACCCTAAATTCCATGTCAGCACAGCGTCAGTAACACGTCGGTATCACGTCGGTGCGCAGCGCGCATGTAATTTAGGAATTGTCAGTGGATGCATTTAAAGATTTATGGGCAAATTTTTCGACTTGTTTGATTGACTACCAAAACCACCTTGTCGCTGGGGCGGCGTTGATGGCAATCGTTGGTAGAGTGTCTATGGAAGTCAAATCGTTGTGCAATTGGGTTCGACCATCTGAAGAAAAAGACGCGCCACCAACCAATAATTCTGAAATCAACATTAATAATAACGGCGACGGGAATGCGGCAGGGCGCGATATCAAAGTGACGTATTATCATTCCAACCCCAGTAACCTAGACAGATATATTCAAAGTATCGAACGCCAACTGTCTGGTTTTCAAGATCGTTTGGAACGGGCAAATGCGGACAAGGGCGCGTTGTCATCTGAAAATCGAATCCTGTTGGATCAAATTAATGATTTGAAATCAAAATTGGCAAATGCCGCGACTGAATTAGAACAGGCGAAAAAACGGGTTGCGGATACGGAACAACGTTTGGCCGCCAACTCAAACACGATTGATCCAGAACAACTGGAACAGGCGCGGCGCATGTTGCGGGACTTTGATTTTGACGGTGCCGAAAAAATCTTTCGGGGGATTGTAGGGGCGAGTGAGCAGGCCATTCGACAATCGGCCTCTGCCGAATTTGGGTTGGGCCAAATCGCAGAAGAGCGTGTCAATTGGAACGCCGCCTATCAGCATTACAAACGCGCCTATGATTTTGATAATGATAATCCACAATATGCACAGGCATACGCGATAATTGCAACGCGTATGGGCCGATATCCAGAGGCCGTGCAGATATTTGAAACCGCGTTGCAACAGGTGAAGGATTCAGGGAAAAAGGGGACAGAGGACCATGCCAAGGCACTCAACAACCTCGCAATCCCTTACTTTGCCCAAAAGAATTTTGCGCTGGCCGAACCGATGTATGAAAGGGCGCTGTCAATTTTCCGCGGTGTGTTGGGAAATGATCACCCCGATACGGCGATGAGCCTGAACAACCTCGCCAACCTATACAGTGATCAAGTGCGGTATGCCGAGGCAAAACCGCTGTTGAAAGACGCGGCTGAGATTTTGGAACTGACGTTGAGGTTGGCGCATCCGAATACCAAGAGAGTGCGCGAGAATTATGAGAAGTTGTTGGCGAAGATGAAGGAGCAGGGGGCAGCTGGAGCCAAATAGGTTCAAGCGATGTCGAATTGTTTGTTTAGCGTTTGGTTTTATTTATCCAGATCATGCGCGGTTGCAGCTTAGCGGTGACGTCTGCATCAGCGATTGGATTTGATCGCCTTATTGACGGGCTGGCACAGAACGCCAAGCTGTCCGAGGTGGCGACGAAGGCGCCGCCTGTGTGGCGGGCCGCGCCTTGCCAATTGAACGATTGGCAGGACGCAAAATTTCACGCGGGTTTTCATAAGCCTGCGGTAATATCGCGGGCGGCGGCGACACCACTGCTCCAGGCCCATTGGAAGTTATAGCCGCCCAGCCAGCCTGTGACATCCATCGCCTCACCCACGAAATAAAGCCCATGCTCCCGTTTGGACATCATGGATTTTGACGACACCTCTGTGGTGGCGATGCCGCCCAAAGTGACCTCGGCCGTGCGATACCCCTCGGACCCGCTGGGGCGCAGGGTCCAGTTTTGCAGGGTGTCAAACAACGATTGCAGTCGCGCATCGGACCAATCGGCCAGATTGCCCGATAAATCCAGATCAGCCGCCAGATGGTCCACCAGACGCGCGGGCAGGTGGGTGGCCAGTTCGGTTTTAAAATTGCGCCGACCGCTGATTTGGCGTTGATCGCGCAGGGCCGTCATGGTGGTGCCATTGGGCGTTAGGTTTAGGGTGATGTCCTGTCCTTCGTTCCAATAGCTGCTGATTTGCAAGATGGCCGGACCCGACAGGCCGCGGTGGGTGAACAACATCGCCTCATCAAATACACCATCGCCTGCGCGCGCCTGAACGGGCAGGGACACGCCCGAGATTTCGGAAAACCGTCCGTCAGAAAAGGTAAAGGGCACCAGCGCAGGGCGCGTTTGCGTGACCCGCATCCCAAATTGCGTCGCTAGGTCATAGGCAAAGCCCGTGGCCCCCATTTTCGGAATGGATTTGCCACCCGTCGCAATGACCAGATTTTTGCATGTCAGGGTGTCGATGCGATCCCCCCTGATGGCGTCCAAGGTGAAGATGCCGTTTTCATGGCGCACATTGGTGACAGAGGTTTTCAACCAAAGCTCTGCCCCCGCTGCCTGCATCAAATCGTGCAGCATGGCGATGATATCCTTGGCCGAGGTGTCGCAAAACAACTGGCCCAGCGTTTTTTCATGATAGGGGATGTCGTAACGCTGCACCAAATCGATGAAATCCCATTGGGTATAGCGCGCCAATGCGGATTTCGCGAAATGGGTGTTTTCGGATAAGAATTTTTCAGCGTTTGTGTAGATATTGGTGAAATTACACCGCCCCCCACCCGAGATGCGGATTTTTTCGCCCGCCGCCTTGGCATGATCGATAACCAGTGCATCCCGTGTATGAGCAGCACACATCATACCCGCGGCACCCGCGCCAATTATAATGGTTTCAAATCGCATGTCCCCTCGTGGCGGTTTTCGACACATTTGGCAAGAGCGGGTGCATTTTAACTGGTCACAGCCATCGAAATTCGTTATCACTATGACAAAGATCCCGAGAACGGGACATGTTCGAGGCAGTAAAAGGCGAAACCCATGACTGAGATGGTCTATGGATCACTCCCCGTATCCAAAGGGGAACCCATTCTTCCCAAATGGTGGCGGACGGTGGATAAGTGGACGTTAATGTCCGTTATGTTGTTGTTTTCTATCGGTATTTTGCTGGGGTTGGCGGCTTCGCCCCCGTTGGCAGAGAAAAATGGATTTGCCCCATTTCACTATGTGCAAAAACAATCCGTGTTTGGGGGAATGGCCCTCATTGCAATGTTTGTAACCTCAATGATGTCCCCGACGCTTGTGCGCCGTTTGGCTGTTTTGGGGTTTGGTGTTGCTTTTGCTGCAGTGGCCTTGTTGCCATTTTTTGGCACGGATTTTGGGAAAGGGGCCGTTCGTTGGTACGCGTTGGGCTTTGCCGCGTTGCAACCATCCGAGTTCTTGAAGCCAGGGTTTATTGTTGTAAGTGCATGGATGCTTGCTGCGGCACAAGAAATCAACGGCCCGCCGGGGCGGATCTGGTCATTCGTGTTGGCGATGTCCATTGCAATGATGCTGGCGTTTCAGCCTGATTTTGGGCAGGCCTGTTTGGTATTATTTGCATGGGGTGTCATGTATTTTGTCGCAGGCGCGCCCATTTTGCTGTTAATGGGCATGGCGGGATTGGTCGTTTTCGCAGGCACGCTTGCTTATCAAAATTCACAACACTTTGCCCGCCGAATTGATGGGTTTCTATCCCCTGACGTGGATCCGCGGACACAATTGGGCTATGCCACTAATGCCATACAAGAGGGTGGCTTCTTCGGCGTTGGCGTTGGCGAGGGTCAAGTGAAATGGTCGCTTCCAGATGCGCATACTGATTTTATCATTGCAGTGGCGGCCGAGGAATATGGCTTCGTTCTTGTGGTGATCATAATCGCAATTTACGCCAGCATTGTCTTGGTGTCTCTATCGCGTTTGATGCGCGAGCGGGATACATTTATTCGCCTTGCAGGGACAGGCTTGGTGTGTTCGTTTGGCGTACAGGCGGTGATCAATATGGGTGTGGCCGTGCGACTATTGCCAGCCAAGGGTATGACCCTTCCATTCATCAGCTATGGCGGTTCTTCGCTTATTGCGGGGGGCATTGCGTTGGGAATGTTGCTTGCATTCACGCGCGCACGCCCTCAAAAGAACGTCGCAGATGTAATAAATGGGTACCGGTAATGAGCAAGGCGCCATTGGCGATTTTAGCAGCAGGTGGAACAGGGGGGCACATGTTCCCCGCACAAGCGTTAGCCGAGGCATTGTTGGCCGCGGGATGGCGCGTGAAATTGACAACGGACCCGCGTGGGGCGCGCTATGTCGGCGGATTTCCTGACGCGGTGGATATCCAAGTTTTAAAGTCAGGGACCTTTGCGCGAGGTGGTATTTTGGCCAAGGCGCTTGTTCCGTTTCAGATTACTGGGGGCACGTTGGGCGCGCTGATCCAGATGATTTTGGATCGTCCGAAAATTGTGATCGGTTTTGGGGGGTATCCATCAATCCCAGCGTTAAGCGGGGCAACTATTTTGCGTATTCCGCGGATGGTACACGAACAAAATGGAGTTTTGGGTCGCGTGAACCAACTGTTTGCGCCCGTTGTCCATGCCGTGGCCTGCGGGACTTGGCCAACAAAAATGTCAGGGACAACCACGGGTCATCATGTGGGCAATCCCGTCCGCGCAGCCATAGCAGAGCGTGCAGGCGCGGGCTATATTCCTCCTGGTGACTATCCAATGTCGATCCTTGTGTTGGGCGGATCGCAGGGTGCGCGTATTCTGTCTGATGTTGTCCCACCCGCAATTGCGGGTCTTCCCATGGATAAGTTAAAGAACATGCGTGTATCCCATCAGGCACGACCTGAGGATCAAGACAGGATTGAGGCCTATTACGCAGAACAAAACATTCAGGCAGATGTGCGCCCTTTTTTCGATGACATTCCCACCCGTATGAGCGAGACGCAATTGGTCATTTCGCGTGCCGGTGCATCCACGATTGCGGATATTTCTGTCATTGGGCGACCCTCGATGCTTGTGCCATTGGCAATGGCAATTCGGGATGAACAAACTGCAAATGCCATGGGCTTGGTCGAGGCCGGCGCGGCCGAATTAATTCCAGAACCCGATTTTCAAGTGGCTGCTTTAACGCAGCGCTTGGACGCTATTTTTTCCGATCCTGCACGGGCAACGCAGATGGCCAATGCAGCATTGAAAATATCCATCCCAGATGCCACGGATCGGCTTATGGATCTGATCCAAAAAGTTTTAAAGAAAGAGACATAGATGAACGCTGTTGTAACCAAATTGCCCAGTGATGTTGGTCCAATTCATTTTGTGGGAATTGGGGGCATCGGTATGTCCGGTATTGCTGAGGTGTTGTTGAATTTGGGTTACCGCGTTCAAGGCTCTGACTTGAAAGAAACCAAGATTACACAACGCTTGGCCGATTTGGGTGCAACGATCTTTATCGGACAGCGGGCCGAAAATTTGGAACATGCGGCGGTTGTGGTGATTTCATCTGCAATCAAATCGGGCAACGCCGAATTGGATCAGGCACGCCTGATGGGGCTACCCGTTGTGCGCCGCGCCGAAATGTTGGCCGAACTGATGCGCATGAAATCCAATGTTGCGGTTGCGGGGACACATGGCAAAACCACCACCACAACCATGGTGGCGACCCTGTTGGATGGGGGTGGGGTTGATCCAACGGTGATCAACGGCGGCATCATTCATGCCTATGGGTCCAATGCCCGCATGGGGCAGGGGGAATGGATGGTGGTTGAGGCCGATGAAAGCGATGGTACATTCAATCGCCTGCCGGCCACGATTGCAATTGTCACAAACATTGATCCCGAACATATGGAACACTGGGGCAGCATCGAAAACCTGCGTCAGGGGTTCTATGATTTTGTTTCAAACATTCCGTTCTATGGTCTTGCCGTGTGCTGTACCGACCACCCAGAGGTTCAGGCGCTGGTCGGGCGCATTTCGGATCGCCGTGTCGTGACCTATGGCTTTAACGCGCAGGCTGACGTGCGCGCCGTAAATCTGACCTATTCGGGCGGCTCGGCCCATTTTGACGTTGAATTTCAAGAGGACGCAACCGCGATCCGTTGCCTGCGCCTGCCCATGACGGGGGATCACAATGTCTCAAACGTCCTGTCGGCCATTGCAGTGGCGCGGCATCTGGGCGTGAAAGAGGCGGAAATCAAATCCTCCCTTGAAAACTTCAAGGGGGTCAATCGCCGCTTTACCAAAGTGGGCGAGGTCGATGGCGTCACCATCATTGATGATTACGGCCACCACCCCGTTGAAATCGCCGCCGTGTTAAAGGCCGCGCGTCAGGCATCAGAAGGGCGCGTGATTGCCGTGCATCAACCCCACCGCTACACGCGCCTGCATTCCCTGTTTGAGGATTTTTGCACCTGTTTTAATGAGGCCGACGTCGTCGCCATTGCCGAGGTGTTCGCCGCAGGCGAAGACCCGATTAAGGGGGCCAGCCGTGATGATCTGGTTGCGGGTCTGATCCGCCATGGTCACCGTCAGGCCAGCGCCATCCTAAACGAGGACGATTTGGAACAGCTGGTGCGCACACATGCGCAGTCGGGGGACATTGTTGTCTGTCTGGGCGCGGGTACCATTTCCGCGTGGGCCAATGCACTGCCCGACCGCCTGATGACATAGGCGAACATAGAATTCATGTTGCAATTCAGGGTTGTTGATGTAACCCTGCGGGTATGAGCGAAATCAGTATAACGGATAAAGTCAGTATAACGGATAAAGACAGCCTAAAGGCATTTTTGGACGGGGTTGAAGAACCGCGCCGAAAACAGGCGGCCGTTTTCATCGCCGCGCGCGCCGCACTGCGCGTTGCGCCCGTCCCGAATTGATTGAACGAGTTTTTATTGCGGTGCTTCGATGAATATTGCATATCACCTGTAACCACAGGAGCAGCCCATGAACAGCATCCCAGAACCACGCGGCGCATTGACGGCAGGGCGGTCTTTGGCAGATTTGACGTGGTTGCGTGTTGGGGGGCCTGCCGACTATTTCTTGCAACCCGCAGACACGGATGATTTGGCCACCTTTTTGCGCTACCTCCCCGCGGATGTGCCGGTGTTTCCCATGGGGGTTGGCAGCAATCTGATCGTGCGCGATGGGGGCCTGCGCGGTGTTGTGATCCGATTGGGACGCGGATTTAATCAGATCAGCATTGAGGGCGATTTGATCACGGCAGGTGCGGCGGCACTTGATGCCCATGTCGCGCGGCGTGCGGCTGATCAGGGCCGCGATCTGACGTTCCTACGCACCATCCCTGGATCCATCGGGGGGGCAGTGCGGATGAACGCGGGGTGCTATGGATCCTATGTGGCGGATCATTTTGTATCGGCCACGATTGTGACCCGACAGGGTGTTGTGAAAACCCTAACGCGTGATCAGATCACATTTGACTATCGCCAAACAGATATCCCAGAGGGCGCTGTTATCACACAGTCCGTGTTTCGCGCCGATGCGGGTGCGGCAGAGGCATTACATGTCAAGATGGAAGAACAGCTGCGCAAGCGTGATGAAACCCAACCCACCAAAGAGCGCAGCGCAGGCAGCACATTTCGCAACCCCGCAGGATTTTCCAGCACAGGGCGTGCGGATGATACGCACGACCTAAAAGCGTGGAAGGTGATTGACGATGCAGGCCTGCGGGGCGCAACGCTAGGCGGTGCACAGATGAGCGAGAAGCATTCCAATTTTATGATCAACACGGGGGATGCTAGCGCTGCTGATCTAGAAGGATTAGGTGAATTAGTCCGAAAAAGGGTTTTCCAAAACGCAGGAATAGAGTTAGTATGGGAAATTATGCGGGTTGGTGAACCAGCCCCAAGGTAACGCAACATTTGTTGTGGTATAATTAATAAGGCCAAAATGGCCAATAATAATGAGGCGAATTCGGGTATGTCGAGCAGGACAGATCCCAAAGTCGTGGTTTTGATGGGTGGCCCTTCGGCTGAGCGCGAAGTGTCGCTTGTCAGTGGGCGTGAGTGCGCCGCGGCTTTGCGTGAAGTAGGTTATAATGTGACAGAGTTGGACGCGGGGTCCACTGTGGCAGAGGATCTTGCGCGCCTATCGCCAGATGTTGTGTTTAATGCATTGCATGGTCGCTGGGGCGAAGATGGTTGTGTTCAGGGCATTTTGGAATGGCTGCGCATCCCCTATACGCATTCTGGTGTTTTGACGTCGGCCCTTGCGATGGATAAACAGCGCAGCAAAGAGGTGTTTGCAACCGCGGGCCTGCCTATTGCCTATAGTGTGATTGCCAATCGCGATCAGGTGCTGCGCGAACACGTTATGGCTCCGCCTTATGTTGTAAAGCCCAATAATGAGGGATCCTCGGTTGGGATTTACATTGTGAACAAGGATGCGAATACACCCCCCCAGCTGTCGGATGATATGCCTGACACGGTGATGGTCGAGGCCTATTTGGCAGGACGTGAATTGACCACAACTGTAGTTGGGGATCGTGCGTTAGGTGTGACCGAAATTTTCACCGATGGTTGGTATGATTATAACGCTAAATATGACGATGGTGGATCCTATCACGTTGTGCCCGCGGACATCCCGAATGAGATTACTCAGCTGTGTTTGGAATATGCTAAACGCGCGCATGATGTTCTTGGGTGCAAGGGCGTCAGTCGCACAGATTTTAGATGGGATGATGCGCGCGGTGGGGACGGCCTGTTTATATTAGAAACAAACACACAACCCGGAATGACCCCAACTTCCTTGGTGCCTGAACAGGCGCAAAAGATGGGGATCAGTTTTGCTGAGTTGTGCGATTGGATGATAAAGGACGCCACATGCGATCGCTAGGAACACGCCCAAGCAATATTCATGACCCTGCGCCCTCGCGGTTGTCGTACCGTTTGATGCGATTTATGTTGACGCCCTTGTTGCGTCGATTGGTGTTTTACGGAATCCCAGGATTTTTATTTGCGATCGCCTTTGGTTTGTATTTTGCCGATGCAGAGCATCGTGAAAGTTTACGCGCCTTTCGCGATGACGTGCATCGTAGCATTGTTGAGCGACCTGAATTCATGGTCAGTGCCGCTCAAATTTCTGGTGCAGGTCCAACCTTAGCGGATGATATCCGCGAAGTGTTGCCCGTAGATTTTCCGATCAGCTTCTTTTCGCTGGATGTACAACAGATGCGGAGTATCCTGATTGATTTAGACCCTGTTGCGGATGCGACTTTACAGGTGCGCAACGGGATTTTGTTTATTGATGTGGTTGAGCGCAAACCTGCCTTCGTTTGGCGCACGCAGGACGGATTAGAATTGCTGGACGAAACCGGACATTATGTGCGTTCGATCACGGCACGTTTGGATTATCCTAACCTGCCCTTGGTTGCAGGCAAGGGGGCCGACAGAAACATTGAACAGGCTCATGCACTTTTGGCGAGCGTCGCGCCGCTTTCGCATCGGTTGCGCGGCTTGGTTTATGTTGGCGAACGGCGTTGGGACATCGTGTTGGATCGTGATCAACGTATCATGTTGCCGGCGGATGGTGCTGTTCAAGCGCTGGAAAAAGTTTTGATTTTAAATGATACACAAGAGTTGCTGGATCGCGCAATCAGCGTAGTCGACATGCGCCTAAGCGAGCGCCCAACGCTTCGCCTTGCGGATGGAACATCTGGCACGCTTTTGCGGCAAATAAAGAGTAGTGGAACGGATCAATGACCTATTTTTACGAAGCTCAACGTGCGATGCGTTCAATGCGCAAGGCTGCATTGCAACGTGGCGTGATTGCGGTTTTAGATGTTGGAAGTACCAAAATTGGGTGTTTGATACTACGTTTTGATGGGGTGGATCGTAGTATTGATGCGGAAAGCGTTGGTCCCATGGCTGGGCAATCGGGGTTTCGTGTTATTGGGTCGGCGACCACACGATCTCGCGGCATTGAATTTGGTGAAGTGGTCTCGATGTCAGAGGCAGAGCGCGCTATTCGCACAGCTTTGCAGTCGGCGCAAAAATTGGCGGGCATGCGCGTGGATCACGTGATCGCCTCCTTTTCAGGTGGCGCGCCGCGCTCATATGGATTGGCAGGGCAAATCACAGTCGAAGATCAGTTTGTAACAGAACAACACATTGCCCAAGTATTGGCAGCATGTGATGTGCCAGCCTATGGCGAAGGGCGTGAAGTCTTACACGCCCAGCCCGTTAATTTTGCTTTGGATCACCGTTCGGGATTGTCTGATCCCCGCGGGCAAATTGGTAAAGAATTATCGACCGATATGCACATGTTGACGGTCAGTGAAAAAACCATTCTCGATCTGGCCTACTGTGTAAACCGCTGTGATTTGGAACTGGCTGGGATTGCGTCATCTGCATATGCATCTGGAATGGCCTCTTTGGTCGAGGATGAGCAGGAATTGGGCTCTGCTTGCATCGATATGGGCGGCGGTACGACATCGCTTTCCATATTCATGAAAAAGCACATGATTTATGCGGATACGGTGCGTTTAGGTGGGGATCATGTCACGCGCGATATCTCTATGGGTCTGCAAGTTCCTATTGCGACGGCGGAACGCATCAAAACCCGTAGTGGGGGCCTGATAGCGACGGGTATGGATGATCGTGACATGATTGAAATCGGTGGTGATACCGGTGATTGGGAGCATGATCGGCGCACAATCAGTCGTACCGAATTGATCGGTATAATGCGTCCAAGGATCGAAGAAATTTTAGAAGAAGTGCGCGCACATTTGGATGCGGCGGGGTTTGAACATTTGCCCAGTCAACAAATCGTATTGACAGGTGGGGCCAGCCAAGTTCCGGGAATGGATACATTAGCCAGCCGCATTTTGGGCCAACAGGTGCGATTGGGGCGGCCATTGCGTATCCATCGATTGCCGCAGGCCTACGCTGGGCCGAGTTGCTCTGCCTTAGTTGGAGTTTCCTTATTTGCAGCACACCCGCAAGATGAGTGGTGGGATTTCGAAGCTCCAGCGCAAAACCTAGGCACACGCTCGATCCGCAAAGCGCTTCGGTGGTTCAAAGAGAATTGGTAAGCACAATCTGTAGATAATCGCGCCAGATAGAGCGATTTTTTGCTGAAATCACCTATATTTTGGGTAAAAGCTGCGTTTTTTGCGTGACCTTTTGACTTATCAACGATAAACTCAATGCAATATAGGCGAAATTAACCCAAAAAATTGGGACATCAGGCGGACAAGTAACATGGCATTGAATCTATCGGTACCCGAAGAAAACGAACTAAGACCTCGCATCACAGTGTTTGGCGTTGGCGGTGCTGGCGGCAATGCAGTAAATAACATGATTGAGAAGCGATTGGATGGCGTGGAGTTTGTCGTTGCCAACACAGACGCCCAAGCATTGCAACAAAATCAATCAGCCTCTCGCATCCAGCTGGGCGTAAAAGTGACCGAAGGATTGGGTGCCGGTGCGCGAGCCGAAGTAGGCGCCGCCGCTGCAGAAGAAAGCATTGAACAAATCGTGGATCATCTGGCAGGGGCGCATATGTGCTTTATCACTGCTGGAATGGGCGGCGGTACGGGAACGGGCGCTGCACCTATCATTGCGCAAGCTGCACGTGAAATGGGTGTCCTGACTGTCGGCGTCGTAACCAAACCCTTCCAATTCGAGGGCGCGAAACGCATGCGTCAAGCGGAAGCAGGTGTCGAAGCCCTGCAAAAAATGGTTGATACACTAATTATTATTCCGAATCAAAATTTGTTCCGACTGGCCAATGAAAAAACCACATTCACCGAAGCGTTTAGCATGGCTGATGACGTGCTATACCAAGGTGTGAAAGGTGTCACTGATCTGATGGTGCGTCCAGGTCTGATAAACTTGGACTTTGCCGATGTTCGTGCCGTGATGGATGAAATGGGCAAGGCGATGATGGGCACAGGCGAAGCGGAAGGCGAAGATCGCGCCAAGCAAGCCGCCGAAAAAGCCATTGCAAACCCATTGTTGGATGAAATCAGTCTGCGTGGCGCACGTGGCGTGTTGATCAATATCACAGGTGGCTACGACCTAACGTTATTTGAATTGGATGAGGCTGCGAACCGTATTCGCGAAGAAGTGGATCCAGACGCGAACATAATTGTTGGTTCAACGCTTGATCCAGACATCAGCGGTGTTATGCGCGTATCTGTTGTTGCGACTGGAATTGACGCAAGCGACAATTCAGCAACTATTCCAGCGCCAAGCCGTTCCGCGCCATCATTTGCGCCGGCGGCGGCAGTGGTAGCAGAAGAGACAGTAGAAACAGAACCTACTGTTGCCGCTGAAGCGCCAAGTTTGTTTGACGCAAAAACTCCTGACGCAGAACAAGAAAAACCAATGTTTGCAGCTGCTGCAGAGTTTGATCCAGCAGGATCAGATGTGCCTGCGCCAGCCTATCAGCCCGCAGTAGAAGAGCCCGCGACAGAAACCTTTGTGGCACCCAAAGCCCCTGCGCCAGGCACCCCGTCAGAGGATGCCATCGCGCGACTTCGCAATGCGGTTCAAAATTCGGGTGTTGCACGTCCTGCCGAGCATATCGAAGAAGAGCCATCAGAATTTGAGCGTCCACGGTTTGGCATCGGGTCACTGATTAACCGCATGTCTGGGGGGGCTGAATCCGCACCCAAAGCGCAGCCAGCGGTACGTTCGCAGCCTTCGATGAGTGCACCTGAACCTGCAACAGAAGAGCGAGAATTGTCACAAGAGCAGGAAAAAATTGAAATTCCAGCGTTCTTGCGCCGTCAGGCAAATTAAGCAGAAATCAGAATAAATCGTTTAAAAACCATCGCTTACGCGGTGGTTTTTTTGTTTTTGGCAGAAATCCGCTGATGCAAAATCCCTTTGTTACACAGAGTCACAAAGTTTGAATTGTATTTTAAGGATGCGAGCAGTACCCAGAGTTGTGGGGACAACCCTGCGACGTATAAGGGATTAACTTGCAAACGACACTTG
Source organism: uncultured Paracoccaceae bacterium (assembly GCA_965657135.1). Lineage (GTDB taxonomy): Bacteria > Pseudomonadota > Alphaproteobacteria > Rhodobacterales > Rhodobacteraceae > HIMB11. Next base: position 53,623 of record CBFHNF010000012.1, read on the forward strand.
CGACATCATTAGTATTTTCGGACATCGGGTTACATTCTGGTGCGCCAGTGACGATGAGCATCCATCCGGCCGCCGCGGATTATGGCATCTGGATCAAACGAAATGATATTGCGATTGGCGATCCCTATATTGCTGCGCGATGGGATAATGTTAAACAAACACAGCTCTGCACGAAATTGGAAAATGATCTAGGTGCTGAAATTTCGACAGTGGAACATGTCATGGCCGCTCTGGCTGGGTGCGGTGTGCATAATGCCTTAATCGAGGTTGATGGCCCCGAGCTTCCAATCCTAGACGGCAGCGCTGTTCCATTTGTGCGTGCAATTCTTGGCGCGGGCGTAGTACCTCTTGATGCGCCCGTGTGTGCCATTCGCATTACCGCCCCTGTCGAATTTGAAACGGATCAGGGATGGGCGCGATTTGAACCATCGGATGCGCCCGAAATGCAATTTGAAATTGAATTTTCGGATCAGGCAATTGGAAAGCAGTCCAAATCGATGAACCTATCTAACGGTTCCTTTGTGCGAGAACTTTGTGACAGCCGCACATTTTGCCGAAACAGCGATGTCGAAATAATGCGCGCGAATGGCTTGGCCTTGGGTGGAACGCTGGAAAATGCTGTCGTTGTTGATGGTGAGCAAATTTTGTCGCCTGGTGGCCTGCGTCATTCGGACGAGGCCGTGCGCCATAAAATGTTAGATGCCCTTGGGGATATGGCACTGGCGGGTGCACCTATTATTGGACGTTATGTCGGGTATCGCGCAGGTCATGCGATGACAAATTCGCTTTTGCGGGCCTTGTTCGCAAACCCAAAGTGTTTTGAGGTCGTGACGTGCGATCATGAAACGGCGGCGCTATTGCCGGGTGCAGGCGCACGTTTGGACGAAGTGTGCGCTGTCGCATAAAGGCATTTCATTAACAATTAGGCGGTTTTTTGTGCGCAACGTATATCAGGCGTTTTGCCTTATTTTTTTCTATGCTAGATCATCGATTAAACGTCGGTTAAGCTAACTAAAAAGATAAAGTGGAATTAGATGACTACAGGCCGCTTATACGTATTTCGAATTGCTGCTTTCGTAACTCTATTTGCGATTGCGGGATGTTCTGGGTCTAAAACGGCCACATTCGTTGATGTCGAGGGTTTTGGCCCGGATCAAATTTACGAACGCGGTGAGTATGAAGTAGATCGTGGCCGATTTGCAGATGCTGCGTTTTTCTTTTCCGAAGTGGAAAGGCTTTATCCATATTCCGAATGGGCGCAACGTGCGATGATGATGCAGGCCTATGCACATCACGAAAATCGCTCCTATGAAGAAGCACGCGTAGCAGCCAGCCGATTTATCGACTTTTATCCCGCCGAAGAAGATGCCGCCTATGCGCAGTTTTTGATCGGTTTGTCCTATTACGATCAAATCTCGGATGTTGGACGCGACCAAAAAATCACGCGACAGGCGTTGCAAGCGTTTCGCATCGTCATTGAACAATATCCAGACAGTGAATATGCACGTTCGGCCAATTTGAAATTTGATCTTGCCTATGATCACCTCGCAGGCAAAGAGATGGAAGTTGGGCGGTTTTACCTAAGCCGAAATAACTATGCAGCCGCCATAAATCGGTTCAGAAACGTTGTAGAATTCTTTCAAACCACAACGCACACCGCAGAGGCGCTGCACAGATTGGTCGAAGCCTATCTGTCGCTGGGGCTTACGGATGAAGCTCAAACGGCGGGTGCGATTTTGGGACACAACTTCCAATCAACTGAGTGGTACGATAATAGCTACAAACTCCTGACAGATCAGGGGCTAACACCGCGTTTGATTGGCACAGGTTGGCTTCAAAAAGTGCATCGCCAAGTGCTAAAAGGTCAGTGGTTGTAGGGGGCGGATCACAACATGCTGATTGGCTTGGACATTCGCGATATGTTGATCATCGATCATCTATCGCTTGAGTTTTCTTCGGGGTTGAACGTCCTGACAGGGGAAACAGGTGCCGGTAAATCCATATTGTTAGACAGTTTGGGATTTGTGTTGGGATGGCGTGGTCGTGCCGAATTGGTGCGTAGCGGTCAAGAGCAGGGCGAAGTAAGCGCGTGGTTTGATCTAAGCGCAACACATCCCGCCCGTGCCGTCCTGGCCGAAGCTGGAATTCCGATCACTGACGAATTGATCCTGCGCCGCATCAACACACGGGACGGTCGTAAAACATCATGGATAAATGATAGGCGCGTCTCGGGGGAAGTGCTGCGTGCGGTTTCACAACACTTGATTGAATTACACGGTCAACATGATGATCGTGGTCTATTGGACCCAAAAGGACACCGTGATCTATTGGACGCCTTTGGTGGGCATTCTGGCCTATTAATCGATGTTGCACAGGCGTTTCGTGCGTTGCGGGCTGCCGAAAAAGAGTTGCTCAACGCCCAAAGCGCACAAGAAGAATTGCGCGCCGAAGAAGAATTCTTGCGACACGCCGTGGATGAATTGCAAAAACTTTCGCCAGAACTGGGCGAAGAGACCGAATTGGACAGTCGTCGTCGTCTGATGCAGGGGGCGGAAAAAATACGCGCGGATATTGCCCATGCAGCCCAGGCATTGGGCCGAGAGGGTGCCGAAGGCATGATGAGCGATGCGATGCGCTGGCTTGATGGTGCAGCGAATGCTGCCGAAGGACGACTTGAGGCGCCTTTGGCCGCGCTGTCGCGCGCAATGGTAGAATTAGATGATGCCGCGCAGGGGGTTGAGAGTTGTTTGGACGCGTTGGAATTTAACCCGCACGATCTGGAAATGACAGAAGAGCGCCTGTTTGCAATCCGTGCGCTCGCGCGAAAGCATACTGTTTCACCAGACGCACTTCCCGAACTTGCCGTGGAACTTGCTGCAAAATTGGATGTCCTGGACATGGGGGCGGGCGGATTGAAGGATCTGAGTGCTGCCGTTCAAGCCGCACGAGCCGCCTATGACGCTGCGACCGACAGGCTTAGCTCTGCGCGAAAATCTGCTGCAGCGGAGTTGGATCAGGCGATGTCAGCGGAATTGGTTCCTTTGAAAATGGAACGCGCGGTTTTCACGACGCGCGTACAGCCAACTCATGCAACAATGGCGGGCTGCGATCAGGTAGATTTTGTTGTTGCCACGAACCCTGGCGCCCCGGCAGGCCCACTGGCCAAAATCGCGTCTGGTGGCGAACTTAGTCGCTTTTTATTAGCGCTTAAGGTGTGTTTGTCCCGTGATGGCGCGCAAAATACAATGATATTTGATGAAATTGACCGCGGTGTGGGGGGGGCGACTGCGGATGCTGTTGGACGACGGTTATCCCGTCTAGCACAAGATGCGCAGGTTTTGGTTGTCACGCATTCCCCACAGGTTGCGGCCCTTGGGGATCGTCATTTTCAAGTGGCGAAACACCACAGCTCGGATACAACACTGTCCCGCGTGGATCTATTGTCTGATAATGCCCGCATCGATGAAGTTGCCCGCATGATTTCAGGGGATACAATCACGTCCGAGGCACGCGCTGCGGCACAGGCGTTACTCGCTGGCCGTTAGCCGCGCACCAGTTTACCGGGGTTCATTAGGTTGTCTGGATCAAGGGCCGCTTTGATCGTGCCCATGACATCCCACGCAGCGCCGTGTTCGGCCTCCATGAACTTTTTCTTACCAATCCCGACGCCGTGTTCGCCCGTACAGGTTCCCCCAAGGGCCAATGCACGTTCAGCCATGCGATCTGATAGCGCCAATGCGACCTCATGTTCGTGCGTGTTGTTTGGATCTATCAATAGAACAGAATGGAAGTTCCCATCCCCAACATGTCCCAAGATTGGCCCCGCCAATCCAGATGCGGCGATGTCGGCATGTGTTTCTTCTACGGCCTGGGCAAGATGGGCAATGGGTACACAAATATCGGTAACAACTGCGCGGGCACCTGGACGGGATGCCAAAATTGCATAATAACCATTATGGCGGAGCGACCAAAGCGCGCTGCGATCTTCGGTATGTTCTGACCATTCAAAGTCTTGACCAGCATTATCGCGGCAAATTTGACCAAATGTTTCAGCGTCCTGTTTCACGCTATCAAGACTGCCATGTAGTTCGAACAGCAAATGCGGCATTTTGGGCATAGAGCGATCTGCGTAGGCGTTAAAAGCCTCAACCGTGGCGCGATCAACGAATTCAAGCCGCGCCATGGGCAATGCTATTTGGATCGTTTCAATCACGCTTTGAACAGCGCCGCCAAAACGTTCAAAGGCGACAATACCCGCACTTATAGCTTCGGGGATTGGGTGTAATTTTAGGGTTAATTCAGTGATCAAACCTAATGTTCCTTCTGATCCGACCATCAGGGCGGTGAGATCATAACCTGCGGATGTTTTTTTGGCACGTGTTCCGGTTTTTATGATGCGCCCATCGGCCAAAACGACTTCTAATGCCATGACAGCATCGCGCATCGTGCCGTATCGCACTGTGGTGGTTCCACTTGCCCGTGTGGCGGCCATACCTCCAATGGAAGCGTTTGCGCCGGGATCCACGCTAAAAAATAGACCAGTGTTGCGAAGGGCTTCGTTCACTTCTTTTCGGGTGATGCCTGGCTCAACGGTGATCAACATATTTTCCGTATCGATACGACTGATTTTGTTCATTTGGGAAAAATCGATGGTGAGTGTATGTGCGTCTGCGCCTGTTTGCGCCTCAAGCGATGTGCCGGTACCCCATCCCACCATTGGAATATTGGCGCGCGCACAAATTTCCACAATGCCCTGAACCTCGACCGTTGTGCGTGGATAAGCGACGGCTGCGGGTTGCATCGCATCAAAATGGCTTTCTGATCGGCCATGAATGTCACGATCAGATTGCGATGTCGTAAATCGATCGCCAAGTAATTGTGCCAAAGACTGGGTCGCATTTTGCTTGATCATTGCATCCCTCTGATATTTCATAGCATTTAAGAAACACTAGTGCGCGGGCAAGCAAATGAAAAGGCTGCAGTCATATGTCCAGTTTGGGTGAATATTGGGGCGTCTTTTCTGCGCGTCTTCGCCTGCGTTCAATGCGTCTGATTTGGCATGCTGGTTTTTGGGGAATTGCCCTTATAATCGGAATTGCCAGTGGCGGCGCTGCGGTCCTATTTGTGATGGGCATTAGTCTTATTCAAAAATGGGCTTATGGCACACCTGATGTAAACAGGTTGCATAGTTTTGCAGAGACGCTGGAGTGGTATTGGGTTGTTATTATCCCAACACTTGGTGGTATCGCCACTGGATTGATTTTTCATTATCTAACCGACGATGGACGCGTTCGATCCGTGGCTGACGTGATCGAGGGAGCCGCATTGCACGATGGACGCGTCGAAGGAAAAGAAGGCTTGGCATCGGCTGCGGCAAGTTTGATTACCCTGTCCACGGGCGGTTCAACGGGGCGCGAAGGACCCGCAGTCCATATTGCTGCGATGATATCCAGCAAAGTGTGCGATTGGGTGAATGCACGCGGGATCACAGCGCGTGACCTGTTGGGATGTGCAACGGGTGCGGCGGTCGCGGCAAGCTTTAACGCGCCAATTGCAGGGTCGTTGTTCGCATTAGAAGTGATTTTGCGCCATTTCGCCCTGCATGCGTTTGCCCCTATTGTTATTGCCTCAGTTGCGGGAGCAGTGGTGCATCAATTGGCCTTTGGGGATCAGGTAGAATTTAACCTTCCGCTTGCCCCAGATTTGCAATTCTATGTCGAACTTCCTGCGTTTATGGGGCTGGGCATTGTGTGCGGGATCGTGGCCGTGATTTTGATGCGTTCGATATTCTTTGCAGATACAGTTGCATCAAGCGTTCAAGATTACCTTACGCTTCCTCGGTGGTTACGCCCTGCGGTGGCTGGGGTGATCTTAGGGGTGATCGCGACACAGTTTCCTGTTATCATCGGGGTAGGGTATGAGACGACATTCGCGGCATTGTCTGGCAATTTGATACTGTCCCAAGCCATTATTTTTTGCATCATCAAGGTGGTTGCCGTATCAATCACGATGGGCGGTCGTATGGGGGGCGGTGTGTTTTCCCCATCCTTAATGGTGGGTGCCCTGTTGGGATTGGCCTATGGGATTATCGCGACCGCATTCCTGCCATCGATGTCCGGGGCCGTATCGCTTTACGCCTTGGCTGGAATGGCCGCGGTCGCAGCAGCAGTCTTAGGGGCGCCGATATCAACCACCCTGATTGTTTTTGAAATGACAGGGGATTGGCAAACGGGTTTGGCCGTTTTGGTGACCGTCTCGCTCTCTTCTGCATTGTCATCGCGCTATGTCGATCGATCATTCTTTTTGACGCAATTAGAAAAGCGCAACATACATGTATCTGTAGGACCGCAGGGATATTTGTTGGAACTGGTGCGTACAGATTCAACGATGCGGCCCCTTCAAGACGCGGATCAAGCAGATTGGGATTTGGTTGAACGCGGGCATTATGTCAGTGCAACCGGACGTTTAAACACCGCAATGACTGTGTTTGAGCGCACAGGCGCACACTATTTACCTGTCGTTAAGGTCGGCGGTGAAGACGCACCATCGAAAATTGTTGGACGCTTGCATGAAGTGGATGCGCTACGCGCATATAACAAGGCCCTTTCAGACGCCGCCGAGGAAGAGCACAGCTAATTAGATTTGTTCAACCGCTACTTGGTTTTGACTGTAAAAAGCGATGTACCCAGTGATGGCCTCAATTCCCCCAGCGGGTGCTTCATAGCTCCATCCCATATTCGCCAAGATCTGTGACTTCGTCACAATTGAATAGTACGTCGCGGTTCCCTTATATGGGCAGATGCTGGTTTGATCCGTCTGATCCAAAAAGGCCATCGCAAGATCGGATTTCGGAAAATAGATCACCGGTGGCAGGTCGCCTTCGATCAATTCGATTGCATTTTTGCTTTCGCCGATGACAGCACCACCAGCGCGAACGCTCCAAATGCCGCTCGCAGGGCGTGTCGTAATATGGTCTGCCATCTCGGATCCTCATAAAAGTTAACACGAAGCAAAATCACCCTTGTGTAACAGTTTTATGTCACATGGGCTGTGTTACTGCGTCCAACCATAGCTGCTCTGCGTGATCAAGGCGAGGACGTATTTTGTCGCGGCAGATTTGGTGATAGGTATTCAGCCAAGCAAGTTCATCGCTGTTGAGCATTTCATAAACAATCAATCGGCGGTCGATTGGCACATATGTTAGTGTTTCAAATTCCAGAAAATCGGACAAATTTTCGTTGTCTTGATCTGAGGCTGGCACGACAATCAAGAGGTTCTCTGTTCGAATGCCAAATGCGCCTTCTTGGTAAAATCCAGGTTCATTGGATAAGATCATGCCCGCTTCGAATGGCAATGTGGAACGACGTGATAGGCTCTGTGGACCCTCATGAACTGAAAGAACATGACCAACGCCATGGCCCGTTCCATGTTGATAATCCTGTCCTGCGGCCCACAGCGCGGCACGTGCAAATGCGTCAATGTCACGACCTGAAATGCCCTTTGGAAATCGTAGTCGCGAAATTGCAATCATCCCCTTAAGCACGCGGGTAAAAGCGCGCTTTACGTTTTCAGGTTGCGGGCCAATCGCCAGCGTTCGTGTTATGTCGGTGGTGCCATCTTTGTATTGCGCCCCGCTATCGACCAAATAAACCTCGCCTTCATTCAGGGTGCGGTTGCTTTCGGTGGTGACACGGTAATGGGGTAGGGCCGCATGTGGTCCCGCAGCAGAGATTGTATCAAAGCTGATTTCGTCCATTAGGGGGTCTTGGCGGCGGAATTCTTCTAATTTTATGGCAGCATCTATTTCGCTCAGCGCACCATTTGGTTGCGCATCCAACCAGCACAAAAAACGGCACATGGTGGCAGCATCACGCAGGTGGCTTTCACGTGCGCTGTTCAGTTCTGTTGCGTTTTTGCAGGCTTTTGGAAGGCTGACTGGGTCCGTCGACAGTTGGCCATATTCGCCCAAAGCATCTGAGATAGCCCAAGGTACACTGCCTGCATCTAGTCGCATAATACCTTGATAAGATTTTATATAATTCAATAGTTCATGTGGATTACGCAGCGTAACGTCATTTCCTAAATGACCACGTATTTCTGTGACTTTTTCAGGATGCATAAATAAATCAATACGTGCATCATCATGCAATACTGCAAAGCCATGCACGATTGGATTGTGTGCGACGTCCTGTCCCCGAATGTTCAAAAGCCAACAAATGCTATCCGGCAATGAAAGGAACGCGCCACTGTGCCCACCTGTACGAAGCTGTTCGGCAAGACGTGTTCGTTTGTCCAAATGCAGTTCCCCAGACAGGTCATCCGTGAATGTCCGCGCAAGGCCCATTGGGGGGCTGGGGCGATCTTGCCAGATTTTGTCGATCAGGTTTTCCACAGGGCGCAGGGTGATGTCACAACCGGCCAACGTATTTTTCAAAGACTTTATTTCCTGCGCGGAATGCAACCATGGATCAAATCCAACGATTCCAGCCGTCAGCGTTTCCTTCAACCAGTCGCCCAGTGATACTTCGGGCCAATCAACGGGGACAAAGGGCGCGCGAGTTTGTTCTTTGACTTGGACACGGTAGCGACCGTCGACAAAGACAGCAGCAGAGCGCAATGTTGCAGCGCAGAACCCAGCTGACCCCGTAAATCCAGTAAACCATGCCAGTCGCTCATCGGCTGGGGCAACATATTCCCCTTGATGGACATCTGAACGGGGCACCAGGAACGCATCGAGATCTGCCTTGCGCATTTCAGCGCGCAGCATTTCAAGGCGTTCGGGCCCCTTTTCTGGCTCAGAGGAGACTTCGAAACTTTGATATACTGCTTTGTTCATTTTCAACTCGCGCGTTTAATTCCCATGACGCGGGCGCGCGCCCTTGGATCTTGATCAAACAGTGCTGCCAATTGTTCGGTCATTGCCCCCGCCAATTGTTCAACATCTGTAATCGTCACCGCACGTTCGTAATAGCGGGTCACATCATGCCCGATCCCGATAGCTAGCAACTCAACCGCCTTGCGTTTCTCAACCATCGCAATCACATCGCGAAGGTGTTTTTCCAAATAATTTGCGGGATTGACGGATAGCGTGCTGTCATCGACGGGCGCTCCATCCGAAATAACCATCAAAATTTTGCGCGCCTCGGGGCGGGCGATCATGCGACGGTGTGCCCATTCCAGCGCCTCACCATCAATGTTTTCTTTCAGTAGGCCTTCTTTCATCATCAGGCCCAAATTTGGACGGGCACGACGCCAAGGCGCATCGGCCCCCTTATAGATGATGTGGCGCAAATCGTTCAGGCGTCCGGGTTGTTGTGGACGTCCCTCCTGCAGCCATTTTTCACGGGCTTGGCCACCTTTCCAGGCGCGTGTTGTAAAGCCTAAAATTTCAACTTTTACATTGCAGCGTTCTAAAGTGCGGGCGAGGACATCGGCGCAAATCGCCGCGATTGAAATTGGGCGACCGCGCATAGAGCCAGAGTTATCCAGCAACAGTGTTACGACGGTGTCGCGGAATTCGGTGTCCTGCTCCATCTTAAAGCTGAGCGGTGTTGTTGGGTTGGCAACAACGCGTGCAAGACGCCCAGCATCCAATATGCCTTCCTCTAAATCAAATAACCAACTGCGGTTTTGTTGCGCCTGCAAACGACGTTGTAGTTTGTTGGCAAGACGGCTAACAGCACCCTTTAACGGTTCAAGTTGTTGGTCCAAATAGGCACGCAGGCGCTCTAGCTCAATCGGCTCTGCCAATTCTTCTGCTTGAATTTCTTCGTCGAACTCTGGGTTATAAACCGCATAGTTAGGATCGGCGTCTGAGATAGGTTGCGGTGGTGGAGGATCTAGTGGCGCATCGCCTTCTGGCATCTCCATTTCATCGGACATATCGTCATCAGCACTTTCATCTTTGCTGATCTGTGCCTCGGCTGCATCCTGTTGTTGTTCTTGGGATTGTTCTGGGTTGGCTTCTGCCTCGTCTTCTTGGCTGTCGTCATCACCTGTGCTGTCGGGATCCTGATCTTCGTCTTGATCCTCTTGTGCCTGCTCGTCTTGATCTTCATCCGGCATATCTGGATCATTGCCCAATTGATCACCATATCCCAAATCACTGATGATCTGGCGGGCGAACTTAGCAAACTGTCCCTGATCAGACAGGGCCGCATCCAGATTATTGAGCGTGCCCGAAGCTTGTTCTTCGATAAATCCGCGCCACAAATCCATAACATTGGCCGCTGCAGGGGGCATGTCACGTCCCGTGGCAAGGTGTCTGATCAAATATCCCGCCGCCGTAGATAAAGGCGCATCGGCACGATCACTCAGGGTGCCATAGTTCAGGCGTGTCGCCTCTGCACCAATTTTCGCATCAATGTTGCCCGCGGTGCCCGGCATGTCGCGCGCGCCCAAGGCCTCGCATCTTGCTGTTTCCATCGCCTCATAAAGTTCGCGCGCCATTGCGCCATCTGGGGCGTATCGCGCATGCGTTCCAGCGTCGTGATAGCGATGATAAAGCGCCAAAGCATCCGCAGTACCCCGCGCCACCAGAACCTCGTCCCGCGTCATGCGACGGCTAATCTGGGGCAGGCGCATGGTTTCACCTGAAACCCCAGACGGATCAACAGTATAATTCACTGTCAGATCCGGGTCATTGGCCATAACCTTGGTGGCCTCGGCCAAGGCCTTTTTAAATGGATCTGCGGGATTATCACCAGGTTTGGACATTTTGACCTCTAATCGCGTGGCAAGCTTAGCCTAAACTGACGCTTGCCGCACTTTCTGGCAATTCCTCATCAAAGCAGCGCTGGAAAAACTCTGCAACCGTCTGACGCTCAAGCTCGTCACATTTGTTCATGAATGTCAGTCGGAATGCATACCCTACATCACGGAAAATTTCCGAGTTCTGCGCCCAGTTAATCACTGTACGCGGGCTCATCACAGTTGAAAGATCACCATTCATAAATGCAGTCCGCGTCAGATCAGCGACCGTCACCATTTGTTTCACAGTTTTGCGACCTGCTTCGGTATTATAATGCGGCGCCTTTGACAAAACGATCGCTGTTTCCGCATCGATTGACAGATAATTCAGCGTTGACACCAATGACCAACGGTCCATCTGAGCTTGGTTGATTTGTTGGGTTCCGTGATACAGCCCCGTGGTATCACCCAAGCCAACTGTGTTCGCGGTGGCGAACAGTCTGAAATTTGGATTGGGTGTAATAATTTCGTTCTGATCCAACAGCGTAAGTTTGCCATCGTGTTCCAAAACCCGCTGGATCACAAACATAACATCTGCACGTCCTGCATCATATTCATCGAACACAATGGCCACCGGGTTGCGGAGCGCCCATGGCAAAATGCCTTCGTGGAATTCAGTAACCTGTTTTCCGTCTTTTAGTTTAATCGCATCCTTGCCGATTAGATCAATCCGGCTGATGTGACTATCAAGGTTAACGCGAACCGCAGGCCAGTTTAGACGTGCCGCAATCTGTTCGATGTGCGTGGATTTGCCCGTCCCGTGATAGCCTTGCACCATGACACGACGGTTGTGCGAAAATCCGGCCAAAATCGCCATTGTAGTGTCTGGGTCAAATTTATAGGTACTATCCAACTCAGGCACGCGAGAGGTGCGTTCACCAAACCCTTTAATTTCCATATCCGTGTCAATTCCGAATACCTCACGAACAGAAATTGTGTCGGTTGGCTTGGCGTTTTGATCCAAGAGTTCGCTGCTCATCCTCGGTGTGTCCTTTGTTGATCGTCGTGATTGCTCTCAAGTGATGTAACATTCACGCGACAGAGGCAAGGGTTCGAGCAATATTTTTTGTCTTCCAAACTTTGTGCTGGATGCTGCGCGCTCACGCGTTTGTGCAATCGGGTGACTTGCAACTTCTTACACAAGCGCCAATTTATCCTAGAGCGATTACAGGAGTGGCACATGAAGAGACGTAACGTAATTATCGGAGCTTTATCAACTTTGGCATTGGCACAGTCCCTTCGTGCAGGATCAAACGGGCAGGTTGCAGAATTTGAGATCACCCGAAGCGATGCCGAATGGCGCGCTATGCTAAGTGATTTGGAATACCGTGTTATGCGAAAAGAAGGGACGGAGCGCGCCTTTACATCGCCGCTGGACAAAACCTATGCCGATGGCATGTACCATTGCCGCGGGTGCGATTTGGCTCTTTATTCCTCTGAACACAAATATGACTCTGGCACGGGTTGGCCCAGTTTTTGGCAAGCGCAAAACAACGCGGTCGCCACGAAAGAGGACCGCAAATTTTTTATGGTGCGCACAGAATGCCATTGTCGCCGATGTGGATCACACCTTGGGCATATATTTGACGACGGCCCGCAACCAACGGGCAAACGCCATTGCATCAACGGCGTCAGCCTGGTTTTCAAAGCAGCCTAAATATCTTAGAACGTGAAGCCAACACCAAGTGTCGCGAATGGGATTACATCGTTCTTTCCCAGTTCGTCGTTAAACTCTTTTAGGTCGCGCTTATAATTCGCAAGATCCGCTGCTGCCAGCGCCTCTTGACCGCTCGAGGTCGCTTCGATTTTCGCAAATTTCGCACCCAACTCGGCAAGGATACTCCATCCAGATTTTCCGACAGGGCGCGCATATCCAATGGCAAGCGCGGGCACCACTTCTTTGTCTTGTTTCACCCGTAGGTCAAAGTCGCCGGTATAAGTAACGCCATCAAATTCAACGCTTGCCGTGTTTGCCTTGAAATCGTACCCACCAGCAATCAAACCTGCGCTGATACGAAACGAATTCCGCGCTGGGTAATAATCTAACATAAGACCGCCAGAATTCGTCGTAATTTTACCGTCTAGTCTTGTTCCATCTTCGGTGAAACTCATATCACGAGACCCAAAATAAAGTGGCGCGCGCAGATTTAGATTGTCGTAGATTTCAAAAGTTGGGGCTACATAGACCCCAAGTTTAGACAGCCCAAACTCTGTCCGAATTTCTGTTGCGAATGCAGGTGTCGCAAGGGCAGTGATTGCAAGTGTGTAAAAAAATGGTTTCATTTGAATATCTCCTTAAATAATTGCAACTTTAAGGAGATGATTTGAGCGGTTCAAGCGCAGGACTGTTGAAAAATTTTATAACTAAATTGAGCTTTAATAATTTATCACCGAATGTTCAGGTTTTTGCCAACCCACAGTAACACTTTGTGTGTATCAAAACCCATAGAGATCGCTGATGCAGTGAACCACACCTTCGTTAAGGCCGGCGTAAGGCCACACATCACGCACAAAATGAATTGGGTGAAATGTTAGTTACTTAAAATTGCGGCTGTCTTTGATTTGATCCCATGCCCAGACGACTTCTTGCAATTGTTCTTCTTGGCTGCGATCCCCGCCGTTCATGTCAGGGTGCAAAACCTTAATCAGGGCTTTATACGCTTTGCGTACCTCTGCTTTGCTCCAGTTATCTTTGGCTTCCAATATTTCGATAGCGCGACGTTCGGTTGGGGGTAGGCGGCGCGTATGTCCTGTGGACGTGCCTGCACGTCCCGGGTTTTTCGTCGCGTTGTCGCCTAAGACTTGATGAGGGTCTTCGATCCCCAATCGTGCCCAGGCCCGCGCCTCTGGATCGCGAAATGATTTTGTTTCGCGTTCCCAAACCTTGTCCTTGGACATCTGAGCGTTCATTTCCGCCTCGGTTTGATTGGTAAAGAAATTCCATTGCGCGTTGTATTCACGCACGTGATCTTTGCAGAACCACAAGAATTCATCCAACACGTCTGGGGATCGAGGCGCACGGAACTTTCCAGCCTCGGTGCAACCATCGTGTTCGCACTGACGAACGGATGTTTCGGACTCACCAGACAGGCCGCGACGACCGCGTGGGTTTTTCTTTTTCGAGGCAGACACCGAAATGTCAAAACCGAATGGATCAGACTTGCTCATGACTATACCTTTCGACTCGGGCATGCCATCATACCCGCGACACAGAAATATGGAAGAGGTACAAAGAAAAAATGACACGCGCTGAACAAATTACTGCACGTTTAACTGAGGCATTTGATCCTGAGCATCTAGATGTTGTTGACGAAAGCGAGATGCACCGTGGCCATTCCGGATTTCAAGAAGGCGGCGAAAGCCATTTTCGCGTGAAATTGGTTGCTGCATCGCTGGCTGGCAAAACACGGATAGCCAATCACCGCGCTGTTCATTCAGCCATTGGCAAACAACTGATGGGTGAAATCCACGCTCTCGCATTGGATTTATCCACTCCAGAATAACATGATTGAAATGGGCGGATAGATATCCGCCCAAACTCACAAGCCTAATTTTGCCGAAACGATTTCATTGACGGCCTTTGGATTTGCTTTGCCGCCAGTCGCTTTCATCACTTGGCCGACGAACCAGCCCACCAACTTTGGATTAGCCTTGGCTTTTTCGACCTGTGCTGGGTTGTCTGCGATGATTTGATCAACCGCTGTTTCAATCGCACCCGTGTCGGTGACTTGTTTCATACCGCGTGATTCAACGATTTCTGCGGGGCTTCCACCCTCGGTATAGACAATTTCAAAGAGGTCCTTGGCAATTTTGCCACTGATGTCACCTATGGTGATCAATTCAATGATGCCACCCAACTGTTCAGGGCTGACTGGGCTGTCAGTAATGTCGTGATCGTCTTTTTTCAAACGTCCAAACAATTCATTAATCACCCAGTTAGCGGCCAATTTGCCATCCCGCTTCTGTGCCACCGCCTCAAAGAAGTCAGCACACTCAACCTCTGCCGTCAGGACAGATGCATCATATTCCGACAAGCCATATTCAGATATAAAGCGCGCTTTTTTCTCGTCGGGCAACTCGGGCAGGTTTGCAGCGATGGAATCGACCCAATCCTGCTCAATTTCTAATGGTAACAAGTCGGGATCAGGGAAATATCGATAATCATGCGCCTCTTCTTTAGACCGCATGGAACGTGTTTCGCCCTTGTCTGGGTCATAAAGGCGCGTTTCTTGGTCGACTTTTCCACCAGATTCAACAATCTGGATTTGGCGGCGCGATTCGACGTCGATCGCCTGTTGAATGAACCGCATGGAGTTCATATTCTTGATCTCACAGCGTGTACCAAGGTGGGAGAAATCACCAGTCTCCATGAATTTTTCATAGGCCCCAGGCAGACAAATCGACACGTTCACATCCGCACGAAGGTTGCCGTTTTGCATATTACCATCGCAGGTTCCCAAATACCGCAAAATTTGGCGCAGTTTTGAGATATAAGCGGCGGCCTCTTCGGGTCCGCGGATGTCAGGGCGGCTGACGATCTCCATCAGGCAGACACCTGTCCGGTTTAGATCAACAAAGGACATGTTTGGATCCATATCGTGAATGGATTTACCCGCATCCTGTTCCATGTGGATTCGTTCAATGCGCACGCGACGCGCAACACCTGGGCCCATATCAACAATGACTTCGCCTTCGCCCACAATTGGGTGATAAAGCTGTGAGATTTGATAGCCTTGTGGAAGATCAGGATAGAAATAGTTTTTTCGATCAAACGCAGACCATAGGTTTATATCGGCCTTCAATCCAAGACCGGTGCGTACTGCCTGCTCAACGCAGAATTCATTGATGACGGGCAACATACCGGGCATAGCGGCATCAACAAAGGCGACATTTGAATTCGGTTCATTCCCAAACTGGGTTGAAGCGCCCGAAAACAGTTTGGCGTTTGAGGCGACCTGAGCGTGCACCTCCATACCGAT
Source organism: uncultured Paracoccaceae bacterium (assembly GCA_965657135.1). Taxonomy (GTDB): domain Bacteria; phylum Pseudomonadota; class Alphaproteobacteria; order Rhodobacterales; family Rhodobacteraceae; genus HIMB11. The sequence goes on from CBFHNF010000012.1 coordinate 69,351, forward strand.
TACCAGTTCCCAATCGTGCTTCGCGCCCGCGATGACTTTGGGCTTTGGGGTTTCAAACGTTTGATCCAACATCACTATCACCTGCAAATCATGTGTGAGAGGGGGTGTAGCGAAAGCAGACTAGGGTTTCAATCGTCTTTGTTTACTGCGTCACAGGTTTGCAGCCTGAGCAAGGCCTGAATGCGATTTGCGAAGCATGCGCAACGCGGTTTCTTCGCCCATCTTTTGCTGCACCTCTTGGTCCTCAATCCCAACGTTTGGCGCAATATTTATGATAGCATTGTACCATGGCATAGGGTTGATTTCACGTAGGAATTCTTCGATGACATATTCAGCAGCTTCATTCAATTTTTGACGTTTTTTGCGCATAGAGGCTGTTTCTTGACGCCCCGAATAATCGCCCATCGTCACACATAGGAATGCAGCAATTTCATTGGATGTGAACTGATCAGGACGGCGTTCGAAAATTTCCAAGATTGCATGCAAAAACGCATCTACATTCATCATTTGAAATGCGTTTTGATCTTCTTTTAACACATCCATATACATCCATGCATAGGTGCCAGTGCCCCAAATATCACGCATCTTGTCACGCATTTTTACCGCTTCAGTTTCAAGCGTGGCGTAATTCCCTAGAAATTACGGAAGCAGATGCCGCCCGAAATTACGGAAATGTAGTGGGGTCGGAGGATCTAATTCAATTAGTTCGTTGTAGTCATCCACAACGCGCAAATCCGCATTTTTCAAACCGGGCAGCGTCGCGCATTGCGCAGCAGCCAATAAAGGAGACGATAATGCTTGTACGTTGAAATTGTTTAGAACTTCTTGGGCTATGGCGAAATGTTCTTGAAAAACTTTTAAATAGCTTGCGTGGTTTTCGCTCGGCATTGCATTGTACCATGCCCAGCCAGCATCAATGTGTGTATAGGCTAAAATTGCTGCGACACCGTGATCGTTGGGATGTTCCCGCATCACTTCATGAAACTCAGCAATTCCTTCCGTGGACGGTTCGGGTTCACGAAACCGCAAAGCGACCTCAAGTGGGCGAACCACATCATAGCGTGCGCCAAGCGTTAATATTTCTGAAATAGGTGATCCGCCTGACGTGGTTGCGCGCATTTCGTCGAATTGTCGAATTTCTTGACCCAGTTTGCTCCAATCGTCTTGGCGCACCAATTTTTGACCTCGATTCAAATACCAGCCGTATTCGAGCTGTTCTTCGCCATCCATATTCACAGGTTTTCCAACATGCGCACGCATTGGGTCAAGTGTATCAAGACGATCGTCAGGGTGTCCAACGGCCAAATCCGCAAGGATGCTTGTTAGCCCATCCTCTTGTTTGGTCCCAAGCGCTTTACGCAAGCGATTTAGAAACCCGTAACTCATGGCCATCTGAAACTCCTTCTTACTTGATAGAGTACTGATCCCAATTTGAGGCGCAAAAAAGGCAGCTTGCGTGCATTATTCGGTTTATTACCCGTCAACTTCGGGGCATTTGGGCTGTATTTGTATCCGTTCGTATAATTCGCAAAAACATTGCATCAAATTGCGGCACATTGTTCCGAAATTGTGGTCAATCCGCTTGCAGGTGACTCACGCATCCTTTCCAAGAATGCGGGTCAACATTTCAGTTGTGTCGCGGCTTAATCCGTCTTGGTTCAATATACGGCGCATTGATTGGCACATTTGATTTTGACGTTCAGGGGCAAACATGCGCCAACTGTCAAACGCCGAACATGCGCGCGCGGTGGGTTGTGGATTGATTGCGTCTAATTTGATCAACCAATCGGCCAGCGCATCGTACCCTTTGCCGCTCGCGTTATGAAAACCTGTGTGTCCAGCAAACGGGCTAAAGACGGATCGAAACCGATTTGGATTTTTAAGCGAAAAATCGGAATGGTTGGTCAGGGCTGATAGTACATCTAAAGCGTCATCTGGTTTTGCCTGTGTCATTTGAATGCTGAACCACTTATCGATGACCAAGCGTTCGTGGCGCCATTTATCGTAAAACTGTGCCAGTGCATTCTGACCATAATCGCACGACAAAAGTGCGCCGAGCGCCCCAAGTGCGCTGGTCATATTATCGGCGGTATCAAATTGTTTGCGCGCCGCCGTTCCGCCATCAAGCCGAGTGATTAAGCTCAAGATTTTGTTTGCCAGCGCACGTTGACCAGCTTGTTCAGCCGTGGGGGCAAATGGCGCCTGACCCTGATTTTCAGCAAGGAGAGTTCCCAACTCATTTTGCAACGTTTCTGCCAAGCAATGCGAGATGGTTTCTTGAACATCATAAATGTCAAATGGATCAGGTGTTCCGCCCATGTTAAAGAGTTTTTGCATGATATCAGAGCGCGCAGGCTGCGATAGCACAAGTGCGCGAAATGCGGGGTCCAAATCGTCTTGGGTTGCCAGATCCTTCAGGCCTGACAACAAACGCGCGTCCACTGGTGCGCCTTCGTTCAACATTGCCAAAGTGACATCTGTGATAAGTGACTGTGCCGCATCCCAACGTGAGTATGGATCCGTGTCGTGAGACATCAAAAATGACAAACGGTCCCGATCAACCGAATGGTTTACGACGACGGGTGCCGAGAACCCGCGCAGTATTGAGGGTATTGGTCGTGTCTTTAGTTCATCAAAGCGCAGCGTTTGTGATTTTTCGGTTAATTCAAAAATTTGGGTTTCTTGGATTTCATGCCCGCTTTGGTCCAGCAATCCGAGGGCAATTGGGATAACAAAGTTGGGTTTTTCGGATTGGCCCGGCGTGGGTGGTGTGTTTTGTTCAAAGTGTAATTCAAACACGCCATCCTCAAATCGTTCTGTCACGGTGACGTGTGGGGTGCCGGCCTGTTCGTACCACAGTTTGAATTGGCTAAGGTCGCGCCCTGTTGTATCTTCGAACGAGGCAAGCCAATCCTCGATTGTTGCGGCCTGTCCGTCGTGGCGATCAAAATAGCATGCAACCGATTTATAATAGTCCTCTTCCCCGACCAATGTTTTTAGCATTCCGATCAATTCAGCGCCTTTTTCGTAGACCGTCAGCGTGTAGAAATTATTGATTTCCACAAAGCTTTCAGGACGCACGGGGTGGGCAAGGGGGCCTGCATCCTCTCGAAACTGGCTTGATCGCATCAAAAACGCATCAGAAATACGTTTCACAGGTGCACTGCGCATGTCAGCAGTGAATTGCGCATCGCGAAATACAGTGAGGCCTTCTTTCAAACAAAGTTGGAACCAATCCCGACAGGTAATTCTGTTGCCAGTCCAATTATGAAAGTATTCATGCGCGATTACAGCCTCGATCAATTCGAAATTGGTGTCGGTTGTTATATGGTCGTTGGCCAAGATATAGGTGCTGTTAAAGATGTTCAGCCCTTTATTTTCCATGGCGCCCATGTTGAAATCATCAACTGCAACGATATTGAACACATCTAGATCATATTCCCGCCCATAAACGCGTTCATCCCAATCCATGGATGATTTCAGCGCGCGCATGCCAAATGCGCATTTGTCCTGGTCCCCATCGCGCACCCAAATATTTAATTCGACGTCGCGGCCCGACTTTGTCACAAAATGATCTTGGTGATTGATCAAATCACCCGCAACAAGCGCAAACAGATAGGCGGGTTTCGGCCATGGATCATGCCAATGCGCGGTGCCAGACGCACTTGAAACTAAATTTCCATTGGACAGCAGAACGGGTTGATCTCCCTGTATCCTGACATCGAATATGGCCATGATATCTGGGCGATCTGGGTAAAAGGTAATCTTGCGAAACCCTTCGGCTTCGCATTGCGTGCAATACATGCCATTGGACATATAAAGCCCTTCAAGTGCGGTGTTGGCACTTGGATTGATTTCAACCTCAGCTTCCCAAAGAAACGGTTCGGCAGGAACATCGCAATGCAGGTCAATCTCTGAAACTGTGGGTGTGACGGAATGTCCGTCAATTTTTGCCCATAGCAATTGCATATCAGACCCATTCAATATGAAATTGTGATCTGTGACATCAGGATTTGGGCGAAACGCGATCCGCGAAATCACACGTGTGGCGGTTGGGTCGAGTTTAAAAATCAACTCTGTTTTTTCAATGAAATACGCAGGCGGCGTGTAGTCCTTCAAATAGATTGTTTCACTGGTATCTTTTGCCATGCGTCAACGTCCTTTAATCTTGCCTTTTCAGGCTTAGACCCTAGCTCAGAATTCATCGGTTGCAACGTGCAAAATGTAAGGTCAGCGCATTCTTGTCCTCTCATAAACATCAGATTACGGTTCTTTGGTTCAAGCGCGATTTGCGTGTCATGGATCATCCTGCGTTGCATTATGCGGTGCAGTTGGGTCACCCCATCCTACCTCTTTATGTTGTTGAGCCTGCCCTGTGGGAGCAGTCAGATGTGAGTGGGCGTCAATGGAGTTTTATTCAAGAGTGTCTTGAGGCGTTGCGTCGGGAATTGGGCCACTTGGGAATGCCGCTGGTCGTGCGCGTAGGCTCTATACGCAGCACCCTAAGCGAACTGAGCAAAACATTTGAAATTGAAAACTTGGTCGCCCATGAAGAAACGGGCACCGATTGGACCTATAAGCGCGACTTGCGAGTCCAAGATTGGTGTCGTACGCACTCTGTGGAGTTCTGCGAATTGGCGCAATCTGGCGTTGTGCGCCGTTTGCCATCACGGGACGTTTGGGCGCGCAAACGCGATAACTTTGTCGATGGTGAACGCGTTGCAGCGCCACATGCCCTAGAACCGATCGACATTGATTTAGGGCCCATTCCAACCTGGCGGGATATATCACGCTCATCAGATCACTGTCCCTTGCGTCAGCAGGGTGGTCGCGCCGCGGCGCAAAGCGCGCTGAACAGATTTTGGGGACATGGAATTACTTCGTATCGTTGGGCGATGTCCTCTCCAGTTACGGCCCCATCTGCCTGTTCACGCGTATCACCATACTTGGCCTTTGGGGTCATAAGCGTTCGCGAAGTTGCCCAGTTCACCGCCATGCGTTCAAGCACGTTCAATGCGACTGCAAAAAAGGGATATGCATCGTTTCAGTCGCGCCTGGCATGGCGTGATCACTTCATCCAAAAGTTGGAAGACGCATCAGATTTGGATCAGGTGGCAATGCATCGCGCCTATGATAGCCTAAGACCCAGAGAGGCTGATCAAACCATTTTGCGTGCATGGGAAATGGGGGAAACCGGATTGCCGTTTTTAGACGCCTGTATGCGATCACTGCGGGCAACGGGTTGGTTGAATTTCAGAATGCGTGCGATGGTCATGTCCGTTGCGTCATACCAATTGTGGCAGGATTGGCGCGCTTCGGGTGAACGATTGGCGCGACTATTTACAGATTATGAACCCGGCATCCACTGGTCGCAGGTTCAAATGCAATCTGGAATTACAGGTATGAACAGTATACGCATCTATAATCCAATGAAGCAGGCAATCGAACATGATCCCACGGGTGCATTTGTGCGCCGTTGGTGCCCAGAGTTACGTGATGTGCCCGATCCATTTATCCACGAGCCTTGGCAATGGGATAATACTATGAACCCAATCGGCAAATCATATCCACCGCGCATCGTCGATTTCCAAGCAGGAGCACGCCGCGCGCGTGAGCGGATTTGGGCCGTTCGAAAAGACCCTGCACACAAAATCGAAACGCAACAGGTGATCCAGAAACACGCAAGCCGTAAGTCGCCAACGCGCCGCCGCAAGCCCGCGGCCAACAAGGCCCATCTTGGGCAGTTGGGATTCGATTTTTAATGCCAAAGATGAAGAAAAAATCTGATCTTCCCACCAAAGTATGCCCCAGCTGTGGTCTTCCCTTTGCATGGCGCAAGAAATGGGAGAAAAACTGGGATGAGGTGCGATTTTGTTCACAACGCTGCCGATCACAAAAAAACGCCCACCAGTTCATTCAAAAAGTTGAAGATCCTTCGTCATAATTGGTTAGGTCAGTTGACCAATCTTGTTGCCGATAGGAAACTGCGGGTCTATATAGGCAACGTAGAATTTTACTTATGGAGAATGTCATGTCGGAACGCATCGAGCTTAACGGTTTAAATGTCGCGGTTGAACTTCAACATTTTATCGAAACTCAGACGCTTCCCGGAACTGGGGTGACATCTGATGCGTTTTGGCAAGGTTTGGCAAGTATGGTCAAAGATCTTGGCCCAAAAAATACAGAATTGCTGAAAACGCGCGCGCATCTGCAAGAAAAAATCGACGCTTGGCACATTGAACGGCGTGGGACAGAGCATAAACCATCAGAGTATGAACAGTTCCTGCGTGATATTGGGTATTTGGTGCCAGAAGGCGATGATTTCCAAATCGATACGGCTAACGTGGATCCGGAAATTGCAATTACACCAGGGCCACAATTGGTTGTGCCGATTACAAACGCGCGTTTTGCTTTGAACGCGGTAAATGCGCGATGGGGCAGTTTGTATGATTGTTTCTATGGCACTGATGCAATGGGCACATTGCCTCCAGCGGGCGGATATGATCGTGGTCATGGTGCGCGGGTCGTTGCAAGATCGCGCGTGTTTTTGGATGAAACTTTCCCGATCCAGGGAGCAAGCCACGCAGATGTGCGTCGTTACTATGTTCACGAAGGGCAGCTATTGATCGATGATATGCCCATGGCGCAGCCAGAAAAATTTGTGGGATACCAAGGGAATGCAAAGGCGCCTGATGCTGTTTTGTTGAAAAACAACGGTCTGCACGTTGAGCTGGTATTTGATCGTGCACATGCCATCGGGGCACGTGACCAAGCAGGTCTGGCAGATGTAGTGATGGAAAGCGCACTATCTGTCATCATGGATCTTGAGGATTCTGTTGCTTGCGTCGATGCGGCTGACAAGGTTGAGGCCTACTCAAATTGGCTGGGTCTGATGAAAGGGGATTTGAGCGCAACCTTCCGCAAGGGCGGTGCGGAGATGACACGCGTATTAAATGGGGACCGCGTGTTCACAACCCCAAATGGAGAGGGCATACTCACCATGAAGGGACGCGCCGTATTGTGGATCCGCAATGTGGGCCACTTGATGACAACACCTGCGGTTTTGGATGCCGATGGCGGTGAAATTTTCGAAGGTCTGCTGGACTCCCTAGTGTCTGTTGCAATCGCAATGCATGATTTGAAAAATGACGCGGGTAATTCGGCACGCGGCTCTGTGTATGTGGTAAAGCCCAAAATGCACGGCCCAGACGAGGTCGCGTTTACCAATGAAATTTTCAATCACGTCGAGGATATCTTGGGGCTTCCGCGTCACACCGTCAAAATCGGTATTATGGATGAAGAACGCCGCACAACTGTGAATCTAAAAGAATGCATTCGCGCCGCAAAATCGCGTGTCGCCTTTATCAATACAGGGTTCTTGGATCGGACGGGCGACGAAATCCACACCAGCATGGAGGCAGGCCCTTTTAGCCGCAAAGACTTCATCAAGCGAAAAGCTTGGATCGGGGCCTACGAAAACCTGAATGTTGATATTGGTTTGGAATGTGGACTGCAGGGTCGCGCGCAAATCGGCAAGGGGATGTGGGCCATGCCCGATGCCATGGCTGCGATGATTGAACAAAAGATCGATCATCCAAAATCGGGCGCAAATTGTGCTTGGGTACCCAGCCCAACAGCGGCAACATTGCATGCCTTGCATTATCATAAAATCGATGTTGTTGGCGTTCAAAACAAGATCAAGGCAGGCGGTCGACGGGCGCATGTGAACGCCGTTCTGGATATCCCACTCGCGGCGTTTAAAAAGTGGAGCGAAGCGCAAATAATGCGTGAAGTCGAAAACAACGCCCAGGGAATTTTGGGCTATGTTGTGCGCTGGATTGATCACGGCGTTGGTTGCTCAAAGGTTCCTGATATCAATAACGTGGGTTTGATGGAGGATCGTGCAACTTGTCGTATTTCCGCGCAGCACATTGCCAACTGGTTACACCATGGGGTGGTGTCTGCCGATCAAGTGATGGGTGCGATGCAAAAAATGGCCGCCGTGGTTGACGAACAAAATGCAGGCGACGCAGGCTATCGCCCCATGGCACCAAGTTTTGACGGCATCGCATTTCAGGCGGCCTGTGATCTGGTGTTTGAGGGCCGTGTTCAGCCATCAGGTTATACCGAACCTGTATTGCATCAGCGTCGACTAGAATTAAAAGCCCGAAGCGCCTGAATTTTTTGCAAACACACCATTGTCATTTTTTCTTGCTCGCTATTATATCGAGGTAAGAAAGAGGTGTGAAATGAAACGGCCAGTTGTTGGAGTTATCGGTAATCAGTACTTGATCAACGATCAATATCCCGTTCATGCGGCAGGTTGCATGACGACATGGGCTGTGTCACATGTTTCAGACTGCACGCCAATGATTGTTCCAACCGACCCAGACATCACGTCCGTAGAGGAATTGATCGAAATTTGTCATGGATTTGTGTTTACGGGTGGACGGCCAAACGTGCATCCAGAGGAATACGGCGAAGTCGCAACACAAGCACATGGCGATTTTGATCGCGGACGGGATGCGATTGCCTTGGGCATCATTCGGGCTTGCGTCGAACGCGGACAACCGATTTTTGGAATTTGTCGCGGTTTTCAAGAAGTGGCGGTGGCCATGGGGTCAACCCTGCATCCTGAAATTCGCGATCTACCTGGTCGCGATAATCATCGCATGCCTCCTGATGGTACGATGGAAGAAAAATTTGCGTTGCGCCACATTGTCAGTGTTACCCAAAATGGACCATTCCACAAAGTGTTTGGTGCAACAGAAGTCCGTACAAATTCGCTGCATGGACAGGGAATTGAGCGGGTTGGCGCGCGGGTTGTCGTGGATGGATATGCCCCAGATGGAACGCCCGAGGCGATTTATGTCAAGGATGCGCCTGGGTTCACATTGTCTGTACAGTGGCATCCTGAGTGGAATGCGGACCAAGATCCGGTTTCTCGTCCCCTGTTTCAGGCTTTTGGGCAGGCGGCGCATGCCTATGCGGATGCGCGCGCGACCTAGGCAATGACATCTGGGTTGCGCATCAGGTGACGATCCAGAGTAACACCACGAATAACATGTTCTTCTTTTTCAACGATAACCCAGCCGCGTCTTTCGAAAAAGGGTTGGGCAACAAGGCTTGCGTGGACTGTTTCCGGTGCTGCCCCTGCAGCATCCACAAGATGGTCATAAAGCGCACCCGCAACACCCCTGCGATGCCAATCAGGATGCACAAACGCCATTGAAATGTGACGATCTATTGTCATGCTCATGAACCCAATCACGTGTGCCTCTGTAACTGCAACATAGCACACCTCGTCTGCTAAATAAGTCAGGGGATCAGGAATTTTGGGTGCCCATGCATGTCGTTGCTGCTCTGAGTACTTTTCATGTGTGCCGCGCTGAACTGCGTGAAAATATACTTCGGCGCAGGCATGTGCGTCATTGTTGTATGGGCGGATGAAAAAACTCATGTTACCTTTTGGCGTGTTTTATATGCTGGGTCATCCCATAGCTTCAAATTGATCACATCGCAGAGTGTCCGCGCTGCTTGGCGGACGTCCTCCAGGCCGATGAATAGGGGGGTAAACCCAAACCGCATCAAATCAGGCGCGCGAAAATCACCGATTATTTTGCGATCAATCATAGCCTGCATCGCGGCGTAACCGTCTGCAAAGTGATATGAAATTTGTGAACCGCGTTCTTCTGGGTTGGTCGGGGACGCAAGCGTTAGCGCAGGGCAGCCTGCGCTGACCTCGTTTACAAATGCCTCGCTTAGTTCTACTGAACGTGCGCGCACATCCCGCATGTCGACATGATCCCAAACATCCAATGCAGCATCCAAGGCAACCAGTCCCAAAATTGGCGGCGTGCCAACGCGTAGGCGATCTATGCCTTCACCCGCGCGATAATTCAGCTCAAAATCAAACGGAGCAACATGCCCTAACCAACCAGATAGTGCTGGTTCTACGTTTTCGGCCAGATCTGGTCGAACATAAATAAACGCGGGTGCACCAGGTCCGCCATTTAGATATTTATATGCGCAGCCAACGGCGAAATCCACATTTGCAGCAGTCAGATTAACATCAATTGCACCGGCAGAATGCGCCAGATCCCAAACGGTGAGGGCGCCACAGGCATGTGCCCGTTTTGTTAGTGCGGACATGTCGTGGCGCCGTCCGGTGCGATAATCCACTTCGGTGAACAATGTCACAGCGATCTCGTCTGTGATGGCATCTTCGATTTCCTCTGGGGGTAAGACGCGCAATTCGTAATCTCGGCCCAGCGATTTGATCAAACCTTCGGCCATGTACAAATCAGAAGGGAAATTGCCAGTATCAGACAAAATGATCCGGCGATCTGGGCGCATTTCCAGTGCCGAAGACAGAGCCTGATACACCTTGATTGACAGGGTGTCGCCCATCACGATGCTTCCAGATGGGGCGCCCAGCAGCGGTGCGATCCTATCGCCCACGCGTCGGGGCATGTCCATCCAGCCCGCCTTGTTCCAGCCCGTGATCAACATCTCGCCCCACTCATTGCGCATGGATGCGGCGACACGTTCGTTGGCATTCAAGGGCAGGGGCCCAAGTGAATTTCCATCCAGATAAATCATCCCCTCGGGCAAATGGAACTGTGATTTGGTCCAATTGAAATCTGTCATACTTGACCGCCTGCGATGTCAATTGTTTGCCCATTTATGGATCCAGAGTTTTGATGACACAGCCAAAGGGCAGATTGAGCAACTTCATCAACATGGATAAGGCGACCGTGTTGATTGGCCGAGGTCATAACCGCCAGCGCATCTGCGGCACTTAGGCCGGCACGTGTCTGTATGCTTTCTACATTGCGGGTGATGATATCGGTGTCCACATATCCGGGGCAAATCGCGTTAAACGTTGTTTGGCTGCCCATGTGTTCCTCAGCATAACTGCGGATCAGGCCGATCACACCATGCTTTGATGCAGAATAGGCCCCAGCTCCTTTCAATCCCCGCAGCCCTGCGATCGAAGATACGGCGATCACGCGCCCCCAATCAGTGGTTGACATGGATTTCATGCATTCGCGGATTGTGATAAAACATCCATCTAAATTGGTGGTCATGATCTTGCGCCAGAATTGCAAATCCGTCTTTTGCAAAGTCTTTCCTTCGGCAATTCCTGCGTTTGCAACACAAATTTGGACGGGACCGCGTTGGGCAACTGCGCGCGCAATGGTATCGATTTGTGCGTCTTCATCCGTGACATCCATTGCCATGGCATGAATGCGTCCACCTGCAACTTCATCAAGGACCGCTTGGCGACGCCCAGTGATTGTGACCTCTGCCCCCTCATCGGCAAGTGCGCGTGCAATTGCCAACCCAATCCCGGTTCCGCCGCCTGTTACGAAGGCGTGTTTTTCAATATGTTGCATACCAACCCCTTTGTGTTTGTTGAACACTCTAATAGTGATTACAGCAAGAACAAGTAATTAAGTAACGATTTGAAAAAGATATTCACAAAAATGAATTTATGTGTAGGATGCGCCCACTTAAGGAGAATACCCATGAAATATGCAATAGCGATATTGGTGTGTGTCGCTGCGAGCATGAGCACCGCGAGTGAAGATATTGCGGATCAATATCCGCAATCTGAGCTATATTCAAAACCGGTTGAAGTTATCCCCCACGTGTTTTCGGCTATCGGTGCGACCGCTCCGCCAACATATGAAAACTCGGGGCACAATAATAACCTTTCATTCGTAATCACGGATGAAGGTGTTGTTGTTGTCAACGCAGGGGCGTCGGCACGATTGGCCGCCGCGCTGCATGAGGAAATTAAGGCGGTGACGGATCAACCTGTGAAATTGGTTATTAATGAAAATGGCCAGGGTCACGCAATGCTTGGAAATTCGTACTGGGCGGATTTAGGTGTTGATATCATCGCGCACGACGAGGCAATCGCCGAGGTGAAGCACAGTGGTGATTTCATTTTGCAAGGGATGCAGCGATATAATCGCGACAAAGCCGAAGGCACGCGCGTTGTTCCAGCAAATATCAGCTTTGCTGAAAGCTACACCTATGAATTGGGTGGGGTGACATTTGAAATTTTACACCTTGGGCCTGCGCATGGTCCGGGGGATACACAGGTGTGGATCCCGCAATGGTCAATGATGATTGCGGGCGATATCGCATTTCACGAACGCATGTTGCCGATATTTGAAGATACCTGCACCAGTTGCTGGGTCGAAACATGGGAAGAGGCCTTTGCGCCATTGCAGCCAACCTATGTCATCCCGGGTCATGGACACCCAACAAATTTCGCCCAGGTGCATCGCTATACATATGACTACTTGGTCGATTTGCGCGAAAAAGTGGGCGCGCATTTGGACGAGGGTGGTGATCTGGCAGGGGCATATTATGTCGATCAAGAACGTTGGAAGGTACTGGACACGTTCGAAGAACTGGCAACGAAAAACGCAGGTCGCGTTTATGCCGAAATGGAGTTTGAATAATGAAAGCAATCTTGCGCGCTGCGATTTCCATGGTGATCTTATTGACCTCACCTGCTTGGGCAGACGATTTGGCCGATGAAATTACTGGATACATGGATTTTGCAACATATGATTCAGGCATTATTGTTCCGGAACAGTTGACGCAGGATGTGTTTGAAGCAGCGGTGTTCATCGACACACGCGACAGTGATCAATTCGATGCGGCGACAATTCCGGGCGCCACGCATATCGAATGGCGCGAAGTACCCTCTCGATTAGAAGACATTCCCGACAGTGGCATGGTTATTTTGTTTTGCAACACTGGCAGCCTGTCAGCGCAAGCCGTGTTCGCAGCGCGCGTTTTGGGGCACGAAAATGTTTTGGTGCTGCAAACGGGAATGCAGGGCTGGTTGCAAAACGCGGCCTACAAGCCCTGATCATGGTGCGCTGGTTGCATATCCCGCCAGTTTGGTTGGTGGCGGCACTGACGCTTGCGTATGTGCAAGGCCAGCATTTTGGAATTGGCCTGTCGATCGCACATCCACTAACAACCCTGTTGGCAAGTGGCATGATTGCGGTTGGTATTTTGTTGATGGTCTTGGTCGTTATTACAATGCGGCAACATCAAACAACAGTGATTCCTCATCGTGACGCCGATCATTTGGTGACAGAGGGCGTGTTCAAATTGACACGAAACCCAATATATCTGGGCGACTGCTTGGTTCTGCTTGGATTTATTTTGCACTGGGATGCTGTGTTATCGCTAGCAATCTTGCCAATCTTCGTCATGGTAATAGATTATGGGTTTATAGTACCGGAAGAAGACCGACTTAGGCGCAAATTTGGATCGGATTTTGAGCGGTATATGCGTGACACACGGCGCTGGATTTAGAGATTGCGACATTTTTTGCACTCGTAACGTTGGCGCGTTTCGGGTTTGTTGCGTATAGGAAACTAACCAAGGTGCCCGAGAGGGCGCAAAAGAAGAAGGACGGAAACGTTGAAAATCGGAACACCCAAAGAAGTGTTCGAAGGCGAAGCAAGGGTCGCAATGACTCCTGATAGCGCACTTCAGCTTCAAAAGCTCGGTCACGAGTGCTACGTCGAAAGCGGCGCTGGCGCGAAGGCAGGCTTTTCAGATGCTGCATATGAAAATGCAGGCGTAAGCGTTGTTAAAACAGCAGCAGCCCTATGGAAAGAAGTGGACATCGTGGCCAAGGTGCGTCCGCCGAATGACGCCGAAGCCAAGCGGATGAGAAAGGGACAGACCCTTATTTCGTTCTTCTATCCTGCGCAAAACGAAGAGCAGATGGCGATGTTGGCCAAAAAAGGCTCAACAGTAGTGGCCATGGATATGGTTCCTCGTATCTCACGTGCGCAGAAAATGGATGCACTGTCTTCCATGGCGAATATCGCAGGATATCGCGCAGTCATTGAAGCTGGCAATAACTTTGGCCGTTTCTTTACGGGTCAGGTCACTGCTGCAGGTAAAATGCCACCAGCCAAGGTTTTGGTCGTGGGTGCCGGCGTTGCAGGTTTGGCCGCGATTGGGACATCTGTGTCTTTGGGTGCAGTGACATATGCGTTCGACGTTCGACCAGAAGTTGCCGAGCAAGTTGAATCAATGGGCGCTGAGTTCGTTTACCTAGACTTCGAAGAAGAACAGCAGGACGGTGCAACAACAGGTGGATACGCCGCTGTTTCCAGTCCTGAATTCCGCGAAGCGCAATTGGCGAAATTCCGTGAATTGGCACCCGAAGTTGATATTGTTATCACCACTGCGCTGATCCCCGGACGCGATGCACCGAAACTATGGCTTGCCGATATGATCGCGGCAATGAAGCCTGGTTCGGTCATTGTTGATCTGGCCGCTGAACGTGGCGGAAACGCCGAAGGCACAGTGATGGACGAAAAGGTTGTCACCGACAACGGCGTCACAATCGTGGGCTACACGGATTTCCCAAGTCGTATGGCTTCGCAGGCATCATCGCTTTATTCTACAAACATTCGTCATATGATGACTGATTTGACACCTGAAAAAGATGGCGCAGTCAATCACAACATGGAAGATGACGTGATCCGGGGAGCAACAGTTACGCATGAAGGTGACGTAACATTCCCACCCCCCCCACCGAAAATTCAGGCCATCGCGGCCAAACCTCAGGAAAAGCCAAAAGAGCTAACACCTGAAGAAAAGCGCGAACAGGAGGTCGCGGCATTCAAGGCAGCGACGAAACAACAAGTCACCTTGTTGGCTGTTGGTGGTCTGCTGACGCTTGGTCTGGGCTTGATTGCGCCTGCCAGCTTTATGCAGCACTTCATCGTGTTTGTTTTGTCGGTGTTTATTGGCTTCCAAGTCATCTGGAATGTGTCGCATTCGCTGCACACTCCGTTGATGGCTGTGACCAACGCGATTTCTTCAATCATCATCTTAGGTGCGCTGATGCAAATCGGGTCGGGTTCAATGCTTGTGATCATATTGGCAGCAGCCTCTGTATTCATGGCAGGGATCAACATATTTGGTGGGTTCCTTGTTACACGTCGCATGCTCGCCATGTTCCAGAAATCTTAATAGGGGGGTGAACTGATGGAATTTGGATTTACCACAGCGGCCTACGTTGTTGCCGCGGTTCTGTTCATCCTATCACTAGGTGGACTTTCTGGCCAAGAAAGCGCGAAGCGCGCTGTT
Source organism: uncultured Paracoccaceae bacterium (assembly GCA_965657135.1). Lineage (GTDB taxonomy): Bacteria > Pseudomonadota > Alphaproteobacteria > Rhodobacterales > Rhodobacteraceae > HIMB11. The sequence continues at coordinate 84,498 of CBFHNF010000012.1, forward strand.
TGGTATGGTATCGTGGGTATGGCCTTGGCTGTATTTGCGACATTGGCGGGCCCAGGTGCTGGCCTGTGGATGTTGTCCGTCGTGTTGATCGCGGCTGGGGGCATTATTGGCTATATGCTGGCGTCCAAGGTCGAAATGACACAAATGCCAGAGCTGGTTGCGGGTATGCACGCACTTGTCGGTTTGGCAGCGGTATTCGTTGGCTATAATG
>CBFHNF010000013.1:0-73283 GCA_965657135.1 uncultured Paracoccaceae bacterium
TGGCAGGTCGCCTCGGGATTGAGGCAGATTTCATGGTGGGCGGTACTGGGATCGAACCAGTGACCCCTACGATGTCAACGTAGTGCTCTACCGCTGAGCTAACCGCCCGTACCGTAACGAGTGTGCCCCAAAAAATGGGGCGCGGATGTCCCGCGCCGGTGGAGGGTCTATAAAACCTTGTTCCTGTGGGATCAAGGGCTTTTGCGCGAGAATGTTTTTAGTCTATGGTGAGTCGTATGGATATTAGGTCTGAAACCACCGCTGCATACAAGATATTGGCCCCAAGTTGGTGGAATTCTGCATTTGTGTTTGCGAGCCCCCATAGCGGACGCGACTATTCCAGTACATTCAAAGGGCAATCGATTCTCGATCCACTCACGCTTCGGTCATCCGAAGATGCCTATGTGGATCAATTGATTGAGGATATCCCCGAATTCGGCGCACCCGTTATTCTGGCGCACGCGCCGCGCGCGTTTGTTGATTTAAACAGATCCGCGGACGAGCTGGACCCTGCAATTGTGAATGGCGCTCAATCACGGGGACAAAATCCTCGGATATCCTCCGGACTTGGGGTTATCCCGCGCGTGGTAGCAAACGGACGAGCAATATATCGAGGCAAAATCCCGATGCAAGAAGCCAAAGATCGCCTGCGCACCTATTGGCACCCCTATCATGAGGCTCTTCAAACATTGCAGAACGCGACGAAAACGCGCTTTGGATACAGCGTGTTGATCGATGTTCATTCGATGCCCCACGATGCGGTTGCCTCTCCTTCAAAACTGGTGACATCCCCAGAAATTATAATCGGAGATCGACATGGATCTTCTGCATCGCGACCAATCGTAGAAGAGGTCGAGGCCTGTTTTGCAAAAGAAGGATTTAGAACAGCGCGCAATACGCCATTTGCTGGTGCATTCATTACCCAACATTATGGGCGACCGTCGACTCATCAGCATGCTGTCCAGATTGAAATAGATCGTGGTATCTATTTAGATGAACGGAATGTGCAACCCAGCGAACAATTCACCGAAACACGTGAAAAATTGAACAAAGCATTCAAAAATATAGTGCGACTTGGTGCTCCTGGATTGCCCCTAGCGGCTGAGTGAATTAGTTCAAACTGCGCCCTTTTATAATTGCGTCCCGACCAAATTTTTTACGAATTTCATCGCGCGCGCGCTCTACTGTTGCGCGTTGTGCGGCGCCTGGATCTAATAAATCAGGCGTTCGGTCGGCGAGCGTATCGGCATGCAATTGAGATAGTCCGACACCGATCAACCGATACCCCTGCTTATGTTCTGTTTGATCGAACAGCGCCTGCGTTGCCTGAAACAATGTTTCCGCCAACTGTGTCGGATCGCGCAAGGTTATGCGACGGGTTAAAATCCCATGTTTCGAAGTTTTCAATTTCAATGTCGCAACTGCGCCCGCAAGTTCACGCGCCTTTGCGCGATCGCTCACCTTTTCACATAAGCGCCACAAATGCCCCAACAGAACCTCTCGATCTGCCGTGTCTTCAATAAATGTCGTTTCGTTGGAAATCGATTTAACTGGCGCATTTCGCGAAACGCGGCGTTTATCTTGACCACGCGCAAGATGCCACAACCTATCCCCCATCGCACCAAATCGAGCGTGTAAATCCTCTCGTTCCCAACGCAATAAATCTGAAAATAAACGAATTCCTGCACGCTCCAATGCGTCTTGAGTCGTTTGACCAACCCCCCAAATCAGTCGCACCGGTTGATCGTTCAGAAACTTTTGGGTCTCCGCCTGACCGATCACCGCAAAGCCCCGTGGTTTATCCAAATCCGAGGCGATTTTAGCCAAAAATTTATTGTGTGATAATCCAATTGACCCACCTATCCCCAGTTCGTCTTTCATGCGCTTCACTAAACGTGCCAACATGACCGCGGGCGGATGTCCATGCAATTTTTCAGTTCCACGCAAATCAAGAAATGCTTCGTCTAGCGATAGTGGTTCGATCGCAGGCGTTAGCTCCTCCATCATGGTTCGAATTTGCTTTGATACATCCGCGTAAACCTGCATGCGGGGCTTGACCACAACTGCATCTGGGCACTTTTTCATTGCCTGAAACATAGGCATCGCCGATTTAACGCCGCGAATGCGTGCCACATAACATGCTGCCGAAACAACTCCACGGCGCCCCCCGCCAACGATAACGGGTTTATCCACCAAATCAGGATTGTCGCGCTTTTCAACACTGGCGTAAAAGGCATCACAATCCATATGCGCAATTCCCAAAGAAAATAGCTCAGGGTGAGAAAGCACCCGCGGCGAGGCACAATGCTCGCAGCGACGGAGATTTTCCGTGATTCTCGTGCAATTACGACATAAAGCAGTCATGCAACTTCTTTATCAAAGATAGCACATGACACCAACCAAACCTTGACGCTCGCAACGTAAATGCACATCTTGCTTCAAGGTATCTAGGAAGCCAAAACTATGAATGATACAATTTTACCAGATCTAATCTTGCAATTATTGGGTGAAAATATCGTCATCATCCTACTCGCAATCGCAATCATCTCCGCGGTGGTTCTGGGTGTGCGAATTGTTCCGCAATCTGAAAAATACGTGGTTGAGCGTTTTGGGCGATTGAATAGCGTTTTGGGTCCAGGCATCAACCTTATCGTTCCCTATCTTGATCGTGTTGCACATAAAATTTCGGTGCTGGAACGACAATTGCCGACCGCGATGCAGGATGCGATCACGGCGGATAACGTGTTGGTCAAGGTCGAGACAAGCGTCTTTTACCGAATCACTCAGCCCGAAAAAACGGTTTATCGGATTCGCGATGTCGATGACGCAATCGCAACAACGGTTGCGGGGATCGTGCGCAGCGAAATTGGTAAGTTGGAGTTGGACGAGGTTCAATCAAACCGTAATGATCTGATCGAAAAAATCCGTGGATCCGTTGCAACCATGGTAGATGATTGGGGTATCGAAGTAACGCGCGCGGAAATCCTTGACGTTAACCTAGATGATGCAACACGCGCAGCCATGTTACAGCAATTGAACGCCGAACGTGCAAGACGAGCCCAAGTGACCGAAGCTGAGGGACAGAAACGCGCGGTAGAACTTGCCGCTGATGCGCAGCTTTACGAAGCGGAACAGGTTGCCAAGGCACGTCGGATTCAAGCCGAAGCAGAAGCCTTTGCAACATCAATTGTTGCAAAAGCAATCGCCGAGAACGGCATCGAGGCCGCCCAATATCAGGTTGCCTTAAAACAGGTCGAAGCCCTAACAGCAGTTGGAAACAGTGCAGGAAATCAAACTGTAATTTTGCCGGCCAATGCACTGGACGCCTTTGCAGATGCATTCAAAATGTTGAAAGGACGGGGATAATGGTCATTATTGCAACATGGTGGGCCTGGGTCGCTTTTGGAATCATCTTAATGCTTCTTGAACTGATGATGCCTTCGTATCTATTTCTTGGATTCGGATTTGGCGCAATCGCCACAGGAATTGCGCTTTCGTTAGGTGTCACAATGTCAGCTCAGTATCTGATGCTGATGTTTGCGATTGCGTCATTAATCAGTTGGATATTATTGCGTCAGGTTTTCAAACTGCCCACTGGGAGCGTGCAAACCTTTGATCACGATATCAACGACAACTAGGTCGGCTTAGCCATCGCGCCAGCGGTTGATTATCGGGTAACGACGATCTAGCCAAAATGCCTTGGACGATAAACGCGCACCGGGCGCAGATTGAAACCTTTTGTATTCGCTGAGATACAGTAGGTGCTGCACGCGCATCGCATCCTCTCTTGGGAAACCTGCCGCAACACATTCATCAATCGAGCCATCTTGGTCGACAAGAATTGTCAAAATGCCGTCCAGAATATAATAAACCGGCAGACTATCGCTGTCTTTCTGACCTGGGCGTAATTCTGCACTCGGTGGTTTTTCAATAATGTTGGTCGGAATAACGGCACCCGCCGGGCCTTTCATCCACACACAATGGTGTTCATTGCGCCAACGGCAGATATCAAAAACACGCGTTTTGTACAAATCCTTGATCGGGTTATAACCCCCCGACATATCCCCATAAATCGTCGCATAACCGACAGCGACTTCGGATTTATTTCCAGTAGTCAAAAGCATTTCACCGAACTTATTCGACACAGCCATTAACAAGAGGCCACGCAAACGGGATTGAATATTTTCTTCGGTAAGGTCTGGATCAGTTCCATGAAACATTGGACCAAGCGTTTCGGTAATCGCAGCGCGCGCCTGAGCAATTGGTAAGAAGTCGTAACGACACCCTAGATTATTTGCCAAATCTTTGGCGTCATCTAACGATTCATCAGACGTATATTCCGAGGGCAACATAATGCAGCGCACATTGTCAGCGCCCAATGCATCCGCTGCAATCGTTGCGACCAAGGCACTGTCCACGCCTCCAGATAGGCCCAGCAATACTCGGTCAAAACCAGATTTTGCACAATAATCGCGCAAAGCCAGTGTCATTGCGTGATAATCTGCCTCCAGTTGGTCGGGCACTTTGACCTTCTGCGACTCAGCCAAACGCCAGCCTGAATCCGTATGATTAAGCGTCAGTTGGGTCACACTTTCCTCAAACATCGGAAGCATTGCCGCCAACTCTCCACCAGGATTTAGTGCAAAACTGCATCCATCGAATACCTGATCGTCTTGGCCGCCAACCAAATTCAAATAAATCAACGGCAATCGGCTTTCGACCACTCGGGAGACCATCAGGTTCAAACGAACATCAAGTTTCCCACGATAATAAGGCGAACCATTCGGAATAAACAAAAACTCTGCGCCTGTTTCCACGTGTGTTTCGACAACATCCTGATACCAGGCATCTTCGCAAATCGGGCTACCAATGCGCACCCCATTGATCACATATGGACCACTCACAAGGCCGGGTTCAAAAATGCGAACTTCGTCAAACACAGCTTGATTAGGCAGATGATGTTTTTTCACAATCGACTGTATTTCCCCGTCGTTTAGGATGAAATAGGCGTTGTACAAAGCACCGTCTTCCACCCACGGGCCACCAATACCTAAAGCTGGGCCATCCGCACAGTCCTGCGCCAAAGCACGTATCGCATCCATCGCTGCGTTTTGAAACGCAGGTTTCATCACCAAATCTTGGGTATTATAGCCAGTGATAAACATTTCGGGCAAAGTCACAAAATCACTACCCTGATCTGCACCCTGAATCCATGCTTGCCTTGCTTTGGCGGCATTGCCTTGCAGATCACCAACTGTTGGATTCAACTGTGCTATTGTTATGCGAAATTGATCAGTCATAGCCTTTGCCTTGGCACATAAATATTACGATGCTTCTTTGCGTCCAGCCATATCCCCAAAATTATCGATGGTACAGTAGCATTGTTCACCCGCGACGATCAGGCATCTTCAACTTCTAAAACACCAGGCAGCGACTTAAGCGCGCCTTTGATTTGGGGATTCACAACAAAATCCTGCCCTACATCCAATTCTACCTCGCCAGGCAAATCTGCATTTAACAAACAAAGATACACAGGTCCTTTTGTACCAGATTGCGAATTTGCCTGCTCAAGAACAGATGATATTGCAGCAAATGCATTTTCCGCTTCGACAAAAATACGCAAACCTTTCGATCCTAAATCAGCGACGGCGATATCGACAGGCGCAACCGATCTTCCCAGTAGTTTCAACTGATCCGCTTCCATTGTTGCTTCGGCTGTTATGACGACTTTTTGTCCCGTTTCTAAATGTTCACGTGACTTTTCCAACGCTTCTGAAAACAACGTTACTTCGAATGCGCCAGTTGGATCAGATAATTGACAAAAGGCAAAGCGATTCCCTCGAGCTGACTTTCGCTCCTGGCGGCCTGCAACCACACCCGCCAACTTTGCGACGATTGGGCCTGATTGCACTTTGTGTGTTACCTCATCCAAGGTCATCACACCTTTACGTTTTAAGGCGACCAAGTAATCATCCAATGGATGACCAGACAGATAAAAGCCCACCGCACGAAATTCTTCGGATAGTCGTTCAGCTGGCAACCAATCTGTCACAGGAGCGAGTCTGGGTTCGGGTAAATCTTCACCTGCCTCGCCAAACAAAGAGACTTGATTTGACGATTTTTGTTCAATGATCGCGCTGGAATACGAGACCAACCCCTCCAAACTTTCGAATACGCGTCGGCGGTTCGGATCAAGGGCGTCAAACGCCCCCGCGCGCGCAAGCATTTCCAGCGGGCGCTTTCCAACACGCTTCAGATCAACGCGACGAGCAAAATCAAACAAATTGACAAAGGGTTTTTCAGCGCGCGCCGCCGTAATAAGGCGCATCGCTTCAACGCCAACATTTTTTAACGCACCTAATGCGTAGACAAGTGCGCCATCGACAACATCAAAACTGGGTTCTGATCGGTTTACACACGGAGGGATATATCTAAGCCCTAACCCTTTTCTAACTTCTTCAAAATAAACGGCAAGTTTGTCGGTCAGGTGGATATCACAGTTCATTACACCCGCCATGAATTCGACAGGGTGGTTCGCCTTTAGCCAAGCCGTTTGATAGGATACAACTGCATAAGCCGCAGCATGTGATTTGTTGAAACCGTAGTTTGCAAATTTTTCAAGGAGATCAAAAACCTCGCTTGCTTTTTTCGCCTCAACACCATTTTCAGCTGCACCTTTTTCGAATTTTGGCCGTTCGGCATCCATCGCCTCTTTGATCTTTTTACCCATCGCACGGCGCAACAGATCCGCACCCCCAAGCGAGTACCCAGCCATTACCTGGGCGATCTGCATCACCTGTTCTTGATAAACGATGATCCCCTGAGTTTCCTCAAGGATATGATCAATCAAAGGATGTACTGATTCCAGCTTCTTTTTACCGTTTTTCACATCGCAATAGGTTGGAATATTTTCCATCGGACCTGGCCGGTATAACGCAACCAGTGCAACAATATCTTCGATACAGGTGGGCTTCATACGCTTAAGCGCGTCCATCATGCCCGAACTTTCCACCTGAAATACGGCCACAGTTTTAGCCGCCGAATACAGATCGTATGTGGGTGCATCGTCTAGCGGAATAGCATTGATTTGGTTCTCTGCACCCTCTGCAGGTTTATAAAGCTGTTGACCATCTTGGGCGATATGCAACTGACGACCTGATTTCAGGATCAGATCCACGGCATTTTGGATGACGGTTAGGGTTTTCAATCCCAAGAAATCGAATTTAACAAGCCCAGCTTGTTCCACCCATTTCATGTTGAATTGGGTTGCTGGCATGTCTGATCGCGGATCTTGATAAAGGGGAACCAGTGCATCCAGGGGTCTATCCCCAATCACGACGCCGGCTGCGTGCGTTGATGCATTTCGCAGCAATCCTTCAACTTGCTGACCATAGGTCAATAGACGATCAACAACCTCTTCCGCCTTTGCCTCTTCTTTCAACCTTGGCTCATCTTGTAGGGCTTTTTCGATGCTGACAGGTTTGACACCCTCAACAGGAATCATTTTTGACAGGCGGTCAACTTGACCATATGGCATTTGCAACACGCGCCCAATGTCACGCACAGCTGCCTTGGACAAAAGAGCGCCGAATGTGATGATCTGGGCCACTTTATCGCGACCATATTTCTCTTGAACGTATTGAATTACCTCTTCACGACGATCCATGCAAAAATCGATGTCAAAGTCCGGCATCGAAACCCTTTCGGGATTGAGGAAACGTTCAAACAGAAGCGAATAGCGCAACGGGTCCAAGTCCGTGATCGTCAATGCATAGGCCACCAAAGATCCCGCGCCTGAACCCCGCCCGGGACCAACTGGGATATCATGATCCTTTGCCCATTTTATAAAATCGGCGACAATCAAAAAGTAACCGGGAAACCCCATGCCCTCAATGATGTTTAATTCAAATTCAAGCCGCTTTTCATATTCCTCAACGCTCGTGGCGTGGGGAATGACAGCAAGCCGGTTTTTAAGTCCTTCTTTGGCCTGTCGGCGCAGTTCCTGGACTTCATCCTGAGCGAATTTTGGCAGGATAGGATCACGGCGGTACGCCATAAATGCACAACGCTGTGCAATTTCGATAGTGTTTTCCAACGCTTCTGGCAGATCCGCAAACAGCGTTGCCATTTCCTGGGGTGATTTGAAATAATGCTGAGCAGTCAACCTGCGCCGTGGCGTTTGTTGATCCACATACGCACCCTCGGCAATACAAATTAAGGCATCATGTGCTTCATACATTTTCGACTTCGGAAAATAAACATCGTTTGTGGCGACCAACGGAATGTCTAATTCATACGCCAGCTCGATAAACCCACGTTCTGTTTCCTTTTCCGCTTTGGGCAAGCCATCTTCATCGGGATGCCGCTGTAATTCAACATACAGTCGGTCTTGGAAAATTTCGCGAAACTGCAGCAATTTAGTCCGCGCGGCTGCGCGTGCGCCCCGTTGTAATATTTCGCCCACGGGCCCCAATGCACCTCCAGTCAAACAAATCACGTCTGTCGAATGCCGGGACAGTTGCGCAAAAGATACATGCGGCAATGCACCTTCGTTATCCAAGTACAAGCAACTGTTCAATTTCATCAGATTTTCATAACCCGCTTCGCTTTGCGCCAATAATACGATCGGGGCGAGGGGTGCTGGTTTATCAGGCGCAGGGGGATCTTCAAAGGCCAGATCAATTTGGCAGCCGATGATAGGCTGGACACCAGCGTCCGCCGCGTAAACAGAGAATTCTAAAGCGGCAAATAAGTTATTGGTGTCTGTCACTGCAACCGCAGGCATGTCCATATCCGCGCAGGTTCCAGCCAATTTTTTCAATCGCATCGCGCCTTCTAACAATGAATACTCAGTGTGAACGCGGAGATGAATGAAACGGGACATGAGGGTCTGTGAAACCTTAATTAAGTGTGGGATGTTCAATTCAAACGTTATAGTGATCCATTCCGATAGACAGCAATAGAAAATTGTTGCCAATTCATATCCATGCGGCTTAATATTTAGAAATTGGCCCCTTACCTTCTACGCCGCATCGAAGGTGAGTTTAACACGGGTACTTGGTAGAGCGGCTGCAAAAAGCTTCATGAAATTATCGTTTCTTCTGAACGGAGAGCCACAGCACATTACAGATGTTGATCCTACGACATCTGTTCTTGATTGGTTACGTACCGAACAATGTTTGAGCGGCACAAAAGAGGGTTGCAACGAAGGTGACTGTGGCGCCTGTACTGTCATTTTAATTGATACACACGGGGCACGGGCCGTGAATGCCTGTATTTTGTACCTACCCCAAATCGCAAATCTGGCTGTTCGCACAGTCGAGGGTATTGGAACACCAATGGAACCGCATCCGGCCCAAACCAGCATGGTAAACCACCATGGTAGCCAATGTGGATTTTGCACGCCTGGATTTATCACGTCAATGGTAGCGGCGCAGATAAACAACGATTTGGATCATGATGTTACATTGGCAGGAAATTTGTGCCGTTGTACCGGATATGCACCGATTTTTCGCGCGGCCAAATCGTGTGAGTCAGTCGCAACACCAGAGTGGTTTAAGAGTGATCAAAAGAAATTAGAACAACTACCAAGATCCAATGATCCCGCAGTTCCAAAATCGTCAGATGAACTGGCGGATTTATTGATAACAACCCCGGAAACAACACTGATTGCAGGTGCCACGGATGTTGGATTGTGGATTAATAAAGAGCAGCGCGAAATTCACCCATTGGCGTTTATCCACGAAATCAGTGATATGTCGCACATCGTCGAACATCCCAATTATTGGGAATTTGGCGCAAATGTAACCATCGAACAAATGCGGATTTGGAGCGTAGATCAGCAACCCTATTTGACACCGTTATTAACACGCTATGCGTCAACACAGGTCCGCAATTCAGCAACGCTTGGCGGCAACATCGCAAACGGTTCGCCAATCGGTGATACCCCACCTGCCTTAATTGCGAATGGCGCAAAATTGGTTTTACGCCACGGATCGAACAGACGAACCATCGAACTTCAGGATTTCTTTATCGAGTATGGCCATCAGGATTTGCAACTTGGTGAATTTATCGAAACCATTTTGATCGACAAAGCCCAAAGCAATCTAAGGTGCTACAAAATTTCAAAACGGTTTGATCAAGATATCTCGGCAGTGTGCGGGGCGTTCAATTTAAAGATTGCAGATGGCACAATAGCAAGCGCGCGGATTGCATTTGGCGGCATGGCGGGCATTCCAAAACGTGCCGTTCATGTAGAGCAAGCCTTGACTGGCAAAAAATGGAATATCGACACCGTAAACAGCACCTATGATCAGTGGTCACTTGACTATCAACCCTTAACCGACCTGCGCGCATCGGCAGAGTATAGGTTGTCCGTGGCGCGTAATCTTCTCGTTCGATATTATCACGATCTGAATGGCGATTATACAAGTCTACAAGAGGTGTCGGCATGAGTATGAACGCGCCTTTACCCCATGATGCCGCTCAATTGCATGTTAGCGGCGCAGCACGCTATATCGACGATATACCTACACTCGACAACTGCCTGCATCTGTGCTTTGGCACCGCAACCGTTGCACGTGGATCCATTTCGCATTTAGACCTCTCGGCTGTATTCGCAGCAGATGGTGTCATCGATGTTATAGTTGCAAAGGATCTAAAGTTTGCGAATGATGTCTCCCCCAGTATTCACGATGAACCCTTGCTGTCAGATGGGCACGTTCACTATGTTGGTCAGCCTATTTTCCTCGTCATTGCAAAATCACATTTACAGGCCCGTAAGGCGACAAAATATGCCAAAATTGTATATGCCGCTGAGACACCCATTCTGACAATCGATGACGCCTTGAATGCAAATTCACGTTTTGAAGACGGCCCAAGGATTTGGAGGCGAGGCGACATCAAGCATGGGTTTGAAGTGGCATCAACTTTGATTGAAGGTTCGTTTGAAATTGGCGCACAAGAACATTTTTACTTAGAAGGACAAGCCGCACTTGCGTTGCCGCAAGAAGATAATGAAATGGTGGTGCATTCCTCAACACAACACCCAACGGAGGTGCAACATAAGGTTGCAGAGGCGCTAGGGGAACCGTTTCATAATGTCCGTGTAGAAGTGCGTAGAATGGGCGGCGGTTTTGGTGGCAAGGAAAGCCAAGGTAACGCACTTGCCGTTGCATGCGCGGTTGCCGCGCAACGCACCAATCGGCCCTGTAAAATGCGATATGATCGCGATGATGACATGATAATTACGGGCAAGCGTCACGATTTTCGCATTAAATACCGCGCGGCAGTCGATAAAGATCATCAAATTATTGCACTTGATCTGATACACTATGCGCGATGCGGTTGGGCACAAGATTTATCGTTGCCGGTTGCGGATCGCGCGATGTTGCATGCTGATAATGCCTATTTTTTACCAAACGTTCGGATTGAAAGCCATCGTTTAAAAACAAACACCCAAAGTGCGACTGCGTTTCGGGGTTTTGGTGGCCCGCAAGGTGTTTTGGGGATGGAACGCATTATGGATCATCTGGCGCATAAGCTGGACATTGACGCCACGCACTTGCGCCAAAAAAACTACTATGGTTCAGCGGTGTCTGGCGAATACCATACCACTCATTATCACATGCCGGTGCGTGATTTTAATCTCCAAAGCATGACAGCAAAATTGTTGGCTGATTGCAGTTTTGAAAACCGTAAACATGCGATCCAAACATGGAACACGGATAATCAGATCATCAAACGTGGGATTGCGTTTTCACCCGTTAAATTCGGCATTTCCTTTACGTTAAGCCATTTGAATCAGGCTGGAGCTTTGGTTCATGTGTATTCAGATGGGAGCATTCGGATCAATCACGGTGGTACAGAAATGGGCCAAGGCCTATTTCAAAAAATGGCGCAGGTTGCAGCCCATGAATTTGGCGTATCAATAAACGCTGTTAAAATTACCGCAACTGACACAGCCAAAGTTCCCAACACCTCTGCAACCGCCGCCAGTTCCGGAAGTGACCTGAATGGTATGGCAATCAAACTTGCTTGCGAAACGATAAAGACGCGCATGGCAGAATTGTTAGCATCGCAATATAATATGCAGCCAAATGTAGTTATTTTTCAAAATAACGAGGTCCATATCGGTCGGCGTGTCATGTCATTTGGGGATGCTACAAAGGCCTGTTATGAGCAGCGTGTCAGTCTGTCAGCAACTGGGTTTTACAAAACGCCTGAATTAAATTGGGACCGAATTAAAGGCGTCGGGCAACCGTTTTATTATTTTGCCTACGGAGCAGCGGTCAGCGAGGTTGCGATTGATACGCTAACCGGTGAATATCGCATTTTGCGAACCGATATCCTGCATGACGCAGGAAATAGCCTTAATCCCGCCATTGACATTGGCCAAGTTGAAGGAGGCTTTGTTCAAGGTGCAGGCTGGTTAACGACAGAAGAATTGGTTTGGGATGCATCTGGGCGCCTTCGAACACACGCCCCATCCACCTACAAAATACCTGCGATGTCTGATCGGCCCCGTGAATTCAATGTTTCACTTTGGGATCGGGGGAACTTGAAACCAACAATTTACCGATCAAAGGCTGTGGGCGAACCACCTTTTATGTTGGGAATTTCAGTATGGCTTGCCCTGTCAAATGCCATTTCACAATGTGGTCCATCCTATCCACATTTGGACGCCCCTGCCACACCAGAACAGGTTTTGGCCGCAATAGAACGGGCGAAACATGGCCTTTGACCTGAACCGCCTGACACATCTAGTTAAACAACATAAGACAGTCGCGCGCGTCGTGATTACCAACGTGCGCGGGTCCACACCCCGCAGCGTAGGCACCGAAATGTTTGTTTGGTCCGAGGACCAAGATGGAACTATAGGCGGCGGTGCATTGGAATTTGAGGTAACGAATGCAGCACGGGCATCGTTGACAACCACACCAATCTGGACGCGCACCTATCCTTTGGGCCCCAATTTAGGCCAGTGTTGTGGCGGTTCTGTCAGTGTCCTATGCGAAGTCTTCGATGCAACAAATCTTCCCAACGCGCATGCGCAAATGGTTTCACGAAGTTCACCAAAATCCCTAAACATTCCAAAGCATACCGAAATAACAGTCACCAATTCAGAAATTTGCGAACCCCTGCGTAAACATGGAACACCCATTTGGGTTTGGGGCGCTGGCCATGTTGGGCGTGCACTGGTGAATTTCTGTTATACTTTACCCCAATTCGAGGTAACGTGGATAGATTTCGATCAAGCACGCTTTCCAAATCACATAGACCCCTCAATCAATGTGATGACGTTAGCAGATTTGCCGCGATTGGTTCCACATGCACCTGAGACAGCACATCACTTCATTGTGACACACTCTCATGATATTGATCTGGCGTTGTGTCATGCGCTTTTGAAACATTCATTCGGCTACGCAGGCCTAATCGGATCCGCAACCAAATGGTCCAGATTCCGAAAAAAATTGACCGATCTTAACATAACTGCCGAGGATATGGATCGAATTACCTGTCCAATAGGGCGTCCAGAATTTGGCAAGCATCCATCAGAGATTGCCATTGGTGTGCTGTGTGATTTATTAAGTGGTAAATGGGCACAACCCAAGGGAGCAGAGCAGCGACGTGACTGATATCTTATTAAGCATATCTGGCCTGACCAAAGCCTATCCTGGTGTTGTGGCGAACGATCATGTTTCCTTCAATATTCACAAAGGCGAAGTACACGCCTTATTGGGTGAAAACGGTGCTGGCAAAAGTACGTTGGTCAAAATGATTTATGGGCTTGTTGCACCTGATGCGGGTTCAATGACATTTCAGGCTTTGCCGTTTGCACCAACATCACCCAATATCGCGCGCAGCACTGGCGTGGCGATGGTGTTTCAGCACTTTTCTTTGTTTGACGCACTGAGTGTGGCAGAAAACATCGCATTAGGGATGGACGATGCGCCAAGACCACGTGACCTTGCTCGAAATATCAAACACGTGTCACATGCATATGGATTACCACTCGAACCAAACCGAATCGTCGGGACACTCTCAGCGGGGGAACGACAACGCGTCGAGATTATCCGCTGCCTACTACAAAACCCAAAACTTTTGATAATGGATGAGCCAACGTCCGTTTTAACACCCCAAGAAGTTGACGTTCTTTTCACGACTTTGCGTCAACTCAAAAACGAGGGTACTGCCATTCTGTATATTTCACATAAATTGGAAGAAATTCGCGCACTTTGCGACACCGCAACTATTCTACGACATGGCAAAAGAGTCGACACGTGTGTCCCTGCTGAAACAACGGCACGTCAAATGGCCGAGATGATGGTCGGGTCTAGTTTTGCAGCTCCATCAAAATCACAGCGCGAAAGTGGACCGACCATTTTATCATTAAATCACGTGGATGTACCCGCGAGAGAGGCATTTGGAACATCACTGCACGGGATCAGTTTGGATCTAAAAGCAGGCGAAATTCTAGGCGTAGGTGGCGTTGCAGGGAATGGTCAAGATGAACTTCTTTCGACACTTTCAGGCGAGATCAAAGTGACCGCTGACACGATCACATTTGACGGGCATGGAATTGGCAAAAAGGGCCCAGATGAGCGCCGCAAGATAGGGTTGCTGAGCGCCCCAGAAGAGCGCCTGGGACACGCCGCAGCCCCTGCGATGTCGTTACGTGAAAATACGATCGTCACAGCGACTCAACGCAAATCTCTTTTAAATCAAGGGTTTATTAACTGGACGGCCGCAGATCAATTTGCGCAAAATGTTATAAACGATTTTGACGTTAGAACACCGGGAACACATACTCCTGCAGGATCGCTATCCGGTGGAAATTTACAAAAATTCGTTGTTGGAAGAGAGGTTTTACAAAACCCAAAAGTATTTGTTGTGAACCAGCCGACTTGGGGTGTTGACGCAGCTGCAGCTGCGGCAATTCGGCAAAAATTACTCGATTTGGCAAACAATGGTGCTGGCATAATTGTCATCAGCCAAGACTTAGACGAATTGCTGGAAATCAGTGATCGCTTCTGCGCAATCAATGAAGGTCGTTTGTCAAAAATTGTTCCAACACAGACACTGGAAATGGATCAAATCGGTTTGATGATGGGCGGCGCGTCGTCTGCGCCTGAAGGGTCAACGGCATGATACATCTAGAAAAACGCCTGAACCCATCGCGCATCACAACAATTATCACACCTGTAATAGCCGTAATTCTAACCATGATTGCGGGTGGAATTATGTTTGCAGCTCTCGGTAAGCCACCCCTTGAAGCAATCCGCATTATTTTTTTGGATCCTCTATTTGATCCAAATTTCGCACCATACTCACGTCCACAGCTCTTGGTCAAAGCAGGCCCATTGATCCTGATTGCAATTGGATTGTCGATTGGTTTTAAAGCCGGCATTTGGAATATCGGTGCCGAAGGCCAGTACATCATGGGCGCAATTTTCGGTGCTGCAGTCGCCTTGGCCGCCTATCCCGTAGAAAGCGTACTGTTGTTTCCAGCGATGGTGATATTCGGCGCTCTTGGGGGTTGGCTCTGGGCGATGATTCCAGCCCTCTTAAGATCAAAATTCAACACCAATGAAATCCTAGTCTCACTAATGCTTGTGTATGTGGCTGAATCTATTCTTGCTTCGGTTTCACAGGGATTATTGAAAAATCCAGAGGGATATGGATTTCCGGGCTCGCGCAATCTGCAACAGTACCCAAGTGCGTTTAACGCTGAAGTGATTGCGAATTCAGGGATGCATTGGGGTGTTCTAAGCGCGTTTATTGCGGTGATTTTGGCCTATGTCATGATGACGCGTCACATTCGTGGTTTTGAAGTACGCCTGATGGGCGAAGCGCCAAAAGCTGCGCGCTTTGCTGGTGTATCAACAACACGACTGGTTGTGTTTTGTCTTGGCACATCTGGTGCTTTGGCAGGCCTTGCTGGGATGTTCGAAGTTGCCGGCCCATCTGGTCAAATCACCATAGATTTTAATTCAGGATATGGGTTCACGGCCATTATTGTCGCCTTTCTCGGCCGACTCCATCCCATCGGTATCTTATTGGCTGGATTGCTCATGTCACTGACATATATTGGTGGCGAACTTGCTCAATTGATGCTTGGATTGCCAGGGGCATCCATTCAATTATTTCAAGGGATGCTCTTATTGTTCCTATTGGCGACCGATGTCTTTACCAATTATCGCATCCGTATTGGGGGGACCAAATAATGGATCTCTTGGGTATTAATCCAGTCTTATTGATTGCATCCTTGATGGTCTCGGCAACGCCCATTCTGTTAGCTGCAATCGGCGAAACCGTTGTAGAAAAATCAGGTGTGCTTAACCTTGGCGTTGAAGGTATGATGATTGTTGGCGCGGTCGTGGGTTTTATCACGGCCGTGAATACCAACGTGCCTGCGGTTGGCTTTGTAACTGCGGCAATTTGTGGCGCACTTTTATCAACAATATTCGCTGCACTGGTGCTGTACTTAAAATCAAATCAAGTTGCGACCGGCCTTGGGCTTACATTGGTTGGTCTTGGCATTTCGGCACTGTTGGGCAAGCCATACGAGGGCATAAAATCACCTACCCTCCGATCACTGGACATACCAATCCTGTCCGATTTACCCGTCTTTGGACGCATGTTATTTTCACACGATGCTATGGTTTATGTCTCAATCCTGATTGTTGCTTTGGTTTGGTATACTCTGAAATTTACGCGCATCGGGCTTGTTCTGCGCGCCATAGGCGAAAATCATGATGCTGCCCACGCCTTGGGCTACAAAGTGATCCGCATTCGCTTTCTTGCTATTATGTTTGGCGGGGCCTGCAGTGGTTTGGGCGGTGCATATATTAGCCTGGTTCGCGTTCCACAATGGACCGAAGGAATGACGGCAGGGGCAGGTTGGATTGCATTGGCAATCGTCGTTTTCGCCAGCTGGAAACCATGGCGCACGTTGATTGGTGCCTATTTATTCGGCGGAATCACGGTTTTACAGTTAAATTTACAAGCCGCAGGCGTTGCTATACCAGTTGAGTACTTGTCCATGTCGCCATTTTTGATAACTATCGCGGTGCTTGTGATTATTTCGGCCAGGGGAAACCAGGGTGCACCTGCCTCTCTTGGCCGACCCTTCCACGCCTCAAACTGAGGTCAATACCTGACTAGGGAGTAAACTATGAAACTCAAATCAATCCTAACATCTGCGATAGCAGCCGTTGCCTTGGGCACTGCCGCAATTGCCGCCGATATCAAAGTCGGCTTTGTCTATGTTGGCCCAGTGGGCGACGGTGGCTGGACATACGAACACGATCAAGGCCGTAAAGCTGTTGTTGAGGCTTTTGGCGATCGCGTTGAAACAATCTATCAAGAAAGCGTGCCAGAGGGTGCTGACTCAGAGCGTGTGATGACACAAATGGCGCTTCAGGGTGCTGATCTAATCTTCACGACATCGTTTGGATATATGGATCCAACGATCAACGTTGCGAAGAAATTTCCAAACATAAAGTTTGAGCATGCAACTGGATATAAGCGTGCCGACAACGTATCAACCTATTCAGCGCGCTTCTATGAAGGTCGTGCGGTTCAGGGTCACATTGCCGGTAAAATGACAAAAACCAACAAAATTGGGTATATCGGTTCATTCCCCATTCCAGAGGTGATCCGCGGAATTAACTCTGCCTATATACACGCGAAAAAAGTAAACCCAGATGTCGAATTCAACATCGTTTGGGCCTACACATGGTTTGATCCTGCAAAAGAAGCAGACGCGGCAAACGCATTGATCGAGCAAGGCTGTGATGTTGTTCTTCAACACACCGACTCAACCGCACCGCAGGCTGCTGCAGAAAAGGCGGGCAACGTCATCACATTCGGTCAGGCATCTGATATGGCAGAATTTGGCCCATTTCCACGTGTATCATCCATCATTGACGATTGGGCTCCTTACTATATTGCACGGACACAGGCTGTTTTGGATGGCACATGGGAATCCATGGACACATGGGATGGCATTGGCCCAGGCATGGTTAAAATCGGTGACATTTCATCAGCCGTGCCAGCCGATGTGAAAGCAGAAGCAGAAGCACTGCGTGACGCATTGGGTTCAGGCGAATACCACGCATTCACAGGTCCACTGAACAAGCAAGACGGCACACCATGGTTGGCAGCTGGTGAAACAGCAGACGATGGCACTCTTGCCGGCATGAACTTCTATGTAGAAGGCCTAACAGGCACAATCCCGCAATAAGGATTGAAACCCAGGATAAGGCCCCGATTATCTTCGATATTCGGGGCCTTATTTATTCAAATGAGGCACATTATGACCAACCATTTAAATTTGCCAGAGGCTGCAGAACATGGCCAAGATGCGCGCATGTTTGCTCCATATGCTGAACGCAACAAAGATCCAATTTTAGACGTTTTAAGCGAAGTTTTCGCACAATCTGCACAAGTTTTGGAAATTGCCAGCGGCACGGGTCAACACAGCGTATATTTTGCAAAAAATAAACCCGATTGGATTTGGCAGCCCAGCGAAATTGATCCTGAACGCATCAATAGCATCAATGCATATAAGGCCCAAGCCGAGTTAAAAAACCTACAACCTGCAATGAAGTTGGATATTTCAGAACCGTCATGGTCAGAAAATGTGCATAAGTATGACGGTATCTTTCTGTCCAACCTTCTTCACCTTGTTCCGCAAAACACCGTTCATTCCTGCATACGGGGGGCGGCAGAAGCACTCAATCCAAAGGGCATTTTGGCCCTATACGGCCCCTTCATGAGGGGTGGAGAATTGACGAGTAAGGGGGATGAGAATTTTCACGCAACCCTACAAGCGCAAGATCCCAACATTGGATACAAAGATGACTTCGATACAATCGATTTAATCGAAGAGTGTTGGCTGGAAATGATGCATGTTATCGAAATGCCGGCGAATAATCTATTCCTGATTGCGCGCAAGCCTTAGCGTAAACGCGCAACCGTTCGTGTTACGCGTGAAATTCTAGCAGCATTTGGAGGATGCGAGCCTAAGAACGTGTCACCCGGGTCTGGGATGCGTGTAAAAAATTTTGCACCTCGAACGGGATCATACCCAGCGTAATATGTGATCAGCGCGCCGATTTCATCGGCCTGCAATTCGTGATCCTTGGAGTAGACTCGCGATCCAACAGCCGCCCCCAGATCAAACGCACTGTCCACATCCTCTTCTGATCCACCAGAATAGGCAATCAACCCTCCCAAAATCAAACCACCTAATCCTGCTGTACTGCGCTGCTGCGCAATATGTCCTGCCACGTGGTGCGCCATTTCATGACCAAGAACAAATGCTATCTCATCCGTATTTCTGGCAGCCTCCAACAATCCAATTGAAAAGACCACCAATGGACGACCATCTTTTTCCAGCGTTTGATAGGCATTCACCACGTCCGGCGTGCTTGTATCGACCTGAATTTTAAAATCACAATTTGCGACACGCCCTGTGTCACGACATATCTGTTCACCAACTGGTTCTACACGCGCCACAATCCTACGCATTGCGTCAATTACCGTCCCGCCCTGATCTTCGACAGTTTGAACCGTGGGTTGTACTTTCGCGCGCGGAAGTTGCTTTACTTGCGGTGTCGGGGCGCAGGACGCCACTAGGAACACGCAAAATACTGTTAATATTCTAGAATGCATAGGAGTTTGTCTTTGTAGTCGTTCGAATTTTTGATCATAGTATTATCGAACGGAATTTCTGCAAGCTACGGGAAAATTAAGTCATGTTTACTATAGAACACGAATTTGACTGCACGGTTGTCACACTTATGGACGAGGGCGATGCGTTTTTGCAAGAAGATGTCGTTATAAACGGGTTTGAAGATTGCATTACAATCCAGCAGTTTGATCCCAATACTAACGGTATGCAGAAAGTCACAATGTCGATCACCCAAATGAAGGATCTGGCCGCAGCTATTTCGTTGCCAGAGGGTATTTATTCCCGAACAAATCAAGAAGACTAGCTGCGAGAAACGTGCTCAGGTGCAACTGAAACAGATTTAATAATTGCAAAGCAGGTTTGTCCGTTTTTAAGATTTAACGCTGAAACAGATCTACGCGTTATCCTGGCAAGAATGGTGTTTCCAGCACTATTTATTGATATAATCGCTCCTGGACCACGTCCATATTTGATCGTGCTGATGTGTCCCTCGATCACATTTAGTGCCGAAATATTACTTGGTAATTCAGTGGATAACATGACATCTTGGGCCAAGATGCGCACGCGGACATTTTGTCCGACCGATGCACTAATTTGGGGTAGATAGATTGGCCCCGAACTAGTTCGTAGTTTTGTTAATCCATCTTGCTCATGCGCTTCGATCTTTGCCGAAAGGATAGCACCAGCGCTTTGCAATCCCAGTTGCGGGACGATTTCCACATCCGAAAAAATATCTGTCGCAGTCCCCGATTTAATCACCCGACCCTTTTCCAACGCCACAACATGATCTGCCAAGCGTGCGATTTCAGAGACGGAATGACTGATATATAAAATTGGAACCTTAGACTGATCGCGCAGTCGTTCCAGATAGGGTAGGATTTCCATCTTTCGCTGATCATCCAAGGCGGACAGAGGCTCATCCAAAACAAGCAAGGAGGGATTTGATAAGAGCGCACGGGCAATCGCAACCCTTTGGCGCTCACCTCCCGACAGCCCACTCGGGCGACGGTTTAACAACGTTCCAATCCCTAACATATCGACGACATACGTCTGCTGCAGTGTGGTGCTACCTCGTCGTCCATGACGCCGGGAATATTCCAAGTTCCCTTGTACTGAAAAATGCGGGAACAACAGGTCTTTTTGAAAGACGTAGCCAACTCCACGTGTGTGTGCCGGTCTGTTCACGTCCTTCTCGCTTGAATAAAGAACGTCACCCATCAGTTCAATGTGACCTTGATTTGGCGCAAAAACACCAGAAATTGCTTGCGCGATCGTGGATTTTCCAGCCCCTGATCGACCAAACAACGCGGTTACGCCGGGCCCTGCGTCAAATGAAATGTCCAGTTCAATCCCAGGAAAGCGATGCTGTATGTTTACCTTCAGCGTCATCAACCAAACACCCGTTTTCGCGTCACACGAGCCAAGCCTTCAGATAGCATAAGCGCCACCACAGAAATCACGACCGAGACAATCACCAAGGTTACCGCACCTTGCTCTTTTCCGGGCATTTGCAAGAAACCATATATGGCCGAAGGAATAGTTTGTGTTTGGTTGGGCATATTTCCAACAAATGTAATCGTTGCACCGAATTCGCCCAACGCTTTTGCGAAACCTAATATTGCACCGACTAAAATTCCGGGCAGAGCCATGGGTAGCGTAATTGTGAAGAAAACTCTGATTGGGTGTGCACCCAGGGTGAGCGCCGCATGTTCAAGCTCAGGATCGATTTGTTCAAGAGACAGGCGCACAGCTCGAACAACAAGAGGAAATGCCATAATTGCTGCAGCCAGAACTGCACCCGTCCAACGAAAAGCAAGCATAATCCCAAATGTTTCATTCAAAAATTGACCGACCAGGCCCGTTCGTCCAAAAAGCATTAATAACAAGTAGCCTGTGACAACTGGTGGCAAAATAAGGGGCAGGTGCACAAGAGCATTCAAAATTTCCCTTCCCCAAAAATTACGTCTTGCCAACAAAAACGCAATCCAAACCGCGAGAGGCAAGGACAGCAAGGTTGCCCATACAGCGACCTTCAGCGATAACATTATTGCCGCTAATTCTTGTTCACCAAAATACACTGCGTGTCAGTCCAATTGTTTCATGCACCATAGTTTCAAAACATTCACACTTATGCAATCAGATCGTGCAGATTCAGGGGTTGCGGTTTTCGTTTTCAGAGCGTATACGACATCCAACAGCGGTTTGTTGGTAACAACACTCCACCGAAATTCGTTCACGGGCCGCGAGCCCGTTTTTTTGTGTTTGGACAAATGACAAATAGCTTAATTGCAAAAACAGCGATGGACCAAAGGATCGCCGAAATCATCAATCCTGTTATTGAAGACATGGGATTCGAGTTGGTACGTATTCGTTTGATGGGCGGGCAAACCAAAACCTTGCAGATTATGGCCGACAAGCCAGATGGTGGTATCGAAGTCGATGATTGTGCAGAGATTTCAACTGCCGTCAGCGCCATCATGGATGTCGAAGACCCCATAACTGATGCCTATACCTTAGAAGTATCCAGCCCGGGCATTGACCGCCCCCTGACACGCCTCAAGGATTTTGAGACGTTTGAAGGCTATGAAGTTAAATTGGAAACTGCGGACATGATCGATGGTCGCCGCCGTTTTCGAGGAGAGCTTGCTGGCGTTGAAGAAAATGAAGTTTTGATCAACGTCGAAGAAGGCACAATTGGTTTGGAATTTGATTGGCTTTCAGAGGCCAAGCTTATTCTAACCGACGATCTAATCAAGGAAATGCTTCGCCAACGCAAGGCAGCAGGCGATATTAATCAAGATGATTTCGATGAAATCGTGACCGAACAGTCCGAGGAGGAATAAAAATGGCAATTACCTCAGCCAACCAACTAGAGTTGTTACAAACGGCCGAAGCCGTTGCACGCGAAAAAATGATCGATCCAGGTTTAGTCGTAGCGGCGATGGAAGAAAGTTTAGCTCGTGCCGCAAAATCTCGTTACGGCTCGGAAATGGACATCCGCGTTTCCATCGATAGAAAAACGGGACGTGCATCATTTACACGTGTTCGCACAGTCGTAGAGGACGAATTGCTTGAAAACTATCAGGCAGAAATGACTGTAGAGCAAGCAAAGCAATATATGGAAAACCCCGAGATTGGCCAACAATTTGTGGAAGAAATTCCACCAGTCGACATGGGACGTATCGCGGCACAGTCTGCCAAACAAGTTATTTTGCAGAAGGTTCGCGAAGCAGAACGTGATCGCCAGTTTGAGGAATTCAAAGATCGCGCAGGCACAATTATTAACGGTGTTGTGAAACGCGAAGAATACGGCAATGTTATCGTTGACGTTGGCCGAGGAGAGGCGATTTTGCGCCGCAACGAAAAGATTGGCCGCGAGAGCTATCGCCCAAACGATCGTGTGCGTTGCTATATAAAAGAAGTGCGCCGCGAAGTGCGTGGTCCGCAAATTTTCCTATCAAGAACTGCACCAGAATTCATGGCGGAACTGTTTAAAATGGAAGTGCCTGAAATTTATGAAGGCATCATTGAAATCAAATCTGTCGCTCGTGACCCAGGCTCACGCGCAAAAATTGCTGTTTACACAAATGATAACTCAATTGATCCAGTCGGCGCATGTGTTGGTATGCGCGGAAGCCGCGTTCAAGCGGTCGTAAACGAGCTACAGGGTGAAAAAATTGATATCATTCCATGGAACGAAGATCAGCCAACGTTCTTGGTCAATGCGTTGCAGCCAGCAGAAGTTTCAAAAGTTGTTTTGGATGAAGAGGCCGGAAAAATCGAGGTTGTTGTCCCGGAAGAGCAGCTTTCACTCGCAATCGGGCGCCGCGGTCAAAACGTTCGCCTGGCAAGTCAGCTAACTGCACTTGATATCGACATAATGACTGAAGCAGAAGAATCAGCGCGTCGTCAAAAAGAATTTGAACTGCGTACAAATTTATTCATGGAAACATTAGACGTTGATGAATTCTTTGCACAGCTTTTGGTTTCAGAAGGCTTCACCAACTTAGAAGAAGTCGCCTATGTCGAAGTAGATGAACTATTGGTTATCGATGGCGTTGACGAGGCAACCGCAGATGAGCTTCAGACACGTGCGCGCGAATTCTTAGAAGCGCAAGCGCGCGCTGCGATGGAAAAGGCCCAAGAACTCGGAGTCGAAGATAGCTTGATCAACTTCGAAGGCTTAACACCCCAAATGCTTCAGGTTCTTGCCGAGGATGGCGTTCTGACGCTTGAAGATTTTGCAACCTGTGCCGACTGGGAATTGGCAGGTGGTTGGACGACCGTCAATGGAGAACGTGTTAAGGACACCGGCCTTTTAGAAGAGTTCGATGTTTCCTTGGAAGAAGCGCAGGATCTGGTCATGACCGCCCGTGTTATGCTGGGTTGGGTTGATCCCGAAGAGTTGGTGTCAGAGAGCACATCAGAAGAAGTCGAAGAGGACTAAGGACACCGAATGGGTCATGGCGAAAGACATATGAAGTCCGATAATGCAGAACGTAAATGCATTGTGACCGGAGAAGTTCAGCCCAAACATGGGCTGATCCGCTTTGTCGTGTCGCCAACAGATGAAATCGTGCCCGATCTTGCAGAAAAATTGCCAGGTCGCGGTATCTGGGTCAGTTCCGACAATAAAGCCATTGGCACAGCTATCAAAAAAGGCTTGTTCGCGCGTGGCGCAAAAAAATCTGTAAAAGTCGATCCAGACCTTTTGCAGCATCTAACAGATGCGATGAGTCGCAGAGTCGTGGAGTTAATCAGTCTCTCGAGGAAATCCGGGCGAGCGGTTGCAGGATATGAAAAGGTAAAAGATTGGCTTTTGAAAGAGGAAGCGGAAATCTTAATCCAAGCATCAGATGGCTCTGAACGTGGCAAATCCAAATTAAGCACCCCCTATGGTGGATCATTCATTGGTTGGTTGACAGCTGATGAACTAGGCGCAGCCTTTGGGCGACAGACAGTAATACATTGTGCGCTCGCCTCTGGCGGTTTGACGCAACGTGTAGTAGATGATGCGAAACGACTAAATGGTCTACGCGATATTGACGGTGGCAAAACTGCGACCGGGAAGGAAAAGACAGCTAGATGAGCGATAGTGACGGCAAAAAAACATTGGGTGTTCGTGGCGGCGGTCCACGTTCTGGGAACGTAAAGCAAAGTTTTAGCCACGGCCGTTCCAAAAATGTCGTGGTCGAAACCAAACGCAAGCGCGTTGTTGTGCCCAAACCGGGTACGACAAAGTCAGCTGGTGGTGCGGGCGGTGCGGGCGGAGTTGGCGCGGGCGGAATGCAGAACGCCGAGATGGAACGCCGGTTAAGGGCGCTTCAAGCAGCTAAAGCACGCGAAGCAGAAGAAACAGCAGCACGTGAAGCGGAAGAAAAAGCGCGTCAAGAAGAACGCGATCGTCGTCGTGCGGATCAGGAAAATAAAGAACGCGAGCAGCGCGAGCTCGAAGAGCGGGCAAAAGCCAAGGCGGAAGCAGAAGCAGAAGCGGAAGAGCGCGCGAAAAAAGATGTTGAAGAGCAAAAAGCCAGAAACGTCGTCGAAAAAGAAGTTCGTAATGAACCCGTGCAACCAAAAATAGAGGATGCGCGGAATACAAAGCCCGCTCCTGTTTCTCGTAAGAAAGAACAGGAAGAAGAAAAGCGTCGCGCCAAAGCGCGTGTAACTGAAGGCGAGAATCGTCGTTCAGGAAAACTCACGATCTCACAAGCGTTAGATGGTGGCGAAGGTGGTCGACAACGTTCGATGGCGGCGATGCGCCGCAAACAGGAACGTGCCCGTCAAAAAGCGATGGGTGAATCCCAAGAACGCGAAAAGGTTGTCCGTGAGGTACAAGTTCCAGAAGCAATCGTTGTTTCAGAGCTTGCTAACCGCATGGCAGAACGTGTGGCAGAAGTGGTAAAGTCGCTCATGAAAATGGGAATGATGGTCACACAAAACCAATCAATCGATGCCGATACGGCCGAGTTAATCATAGAAGAATTCGGACACAAAATTGTTCGAGTTTCTGACGCCGATGTCGAAGATGTTATCAACGAAGTTGACGATGCAGACGAAGATCTAAAGCCGCGCCCACCTGTTATTACGATCATGGGGCACGTGGACCACGGCAAAACATCTCTTCTAGATGCGATCCGCAAGGCAAACGTCGTTTCAGGTGAAGCTGGCGGGATTACACAGCACATCGGAGCGTATCAAGTCACAGCACCCGATGGTGCCCTGTTGTCATTTCTAGATACGCCCGGTCACGCAGCGTTTACATCTATGCGTGCTCGCGGTGCTCAAGTAACGGATATCGTTGTTCTGGTTGTTGCTGCTGACGACAGCGTCATGCCTCAAACAATCGAAGCGATCAATCACGCCAAAGCTGCAAAAGTACCAATGATTGTTGCCATTAACAAATGTGACAAGCCTGATTCAAATCCCGATAAGGTGCGTACAGAGCTGCTGCAACATGAAGTCATCGTAGAAGCGATGTCAGGGGATGTTCAAGACGTAGAAGTATCCGCCTTGGCTGGAACAGGGTTGGATCAATTACTTGAGGCGATTTCTTTGCAAGCAGAAATTCTGGAACTCAAAGCAAACCCCGAACGTGCAGCGCAGGGTGCAGTAATCGAAGCACAACTGGATGTTGGCCGCGGTCCTGTGGCCACAGTTTTGGTTCAGAAAGGTACGTTGAAACAGGGCGATATTTTCGTTGTTGGTGAACAATGGGGTAAAGTCCGCGCATTGATCAACGACCAAGGCGAACGTGTAAAAGAAGCTGGACCGTCTGTACCAGTCGAAGTTTTAGGCCTGAACGGGACACCCGAGGCAGGTGACGTGTTGAACGTTGTCGACACCGAGGCCCAGGCCCGCGAAATCGCGGATTATCGTATTGATCTGGCCAAAGAAAAACGTGCGGCAGCCGGTGCGGCAACGACGCTTGAACAATTGATGGCACGCGCCAAAGAAAATGAAAACCTGACTGAAATGCCAATTCTTGTGAAAGCTGACGTTCAGGGTTCTGCTGAAGCGATTGTCCAAGCCATGGAGAAAATTGGAAACAACGAAGTACGCGTCCGCGTTCTGCATTATGGTGTTGGTGCGATTACTGATACGGATGTCGGATTGGCAGAAGCCTCTGGCGCACCAGTTATTGGTTTTAACGTGCGCGCAAATGCATCGGCACGAAATTCAGCCAACCAGAAAGGCGTCGAAATTCGGTATTACTCGATCATTTATGATTTGGTCGATGATGTTCGTGCAGCGGCAAGCGGTCTATTGTCGGCTGAAATTCGAGAAAACTTTATTGGCTACGCCGAGATCAAGGAAGTCTTCAAAGTTTCTGGCGTCGGCAAAGTCGCTGGCTGTATCGTAACCGAAGGTGTTGCACGTCGCAGTGCAGGCGTTCGTCTATTGCGCGACAACGTTGTGATCCATGAGGGGACACTAAAAACGCTTAAGCGTTTTAAAGATGAAGTCAAAGATGTTCAATCCGGACAAGAGTGCGGGATGGCATTTGAAAACTACGATGACGTGCGTCCCGCCGACGTCATAGAAATCTTTGAACGCGAAGAAGTCGCTCGTACGCTGGACTAATAAAAAAACGCCCCAACTTGGGGCGTTTTTTATATTATAACCAATCGCGCAGTATTGGGATGATTGGAATATCGGCAGGTGGCATCGGATACTTGTTCAGCTCTTTGGCATGTACCCAAGCGAGTTTTTGCCCCTCTTTCCCTTGTACTATACCATCCCACTTTCGACAGGCAAACAGCGGCATTAGCAAGTGAAAGTCATCATAAGAATGAGACGCAAACGTGAGTGGTGCTAAGCAACTGGACCACGTTTCAATTCCTAATTCCTCGTGTAGTTCTCGCACTAATGCGTCCTCTGGAGTTTCCCCAACTTCAACCTTACCACCTGGAAATTCCCACAACCCGGCCATAGATTTTCCCTCTGGTCTTTGGGCCAATAGTATTCGTCCATCAGGATCGATAAGCGCGACCGCTGAAACCAAAATAATCTTCATGATCGGTAGTCCGCGTTTATTTCGATGTAGCCATGCGTCAAATCGCATGTCCACACAGTTGATTGCCCAGCGCCAATACCCAGGTCCACATTAATGACAATGTGGTCATTCTTCATATAATTCGCTCCGGCTTGTTCGCTGTAATGTTCGGCGACCCACCCCTCTTTGGCGACGATAATATCACCGAACGAAATCGACAAACGATCGCGATCAGCCGGCGCACCGCTTTTTCCAATCGCCATAACAACCCGTCCCCAATTTGGATCCTCGCCGGCGATTGCTGTTTTAATCAATGGCGAATTCGCAATCGCCATGGCATGCGTTTTGGCATCTGTATCATTTGATGCCCCTGTTATATTAATTTCGACGAACTTTGTCGCGCCTTCACCGTCTTTGACAACCTGATGCGAAAGAGAGAGCATGACATCATACAATGCCGCATGAAAAGCATCTGAATGTATAGATACATCAACGCCACTTGCCCCTGTTGCAAGCGCGATTAAAGTGTCAGAGGTTGATGTGTCACTATCGACAGTAATACAGTTGAATGTCTTATCAGTGGTTTCATTTATGAGCTGCTGCAAATCACGCTGGGCAATTTTTGCATCTGTGAAAATGTAAACAAGCATAGTTGCCATATCGGGGGCAATCATCCCTGACCCTTTTGCAACCCCTGCGATGTGTATCAGACCCTCTGATGTTTCAATGACAGCACCTGCGCCTTTGGCATAGGTGTCGGTTGTCATAATCGCGTGTGCCGCGTCCTCTAGTGCATCTTCTTTCAAGCTCGCAGTTAGAGTGTTAATTACCCCAATGACACGTTCATGTGGTAACGGTTCCCCAATCACGCCGGTTGAAGACGTGAAGACGCGATCCGCTGGAATACCCGTGCCCGCTGCTACCGCAGTGGTGATCGCGTTCACGGACACGACACCATGTTTACCAGTAAACGCATTGGCGTTTCCCGAATTCACTAAAATCGCAACGCCAGCATCACTATCTCTGCCAATCTTGCTTTGGCAGTCCAACACAGGCGCGGCGCGGGTCGCTGATTTCGTGAAAACTCCGGCAACGCTGCTCCCAGCGTCCGCAACAGCCAACATAACATCCGTGCGGCCTTGGTACTTAACGCCCGCGACCGCTGTTGCGAAACGTACACCTTTTATAACTGGTAGATTTGGAAATACATCTGGTGCGAGAGGGGAAACCTTGGTGATTGCTGCCATCGTTAGTCCAGTTCAGATATATCAGTTTTTACCGCTTCAACATTTAGGGTTGCGGGATCCATACGTTCAACAGATGCGCCACTCACCATGGTTTTCACACGGTCCTCGATCGCCACGCGCTGAAGTTCAGCTGCCAATTCACCTTTGACACTCTCAAACTCTGGAGCTTGGATGGTGCGCATATCATTGAGAATGATTACGTGCCAACCAAACTGTGTTTGAACAGGTGTCGGAGTAATTTCTCCAACCGTCAAGCTCATCACCGCTTGTTCAAATGGTGCAACCATCTGGCCCTGTCCGAACCAACCCAATGCGCCACCATTGGGGCCGGATGGTCCTGTTGAAAATTCTTGTGCAAGCGCTGTGAAGTCTGCCCCATCTGACAGTTGTGCAATTAATTCTTTTGCCTTTGCTTCGTCTTCGACAAGAATGTGAGAGGCGTTATATTCACGGCCTAAATCAGCGTTTTTATAGCTTGCGTCGTAGTAGGCCCTCAACTTATCTTCGCTAGTGGCCTGCGTCGTGATTTCATCAATCATTTGCGATGCAGTTAAAATACGTCGTTCATTATCGACAGCAAATTCAATGTATTTTGCGTTCGGGTTTTTTGCTGCTTGGGCCAAAACAGTTTGCTGAATGATTTGCTCAACAATACCCTGGAAAACTTGCTCTGCAGGAAGTGATTTATATTGTTGGGGAAGTGTGTCATAAACCATGATTACATGGCCCATTTGAATGTCTTCGCCATTGACAGTGGCAACAACCACATCGGCATCAATGATGGATTGAGCATTCGCAGCAGACACAAATAGCCCTGCCGAAGCTGTGATAGTGGCCATTAATTGCAATAGTTTCATCGAAAACTCCTTTATTCGCTCTGTCGATTAGCCCACGCCGTTGACACTTATTATTCGCCCCCTTACATCGCTAAGAACAATACATAAAGGTACTGTTCATCTCTAATTGCTGCAAGAACGTCAAGCAAGAGAGTGAAATCAGAATAGTGCAAGATAAACGGAGTGGCTATGTTTGGTCTAGGAACAATTACGCGCAAGGTGTTTGGCACCCAGAATGACCGCAAAGTTAAGTCCGTTCGCCCGCTGATTGATAAGATAAATGCACTAGAACCTGAATTCGAGGCGCTTACAGATGATCAGTTGATCGAAAAGACAGCTGAATTCAAGCAGCGTTACGAAAATGGTGAAACCTTAGACGCGCTTTTGCCCGAAGCGTTCGCAAACTGCCGTGAAGGAGCAAGACGCGCCTTGGGGTTGCGGGCATTTGATGTTCAATTAATCGGTGGGGTTTTCCTGCATCGTGGAAACATTGCCGAAATGAAAACGGGTGAGGGCAAGACTTTGGTTGCCACCTTTCCTGCCTATCTGAATGCATTGACTGGACGGGGCGTCCACGTGGTTACGGTGAACGATTATCTGGCTAAGCGCGATGCTGATTGGATGTCCAATGTTTTTTCTGCGCTTGGAATGAGCACAGGTGTCGTTTACCCACAACAGGAAGAAGCAGAAAAATCGGCAGCTTATGCCTGTGATGTTACATATGCCACCAACAACGAACTGGGTTTTGATTATCTTCGCGACAATATGCGAGGAAGCATTGAAGAAATGGCACAACGTGACCATCACTTTGCAATTGTCGATGAAGTTGACAGTATATTGGTTGATGAAGCCCGGACACCACTTATAATCTCGGGTCCATCACAAGATCGATCTGATCTGTACATCAAAATCAATCAATTGATTCCAGAGCTTAAGGACGAACACTTCACGCTCGATGAGAAAACGCGGAACGTCAGTTTTACTGACGAAGGCAATGACTTCTTAGAAGAAATTCTTAGGTTGCATGGCGTGCTTCCAGAAAGCCAGTCACTGTACGATCCAGAAAGCACTTCGATCGTCCATCATGTAAATCAAGGTCTGCGGGCATTTAAATTGTTCACCCGCGACAAGGACTATATCGTCAGAGACGGACAGGTGGTATTAATCGACGAATTTACTGGTCGTATGATGGCAGGTCGTCGGTTGTCTGATGGATTGCACCAAGCAATCGAAGCGAAAGAAGGCTGTGAAATTCAGCCAGAAAACGTCACCTTGGCAAGCGTCACTTTCCAAAACTATTTTCGCCTGTATGACAAATTAGGTGGAATGACAGGTACTGCAGCGACTGAAGCAGATGAATTCATGGAGATTTACAACTTGGGCGTGGTTGAAATTCCTACCAACCGCCCGATTGCACGCCTTGATGAAGACGACAAAGTGTATCGCACGACGCAAGAAAAATACAACGCGATCGTTTCGACAATTAAAGAAGCAAATGGAAAAGGACAGCCAATTTTGGTGGGTACCACATCCATTGAAAAGTCCGAGCTGCTGTCCCAGCAGTTGACGAATGCGAATATAAAACACAATGTTCTAAATGCGCGTCAGCACGAGCAAGAAGCGCAAATTGTTGCAAATGCTGGTAAGCTAGGTGCAGTGACAATTGCAACCAACATGGCTGGTCGCGGTACCGATATTAAACTGGGTGGTAATGTCGAATTCAAAATCATGGATGCAATTGCTGCAGATCCAGATGGCAACCCAGATGAAATTCGTTCACAGATTGAAGAGGCTCATAAAGCGGATGAGCAGGCGGTCAAAGAAGCTGGTGGATTGTTCGTTTTGGCAACAGAGCGTCACGAAAGCCGTCGTATCGACAATCAGTTGCGCGGACGTTCAGGTCGGCAAGGTGATCCCGGACGATCGTCATTTTTCCTAAGCCTTGATGATGATCTAATGCGAATTTTCGGTTCTGAACGCTTAGACAAAATTTTAAGTACTTTGGGCATGCAAGAAGGCGAAGCTATTGAACACCCTTGGGTGAATAAGTCATTGGAACGCGCCCAAGCCAAAGTTGAAGGACGCAATTTTGACATTCGTAAACAGTTGCTGAAGTTCGACGATGTTATGAATGATCAACGAAAAGCAATTTTTGAGCAACGCTTGGATATCATGCGTTCCGAGGATCTAAACGAAATCATCGTCGATATGCGAAATGACGTTATTGACGATCTCATTGAAACCTATATGCCGCCTCGTTCTTATGCGGATCAATGGGATACAGAAGGTTTATACGCCGCTGTTATCGAAAACCTAAATTTGGATGCTCCTGTAATCGCATGGGCTGCCGAAGAAGGTGTGGATGATGATGTTCTTCGCGAAAGACTGGAAGAGGAAGCGGACAAACAACTTAAGGAAAAGCAGGATGCCTTTGGTGCAGAAGGCTTTGCGCAGGTACAACGACAAATCTTGCTTAGCACCATAGACGGTAAGTGGCGCGAACATTTGTTGATGTTAGAGCATCTGCGCAGTGTGGTCAGTTTCCGCGGATATGCACAACGCGATCCACTGAACGAATACAAAAATGAAGCATTCCAATTGTTTGAGTCGTTACTAAATGGATTGCGCGTAGATGTAACACAGCAAATTGGCCGCGTTCGTCCGCTCACCGAAGAAGAACGACAAGCAATGATGCAGCAGATGATTGCCCAACAAATCCAATCACAAGGTGCGCCGCAAGTCGCGGCAGAGCGACAAGAAACCAAAACAGATGTTTCTGAATTACCCAAGGGTTGGGAGCAGACCGGGCGTAACGAAGCCTGCCCATGTGGGTCTGGCAAAAAATTCAAGCATTGCCATGGTAGGCTGACCTAACTTGGCAAGTTTATTTGATGTGCCTGGAGATACAAAGTGGTTAACCTTATGTTAACCACTTTGTCAAAATTCGGACTGATTTCGACCATTCGCTTAAAAATTTTCTTTGTAGTGCCACATGAACGCCTTTTTCCTACCAGACACTAAACCTGTGTTTTAATAAGGAAAACTTCGATGAATTCTATGTTTTCGTGGCCCAAACTGTTAGGAACCTGTGCCTTGCTCGCCTTTACCGCAGGTGCCGTGATGCAAGAGATGTCACCGCGATCCGCACTATATCAGGCGGTAGAAAATGCGGGCGAACTTGAATTTTCAAACATCACATATGCATCAGCGCGGTTTAACTATCGCAACTATGGGCCCTTCGGCGACGTAGACCCGCGTTCATTGGTAATGGCGCCAGAACAAAGCAAATCAGGATTGTATGCACCAGAGGTCGCGTTCCAACAGGATCATGGATGCGCGCCCACAATCGATGTATCACTAAGTGAAACCGCAATCGCAACAATTAGCGTATCTTCGCCATGTACTGCCTTTACAAATATCAGCGCCCATCATTTAGGCTTGGCAGTTACAGAACAGAGTGACGCATTTGGACAAGCCAGATTGCAGATGCCCGTCCTAGCGCCAACGGCAGTCATTTTTATTGACGTTGGATCGACCCACATGTTTACGAAATTGGTTTCAACCAACTACCTTAATTCCGTCAGCCGTACAGTTTTGACGTGGTCAGGAAGTGAAGATCTTGGCATCGATTCGCAAATTGGCCAGACGCACACACTGGCCAACATAAAACTTATCGACTCAGCTGCGACCGAAAACGCCCATGCTTTCGATGTTTCAGTGGTGTCACCAACAACATCGACCTGCAATCATGGTGTTGAATTCGCGTTGCTAAGAGCCGAACCAAGCAAATCGGTCACAGTCCGTGACTTTCGTGTCGCTCCTGACGTCTGTGAACCAAATCATACAACGATCCAGTTGAAATCAATCAACTAACGCTACATTTTACCCGCAAGAGCCAGACGGGGGATGTTTATGCGCAATTGCGTATATAATTTGATGTGCGTTATATTGATGGCGTTACCTACATTCGCACACGCGAACGAGGTGGCGCTCTCGTCTAAATCTGGCGATTTACAAATCAGTGGCACACTGTTGGATTTTGACGGACGATACTATTCCATTGAAAGCGAATATGGCAACGTGATCCTTGATGGTTCACTTTTCGAATGTTCGGGTTCGGGATGTTCGGGTAGTTTTAGAAAGTCTGAGACCCTAAAAATTGCATCGCTCGCATCACTGAATTCGATTTTGATGCCAGCGCTCATAGAAAATTTTGCTCGATTGTCTGCTGGAACGACGGAGGTTGATGACATTGAAGTTGGGGTGGCGTTCACCATTATGAGAGGTGATCGTCAATTACGAATTGAATTAATTGAAACCTCAGAAAATGGTGCGGTTGAGTCTCTGATTGCAAATCAAATCGATCTTGCGCTTATATCGCGAGATCTAACAGAGGCGGAAAAACAACAACATTTAAAAAGTGCGTCTGGATCCATTTGGCCAGCACCACGCAGCGAAATAATTGCTTTGGACGCATACGTTGCAGTGTCCTCGCCGCTATATGAAAAAAACACGTTAAAATTAAGCGACCTTCAATCTGTGGATCATGTGTCGCTCTATACCCCCCAGAATACCAAAGTTTTCGGTTCGATCCGCGTAGATGGCGCAATTTTGCACGACGATTTTGACGACGTTTTACAAGCTGTAGATCAGCAAAAGAATTCAATTGGCATCTTACCGTTTTCAAAAATAAGGGACACCAAAATGTTAAGATTGGACGCCCCGTGCGGAACCATGCCACCAATAACTCATAGATCAATCAAATCACGTGACTATATTTGGACCACACCGTTTTTTTTGCATGCCTCATCTTTGCAGCGGGGACCGCAGGCAGAAGAATTCATTAACTATCTATCCTCTATCTCTGCACAACGCGTGATCCAACGCTCGGGTTTTGTCGACCTATCACCAGAAGTCATCCCATTATCTGCTCAGGGACAGCGACTGGCATTTGCGGTTCAAAATGGCGACTCCGCGCAACTTGGTGAGTTGCAACAAACGGTTCGCATCCTAAATGGGGCAAGCAGATTAACCACAACTCTAGTATTCGATGACGGACTAAAAAATCTTGCGACCCGCGCGCAGATCGAGCTATCCCATTTAAACCGATTCCTTGGTCAAGATCGAAACGGTTTCCAAGAAGTGTTGGTGGTAAGCTTCGCAGAAAAATCGCAAAAAGAACAGATGAGCGAACTATTGAAATTGGTTAGTCGAGAGATCGGTAAAGGTCTTAGAAACTCATTCGGTAGCATCAAATCGATAGAAACTCACAACTTTGCAAATGTTCTTCCGCTACATTGCAGTGATGCTATATCAAATGCTCCAAGAATCGAAATTTGGGTCCGCTAGATCAAGCCTTCGCTTCGAAAGCTAACCTCGTTTGATTTTCCAATCACCAAATGATCATGCACGGAAATACCAACAGCACTGGCAGCAAGTACAATACGCTCAGTCATTTCAATGTCTTGGGTGGACGGCGTCGGATCACCAGATAGGTGATTATGTACAAGAATCAGCGCAGATGCGTCTAATTCAAGGGCGCGTTTTATAATCTCTCTTGGGTAAACTGGAACATGATCCACGGTGCCACGTCCCAAGCAATCATCCTGAATCAAGTGGTTCTTTCTGTCCAAGAATAATACATGAAATTCCTCGGATTTCTTGTGTGCAAGCGTGGCTTGGCAGTATTCCAAAAGGGCCTGCCAAGATGACAAAACATGTTTACCAATTACTCTTGCGCGGCTTAATCGATGGGCCGCAGCCTCAATAATTTTTAGCTCTACCACGACGGCCTCGCCGATACCGTCAACGTCCATTAGTTGCGCGGCGCTAGTCGATACCACAGCGTTGAAATCACCAAATGTTTCGATCAACTTGCGTGCAAGTGGCTTAACATCTTGTCGTGGAATAGCGCGAAACAAAACCAACTCTAAAAGTTCATAATCAGGCATTGCATCTGCACCGCCATTTACAAAACGTTCGCGTAATCGCTTGCAATGATCTTTCAGATATGACGGAACTTTGGGCGTAGATTTCGCAGCAAACTGTGCATTAGCTTCGGAAAAAAATTAGGTTGTTGGATTATATTGCGTTTCGCAGCCATGCGCGAATTGAGCGTTAATTGTGTTAAGAAAAAATTAAGCCCAACCAATTGGCTGGGCCTAATTTCATTTTTTATAATCGGTTCAGAGTTCTTGCTTTTGCACCTTAAATATCTTTCCTGCGATGATCGATAGTGCCGCCGCGCCAAAGCTGAACAAGGCGCCCATTTTAGCCGCGTCTTGGATGGGCCCAGCCTCGAATGCCACCGATGCAACAAAGAGCGACACGGTAAATCCGATGGCTGCAACAAAACCAATTACGATCAAATCAACCAATCGCATTCCCTCCGGCATCCCCAGGCGCAACGGCACTGCCGCCAACCATCCGAAGATGTAGATACCGATTGGCTTTCCGACGATCAGCCCCAATAGGACCAACCATGTTGCATCACCAATTGCCTCAAATTTCACACCTGCGTTACACAGACCAAAGAAAAACAAAACGATCTCTACTGGATGCTTCAACGCGTGTTCCATCGTGTTCAATAGGTCATGCAGGTGCTCTTCGGCTTGGTTAAAAATGCCAAACGCACGATCAGCATGCGGGATCGCAGGCACGATTGGCAACAATCCCAAAGCAGGATGCAATCCCGAACGCATAAAACCATACCAGCTGATCGCGCCAGCAATTGCATACGGCCAAAACGACAGTGTTTTGCGAACCCATGTGGTCTTGCGACGTAGCTGATCACCACGATCCATAGAACGCGGCAGCCAGTTGAACAAGACATATACAACCGCAGAAATACCAAACGACAACAGCAACCAAATCGGCGCCAAATCCCCAGATGGATAAAAGATTGCCAGAATTATGAGGCCCGCCGCATCATCGGCAATCGCCAGTAACAACAGAAAACGCACCGCTGGATGACCAGCACCAAAGACAAGCCGACCAATTAAATAGCTGAATGCAATATCCGTTGCGGTTGGAATCGCCCAACCGTTTGAGACAGCGTCATAGGTTGTAGAACCCATCAAATAGGCGACACCCAAATATATAGAAATTGGGCCAACCATACCACCAACAGTTGCAAACAAAGGAGTTGCCGCCTTTTTCCCACGCAGGCTTCCATCCTTTAAAATAACCGCTTCCCAAACTTCTTTTGCAGCGATAGCAAAGAATAGAGCCATTAAAATATCATTTACCAAGTAGTGCAAAGTCAGCGTGCGATGCCCATCGTGATAATGACCAATTGGAGCATGATCCCAGATTTTGAATTCAACAAAATCATGATAGCTTTTATAGTCTGTATTTGCCCAAATTAGCGCGATAATCGCACCAAATATCAAAAGTAGGGAATAGTTAGTCAAGAAATTCCATACGCGATACATGTGTGTGTCCTCACTTATCTGCCCAATCAGCCAGATTGGCATAGAGCATTTTTGTTGTTGGGACAAATAAGATTGCCCTCGAATATGCAATTTATTTTATGCACATGGGTATGATCGACAAAGACGGGCTAGTTTTTATGCAGCAAAACCTTCAAAAATCGTTTTCATGTAAACCTTAATAGAAAAATGTTAGCTTTGCCTCTATTCAAGGTGCATTCGAAGATTCCTCAACACTGGCAACACTGCCCTGATTTCTTCGGAACCTGATTCCCGCACAAGTTCTGCGATTACGGGTGCTACCAATGCGATCGCATCATCACGCGCGCGAACACCTGCGGGGCTAATGGCAACTAATTTTCGTCGTGCATCGTCCCAATCCGGCCGAATGTGCACGTATCCGGAAATTTCCAATTTGCTTAACGTATTTGTCATCGCACCGCGAGTGACGTGAAAACTCTTGGCAAGTTGCGCTGGCGTTTTTTCACCCTTGGTATTCGCAAGATGATTAAGCACCGAAAAATGTGAAAGCTCCATGCCCTTTGGTAATACGCGATCCAATTGATTGCGTAATAATTGCTGCACTGTCAGAATTTCACCGAACAATGCGATCGCGATTGCGCTTTCACTGTCAACCATGCTTATGGCCCGCTAAATGATTGATTTGACAGGATTGATGGTACACGGCCACGTGCAGTTTGAACAAGCGATAAATCGAGTTCGCAAGTGACTATACCCTGTTCAATGCCACCATCTGCCAATATTTCGCCCCAAGGAGACACAACCATCGAGTGACCATATGTTTTTCTAGACTTGCCTTCTGACGAAGGATGGGTGCCGGTTTGCGCAGCCGCAATTACAAAACATCCCGTTTCGATGGCACGCGCCCTCAACAATACCTCCCAATGTGCTTGACCAGTAGGTTGGGCGAATGCCGCAGGAATCAAAATGATGGATGCACCCGCTTGTGCAACTTTGCGATACAAACCTGGGAAACGGATATCATAGCAAATCGTCATCCCAATTTGCCCAAACTCCGTAGTCGCTAAAACAGCCTTTTCCCCTGCGCGATACCCATCGGATTCGCGATATTTTTCGGTCTCTGACAGTGTCACATCAAACATGTGGATTTTATCATATTGCGCAACAATTTCCCCCATTGGCGAAATCATAAAAGACCGATTTGTAAAACGATCATCATTTGGCAATTTTAGCGCCAACGATCCTATTGCAATCCAAACGCCAAATTTCCGCGCGGTTTGTCGCAAAGCTGTGAGCGTTTTATCATCTTGCTGCTGCGCAAGTATTGTAACTTGGTGTCGTCGAGAAGTTGATACGCAGTTTGTGACTTCTGGCGTTGCGATAAACTGCGCGCCGTTTTTCGTGGCTTGCTCAATGAAAGATAGCGTTTTCTCCAAATTTGCAGCTGGGTCGTCCGAACTACACAGTTGCAAAAGCGCGACTTTCATTCCGTTACCTGAAGTATTGAATCAAGTTTTCCAGCGCGCTCCAGTGCATAGAGTTCGTCGCATCCTCCGATATGGTGTCCATCAATAAAGATTTGTGGAACCGTACGACCACCATTTGACCGCTTTACCATTTCTTCGCGACGCGCTGGCTCTTTTGCCAGATCGATCTCTGAAAAATCCGCGCCTTTGGTCTGCAATAAACGTTTGGCCGCGTGGCAATACCCACAAAGGGGACTTGTATAAATTTGAATGTCCATTTCGCATTTTCCTTTTACCCACACTTAGGTGTTTTCAATCACTCTTGCCAGCACAAGAATTGAAATATCTTGTACACCCACGTCCAAAAGCGTTCTTGTTGCGGCCCTTAACGTTGCACAAGAGGTCATGACATCATCAATCAACACCACCCTCCTGTCTTTCAGATGCTGAACTTGATCGCGCTCAATTGCGAAAGCATTCTCTAAAATTGCCAACCTTTCTTGTCTTGAAACATTTTTTAGTGGGATAGTTTTACGCGGACGCACCAGCGCATTCGAAATCAGTTGAGTTGACGTGATTTCTGCAACGTGGTGCGCCAAAATCTCTGCCTGATTATATTTGCGCCGCAATCACCGCTGCCAATGAACGGGGATTGGGATAATCGCTGTTTCTGTCGACAGCAAATCAGCCCCAACTTGCGCCATCCACGCAGCCGCTGGGGCTCCCAATTCAGGCCTGTCTCCGTGTTTTAACTCTAAAATAAACTTGCGTGCTAAGCCTTGATAATGAAAAACGCTGCGTCCAGCTCGCCATAAAGGGGGATCCTTCATGCAGTCATCACACTCTGCACACTCAGCTTCAATTTGACCAATCAGTGGCGCACCGCAGCGCACGCATGCACACTCTACATTGAATGGCATATCACGCCAACATTCACCGCATAATGCATTTTCAGTTTGTAGTTGCTCTCGACACATTATGCACTGTGGCGGATATAACATTTGGATAACAATTTGAATTATGGATGAATTAAGCATATCTGACCACTATGACCGCACCTAACCAATTGATTGACCGCACTGCATTGTTAAGGCACCGCCAACGTCGTCTGAGGCAGCGCGGAACATTTTTGCATAACCTTGCCATTTCTGATGTCCAAGATCGGCTCTTGATGGTTAATAAATCCTTTAAAGATGTTGCAATCGTCACGGGTTGGGCAGACCCTTGGGCGCAGGCATTTCCATCAGCGCGCATCATAGAGGACTCAGATACTCTTGATCTGGATCTGCAAAGTTGCGATCTGGTCATTCATGGACTGTCATTGCACAGTGCAAACGACCCCGTTGGGCAAATTATTCAATGCAGTCGAGCGTTGCGCCCCGATGGATTATTCATCGGCATCTGTTTTGGGGGCCAAACATTACAAGAATTGAGAAGTGCGCTGGCCACTGCAGAAAGCCAAATCACCGGTGGCTTGTCCCCGCGGGTTTTTCCAATGGCTGATGTACGTGATTTGGGCGCATTGCTACAGCGAGCCAACTTGGCATTACCTGTTGCAGACAGTGCAACGCAAAACGTGACGTATCCAACTTTGCGTGCATTGATGCATGATTTGCGCGCGATGGGCGAAGCGAATGCGATGACAGGTCGTACACGTCATTTTACTTCAAAAACCTTGTTCGAACGCGCCAGCGAAATCTACAAATCAGAATTTTCGAATGTAGAGGGGCATTTGATGACGACCTTTGAACAAATTTTCCTAACCGGCTGGGCACCAGACGAAAGCCAGCAGAAACCACTAAGACCCGGTTCAGCAAAAATGCGGCTTGCAGATGCACTTGGTGTCGCAGAACAGCATTTGAAAGATTGACCGCGGGCGTGATTGCCTTATGTCTGACATGACCAACGGAATAACAGAACTATGTTTGATAAAAATACACCCCTTAGCTGCCCCGCTCACGCGGCACCCAACCACCCAAAAGTGCCGGATCAAAAGGTCGGCATTCTTGTCGCTAATCTAGGAACGCCGGATAATTATGATTATTGGTCAATGCGCCGGTATCTTGGCGAATTTCTATCAGATCAACGCGTCATAGATTATCCAGCATATCTTTGGCAGCCGCTGTTGCAATTAATTATCTTGACATCACGTCCATTTCGGTCGGGTGCCGCCTACAAATCCATTTGGAATGAAGAGCAAGGCGAAAGCCCTTTGATGACAATCACCAAAGCGCAAACTGCAAAGATCAAAGAGCGCGCACACGAATTGTACGGCGATAAGGTAGTTGTCGATTTTGCCATGCGCTACGGCAACCCCTCGACCAAATCAAAAGTGCGCGAGATGGTATCCAAAGGGTGTTCAAAGATTTTGTTTTTTCCACTTTATCCACACTATGCAGGCGCCACATCTGCCACCGCCAATGACCAATTCTTCCGTGCATTAATGGAGGAAAAATGGCAACCAATCGCGCGTGTCGTTGAGCCCTATTTTGCCGATACAGCCTATATCGATGCATTGGCAAAGTCCGTTGAAAAAGCCTATGCTGAAGCTGAAAATAAGCCAGACGTTTTGGTCTGTTCTTATCATGGTGTTCCAAAGCGTTACCTGATGCAGGGCGACCCATATCACTGTCAGTGCCAAAAAACGACACGCCTATTGAAAGAACGGCTAGGATGGGGTGACACTGATATTGTCACCACATTTCAATCGAAGTTTGGGCCTGAAGAGTGGTTGAAACCATATACAGTCGAAGAAGTTGCGCGTCTCGCCGAAGAAGATGGCAAAAAACGTATCGCTGTTGTCGCGCCAGCATTCTCGGCAGATTGCATTGAAACGCTAGAAGAAATTAACGAAGAGATCAAAGAAAGCTTTGAAGAGGCTGGCGGAGAAGAGTTCACCTATATTCCTTGTCTCAATGATGACGATGCACATATCGATGCGCTAACCCAGATCATCAATCGCAATCTTCAAGGCTGGATCTAACACTTCAAATTTTGCGTTTAAAAACACCAGTGGCGGTTGCAATTGTTGCACCGCTTGAATCGCTCGTGTGTGCTGTGGCGAAAAATGTTTTATGTCCACCGCCCGTTACGTTTGCAATTGTTGTTAAGAGTTCGCCTTGTGCCTTTGCTAAGTAATTCACGGATAGGTTCAGCGTCATCACAATA
Source organism: uncultured Paracoccaceae bacterium (assembly GCA_965657135.1). Taxonomy (GTDB): domain Bacteria; phylum Pseudomonadota; class Alphaproteobacteria; order Rhodobacterales; family Rhodobacteraceae; genus HIMB11. The sequence goes on from CBFHNF010000013.1 coordinate 41,825, forward strand.
TGCGGCCTGTCTGCATCACCCGTATACGATCCGGCAAATCCCATTGCCGTATCCAAAATAGTGGCGAGAGCTCCGCCATGAGGGATCCCTTCGCGGTTCAACAAATGTGGTCCGATGGGTAAAAGCAATTTGGCGAAACCCTCCGACCATTCAACCAATTCATAGCCGATGTGTTTTTGAAAACCGCTCAGCGGTTCGTTAAGGTCTACTTTGTGCATGCTTATACAGTCTTTGCCGCTGCAAGACCCTGACTTGCAAATTCGTTGACGTATTGCCCCAATCGAAGCGCGCGTTCAGGGTCTGCGGCATTGCCGTCCAACGCGCGTTTTTTGACCCCTTGCAGAATACCTGCCATCCTGAAAAAGCAAAATGCCAAATAAAATCCAAATCCATCAATTCCAGCGATCCCACGACGGTTGCAATATTCATCAATGAATTCTTGATCGCTGGGCAATCCATGCGCTGCACGATCAACACCAGCTAATCCTCGCCCATCGGCACCCGTTGGCATGCGCCATTGCATAATAACCGCAGCCAAATCCGCAAATGGGTGCCCTAATGTTGAAAGCTCCCAATCGAGCACCGCCATACAGGCCGACCCATCTCTTGCAAACAACAAATTATCTATCCGATAGTCTCCATGAACCAAACTTCTTTGACCATCATCTGGCGGCATGTTTTGATCCAGCCAAGCCATCAAGGTATCCATGTCAGGAATGACATCGGTCTCTGTTGCTTTGTACTGTTTGGACCAGCGATCAGTTTGTCGTCTAAAATAATTTCCAGGTGGGCCATAATCCTGCAGACCAACTGCAGAGAGGTCTAAATTGTGAATTTCGGCCAAAACTCGATTCATTTCCGAATAAACTGCTTTTCGATCGACGAGCTGCACACCGGATAAGCGAGGATCATCGAAAGTCTGTCCATCTACCAAATCCATGACGTAGAATGCGGCACCTATTACGTTCTCATCCTCACACAATGCATGCATTTTTGCAACGGGCACATTTGAGTTGAAGAGCGCGCGCTGAACTTTATATTCGCGTTCCACGGCATGTGCTGATTTCAACAATACGCCTGGTGGTTTTCTGCGCAAAACGTATGCACCACTTTTTGCATCAAGCCGGAATGTCGGGTTTGATTGCCCACCTGCCAGTTTCTCTACCTCGAACGGACCCTCAAATAATGGTACGTTTTCAAGCAGCCAGGGTTCCAAATTTTCTCGGTTCACAAGATCATATTCTGTCATCTACTCTCCTAGCTATACGTGAGAAAATGTTGCGTATCTTTTTCAACAAATGGCGTTTCATTAAAGCCATTTAAAAATAAGGTTTCGGTTCGCCTCGAATAAATAAGCGTGGTCACCGATGCGTTTTTAATTTGTAGTTGCACATCAACTTGTTTGGCATTGCTTAACCCCAGTGCGCTTGCAATAATTTTCGAGATGACCCCCCCAGAACTGACAACCAAAATTGTATCGCCTTCTAAATCGGCAACCCTTTTGGAAACTCTGGCCAATCGCGTCTCAAATTCCTCCCAGGATTCAGGTGGATTAGAAATTTTGTTATCTTGCCATAATGCCAAAGTGTCCCTGAGCAACCGAAAGTGGGTTTTTCGATCTGTATGCAAACCATCCGGACGCTGGCGCCTTACGAAACGTGCGTCTAGCAGAGCCCTAAAATCATATTCATTCAAGTCGTCGGTTTTCACGACACTGGGAACAGATATTCCCATCCCCTCTACGATGCCTGACAGGGTTTCATCGTGTCGAACCATGTCGCCCTGAATCCATTGATCAACCACAACCCCTTGCTTGGCTAATTCTTTTCCCAGCGCAACAGACTGTGCCAGCCCTATTTTCGAAAGCTTATCATAATTTTCATGGCCAAATTGCGCTTGGCCATGACGCACAAATAGAATCTTGGTCAAAGCTAGTCTCCCACGTAGTCACGACCGATCCATTTTGCGATCAGCGCAGGTTTGTCCTCATTTTCGATTTCAACCTTCACTTCCCAGACATTGGTCACTTCTCCAGGCCGTGCCTGGCGAAGCTCTAATAAGGTAAAATTCCCTCGTATGCGCGCACCAGACTTAACAGGGGCCAAGAACCGGATTTTGTCAAAGCCGTAATTCACACCCATTTTTGAACCAATAATGTCAGGTACAACATCATAAAACATTGCCGACAACATCGACAATGTCAGAAATCCATGCGCAATCGTGGTTCCGAAAGGCGTTTGATTTGCGCGATCTGCGTCTATGTGAATAAATTGGAAATCTTCGGTATTTTTAGCAAATTCATCAATACGTTCCTGATCAATCAAATACCACTGACTTGCACCAAAGCTGGTACCAACACGCTCAAAGTACTCAGCAACAGTCATTTGTTTTGTCATTGATCGTCTCCAAAGATGCTTGGGCCTGTTGACACATTTATACCACCAGATACCGGAATGATTGCACCTGTGATGTAACCGCCACCCGCACCACAAAGCAACTGAACACAGGCTGCAATATCTTCTGGGCGTCCGACACGGCCCAACGGCACACGTTCGCCGACACGTTCGACTCCGCGTTCTTCTCCGATTGCGAATTTTGTCATTCCTGATTGAAATGGTCCAGGTGCAAGCGCATTTACCGTGATATGTTGCTCCGCCAATTCCTTTGCCAATATTCGTGTCATTTGGTGAACCGCTGCCTTAGACACGGCATACGAATATGCGCCGTCACCCATAGGGATTTCACCCATAACTGACCCAACATTCACGATGCGTGCCGGATCCTCGACGTTGGACGACGCCCGTAGTATGGGAATAAGACATTGGGATAGGTGAAACATTCCAGCCACATTTAGGTCAAAGACTTTATTCCAAGCGCTATGTGGAAATGATCCTAGGGGCGCGCCCCAAGTTCGACCTGCGTTGTTCATCAAGATATGAAGCTGATCTGTTTCATTCAGAACTGTTTTCACAAGGTATTCAATTCCATCTTCGCTTGCCACATCCCCGGAAATGGCAGTAACCCGACCCTCATACCCAAGTGAATTGATTTCATCTGCTGTCAGTTGACACACTTCAATCTTGCGGGAGGCGATGATAACATGGGCACCCGCAGCTACGAGACCAGTGGTTGCCATGCGCCCAATTCCTGTTGCTCCCCCTGTAAGAAGTGCTGTTTTTCCGTTTAGTCCAAAAAGCGTTTTCAGGTTCATGATTGGATCCTTTCGTTCATCCAAACTATGAAAAAGTAATTTTGCCCGGTCTAGTAGGATGTTTATCGCCGTTACGTCATCTTTGAGCGATGCTATAGTTGCGAAGAGCGTGAAACACACGTATGTGAGCTAAAACAAAGCATAAAGGGTAGAATATTGGCAAACCACCTGTATCAAGGCGACCTACCTGATGATCTGGATTTGGGTTCTGTCGTTGCAATCGATTGTGAAACCATGGGGCTCAAACCTTACCGCGACAGGCTCTGCGTTGTTCAGCTCTCGGCTGGAGATGGCGATGCGCACCTCGTGCAGATAGCCAAGGGACAGTCGCAAGCACCTAACCTCTGCAAGCTTCTATCAGATAAAAATGTGCTAAAGTTATTTCATTTTGGACGTTTTGATATCGCCGCTATGTACCACGCATTTGGGGTTTTAACTGCCCCCGTTTACTGCACCAAAATTGCTAGCAAACTTGTGCGAACATACACAGACCGCCATGGACTAAAGAACTTGCTTCAGGAATTGCTAGAAGTTGACATTTCAAAACAACAACAATCCAGCGATTGGGGTACCAACGAGTTGAGCGACGCACAAATTTCCTATGCAGCCTCTGATGTTTTATACCTGCATCAATTGCGCAAGGTCTTGAACGAAAGGTTAGAGCGTGAAGGTCGTTCAGAAATGGCGCAGGCCTGTTTTGATTTTTTGCCTCAACGTGCCCTGCTCGATCTGACCGGTTGGCCTGACGAAGATATTTTTTCACACTAATTTGCGATGGAGCTTCGGAAGTTGACATATTCACAGACAATTTTCGTTGTGAAAATCTTGCTTCCATTCGTGGCAATATTACTAATCGTTGGTGTGTTTGCACTGTCGCGTGGCAAAAATGACCAAAGCAAATTGCCTTTTTCAATTAGCGAAATAAGCAATCGCTTGAAAGAACAAGTTGTTTCCAATCCACAATACATAGGTACAACGCAAAATGGCACAGAAGTCAGAGTGACCGCAGAGAAACTTGTTCCAGAGCAGGACGGGAGAAAATATACGACGTTCCACAGCGTGCGTGCACAATTTCTTAGGGATCAATCAACGATTGGCGAAATTACAGCTGACCTAGCGACACTACAAAGTGCCACTGATGAGGTTGAATTCAATGGAAATGTTATCATGACAGATAACAAAAAACGCCAAGTGCGCGCTGCATCACTGCAAGCAAACACAGATATGACGCGTGCAATTTTTGAGGGCCAGGTCACTTTATCCCAAGGCAAAAATAGGATTTCATCAACGCGACTGGAGATATCCCGCCAATCATCAAGCGCACCCAGTAGATTTGTTTTTACTGATCAGGTGAAGCTGCTATATATACCTGAGTGAAGAACGACTTGGACTTATCATGACTTATCTGCGCACGATTTTGGTTTTAGTATTTTTGGCAACGTCTGCCCTTGGCCAAGACACAAGTGGACAGTTTGGGACATTGGCCGAAGATAGCGACAAACCGATCGAAGCGCAGGCCGACAAAATGGAAGTTGACGAGACAACTGGCCTTATTGAAATGTCTGGAAATGTCGAAATCATTCAAGGATCAACAACCCTTAGCGCTGATTTTGTACGCATCGAATATAATGACGAGCAAACAGACATTGAGACGGTTTTTGCAAATGGTTCAGTCTATTTGAAAAGCGCGGAAGACACTGCTCAAAGTGATGAAGCTATCTACAAGATAACCCAGAATATGATTTACCTAAACGGGAACGCAGTTTTACGACAAGGGGATAACTCACTAAACGCGGCCAACATTGAATTGAACACTGACACAGGTGTGTCGGTTATGACAGGTCGCGTGTCAACGACGCTATTGCCGAGGGGAAACTAGACTTGGCCAGCGTGACATTAAAAGACGTATCAACCGGTTCTGGGCTATCAATTAAGGGCCTGCGAAAAAGTTACAAAAAACGCGTTGTAATTCACGACGTCTCCATGGAGCTGCATCGTGGTGAAGTCGTGGCATTACTTGGTCCAAACGGCTCGGGAAAAACGACGACGTTTTATTCAATCGCTGGACTGGTCAACCCAGATGGTGGGCAAGTGAAGGTCGACGGAGTGGATGCGACAATGTTGCCTATGTATCGCCGTGCGCGCCTTGGAATTGGCTATTTACCGCAAGAAGTATCCATTTTTCGTGGCTTAAGCGTGGAAGAAAACATCGCAGCAATTTTAGATGTATCAGAACCAGATCGGCATACGCGTCGCGAGCGATTGGAAGAGTTGTTAGGGGACTTCACAATAGAACACCTGCGACGGACATCTGCGATTGCCCTGTCTGGGGGAGAACGGAGGCGTGTAGAAATTGCGCGTGCTATCGCAGCAAAGCCGAAGTATCTGCTGTTGGACGAACCCTTTGCTGGGGTTGATCCAATTTCTGTGAATGATATTCGCGATCTCGTCTCAGATCTGAAAACCCGGGGAATAGGCGTGTTGATCACCGATCACAATGTGCGAGAAACGCTAGAAATCGTAGATCGCGCTTATATCCTTCATGATGGTAAAGTGCTCATGTCAGGAACCGCAGAGGAAGTAGTTTCAGATGAAAACGTGAAGCGTGTTTATCTGGGTGATAACTTTAAGATCGTTTGATCTATCAATAAATTTTGATCTTTAGGTTGACATGAGGCCCCTTCGTCGCCTTGTATAAAGGGATAGAGAAATTTTCTAAGCGAGTCTTTTTGCTAGAAAATGGACTGCATCGTCCCTAACTGTTCTCTATCATTTCCTGATACGGACGTCCACAACGCCCGCGCTGTTGTAATGCCTTTGGGCGCGTGGATACTTCGTGAATAATTATAGGAGTTACAATGCGTTATCAAATTTCTGGAATCCATATCGATATCGGTCAAGCTTTGCAAACACATGTGAAAAACGAATTAAACGATGCGGTGACAAAATACGCAGAGCGACCGACTGACGCCAATGTCGTTTTCTCGAAAAGTGGTCATGAATATGTATGTGAGACGACTATACACCTATCGACGGGTTTAACCGCACAAGCAAAAGCATCAGATCCAGAAATTTACGCCGCATTTGATAGTTGTTGTGGAAAAATGGAGAAACAGCTTCGTCGCTATAAACGGCGATTAAAGGATCATCATAAGGATCGCCCAAACCCAGTTGAACTTATGGAAGCTTCCTCGTATATCCTTGCCTCAGATGATGAGAACGAGGATTCGGAGCCAGATTCACTGCAACCTATAATCATCGCTGAGATGGAAACAAAAATTCCCTCTATCTCAGTCGGCGAGGCGGTCATGCAGCTTGAATTGTCAGGGGCTTCGTTTTTGGTTTTTAAGAACGAGGGCAAACAGAGCGTAAATGTCGTTTATCGTCGAGATGACGGAAACGTTGGGTGGATAGAACCCTAAAACCTATCCCTTATTACGCTTGGGAGTAAAAGTTTTCTATGGAATTGTTTGATTTGTTAAAGCCTGAAGCGGTACGCGTAATCACTACCGCTTCTAGCAAGAAGCGACTATTGCAGAACGTAAGTGATCTTGCACATAATGCTTATGGTTTTGAGCAAGGCCCAACATTAGAAGCACTATTGGAGCGTGAAGCTCTTGGCCCGACGGGTGTCGGCAATGGCGTAGCGCTTCCTCACGCACGCCTCGTTTGCGCAAATCATGTTTGTGGGACATTTATGCTTGTTGAAAAACCTGTTGAGTTTGGCGCGGCAGATCGACAACCCGTTGATATTGTTTTTACTCTTTTTGCACCGGAAAACGCCGGCGTAGAACATCTAAAGGCGTTAGCATTGGTGTCGCGCACACTTCGCGATCACAGTGTGTGTTCCAAGTTACGTGCCAATGCAGATGCTGGAACATTGTTTACAATTCTAACCGAAGCCTACAGAACTCAGGCGGCATAGTCCGAAAATTACTTTCTACAATCACTGGATTGATACATAAGTGTAATTTAAAAAAGGGCAAAATTTAGCCGACATAGGGAGATTTATGTTCAGTAAACCCTATTAATTCCCATCTAAAGTGTCGGATTGTTCAAAATTTGGCATCAATCAGACCAAAGGCTATTTCATTCACAAGGTGATTGAACGGAGAAAAAACCAGACTGACGACATTAGAATTACATAAGCGCGACAGACGGAGCCCTAACGATGAAGAACGGGTTTTCAAATTCTGCCTTACCGTAGATTAGCGGTTCGCGAGTTTTAAAATGCAGAACTTGCCCTCCGGCACCTAAAACCACCGCGTGTCCTGCGGCTGTGTCCCACTCCATAGTGCGACCAAGACGGGGATAAAAGTCAGCCTCTCCGGATGCAACTAGGCAAAACTTAAGTGATGAACCTGCACTCATCATATCTTTGATTTTGTACTTTGAAATATAATCATCGGTCGCTTGGTCGCGATGTGATTTCGATGCGACAATTGTTAATGCGGAGTTATCTGCTGTACTGACGCTCAATTTTTTAGTTTCACCGATTTGTCCAATTAAATGCGCACCCGTTTCTTCAACAGACTGTCCATCTGAATCCGTGTAAAACAAACGGCCTATCGCAGGTGCATATACGACACCCAAAGTCGGCGTCGCATTTTCAACAAGGGCAATGTTCACCGTGAATTCGCCTCGGCGTTTAATGAATTCTTTAGTTCCATCAAGCGGATCCACGATAAAAAATGTATCTGCGCTAGTTGCATGTGTATCTGCCTGCTCCTCAGTCACAAGGGCAATTTCCGGACAAGATGCATTTAGACCAGCGGCAATAATTGCATCAGCAGCCCGATCCGCTTTGGTCACAGGGCTATCGTCAGATTTAAAATCGATCTCGAAATCATCTGAATTATAAATTTCCATGATTTCCTGACCTGCCTTAATCGCCAGATCACGCATTATTTTTGTTATGACAGGATAATCTATTTTGTGACTCCTTTAAATTATGTTCCGCGCAACCGTAACTTAGAATACCCATTGAAGCTTACGTTTGCATTCATTTCCTTCGGACTAATTGTGCATTGTTATACAAATAAAGCTGTATCAGATAGCTGTAGTGCCCCCGGGTAAATGAAAAATGCATACTTTGGAATCTCTTGACCAAGTTTAACAGCATTTTACAAATTAAATACGGCGATACAGAGGCATACAAGAGCTCCTGAATAGAAAATTCGTATTTGACGTCATTTGTCCACTTTAAGGTTGAATTCACGTTTCTCCATAAAAAAAATCAACTTTGTGTAAATATTACCGCGGTTTTTTGGCCGCCATGACTAAATCTATACCCGAGAGCGCTTGCAGTTGTTAAACTGCCTGCCTATATACCCGCTGTCGTGGTTCAAACATTGTAAAAAATGTGGGCCTGACGACGCGGCGTCAACGCCAAAATGGGTTTTCATCGCAGAATATCGCCTAATTTCGAAAGGGATCAAAATGGGAAAAGTTATTGGTATCGACCTAGGTACGACAAACAGCTGTGTTGCTATCATGGATGGCTCTCAACCTCGCGTTATTGAAAACGCAGAAGGCGCACGCACAACACCATCAATTGTCGCATTTGCAAACGACGAACGTCTTGTTGGACAACCGGCAAAACGTCAGGCAGTCACGAATCCATCAAACACCGTATTCGGTGTGAAACGTTTGATTGGCCGCCGTGTTGACGATGCCGATTTGGCAAAAGACCTAAAGAACCTCCCCTACAGTGTTGTCAACGGTGGCAACGGAGACGCATGGGTTGAGGCACAAGGTGAAACATATTCACCTTCGCAAATTTCGGCGTTCACATTGCAAAAAATGAAAGAAACCGCGGAGAGCTATCTTGGTGAAGAAGTTACGCAGGCCGTCATTACTGTTCCTGCCTACTTCAACGACGCGCAGCGCCAAGCGACCAAAGATGCAGGTAAAATCGCAGGTCTAGAAGTTTTGCGCATCATCAACGAACCAACCGCAGCTGCGCTGGCGTATGGTTTGGACAAAAAAGAAACAAAAACAATCGCAGTTTATGACCTTGGTGGTGGTACATTCGACGTGACCATCTTGGAAATCGATGATGGTTTGTTCGAGGTGAAATCCACCAATGGTGACACGTTCTTGGGTGGTGAAGACTTTGACATGCGCATTGTCAACTACCTTGCTGAAGAATTTAAAAAAGAAAATGGCGTCGATCTAACGCAAGATAAGATGGCTTTACAGCGGTTGAAAGAGGCTGCAGAAAAAGCGAAAATTGAATTGTCATCTGCAAGTCAAACTGAAATCAACCAACCGTTTATTTCTATGGATGGTGCATCAGGGCAGCCTCTACACTTAGTCTTGAAATTGACGCGTGCAAAATTGGAATCTTTGGTCGGTGATTTGATCAAAGCATCCATTAAACCATGTCAAGCAGCATTAAAGGATGCTGGGCTTTCAACATCAGACATAGACGAAGTCGTCTTAGTCGGTGGTATGACACGCATGCCGAAAGTCATGGAAGAAGTTTCCAAATTCTTCGGCAAAGAGCCACATAAAGGCGTCAACCCTGACGAAGTTGTTGCGATGGGCGCTGCAATTCAGGCTGGTGTTTTGCAGGGTGACGTAAAGGATGTCGTTCTACTAGACGTGACGCCTTTGTCACTTGGGATAGAAACTTTGGGCGGCGTTTTCACACGTCTCATCGATCGCAACACGACAATTCCAACGAAAAAATCTCAGGTTTTCTCTACCGCCGAAGACAATCAAAATGCTGTGACGATCCGCGTGTTCCAAGGGGAGCGCGAGATGGCCGCAGACAACAAAATCTTGGGCCAGTTTAACCTAGAGGATATTCCACCTGCGCCGCGTGGTATGCCACAAATCGAAGTGACGTTTGACATCGATGCAAACGGTATCGTGTCTGTTTCTGCGAAAGATAAAGGTACCGGTAAAGAACAAAATATCACGATCCAAGCATCAGGTGGATTATCAGATGATGATATCGACCGCATGGTGCGCGAAGCAGAGGAAAATGCAGACGCAGACAAGGCACGCCGTGAATTGATCGAAGCCAAAAACCAAGCTGAAAGCTTGATCCATGCGACTGAAAAATCAATCGAAGAACACGGTGATAAGGTTGATCCTTCAACCGTGGAAGCAATTGAATTAGCGGTCGCTGCGCTGAAAGATGAATTGGAAAATGAGAACGCCGATAAAATAAAATCAGGTATCCAAAACGTGACCGAAGCATCGATGCGTTTGGGAGAGGCGATTTACAAGGCCAGCCAAGAAGGCGACGATCAAAGTCCGATGGATATGGGGCAAGAAGATGGTGGGGATGACGACATTCTTGATGCAGACTTTGAAGACCTAGGCGACGACAAGCGCTAAACAATTGACAAAAAAGTTCGTCGGCCTGTTGTAAACAGGTCGGCGTTGGTATTCCAAAGGAGGCGCAATCGATGTCAAAAAAAGATTACTACGATGTGCTCGGAATCGAACGTGGCGCATCAGCTGACGAAATAAAGAAAGCGTTTCGCACAAAGGCAAAGGAATTACACCCTGACCGCAATGCCGACAACCCAAACGCAGAAGCGAAATTTAAGGAAGCAAACGAAGCCTACGATGTGTTAAAGGATGCCGATAAGAAGGCAGCCTATGATCGATATGGCCATGCGGCGTTTGAAGGTGGCATGGGTGGTGGACCACGACCAGGCCAAGGCGATTTTTCTAGCGCGTTTTCAGATGTGTTTGATGACCTATTTGGGGACTTCATGGGAGGAGGCGGTCGCGGAGGGGGACGAAATCGTGCAACCCGTGGCGCTGATTTGCGCTACAACCTTAGCATTTCGTTGGAAGAAGCATTTAATGGTCTTCAAAAAACCATAAATGTTCCAACTTCTGTATCCTGCGAGATATGCAGCGGCAGCGGCGCGGAGGGTGGTTCTGAACCGGCTACTTGTCCCACATGTGCGGGGATGGGAAAAGTTCGCGCGACACAGGGCTTTTTCACTGTAGAACGTACATGCCCGACATGCTCTGGCGCGGGCCAAATTATTAAGAACCCATGCAAATCGTGTCAGGGTCAGGGCCGTAGAGAAAAAGACCGCGCATTAAGCGTGAATATTCCCGCAGGTGTCGAAACCGGGACTCGCATCCGTTTATCGGGAGAGGGTGAAGCGGGACTTCGCGGCGGCGGCACCGGCGATCTTTATATCTTTATCGAGGTCGACGATCACGAAATTTTCCAAAGAGATAGCATCAACCTTTATTGTCGTGTGCCCGTTTCAATGGTCACTGCTGCGCTTGGTGGTGACATAGAAGTGCCCTCAATTGATGGTGGGCGCAGTCGTGTCAAAGTGCCAATGGGCAGTCAATCAGGTCGACAAATGCGTTTGCGCGGCAAAGGCATGCCAGCGATTCGATCAAATCAAACCGGCGATATGTTCATTGAGCTATCTGTTGAAACCCCCGTTAATTTGACGAGCAAACAAAAAGAGCTGTTGCGGGAATTCGAAGAACTATCTGAAGAAAACAGCCCTGAGAGTTCAAACTTTTTCTCATCGGTGAAGTCCTTTTGGGATTCGATGAAGGGCTAATTTGTTCAAAAAACCACATGGCTGGCCCAATTGGGCCAGTTTTTGCATGTAACACTGTAATCATTTTTCACAGTTTAGAAAGTAAACCATTGTAAAAAGAGGTACACTCGCAAGCAATGTTCAAAATTCTTTAAAGTGCCTCGATTGCCATTGCGATACCTTGACCACCACCGATGCACATTGTGATCAAGGCTTTACCTCCGCCGATCCGTTCAAGTTCGTAAAGCGCCTTGAGCGTGATAATACACCCAGTCGCGCCAACTGGATGGCCAAGCGCAATCGCACCACCATTTGGATTAACTTTTGCAGGATCGATACCCAAATCTTTGTTCACCGCCAACGCTTGCGCTGCAAAGGCTTCATTGCTTTCGATTACATCAAAATCTTGGATCGAAAGGCCCGTCTTAGCCATCAGGTTTTGCACTGCAGGAATTGGTCCAATACCCATCACTTCTGGGCGAACACCTGCATGTGCATATCCAAGTACTCGTGCTTTTGGTTTCAAACCGGCTTTCTGTGCCGCGGATTCATGTGCTAAAACGATTGCAGCCGCACCATCATTGATGCCACTTGCATTTCCCGCCGTGACAGAGCCATCTTTAAGAAATACTGGGCGCAGACTGGCCAGTCCTTCTTGTGTTGTTGCTTTTGGATGTTCATCCCTTGCAAACGGAACCATCTCGCGCTTTACCTTGACTTGAACAGGGGCAATTTGACTATCAAAATATCCCGCATCTATCGCTGCTGCTGCCCGGTTTTGTGATTCTAGTGCAAATGCGTCTTGAGCCTCTCGGGAAATGTCATGCTCTTTAGCAACATTTTCCGCAGTTACACCCATGTGACCTGTTCCAAATGGACAGTTCAATGCACCCAGCATCATATCCAGTGTGCGAATATCACCCATTTTTGCACCCCATCGTTGATCAGAAACGATATAGGGGGAACGGCTCATGTTTTCGGCACCACCAGCCAATGCAAATTCAGCGTCTCCTAACATCAATGACTGAACAGCTGAAACAAGAGCCTGCGCGCCCGATCCACATAGCCGATTCACATTCATTGCAGGTGTTGTGTCGGGAATACCCGCTTGCATCGCCGCCACGCGGCTAAGATACATATCTTTTGGTTCTGTATTAATCACATGACCAAACACGACATGACCAATCTGTTTGCCATCAACGCCAGAGCGTTCAAGCGCTGCTTTGGCCGCGACCGTGCCCAGTTCAATCGGGGGCGTCCCCGCCAAAGATCCGCCAAAGGTGCCGATTGCGGTCCGTGCACCATCAAGAATTACGATATCGCTCATGTTCGCTCCTGAACTCAATGTTTCCCTTACTATGCTCAATAGTTTCACAATGTCAGTTGAAACGTGTCGTCATGTCTTCAAAATTTTGGCTTGTAACTTGTGCACTGACATACACATTAGGGGAATGACACATACAATGTTTATATTTGGTGCGGGCTATACTGCACTGCATCTAGCCAAACTTTTAACGGAGCATGGTTGGATCGTCTACGGGACCACCCGTGAGATGGAGCGTTTCGATGAAATCGAAAAATCTGGCGCAAAACCTGTGCTAATAGATGATCCCGAATTGCCAGAATATTTATCAACCTGTTCTCATGTTTTAGTTTCGGCTGGTCCGACTGAAACGGGCGACCCTACCTTAGAAAGGTATAGGTCCTGCATTGAGGTGGGCCATTTTCATTGGGTAGGATATCTATCAACCACAGGCGTCTACGGAGGCGCCGACGGTAAATGGGTTGACGAAAACACCCCATTGTTGCCCACAACAAAGCGTGGCCAGCAGCGGAAATTAGCCGAGGAAGCTTGGTCCGGTATTCCGAACCTTCCGCTACATATTTTTCGCCTCGCTGGAATCTACGGGCCGGGACGTGGACCATTTTCTAAGGTCAAGTCAGGCAAAGCCCGACGGATTGTTAAACCAGGTCAGGTTTTTAGTCGCATCCATGTTGAGGATATCGTTCAAGTTATATGGGCATCCATTACAGCAAAGACCCAACAAGGGGTCTACAACGTCTGCGATGATTATCCCGCACCGCCCCAAGATGTTATAGGTTATGCAGCCGAGCTATTGGGGCTGCCAATTCCACCCGCAATCGCGATTGAAGATGCAAATTTAAGTCCAATGGGGCGCAGTTTTTATGCCGAAAACAAACGTGTCGACAATACGCGCATCAAATCCGAATTGGGTGTCGCGTTGAAATACCCAGATTACAAATCGGGTCTTGATGCCTTGGTAAAACTTGAGGATCTAACTTAGGCTTTTTTTCGCCTCAAGGACCTCAACACCCATCAACCGCAGAACTTTTTGTTCGATGTCCGAGGCATTTAGACCCGCCACATCGTACATTACCTTTGGACTTGCCTGATCAATAAAGGTGTCGGGAAACTGCATCGTGCGTACTTTCAGGCCGCCATCAAGCGCACCTTCGTCCACAAGCAGTTGCAAAACATGGCTGCCAAATCCACCTACTGCGCCCTCTTCGATCGTGATTATGGCCTCATGGGTGCGTGCCAACTCTAAAATCATCTCTCGGTCCAATGGCTTGGCAAACCGCGCATCTGCAACCGTTGGAGATATACCACGCATGCGCAGGTTTTCGGCGGCACGCAACACTTCACCCAGCCGCGTCCCAAAGGATAGAATAGCGATCCCAGAACCCTGCTCAATAATACGGCCTTTGCCGATTTCAATACATTCAGGCGTTTCTGGGATATCCACACCTTCGCCTTCGCCTCGCGGATAACGAAAGGCTATCGGTCCATCGTCATATGCAGCAGCGGTCGCAACCATATGCGTCAACTCTGCCTCGTCAGAAGCGGCCATAACGACCATATTGGGTAAGTTCGCTAAATAGGCCGTATCGAAACTGCCCGCATGGGTTGCACCATCAGCCCCCACCAACCCTGCGCGATCAATGGCAAAACGAACGGGCAGATTTTGTAATGCAACGTCATGAACGACCTGATCATAACCGCGCTGTAAAAACGTGGAATACATCGCACAAAATGGACGCATACCCCCCGCAGCCAATCCAGCGGCGAATGTCACACCGTGCTGTTCGGCAATGCCAACATCAAAGCAGCGGCTAGGATAGCGTTGCAAAAATGTTGAGAGTCCCGTTCCATCCGGCATGGCTGCCGTGACAGCACAAATGCGCGGATCCGCGGCCGCGGCCTTTAACAAGGCATCAGAAAATACAGAAGTATAGCTGGGAGCATTTGAAGGTGACTTAAACTGCTTGCCAGTCAAGACGTCGAATTTAGCCGTTGCGTGCCCCTTGTCTCTCGCGGCTTCGGCCGGTGCGTAACCTTTGCCTTTTTTGGTGACTATATGCAGCAACACAGGCCCATCTGCGCGTGATTTTAGCGTACGCAAAACTGGCAGCAACTGGTTCATGTCATGTCCATCTATCGGACCAACATATGAAAATCCTAGCGCCTCGAACATGGTGCCACCCACGGTCATGCCTTTTAACATTTCTTTTGCTCGCTTCGCACCTTCTCGGAACGGTTCGGGCAAAAATCCAAGCGCACCGCGCGCAACATCGCGCAAATCTTGCAGGGGCGCCTCGGAATATAGTTGCGACAGGTAACTAGACAACGCTCCAACGGGTGGCGCAATCGACATTTCATTATCGTTCAACACAACAATAAGGCGTTTCTTCAAATGGCCTGCATTGTTCATCGCCTCATAGGCCATGCCTGCGCTCATTGATCCATCCCCAATCACGGCAATTGCATCGCCATGACCCGTATCGCATGCCCCGCCTAGATCACCAGCAACCACAAATCCCAGTGCCGCAGAAATGGATGTGCTGGAATGCGCCGCCCCAAAAGGATCATAAGGGCTTTCGCTTCTCTTTGTGAAACCACTCAGACCGTCTTGTTGTCGCAAGGTACGAATGCGATCACGGCGACCCGTTAAAATTTTGTGTGGATAGGCCTGATGGCTAACATCCCAGATAATTTTGTCACGCGGGGTATCAAAAATGGCGTGAAGTGCCACTGTTAATTCCACGACACCAAGACCTGCACCCAAATGCCCACCAGTTTCAGACACCGCAGAAATCGTTTCTTGGCGCAACTCTTGGGCCAGCTGCGTCAACTCGGCATCAGAAAAGCGCTTCAAATCTTCAGGAAGCTTCACCCGATCAAGCAGCGGGGTATTGGGACGGTGTGACATAATTCAAAAGGTGCCTTGGGTTAATTTTCCCGAGAAATAGCGAAGCGCGCGACATCCTGCAAGTTTTCCGCCTTATTTCCATAACACGAAATAGCCTCTTGTGCCTGATCAACAAGGGCGCGGGCGCGCGCCTTGGCACCTGTCAAACCTAACAGGGATACAAATGTGGCCTTACCCGCATCGGCATCCTTGTTTAATCGCTTGCCTGTCTTTGCCTCGTCTCCTTCGACATCTAAAATGTCATCTGCGATTTGAAATGCCAATCCAACCGCTTTGGAATAGGTTAACAATGGGGTGATATCTTGCTTTGCCATGATGGCTCCACTTGTGGCCGACCAAGCGATCAATGCACCCGTTTTACCATTTTGCAAATGTTCGATCTGTTCAAGTGTCAGAGGCGTTTCAGCACTTTCAGCGGCTATATCTAAGGCTTGGCCCAAAACCATACCATGTGCACCAGAAGCAATGGCTAGGGTTCTTGCCAATTCGGCGCGGACTTCAGCTGGTCCAGATTGGGCATTCAAAACCAGTTCAAATCCCATGGTTTGGAGGGCATCACCCGCCAAAACTGCGGTTGCTTGATCCCATGCCTTGTGAACTGTTGGGCGCCCGCGGCGCATGTCATCGTCATCCATACAGGGCAAATCATCATGCACTAATGAGTAGGCATGAACTGCCTCGATCGCTGCTGCTGGCCAAATTGATTGTTCAGGCAAAATGCCAAACATCGCCGCGCTCTCCATAACCATATAAGCGCGCATTCGTTTACCACCTTGAACGGCGTATCGCATGGCGTCTATGACCGGCTGAGGTTCATAACCATCTATATATAAATTCAAATGCCTCTCTACCGCGGCAGCATTGGCAGCAATACGTTCGGCGAAATCCATCATGCACCATCAAATGGAGCCGTGCCCGTTGGCGTCCCAGTTGCATCCAATGTAATGGCCGCTACTTTTTCTTCGGCCTCTTTTAATTTCGCTTCGCAGCGTTTTTTCAACAATGCGCCGCGTTCATACAACGCAATTGATGCATCTAATGCCACATCACCACGTTCGAGTTGGCCAACAACACGCTCCAATTCGGACATCGCTTGTTCAAATGTCATCTCTTCAACAGGAGTATCACTCATATCTGGCCTCAATCAGTTCAGTCACAAAAACCTTGGCAGACGTGGCTAAGGCGTGCAGATCATAGCCACCTTCTAAGACAGACACCAGACGGCCATTGCAAATTTCATACGCCAAAGAGCATAATTCGCGTCCCAACCATTGAAAATCGTCCGTTTCCCAATTCAGTTGTGCCAATGGATCATCCCGGTGTGCGTCAAACCCAGCGGATACAATAATCAATTCAGGCGCAAACGCGCGAAGGCGTGGAAATACAGTCTCACTATAAATTGCACGCATCGTGTCGCCCGTCGTTTCTGGTTCCAAGGGAATATTCAAAACATTTTCATGCGCACCTGTTTCATTTGCTGCGCCCGTTCCGGGCCATAGTGGCATCTGCTGCGACGTAATTGTGAGGGCGCGTGGATCGTCCCATAAAATATCTTGGGTGCCATTGCCATGATGCACATCAAAATCCACAACTGCGACCCGTTGCAAACCGTGATTCTCCAGCGCGTGTTTTGCACCCAGTGAAGCGTTGCCAAACAAACAAAACCCCATTGCCGTCGCCGTTTCAGCATGATGTCCGGGCGGACGCGTTGCAACAAACGCATTTTTTGCCTCACCTGTTAACACCATGTCCACCGCGCGCAGTGCGCCACCGGCCGCGCGATATGCTGCATCAACCGACCCTGACGACATATGTGTATCTGCATCCACCTGAACCGTTCCAGTATCAGGGCGCATCCGTTTGATTTCGTCTAGATATGATTTTGGGTGAACCCGCAGTAAATCATCATCCGCCGCTAATGGAGCAGTGACACGAATTAAATCAAGTGGTGCAAGAGCATGTAGCACATGTTCTAGACGCGCAACCTGTTCAGGGTGGCCCGATGGCGTAACATGATCCAAACAATCCGCATGTGTAATCAACGCAGTTTTCATAAAGCTACCAATTCATTACGCTCACGCCGAGCAACCGTTCATCCAGCGCATACTTCACTTTGGCTTCGCATTCGGATGTGTCAATGTTCCAAATGTCCAACAAGAACGAGAGGCTTTCTTCAACTGTCATCTGGGGAAACAGGGCATAGTTTTGAAATACCATCCCAATGCTGCGTTTGCGCGGTGGAATGTTGTGGATGAAACACCATCCAATAAGATTTCAACATCGTAACTCTTTGGCACCCGATCAAAGCGAACGAATACTGTGTTTATTTCGTCTAAGGCCAAAATAGGCTCCCCTGTTGATACGGTCTACGGCCGGTGTTAACCGATGTAAACATATCCAGCGTTTCTGGTGCAACCAACTTTTCGAAGTTTTCTTCATTTTTTAACTGACTAGTTTTTTCACAAACTTAAACTGTTGAATTGCACACGCCCGTAAATATTACTATTGTTTGCAAATGCAGCATTTTTAAGAGTCCGGAATGCAAATTTGTACGACAAAACAGGATCTTCGCCGCGTACTGGCACACCTAAGAACAACCGGATCCATTGGGCTCGTCCCTACAATGGGGTATCTGCACGATGGGCACTTGTCTTTGGTTCGGCATGCGCTGCAGGAAAACACACATACCGTTGCATCAATTTTTGTAAATCCAACGCAATTTGGCAATCCCGAGGATCTGTCAAACTATCCCCGCGCCTTAGATGACGACCTAATTCTGTTACGTAATGCAGGCGTTGCAGCCGTTTTTACGCCGACCCCTGACATTATGTACAGTGATGGTGCGCAAACAATCGTTGAAACAACAGACTTGGCCAATAAATTGATGGGTGTATTGCGGCCCGGTCATTTTCGTGGTGTCGCCACCGTTGTCGCCAAATTGTTCAACCTGTTCCAGCCTGATCGCGCCTATTTTGGGGAAAAAGATTTTCAGCAACTTGCCGTCATTCGCACCATGGTTCGGGATTTGGACATTCCAATTGAAATACGTGGCATCAAAACGGTTCGCCACACCGATGGATTGGCTATGTCATCTCGCAATGCCCGCCTCAGCGAGAAAGCGCGTCAGGCAGCTCCCATTCTATTTCGGGCCTGCCAAGCTGCAGAAGAAAAATTAAACGAGCACCCAAATGCCGCCGACCTTGCGCAATTTGTGCATCACATGATCGCCTCAGAACCACTTGCAGATGTAAAATCTGTAGATATTCGCGATGCAGATACATTGGATGCAATCAGCGGTGCGATTACAAGGCCTGCAGTCATTTTATTAGCCGTTGAATTTGATCCCGTACTGTTAATCGATCAATACGTCATAACCCCTAAGTAGGATACAAACATGAGTACCCAAGCCCCAATTCGCCGCACAACGGCCCCTCAAATCACAGCTCGAAAGGGCGGCGAACCAATCGTATCCTTAACCTCATACCATGCACATACAGCCGCAATCGTTGATCGATATGCTGATTTCATATTGGTTGGCGACAGTTTAGGAATGGTTATGCATGGGATGGAATCAACTGTCCCCGTACCACTGGATTTGATGATTATGCATGGGCGGGCCGTCGTACGCGGAACAAAACAAGCCTTGATCGTTGTTGATATGCCCTTTGGCACCTATGAAGAAAGCCCTCAAATCGCCTTCAGGAATGCTGCGCGTATAATGAAAGAAACAAATTGTGGCGCCGTCAAACTTGAGGGAGGCGCACGCATGGCTGAAACAATTCACTTTTTGATGGAACGCGGCATTCCAGTAATGGGGCATATCGGACTAACACCCCAATCAACCAACACGCTTGGCGGGTTTAAAACCCAAGGTCGGGACGAAGAAACATGGCCCATCCACCATGCCGATGCCAAGGCCGTTGCAGAAGCAGGCGCATTTTCGATTGTACTAGAGGGTATGGTTGAACCGCTTGCCGCACAAATCAGCAAAGACATCACAATTCCAACAATCGGAATCGGTGCATCAGCGCAATGTGATGGTCAAATTCTGGTGCTAGAAGACATGCTAGGCCTCAACCCCAATCCACCCAAATTTGTGAAACAATACGGCAATCTATTGCAAGGAATCGAAGACGCCGTCGCAGGCTATGCAAACGATGTGAAATCCCGCACTTTTCCAACCATCGATCAAACCTATCAAATCAAAAAGTGACTTTGAACACGATCAATGCAGTGAATTTGCGCCAGTAACGTCGCCGGCGCAAATCGCAAATCCGCGATCTAGATCATGCGCATTCCCACAAACCTTTTTCTTTGATGATCTCCATGGCTTCATCCAGCGACTTTCGCGCACGTGTAATCAATAAATCTATTTCATCATTTGAAATGATAAGAGGCGGGGAAATAATCATGCGATCCCCAACATGGCGCATGATTAGGTTATTGGCGAAACAGCGTTCACGACAAATGTACCCGACTGTTCCTGCATCCGATTTAAAGGCGGCGCGTGTTGATTTTTCGGGGGTTAAAGCAATCGAGCCCATCATACCAACAATTTTTGCCTCACCCACCATAGGGTGATTGGTCATCGCCTCCCATTGCTGGCGCAAATAAGGGGCAGCGGTATCGCGGACGTGTCCGATGATATTTTCTTCTTCCAAGATGCGCAGGTTTTCATTTGCAACCGCCGCGGCAACTGGGTGGCTTGAATAGGTATAACCGTGATTAAATTCATCTCCTGCGATGACCTTGGCAACTTCATCGCACACAATCGACCCGCCAATGGGTTGATACCCTGAGCTTAGCCCCTTAGCGATGGTCATAATGTGCGGTCGGATATTCAACGTTTGTGATCCAAACCAGTTACCTGTCCGCCCAAATCCGCAAATAACCTCATCCGCGATCAAAAGAATTCCATAGTGATCGCAAATCTGCTGTACTTCAGGCCAATAAGTATCTGGTGCAACAATCACACCGCCCGCACCTTGCACGGGTTCCGCAATAAAGGCCGCGACGCGATCAGCGCCCAGATGTTTGATCGCCTCTTCCAGTTCGGCTGCGCGGGCGCGTCCGAAATCCTCGGGGGTCATATCACCCCCCTCACTCCACCAATTGGGTTGGTTGATGTGATGAATATCTGGGATTGGCATGCCACCTTGTGCATGCATCGCACTCATCCCGCCCAAAGATCCACCACCAACGGTCGATCCATGATAGGCGTTTTTACGGCTTATTATGATTGATTTTTCTGGTTTGCCTTTCGTCGCCCAATAATGACGCACCATGCGAATGTTCGTGTCATTCGCTTCTGATCCTGAACCGGCATAAAAGACGTGATTTAAATCGTCTGGAGCCAGTTTTGCAATGCGTTCAGACAATTCAATCGCTGGGATGTGCGTGGTTTGAAAAAACGTGTTGTAATACGGCAGTTGCTTCATCTGGCGATGTGCGACATCCGCCAATTCTTCGCGCCCATAGCCAATATTCACGCACCATAATCCCGCCATGGCATCGAGTATTTTTTCACCATCACTGTCATAGACGAATACGCCATTGGCCGCTGTGATGACCCGCGCGCCCTTGTCCGCAAGTTCGCCTTGAGCGGTAAAGGGGTGCATATGATGGGCGGCATCGCGCGCCTGCAATTCATGTGTAGGTGCATGATTGAAAATCTGGTTCATAATTTTTGATCCATTTATAGGGAATATTCGCAATTAAGCCTGTCAAATCCCATAATATGATCAAATTTTACTTTGTCAATCGAATCAACCTTACTGTTCACGCTGTGAAAATTCTTCAATCACATAATCAATACCCTCGTTCACGTCCGCAGCCATCGCCTCAGCCGCTGCGGTTACGTGACTACTTCGCACAGCGGCAATAGCCTCTTTGTGATGGTCCACCAAATTTTGCGTGCCGACACGCCCGCATACAATTCGAAGTGACGGCCCATAGCGCAACCAAAGGTTATCCGCCAAAGCTTCTAGGATTGGCGCATTTGCAAATGAATAAAGTGATTTATGAAATTCATAATTATGACGTAAGTAGGCGCCGACATCGCCTCGCGAAATTGCCAAGTCTAAGTCAGAGTCCAATGATTCAAGGTTTTTTAAGCCCATTTCATCAATATTTGAAAACGCCTTAGATGTTAATTCATGTTCCATAGAAGCTCGCGCAAATTTCAATTCAGCAAGGTTCTCGGGCGTCAAAATCGGAACACTCACCCGTCGATTACCCTGAAATTCCAGTGCCCCTTCAGAAATCAATCGCCGCAAAGCTTCGCGGACGGGGGTCATTCCAACACTTAACCTTGCGACCAATCCTTGAATTGTCACAGCTTGGCCCGGGGCAATTTCCCCAAATAAAAGCAATTCTTTCATTGCACGATAGGTCATTTCATGCGCTGGAAGTCCCGCCGAAGTCATTTTTTTCATCACCTGCTTATCCTCATTTAGTACATACATTAGAGTATCTTGCAGCAAATTACACGACTTCTCTTGCACCTGCGACAATCGCATGGGAACATAAAACTATTGCCAAGTGTGCAATTTTTGATCAAATTACCTGCCAACGGGGAAAACCCCCTTGGTTCAACGGGAGAGTGACATGAAAACTAATCTCTTATCAGCCACAGCTGGTTTGGCGATTATCGCATCAAGCGCCTTCGCAGAAGAAGTGCGTGTATTCAACTGGTCCGATTACATCGACGAAGCGCTGCTTTCGAAATTCGAAGCAGAAACCGGTATCGACCTGATTTACGATGTCTTTGACAGCAACGAAGTGCTAGAGACAAAACTGTTAGCCGGCGGATCTGGCTATGATGTGGTTGTACCATCTGGCACATTCCTTCAACGGCAAATCCAGGCAGGGGCATTCCAAAAACTTGACGCATCCAAACTATCCAATGCTGGGAACATGTGGGATCAAATTACCGCACGTACCGATCAATATGACCCCGGTGGAGAATATTCGATCAACTACATGTGGGGCACAACCGGTATTGGGTATAATATCGGCAAAGTAGAAGAGGCCCTTGGTGCCGACGCGCCTTTGGATTCTTGGTCGCTGGTCTTCGATCCAGCGAATATGGAAAAACTGGCAGATTGCGGCGTTCATTTCCTAGATGCACCAGCCGAAATGATCCCAGCGGCACTTCTATACATTGGCGAAGATCCAAATAGCCATGATCCTGAAGTGATTGCAAAAGCAGAAGCAGTTTATGCAGCCGTGCGCCCCTACATCCGTAAGTTCCACAGCTCAGAATACATCAACGCGCTTGCAAATGGTGAAATCTGTGTTGCGGTTGGCTGGTCTGGCGACGTATTCCAGGCGCAATACAGCGCGGCAGAGGCCGAAAACGGGAATGAAATTGATTATTCTATCCCAGTTCAGGGCGCACAAATGTGGTTCGACCAAATGGCGATCCCTGTAGATGCACCAAATCCATACGCTGCGCATAAATTCATTAATTTCATGATGGACGCACAAAACTCTGCAGCGGCCACAAACTATGTTTGGTACGCCAGCGGAAACAAGGCCGCACAAGAATTCATTGATCCAGAAATCCTTGAATATCCAGCGGTCTATCCAGATGCAAAAACGCTTGCCAACCTTTTCACAACAACGCCGTACGACGCCCGCGTGCAGCGCGTCGTGACACGTTTGTGGACCAAAATTAAGTCAGGCACTTAAAACGCCAATAGAAACCCGCGCGTAACAAACTGCGCGGGTTTTTTGTTTTCAGATTTGGGATGCACCATGACAGAGACCATTCGACCCGTATTTGCACCCTGGGATGATCCAGCGGAAAAACCATTAATACAATTTAAGAACGTCATAAAACGTTTTGGTGATTTCACCGCGATCGACAATTTGACAATTGATATTTTTGAACGCGAATTTTTTGCCCTGTTGGGGCCATCTGGCTGTGGCAAAACAACATTGATGCGAATGCTGGCGGGATTTGAAACCCAAAGTGAAGGAACAATCCTATTAGGTGGGCAGGACATTGCACCAATCCCCCCAAATAAACGTGCAGTGAACATGATGTTCCAATCCTATGCCCTGTTTCCCCACCTGTCCGTTTGGGAAAACATCGCCTTTGGCCTAAAACGTGAGGGGATGAAAGGCGACGCCCTAAACGTGCGCGTCGATGAAATGCTACGACTAACCCGACTGGAACGCTTTGCCAAACGTAAACCGCATCAAATTTCGGGTGGTCAACGTCAACGTGTTGCCCTTGCTCGATCACTCGCAAAAGCGCCAAAATTGCTGTTGTTGGATGAACCACTGGGTGCGTTGGACAAAAAACTACGTCAAGAAACACAATTTGAACTGATGGACATTCAGGAAAAAACTGGCACCACATTTGTAATCGTGACGCATGACCAAGAAGAGGCCATGACAGTTGCCAGCAGAATTGCCGTGATGGACGAAGGACGCATGGTGCAGGTCGATACGCCAGCACGGATATATGAGGCCCCGAATAGCGTGTACGTTGCTGGTTTTATTGGTGATGTGAACATTATTAACGGCCGCGCCACACAAACAGATGATCAGGTCAAAATCGCCTGGGGCGAAGGGATGGCTGACATCACAGGGACAACTGATAAAGTCTTTGCAAAGGACGAAAACGTGCACTTTGCCATTCGACCAGAGAAAGTTTCAGTCAGCGCCGACAAACCAGAAAACACCCCTAATGCATTCCAAGGACAGGTTTTGGATATTGCCTATTTAGGGAACCTGTCCACTTATCACGTGAAAATGCCCAACGGCCAGATCATCAAAGCGCAGAGCGCGAACACGCGTCGCCTCTCGAGACGAGCGATCACATGGGACGATACCGTATGGATTAGCTTTACGCCAACTGCTGGCATACTACTAAAGGGGTGAACATGCGTAAATTTGCCCTTATTGCTATTCCATATGTATGGCTTCTGGCCTTATTCTTGGTGCCCTTTGCAATCGTATTTAAGATTTCTCTGTCGGACATCGCCCTATCCATTCCCCCCTATTTGCCACAACTGGATTTAGCCAAGGGTTGGGACGGAATAATAGCGTTTTTGAGCGCGTTAGATTTTGAAAATTTTGAATTTTTAATGTCCGATGACCTATATTACAAAGCCTATCTATCGAGTTTAAAAATTGCGGCGATTTCAACATTCTTGACCTTGCTCATCGGATACCCAATCGCCTATGCGATGACGCGCGCCGCAGAAGAGTGGCGTCCCACCTTACTTATGTTGGTGATTTTGCCATTTTGGACATCCTTCTTAATCCGCGTTTACGCGTGGATCGGTATTCTAGGGCAAGAGGGTTTTTTGAATCAGACACTCATGTATTTGGGCCTGACAAGCGAACCCTTGATTATCCTAAATACGCCTGTCGCGGTTTATATCGGTATTGTTTACACGTATTTGCCCTTTATGATTCTGCCTATCTATTCCGCATTGGACAAGCTGGACGACAGCCTGTTGGAAGCCGCCGAGGATTTGGGATGCTCGCGGTTAAAGGCCTTTTGGTTAATAACCTTCCCACTCTCACGCGGGGGGATCATCGCAGGATGTTTCTTGGTCTTTATTCCGACTTTGGGCGAATTTGTGATCCCATCCCTATTGGGCGGATCAAACACCTTGATGATCGGCAAGGTTCTTTGGGACGAATTTTTCTCAAACCGCGATTGGCCACTGGCCTCTGCGGTTGCAGTTATCCTTCTGTTCATCCTGATCATTCCAATCATCTTGTTCCAACGCAATGAACAAAAACAAAGGGAGTCCGAGGGATGAGGCGTCTAACATGGTTTAATACAACATCTCTTACTCTTGGGTTCGCCTTCTTGTACCTGCCCATGGTGATCTTGGTTGTCTACTCTTTCAACTCATCAAAACTTGTGACCGTCTGGGCGGGGTTTTCAACAAAATGGTACGGAGAATTGATGCGAAACGAGGCGTTCTTAGACGCGGCGTGGGTAACAATAAAGGTGGCTGTGTTATCCTCAACGATTGCAACTGTTTTGGGAACTTTGGCCGCTTATGTGCTGATCCGTGCAGGACAATTTTGGGGGCGGACGCTCTTTTCCGGAATGATCTATGCCCCATTGGTCATGCCAGAGGTTATCACGGGGCTATCCCTGTTGTTGTTGTTTATTGGGATTGGGCTTGATCGTGGTGTTATGACAATCGTTTTGGCCCACACAACGTTTTCAATGTGTTATGTTTCAGTCGTTGTATCCTCACGCCTTGCGAGTTTTGACATGTCATTAGAAGAGGCGGCTTTGGACCTAGGCTCCACCCCGTTTGAAGCGTTTCGCCTTGTCACTTTACCAATTATCGCACCTGCGGTGATTTCAGGGTGGTTGTTGGCCTTTACGCTATCGTTGGACGATTTGGTCATTGCGTCATTTACATCAGGTCCTTCGGCAACCACTCTTCCGATAAAAATATTTTCTGCAGTACGTCTTGGGGTTAGCCCCGAAATTAATGCTTTATCGACCATCATGATTGCTATTGTAACGGTTGGCGTGATTTCGGCATCGCTCATCTCAAAACGCGCAGCCGTGCGCCAAAGACTAGAGGAACAGCAGGCAGTCAGAACATAAATGCGCTATGTATATGAAGACGCCGCCTATGGTCATGAACCAATCAACAACCTGTATTGGTCAACCACAATAGCCCCGACGCCCCTAACGCATTTGGTGGGCGCAGCTCAAACCGACGTTGCCATAATTGGTGCTGGATTTACGGGACTATCTGCCGGCTATCATCTGGCGAAAGCTGGCTTAAATGTTACCATCATTGATGCGCAGCACCCCATGTTTGGGGCCACAGGACGCAATGGCGGCTTTTGCTGTTTGGGTGGGGGTAAAATTTCAAACGCCGCCTTGGATCGCCGCTTTGGCGCTGATGAGCGTCAACTTTACCGCGATACCGAAAAAGCGGCCGTTCATTTGGTCGACAACATCATTACAAACCATGAAATTGATGTCGATCGACATTCGAACGGAGAAACACTGCTTGCGCATAGTGCGAAACATGCACGTGAATTTGAGGCAATCCGGGATAATGTGCGACGCGATTATGGTGTTGATGCACAAATATTCGACCAATCTGAACTGCGCCAAAACGGAATGGGTGGCGAATTTTATGGTGCCATCACGACCCCAATTGGATTTGGATTGAACCCACAAAAATACGCGAATGGCCTGATGCAAGTGGCCCAACAACAGGGTGTTAAATTATTCGCAGATACTCCAGCACTGCAAATCACGCCATCACGCGCTGGATATGAAATTCGTACCCCAAATGGCACGTTGTCATGCGAAAAATTCATCCTCGCCACAAACGGGTATTCAGCCGAAGATATGTTGCCATGGATGCGCGCACGTTTTTTGCCGGTGCAGTCATCGGTCATTGTGACCCGACCGATCAGCGACAGTGAACAAAACGAACAAGGATGGACAAGCGCGCAGATGTCTTATGACAGTCGCTTCTTGCTGCATTATTTTCGCAAGATGCCAAACAATCGTTTCCTATTTGGGATGCGCGGCGGATTGCGGTACACAGAACGTTCTAACATACGAATTAGCATGAAAATCCGTCAGGATTTTGCGCGCATGTTTCCAAAATGGCGAAATGTTGCGATTGAGTATGAATGGTCTGGTTTGGTTGCCCTGAACCGATCCGAGACGCCTTATATTGGCGAAATTCCTGGGGTCCCAGGTGGGTATGCAGGGTTTGGGTATCACGGAAACGGTGTTGCCATGGCCAGTTATTCAGGTGCGCTTCTCTCGGATCTGATTGTGGACCAGATTGGAACGCGCCCCTATCCAGCCGCCTTTGCGCATGTCCCAGCGCAGTTTCCGCTGGGACGCTTACGTCGATATATGCTCAGCCCCATTTACGCAATTGCGCAGGGCATGGATTTATAATTTATCGATCTTTACAAAACCCAATCAGCGCGCGGGAAGTGACAGGTATATCCATTTGGATGACGCACCAAATAATCTTGGTGCTCTGGCTCTGCTTCCCAAAACGTAGGGGCGGGGGTGACTTTGGTCACCACTGGACCAGGCCAAATTCCCGATGCGTTCACATCGTCGATGGTTTTTTCAGCCATCTGTTTTTGCGCATCATTTGTATAGAAAACTTCCGAACGATAACTGTCGCCAATATCGTTACCCTGACGATCAACTGTTGTCGGATCATGGATTTGAAAGAAAAACTCTAACAATCTCCGATAACTAACGACATTTGGATCAAATACAATTTCGACGGCTTCGGCATGCCCTGTCGTTTTGGTACACACACTGCGATATGTTGGATTAGCCGTGTGTCCACCTGTATATCCAACGCGGGTTTTTTGAACGCCTGGTATCTGACGGATCAAATCCTCCATTCCCCAAAAACATCCGCCTGCAAATACTGCTGTTTCCATCTCAACCCTCCACTTGATCTAAATAGCGCCCGTAACCTTCGCCCTCCATTTCGTCCTTGGGAACGAAACGCAGCGATGCCGAATTTATACAATACCGCAAACCACCCCGATCCTGCGGCCCATCGGGAAATACGTGCCCCAGATGGCTATCACCATGTGTGCTGCGCACTTCGATGCGGATCATCCCATGGGATGTATCACGCAGTTCATTGATATGGCTAGGCTCGATCGGCTTGGTAAAACTGGGCCAGCCACATCCACTTTCAAATTTATCTGAGGATGCAAAAAGGGGCTCACCCGATACAATATCCACATAAATTCCCGGCTCTTTGTTGTACAATAATTTGCCAGTGCCGGGGCGTTCTGTACCACTCTCTTGGGTTACCCAAAATTCTTCGTCCGTTAGGCGCGCAACTGCGTCTGGGTCTTTGAAATAGTTTGAGCTCATGATGATTTCCTTTTCGCTTGCCACTAAGGTAAGTGAATTTCTCGCTGCATCAAGAACTGATCGCTACACAATTACGGGAAGGTGGGTGGGGCGACGTGCAAAGCACGAGCGTCATACACTTTTCCGCGCATGCACCGAATTAATACCGACGTAGTACCGACGTTTTACTGATGGCAAAATTCGTCCTCTTTATACCCTTGCAAATATAGCAGTGCAGTCAAATCACCATGGTTCACACGCACCTGGCATTCCGCCTGAACTGAAGGCTTTGCATGCAATGCGACACCTGTTCCAGCACGTCCCAAAATGCCCAAATCATTGGCACCATCGCCCACCGCGATAACATCATTTTCGCCGATCCCTAGCCTGGCCGTGATCTTTTCCAATTGCTCAACTTTGGCTTCTCGCCCCAAGATAGGGCGCGCGACTTTCCCACTTAGATTATCCCCTTCAACCAATAGAGTATTTGCATGATGTTCATCAAATCCAAGGGTCTGCGCGACGGTATGGGTGAATGCTGTGAACCCTCCTGATACCAATGCAGCATAGGCCCCATCCGCCTTCATCGTCGCAATCAAACAACGCCCACCTGGCATGAATTTTATGCGTTCTTTCAGGACTTTATCAATGATGTTCGCGGGTTTCCCTGCCAATAGTGCGACGCGCTCATCCAGCGCTGCCTCAAAATCCAATTCGCCATTCATGGCCCGCGCAGTGATTTCTTTGACGCGCTCTCCGACCCCGACTTCGTCCGCTAATTCATCAATGCACTCTTGCTGGATCATGGTGCTGTCCATATCCGCCAATAACATCTTTTTACGCCGATCTTCAGCCGGTTGTACGATCAGGTCGATGCTCATATTTTGGAAATCGTTCCAAACCTGCCATTGGTTGCTGGGAACGCGTTCAACTTGGAATTCTGCTGCTTCTGCATGCGACAACCAATTGGTGTCTCCACCCCGCCATGCATGCCTCAAGGAATCAACAATCGTAATATTCAATACGTTTTGGTTGCGCGCGCCTATTAATGTGACCTGATACATTATTTCTGTTTCCTATACGCGATATTTGCGTCGCAAAATTATTCACAAAGGTCGCTATATAGACCTTTTTCGGGTTGTGAAACCAGATTTCTCTCTCTATTTCGGTCTGTGGGACACCCCTCCCCAACGAGGGGCGCATATCTGAAAGGATAGCATTGATGGCTATTAACACACCGGCTGCGCGGCCGTATAACGCGCGTTTTTCGTCTGGTCCGTGTACCAAAATCCCCACATTTTCCTTGGATAAGTTGGCAGATGCCCCATTGGGTCGCTCACATCGTGCGACTGTTGGCAAGGTCAAATTGAAGGAAGCAATCGAAAAAACACGAGAAATTTTAAACATCCCCGCCGATTATCGCATAGGGATCGTTCCAGCATCTGACACGGGTGCAGTTGAAATGGCAATGTGGTCTATGCTGGGCGCGCGCGCAGTGACCATGGTCGCGTGGGAAAGTTTTGGCGCAGGCTGGGTCACAGACGTTGTCAAACAACTAAAACTTGATGCAGATGTGCGCACCGCAGAATACGGTGACATTGTGGACATGGCCACGATTGATTACGCAACCGACGTCGTTTTCACATGGAATGGCACAACCTCGGGTGTGTGCCTGCCAAATGGAGATGCAATTCCTGAAAACCGCGAGGGCCTGACAATATGTGACGCAACCTCTGCCGCGTTTGCGATGGATTTGCCGTGGGATAAATTGGATGTAACAACCTTTAGCTGGCAAAAGGTCTTGGGCGGCGAGGCCGCGCATGGAATGCTAATCCTTTCTCCACGTGCAGTCGAACGTTTGGAATCATACACGCCTGCCTGGCCTCTTCCAAAAATCTTTCGCCTGACCAAAGGTGGTAAATTAATCGAGGGTATTTTTGTCGGCGAAACGATCAACACACCTTCTATGCTAGCCGTGGAAGATTACATTGCGGCTCTAGATTGGGCAAAAGATGTCGGCGGTCTAAGCGGCCTAAAGGCGCGTGCAACGGCAAATGCCCAAACGATTTGGGATTTTTGCGAAACCCGTGATTGGATCGACAACCTAGCGAACGAGCCTGCGACCCGCTCAAACACATCGGTTTGTCTTAAATTCACAGACACACGCATTCAGGATGGCGCAAAATTCGCGAAAGCCGTGGCAAAACGTCTTGAAAACCAGGGCGTCGCTTATGACATCGGTGCATATCGCGATGCTCCCGCTGGACTGCGCGTTTGGTGTGGCGGCACGGTGGAAACATCTGATGTTGCCTTAATGCTTCCTTGGTTGGAGTGGGCTTTCGAGCAAGAAATCGAAGCGCAGTAACACACTGACATTAATGAATAATCGGCATCCCTATATTGGGATGTCACACCAAATTCCATAGAATGAGAAGTATCATGGCACCCAAAGTACTTGTATCTGACAAACTAAGCGAAACAGCCGTTCAAATATTCCGCGACCGCGGAATTGATGTGGATTTTATGCCTGACGTGGGCAAAGACAAAGAAAAGCTTGCGCAAATTATTGGTCAGTATGACGGCCTTGCAATCCGTTCAGCGACCAAAGTCACCCCAACCA
>CBFHNF010000014.1:0-71414 GCA_965657135.1 uncultured Paracoccaceae bacterium
AACCCTCGGAACCGAAATGGCAAACAAAATCCTGAAATCAACTCCAAATAACTTCTTCGTTTGGAAAAATTAGGGCAACCGTTAATGAGCCGGCGCGCTGACCGCGTCAATCAATCCTCGCCCACCATCAACAGTAACGACCTGCCCCGTAACAAAACGGGAGGCATCAGATGCAAGGTAATGTACTGTTTCCACAATTTCATTTGCTGATGCGATCCAACCAACGGGTGTATGCTCTTCGATATTTTTGCGCATGTCAGGATTTTCCTTGAGTGCTGCCTGCAAACTAGCCGACATCAACGAAGCAAAGGCGACAGCGTTTACGCGTATCCCACTGGGCGCATATGCAACTGCGAGCGATCGCGTCATCTGATCCAGCGCAGCTGTGGAAACAGAATAACCCAGCAGCTCGGGCTGCGCACGTTGCGCGGCAAGCGAACTTAGGTTCACAATTGTTCCAATGCATTCGTCCTCACGCATCTCGGTCTGTTGTTTCATGCGTTTGGCAACCGCTTGTGAGAGGCGCAAAGATGTTAACACATTTTGTTCGAATAATATTTCGATGCTGTCATCTTTGTGATCAAATGCGTCCGTCGACGTCACCTGGCGCGATGCATTCACCAAAATATCAATGTGATCAAATGCATCCACAGTCGCCGACAATAAATTTGCAATTGTAAGACGCTCGCGCAAATCCCCCGCAAAGTAAGCAACATTTTCGTGTTCTGCGATATCCGAAAGCTCTTTTTTCAGACGTTTTTCATCCATGTCCGCAAACACAACATTCGCGCCATTTTCGACAAAATGCCGAGCAATCGCAAGGCCGATCCCGTTTGCCGCACCAGTTACGATTGCTGTTTTACCATCAATAGAAAAACTCATGAAACACTCCTATCGGTGCATAAATTCTAGGCACGGCTGTGTTGGCTTAGTTTTGCTCGAGATGCATACAAAACTTTGAACCGATTGTCTTTGGTTACTTCGCTTACCTGATGAAACAAATCGTTCAAGGTTTTTTCATAGGGTAGATGACGGTTAGCCACGAGATAGCATTCACCGCGATCTACCAAAGAACGTGCTGCCGTTTTAATGAACTCAATACCAATTCCAGGATCAGCCTTGCCGAAATGGTGGAAAGGCGGACTCATGACGATGGCGTCGACGGGAATTTTTGGGGTCCAGGTAGTTGCGTCACCCCATACAAATTCGACTTTGGATGAATTCACATTGTGCTTTGCCATTTCAATGGCGCGGTGATCTGCCTCGACTGCGATCACGTGATTGGTTGGCATTTGCACAAGTCTACGCGTGAGATATCCCCAACCAGCTCCGAGATCCACAACATTTCCACTCAACTCGGGCAGGACTGAAGATAGCAACTGAGATGCAGGATCAATCGACTCTGCCGAAAAAACACCTGCACAGGTAAAAAAACCGTCTTCTATCAATTTTGGAGTATCAACATAATCTTTCAGTACAGCTTCACTTTGTCCCCAAGCGATTTTGCCATGGGCCTTTGAAACAGTAGCGTCAAGATTTAGTTTCTTTTTCAAATCCTTCAAAATTGAATCGATTCCTGAATCCTTTTGACCATCAACAACGACCAGCCCTCCATTCGTACACTTTTGGGCCATCGCGATCATATGTTTTGATAAGGCTTTGGACTTGGATAGTAGAACAACTGCGACGTCGCATTCGAGCGGGGGCGACTGAACAACATCATATCCTTCAGCTAAAAGCGATTGAACCGATGGTGCAAAGGTTTGATAGATAACAGGTGACAAGTGTTTTATCGCCGCGATTTGGTGCGGTGATTCTGCATTGAAAACCACCCATCTACGTTCAATGAAATGAGAAAATTCATCTGCGATATGTTGGAAACGTGTGGAAAACACTCACAACCCAACTATTCTTTTTCCATGGTACATTGCAAAGGATGCTGATGCCGACGCGCGTAATCCATCACTTGTGTAACCTTAGTTTCAGCAATTTCGTGACTAAACACACCCACGACAGCAACACCTTTTTTATGAACTGTAAGCATTATTTCGAATGCCTGCGCATGGTTCAGGCCAAAAAATCGTTCAAGCACAATGACAACAAATTCCATTGGCGTGTAATCGTCATTCAACAACAGCACTTTGTACAATGGGGGACGTTTTGTCTTTGTCTTGGTTTTGACCAAGACATCTGCGTCACCTTCACCATTTTTGTCATCACTTAATTTTTGTGAATATAGATCAAACAAAATTACAGCCCTGATTCAAGTTATGCCAAGGCTTGTATATAGGTCAGTCAACACAAAGTAAAAGTGATAGTATGCCGATAAACCGATGAATGGTTGGTTCCGTTTATTGGCATATCAATTTTCTTTGCAGCCAGACTACCTTAATTCGACTTATAAAGACGCAATTGTGGTTTTTTCAAAAACCTACCCCAATATATGGGGGCTTCTATCCTAATTTTCCAAAAAACGTTTGAATCATAGTACTTTATCGATCGAACTAAATGTGTTAAACACGACGTAAGCGTCAAAATAGACGCATGAGGCAGTAAAGGAAATCTATCGTGTTCAGACGGCTGACATCGTCGGGCTTGGTTGTGGTGCGTATATTAACCACACTGTTCGCAACAATATTTGCATTCCAATCAGCGACAGCGGCGCCTTACGCCGCAATGGTGATGGATGCGCGCAGTGGAAAGGTTTTGCATGCAGAGAATGCAGACACACGGTTGCACCCAGCTTCTTTAACCAAGATGATGACACTTTATGTGGTGTTCGAAGCGGTTGAGAACGGCGAAATCACATTAGATACAAAGGTACGTATCTCTAAAAAGGCAGCGTCAGAACCGCCATCTAAACTTGGTCTGCGTTCTGGGCAACGCATCAAACTTCGTTACCTAATACGTGCAGCGGCAGTAAAATCCGCAAATGACGCAGCCACTGCCTTAGGAGAGGCAATTGAGGGATCAGAAGCTGCATTCGCAAGACGGATGAACCGTACGGCTAAGGCGCTTGGAATGGAACGCACAACGTTTAAAAATGCGCATGGCCTGACCGAAAAAGGGCATTTGTCGACTGCGCGCGATATGACCATTCTGGGACGTCACCTATTTTTTGACTATCCAGATTACTATAATTTGTTTTCTCGTATCAGCACACACGCAGGATTGCGTGAGGTTGCAAACACGAATCGTCGCTTTCTGGGGAATTATAAGGGAGCCGACGGGATCAAAACTGGGTATACGCGCGCCGCTGGGTTCAATTTGGTTGCATCGGCAGAGCGCGGTCAGGAACGTATCATTACCACTGTTTTTGGCGGTCGCTCAACGGCCACACGCAATAAACGTGTCGCACAATTAATGGATAAAGGTTTTAAATTAGCGCCAAGTCGCGTTGCCATCCAAAAACCTGCGCGCCCTGATTATTCTATCACATCCACGGATACTGGATCACGATTGGCGGGCAAAACGGTACGTGTAAAAACAAACCGTCCCTTCAGCCCACGCCCAAAGTTGCGCAGCGATACAACCATATTTGTGGCCAGCACCGATTTAAAAAGTGGAATCGAAATCGCACTTAGCCAGGCCCAAGGCGTTCGGATAACCAGCCCTAAACAGTCCGACACTCAGGCAAAGCCAATCTCTGTCAACATCGCCAAAATTGATACGACGAGCGCGATTGCCGAGAGCCTGGGGCCAACCATCGTGAGTAGATTATCAACATCGAACGGTGGGCATTGGGGTATCAAGGTCGGACGATTTAACACGCGATACGCCGCGGAAAAAATGCTATTGCAAACGGCCCTTGCCGAGATTGAAGCGTTGGATGGATCGCTACGTAAAGTTCAAAAAAACAGGTTGGGATTTGACGCCACTTTTTTGGGCCTAAGTGAATCCCGTGCATTGCAAGCATGCACGCGCTTAAGCGCGAGAAACATTGAATGTGCCACGATTTCACCGGGGTGAATTCGCCGTTGCAATTTACACGTGAAAAGCTGACAATTTAAATCATCGCAGCGTCGACCAGCGATTTGGTGTAATCCGTTTTTGGATTTGTGAATATCTGTTCTGCATCACCTTCTTCGATGATGTCTCCCCGCTTCATCACCATCACACGATGAGACATTGCGCGCACAACCTTTAAATCGTGACTAATAAAAATATAAGCTAATCCATATCGCCGCTGAAGATCACGAAGCAAATCCACAATTTGCACTTGAACCGTCATGTCCAAGGCAGAGGTTGGTTCATCTAAAATCACCAATTTGGGCCGGAGAACCATAGCACGCGCAATCGCGATACGCTGACGTTGCCCCCCGGAAAATTCATGTGGATACCGGTGCATCATATTTGGATCTAAACCGACCTCGGCCATGATATCTCGTACCTTTTTCTCAATCACAGCCTCATTACCAATGCGGTGTACCCGAAGGCCTTCGGCGATGACTTGGGCGCACGTCATCCGAGGCGAAAGCGAGCCATAGGGATCCTGAAACACAATTTGCATTTCTTGGCGCAAATTACGCAAGTCGCGCTTGGTTAGACCAGATAATAATTGGCCATCAAAAACGGCCTCACCTGTAAACGAAATCAAACGCATCAATGCCATCGCAATTGTGGACTTTCCAGACCCGCTTTCTCCCACGATCCCTAGTGTTTCACCCACCCGCAGTTCGAAATTTGCATTATTCACCGCTTTGACATATCCGACTGTTCGACGCAGTAAACCACGTTGGATTGGGAACCAAATACGCATATCTTTGGCTTTGGCAACAATCGGTGCTGATTGCGATACCTTGTCGGGTGTGCCAATCGAGTGCGCCGACAATAGCTTTTGCGTATAAGGATGTTTTGGTGCGTTAAACACCTGTTCAACACGGTCGTGTTCCAAGATCTCGCCATCTTTCATGACATAAACACGATCCGCGATTTTGCGCACGACGGCCAAGTCATGGGTTATGAACAGCATGGCCATATTTTCTTTTTCTTTTAGATCTCGCAGCAATTCTAATATCTGGGCTTGAATTGTAACATCCAATGCGGTCGTAGGTTCGTCAGCGATCAACAGCTTTGGACCGTTCGCCAATGCCATAGCAATCATAACGCGTTGTCGTTGACCGCCAGAGAGTTGGTGAGGGTAATCAGATAATCGTGTTTCTGCGTCTTGAATACCGACACGAGTTAACAATTCCAGCACACGCACGCGCGCCGCCGATCCGGTCACACCTTGATGAAGCTCAAGCGACTCACGCAACTGCTTTTCGATCGTGTGCAAGGGATTCAAAGATGTCATTGGTTCCTGAAAAATGAAACTGACTTCGTTCCCGCGCAACCGCCTCAAGGATTGTTCGTCATATCCAGAAATATCTTGGCCGCCATATTGTGTCTTACCAGTGACCTCTGCATTAATGCCAAGAAGCTTCATCGCGCTTAAAGCCGTCACAGATTTACCAGATCCACTTTCCCCAACCAGTGCAACAACCTCGCCCGGGCTAATGTGATAATCCACGCCATTGACAACTGTGATAGAGCGGCCTTCTTGATGAAAAGATATCTTTAGATTTTCGACTGAAAGTACCGGGGTCATTTGAAGGTCTTTCTTGGGTCAAAGGCATCGCGCACACCCTCAAATATAAACACTAACAAGGCCAGCATGATCGCAAAGGTGAAAAAGGCTGTAAAACCCAACCAAGGTGCCTGTAAGTTTTGTTTCGCCTGCAATGTCAACTCGCCCAAGGACGGTGCCGTGGTCGGCAGGCCAAAACCTAAGAAATCCAAACTTGCCAATCCCGCGATAGTGCCTGTCACGATAAAGGGCAGCATGGTCAATGTCGCAACCATTGCATTGGGTAACATGTGACGGAACATAATCGTCCAATCACTCACACCCAATGCACGGGCAGCGCGCACATATTCCAAATTGCGCGCGCGCAAAAATTCGGCGCGAACCACACCGACAAGCCCTGTCCAACCGAACAAAATCAACAAAAATACCAGCAGCCAAAAACTACGTCCAAGAATCGCAAACATAATAATAATGACGTATAACGAGGGAACGGCCCCCCAAATCTCAATGACCCGCTGTAGGATAAGGTCCGTCAATCCACCAAAAAACCCTTGGATTGCGCCCATGATGATTCCGATGATGCTCGATAAGGTCGTGACCAAAATAGTGAACAAGATTGACAGTCGAAAGCCATAAATCACACGGGCCAGAACGTCCCTTTTCGTGTCGTCTGTTCCAAGCAGATTTTGGGAATTTGGTGGTAAAGGGGCCGCACCCGGTCGATCAACTGGGGTGTTGTATGAGTATGGAATGAGTGGCCAAACCAACCATCCCTGTTCAAAATCAGCACCCGAATAAGTACCTGCATCAATTTCCACCATCAATTCGTCGGGAACGTCGAAACAATCATCAGCCCCACCCGTTTTGATCAAACACTGCACCTCAGGGTCGCGGTATACTGCTTCTGTTTTGAAGTCTCCTCCAAAACGTGTTTCTGGATAAAAATTGAAAATTGGGGTAAAATATTCACCGCGATACTTTACCAATATCGGTTTATCATTTGCGATGAATTCGGCGCAAAGGGAAACACCAAACAAAACCGAAAATATTATCAACGACCAATACGCGCGACCGTTTGCGCGAAAATTTTTCCATCGGCGCTGATTTAGGGGCGAAAGCTTCATCATCCTTCACGCCCCTCAAAATCAATTCTTGGGTCAACGAACACATACATCAAATCAGACAAAATACCAATCACGAGCCCCATCAAACCAAAGATAAATAAAGTCCCAAAGATCACTGGATAATCCCGTGCAACAGCCGCTTCAAATCCCAATCGACCCAGACCATCTAGCGAGAATATCGTTTCGATAATCAAGCTTGATCCAAAAAAAACTCCTACAAAGACAGCAGGAAAGCCAGCGATTACAATCAACATTGCGTTGCGAAAAATATGTCCGTAGAGCACACGCGCCTCACTTAGACCTTTGGCCTTTGCGGTCATAACGTATTGCTTCTGGATTTCGTCCAAAAAGCTATTTTTGGTAAGCAAGGTCAAAGTAGCGAAGCCAGAAATGGTTGACGCGATCACCGGCAAAGTGATGTGCCAGAAATAATCTGCAACCTTTCCCAATAAAGACAGGTCAGCAAAATTATCTGAATAAAGACCGCGAAGTGGAAAAATTTGATAATATGATCCGCCCGCGAAGAGCACCAATAGAATAATCGCAAATAAGAATCCAGGTATCGCATAGGCCATAATTATAATGCCGCTTGTCCATGTATCAAAGCGGGAACCATCGTTTACGGCCTTGCGAATACCCAGTGGGATTGAAACAAGATAGGCGATTAAAGTCGACCACAAGCCCAACGAAATTGAAACAGGCATTTTTTCCAGAACCAGGTCTATGACGCTGATCGAACGGAAATAGCTTTCTCCGAAATCCAATCGGATATAGTTCCACATCATATTCAAAAAGCGGGTCAAAGGCGGTTTATCAAAACCAAACTCTTTTTCAAGTTCCGCAATAAATTCAGGCGGTAGACCTCTTGCTCCGACATAATCTGTGTTGCCAGATGTGTTGGCTGACGTTTCGGATCCACCACCCGAAATTGCCTCAAACACGTCACCCTCGCCTTCCAAGTTTGCCAATATTTGTTCTATTGGTCCACCTGGGACGAATTGAACCAAGGCAAAGTTAATCACC
Source organism: uncultured Paracoccaceae bacterium (assembly GCA_965657135.1). Taxonomy (GTDB): domain Bacteria; phylum Pseudomonadota; class Alphaproteobacteria; order Rhodobacterales; family Rhodobacteraceae; genus HIMB11. Next base: position 7,717 of record CBFHNF010000014.1, read on the forward strand.
ATGATCCCCAAAAGTGTGGGAATAACCAAGAGTAGCCGACGTAGGATGTAAGCTCCCATTTGGTTACCTCAGGACACCCTTAGCCTTTAGATCAGCCGCCTTGTTTGCATTAAACCACCAAAAATCTAAGTTCCCCAGTGCAAACGGTGGCAGTGCTTCAGGATGTTCGTATATATCCCAATATGCAACGCGGTATGTGTTGTTAAACCATTGTGGTACCCAAAAATAATACGCTCGCAATGTGCGGTCTAATGCCTTTACGGCGGTCGCAAGCTCCGCCTTGTTTTGGGCATTTACAACATGGTCGATTAGGGCATCAACAGCTTCTGATTTTAAACCCATTGAATTAAAAACAGATTGGTCTGCTGTTTCTGACCCAAAGTATTGCTTCAATCCCGATGAAGGTTCCAGCGACATTGGGAATTGATCGACCATCATATCAAAATCATAATTGCGCGATCGATCTGTCATTTGCGCTGGATCGATCCGCGAATATACGGCGTCGATCCCCGCCGCCTTTAGGTTGTCGATAAATGGCAAATGTACGCGATCAAATGTGGGACTATCCTCGATCACTTCTATCATCAGTGTTTCACCCTCGGCATTTCTGCGCAGTCCATCATCGCCTACGCTCCAACCTGCTGCGTCCAAAAGCGCGCTGGCTTTGCGTAAATTTTTCCGATCCAGTGGGCGATTTCCGGATACAGGCGCCATAACTGCCTCAGCACCAATCACCCCTTCAGGCAAAAGATCAGCAATCGGCTTTAACAGTTCCAATTCAGCTTCTGTTGGAACGCCCACCGCGGCAAGGTCGCTGTTTTCCCAAAACGAGTTGATCCGCGCATATTGGCCATAGAACAGTGATTCATTTGACCATTCGAAATTAAACAGAAGCCCAATCGCCTGCCGCACGCGAATATCACTGAATTTGTCGCGGCGTAAGTTCATCACATAGCTTTGGCCAGTCGCCATTCCACCATCAGGTAGCAGTGTTTTCACCACATGACCCTCATTCAGGGCAGGAAAATCATATGCAGTTGCCCATGATTTTGATGAATTTTCTTGTCTAAATGTGTAAGCGCCAGATTTGAAACCCTCAAACGCAGCATTTGAATCCGCGAAATATTCTATTCTGATCGTATCAAAATTCCCGCGACCTTTGTTGAATGGCAGGTCCTTGCCCCAATAATCCGGGTTCCGTCGGTACGTGATACGTTTATTAATATCGTAACTGTCTAGCACATATGGGCCCGATCCAATCGCGGGCTCAATCCGTGATTCATCTAACTTCGCATCGGTTTTTTCAAACCAAGCTTTGCTTTTTACCGGCAATCCACCGACAATAGGAATTGCATCGCGGCGTGAGGCATCCTCTGCAAAGGAATATTTGATGCGGTGCGGACCTTGGATTTCAACACCAGTGACGATCTGGCCTAAAATCGCACGATAGCTTGCCAAACCCTCATTCAAAAACAACTCATATGTAAACGCCACATCTTCCGATGTGACAGGTGAGCCATCAGAAAACCGTGCTTCGGGACGCAGGTTAAAAATGACCCAGGATTGATCATCTGGGTACTCTAATGTTTCCGCCAACAATCCGTAAATTGTGCCGACTTCGTCTGATGTACCAGCTAATAGTGATTCGAATGGCGCGCTTGCCAGTGCACCTGCACGACCCTTGCGCGTGTATGGGTTAAAACTGTCAAATGTTCCCATCATCCAGATTGAAATCTCGCCGCCTTTTGGTGCATTGGGATTAACATAGTCAAGGTGCGCGTAATCAGCGGGATATTTCAATTCACCAAAGAAATTGTATCCATGCGTTTTCGTAATACCCTCATCAGCACGCGCCGAAATCGCCCCAAATATTACGGCAAGTCCGATCGCCGAACCAATAACCATATTGCGCAAATTAACAGCATTAATTGCTTTCACCTGAGCCGTCGATTTAGTCATAGCTTATCTCCCGTGTTGGACATAAGGCTAGGGCGTTCATTGGTCAGGTTCAATAGCGATAAAACATATGTGAACAAAAGAAAAAGCCGCGCAGGGGTGCACGGCTTTCAATAATTTGGATAAAAGAGACTTAGTTAACGGTCGCAAGATACGCGATTACGTTTGCACGATCTTCAATTTTCTTCAGTCCCGCAAAACCCATTTTCGTACCCGGTGCGTATTTCTTAGGATTTTCGAGGAAACCATTCAGGTTTTCAGGAGACCAGACGTCTGCAACAGCGCTTAGTGCACCAGAGTAACCATAACCTTCGACACTATCTACCGCGCGACCAACAACTTGATACATGTGAGGTCCAGTAACGTTTTCGCCATCACCCAATTTGTGACATGCTTTACACTTGCCAAAAATTTTCTCGCCTTTGGCAGCATCTGCCGCCGCATAGATGGTCGCGAAATCAACCACTTCTTCTTCCTCAACAGTGTCTTCTGCAACTGCAACTTCAATTTCATAGCCGCTCGTTGCATGGTCATCGCCGTGTCCGTGTCCACCACCAACGTGGTAAAACTCTTCTGCCGCCCATACGCCTAGAAGGTAAATCAATAACGCGCCACAAAACCCGCCGATTACTTTGGTAAATGTCATTTGATCCATAGCCACATTCCATCTGCTATTGTTTGCGCGGTATGTATCCGCTTTCCTACTGCTTATGCAAGGTGTACAACTGCACCCAAACGACGCAGTTAGAGAAAAAATGCGACTTATGACACAAAAAATTGCTTTCCAAGGCGCACTAGGCGCGTACAGCCACGAAGCCTGTAGCGTTGCGCGACCCGATTTGGAACCATTGGCCTGTAAAACCTTTGACGACGTGATCAATGCTGTCAGCACTGGCAAGGCGGAATTTGCTATGTTGCCTGTGGAAAACTCCACCTATGGACGTGTGGCAGATATCCACAGATTATTACCAAAAAGCGGCCTTCACATCATTGATGAAACATTCACGCGTGTTCGGATTTCGATCATGGCCAATCCCGGTGTTAACTTGTCCGACATTAAAATAGCAAGAGCGCATATGGTGTTGTTGCCACAAGCGCAGAATTTTTTGGATGAACACGGAATATCCGCTGAGAGTGCTGTCGATAGCGCGGGCGCAGCATCTGAATTGGCGGCATCCAAAGAATCAGATGTTGCCGTCATGGCAAGTGAAATTGCGGCCGACATTTATGGATTGAAGGTATTAGCTCGTGACATCGAAGACCATGGACACAATACGACCCGCTTTTTGGTAATGTCTCCGAAACCAAACCTTGAGCGACGCGCAAATACCATGCTGACGACGTTTGTTTTTCAGGTACGCAACATTCCTGCTGCACTTTACAAAGCAATGGGTGGTTTCGCGACCAATGGCGTAAACATGACGAAATTGGAAAGTTATATGGTTGGAGGTTCTTTCACGGCCACGCAGTTTTATGCAGATATCGAAGGTCACCCAGAAGACCCCAATGTAAAGCTGGCGCTTGATGAACTGTCGTACTTTACGGATTCGATCAAAATTTTAGGCGTATATCCCGCAAGCCCACTGCGCGGTTAAACGGCGGGCAACTGCATAATGAATTCGGCCAACTTTCCAACACGAAATTTGAAACGTTGATTGAATTTGGAACGAGCGAGTTTCATTGATTGGACTAACAGCCTTGCGGCGAGTGTTTTAGGCTCAAGTACCGAAATGACCTGTATCCTCGTTTGCACACGTGACAGCGGAATGACTACAATTTCAAGCCTTGCATGCAATGCTGGGTTGGTGGCGTGAAACTTTAAACTATTCGGCTCATCAAATTCGACCAAGCGGATTTCAACATCACGCGTACGGCCCCGTACCTTAAATCGACAACTCCATCCTAACGTATCTTCGTTCGAATTATTTTGAGAAATTTATGATACCCGTACGTTGCGCTTTATCGCAATACGTTCGAACGTTTCGAAATCTGACAGACGCGCAAACACATCCGCCTTTGGCAACATCTTCTTGCGCTGAAAACTTCATACTCGTCCCATCTCCCGAGTCTTGAATACCCTAGTCCAAACGATCTGCAAGCCAGTTTTTTATTAAAAAATGCGCAATTGATCCCGGACGCGCGGGGAAAAGAGTATCATTATTACCCGCAAAGACATCCATCATATCTGATTTCGACATCCACAATGCGTCTTCAATCTCATGTGGGTCGATTGTAATTTGTTTTGTACTCGCGCTTCCATGGCAGCCAATCATCAAAGAATTCGGGAACGCCCACGGCTGACTTGCAAGGTACGAAACGTCCCCAACAATAACATTAGTTTCCTCTAAAACCTCCCGTCTTACGGCGCCTTCGATTGTTTCGCCAGGTTCCAAGAAACCTGCAAGAAGTGAGTACATTTTTTCGGGAAAATTGGGCGAACGCCCCAATAATATTTCGTCACCATGAGTGATCAACATGATAACGACCGGATCTGTTCTCGGAAAATGAGAGGCATCGCACTGTGCGCAGCTACGCTGCCAGCCTGACTGAACCAGCAAACTTTGACCACCACATTTTGAGCAAAACTTATGGCTCTGATGCCACTGAAACAATGCCCTTGCCGTTGCTGCAAATTCACAATCCCGCGCGCTAAGAGCATTCATGCAACCGCGCAATTCCAAAAAGACCTGTGACGCAGGCAGATCAGGATGACGTTGTTCGGTTGGGTCAAAAAAACCTAACGACTGCGCCTCTTGATCGGTGGGTGGCTCCCAACTGGAAATGTCAGTTGCAAAAAATAATGTGCTATCGTCTCTGCCCAGAAAAATCTGAGGTGCGTTTTTTAAGATCAGATGTGAACAGGGCAACAAAGCCAGTTTTTGGACGTCGCCTGTTACGATCAAAACCTTTCCACGCCAAATAACAATCGATTGACCGTTCAGTATTTCTTGGTCCTGTAATTTTCCGCGCAATTGTGCGGCACGATCCAGACCGGACCCCCCAAATGTCACTGTTTCTGCAAGTTTCATATTCGCCCTATCTCAGTTCGTACCGCAACGCTTACATGCAGGTCACAGACAATCAACGCTTTTTCGCAGTCTTGCAATTAATTACCCAAACCTCTAAGTAGCCCATCGAGAGGTTGGCGCGGGCGAGCGCCTCGCCAACCCGGTCAGGTCCGGAAGGAAGCAGCCGTAACGAGCCCCGCTTGGGTCGTTGTCAGCCTCTCACCTTACACCTTAAGAGCCCAATCTTTTTGATGTCGTGTTTCTACGGCGCAGGGTCTGATCCCCCGCAACCTATTCATTGCATCTTCGCTGTGCTCACCTGCCTCGATCATCAAACGCAACACGGCCATTCCAGTTCGACCGCAGCCACCACGGCAATGAACGATGACACGACCACCTTCGTTTAAAATGCGATGCAATGTTTGCGAAATAGGATCCCACAACATATCACGATCTGCAGGTGCTGCCTGAAAATCATCGACGGGGAAATGCAGCCATTGAACATTTGCGTCACGCAAATCATCGGGGATATTCGCGGATCCCAACTTTTTCATTTCGGCTTGACCCGTCATCGATAAAACAGCCACTGGTTTCCATGCCAACCACTCCTGCATTTCTTTTGCGTAATCCCCTTTTGCACCGGGGATCGGAGACATCCCAATAACACCATCGCCAAATGACAATTCAGATATTTCAAACTCACTCATCACGAACCTCACACATTGCTCTGGACCTTCTAACGATGGCAGCGTAGCTTAGACAAGAGCGAAAATCCGAGGTCCCATGTCTGACACCACCAACCAAAGCTATCAGGTTCTTGCGCGGAAATACCGCCCTGAAACTTTTGCAGATTTGGTTGGTCAGGATGCAATGGTCCGCACCCTTAAAAACGCCTTTGCCGCAGATCGCATCGCGCAAGCATTTATTATGACAGGGATTCGTGGAACGGGTAAAACCACCACCGCCCGTATCATTGCCAAAGGCATGAACTGTATTGGGCCCGATGGTCAGGGTGGGCCAACGACAGACCCCTGTGGCGTTTGCGAACATTGCAGCGCAATCATTGAAGGGCGCCATGTAGATGTTATGGAAATGGATGCCGCCAGCCGCACAGGCGTCGATGATATTCGTGAAATCATTGATAGCGTCCACTATCGCGCGGCGTCTGCCCGATACAAAATTTACATCATCGACGAAGTTCACATGCTTTCGACCAATGCCTTCAATGCATTGCTAAAGACGCTGGAAGAACCACCTGCGCATGTAAAATTTATCTTTGCGACCACTGAAATTCGGAAAGTTCCTGTCACTGTCCTATCTAGATGTCAGCGCTTTGATCTGAGACGGATTGAGCCTGAGGTCATGATTGCACTTATGCAAAGAATCGCAGCCTCAGAATCAGCAGAGATCACAGATGATGCCTTAGCCCTGATTACCCGCGCAGCCGAAGGATCAGCGCGCGATGCAACGTCATTGCTGGATCAGGCCATAAGCCATGGCGCGGGCGAGACGACTGCCGATCAAGTGCGTGCGATGCTTGGACTAGCCGATCGTGGCAGAGTTTTGGATTTATTCGAAGCAATCATGCGCGGTGACGCTTCTGTTGCATTGGCCGAATTAGGGGCACAATACTCAGACGGTGCTGATCCGATGGCGATTATGCGTGACTTGGCCGAAATCACACATTGGATTTCGGTTGTTAAGATAACGCCCGACGCCGCCGATGACCCAACTGTTTCACCCGACGAACGCACGCGCGGGGCAACATTATCAGAACAATTAGCAATGCGTATTTTGACACGCATGTGGCAAATGTTGCTCAAGGCATTAGACGAAGTTGCGCAAGCGCCCAATTCAATGATGGCCGCTGAAATGGCGATTATTCGACTAACCCATGTTGCCGACCTGCCATCACCCGAGGAATTGGTCAAAAAACTTCAGAACGCTCCGCAACCCACAATGCCATCGTCAGGTGGAGCACGATCGAACACCGCGAGAACCGTCACACATGCACAGTCCTCATCAGCGATTGCGCCCGCACCTCAAGGAGGTCCAACCGCGTCACTAGGTTCCGCACAACCTGCAACCCTAACGATTTCGTCTCTAGCGCACTATGCAACATTTGAAGCTGTCGTCGATTTGGTGCGATCACAACGGGATGTAAAATTACTTGTTGAAGTCGAATCGTGTATTCGACTTGTGTCTTACCAACCGGGCCGCATTGAATTTACCCCAACACCAGATGCGCCCAATGATTTGTCACAGCGGCTTGGCAGTGCTTTACAACGTTGGACAGGTGCGCGTTGGGCGATCATCCTATCGAATTCGGGAACTGCAACAACCATCGCCGAAGATAGAATGGCAGCGGAAGATGCCATTAAAACAAAAGCTGCGCAGCATCCGTTGCTTAAAGCCGCGATCGCTAGTTTTCCAAACGCCAAAATTATTGATATCCGCACCGCGGCTGACATAACGGCAGATGCAGAATTGGAGGCACTGCCAGAAGTAGAAGATGAATGGGATCCATTCGAAGAAAGTTAACGGAGTAACACATGTTCAAAGGTCTAGGCGCCATGGGCGATATGGCAAAATTGATGAAAAACGCCCAAGAGATGCAGGGCAAAGTCGTGCAGATGCAGGAAGAGATGCACAACATCACGGTGGTTGGCGAAGCTGGTGCAGGACTGGTCAAAGCAACATGTACAGCTAAGGGTGATTTAAAGACATTAGATATCGATCCTTCAATTTTTTCGAAAGATGACAAAGAAGTCGTTGAGGATTTGATCGTCGCCGCGGTCAAAGATGCCCAGGAAAAGGCATCAAATCGCGAACGTGAAGAGATGCAAAAACTTACAGAAAGCCTTGGATTGCCTCCTGGGATGAATCTTCCTTTCTAGGAACATGAGCGGCGCAAAAGATATTCATGATTTAATCGATCTGATGGCCAAGCTGCCTGGGCTTGGTCCGCGATCTGCGCGTCGAACCGTTCTACATATGGTGCGCAAGAAAAACTATTTACTGGCCCCACTCGCAGATCTTATGCAGCAGGTTGCTTCATCCGCCAGAGAGTGTCTGAATTGTGGCAATATAGGCACCACTGACATTTGTGACATTTGCGAAAGTGAAAAACGCGCCAATGGCGAAATTTGCATTGTCGAAGATGTTGCCGACTTGTGGGCGATGGAACGCGCTGGAGTGTTTCACGGTCGCTATCATGTTTTGGGTGGTACATTATCGGCGTTAGACGCGATTGGGCCCGATGAGCTCCGCATTCCGAAACTTAAAGATCGGCTTGTTACAGAGCAGATCTCGGAAGTGATCTTAGCGTTAAACACAACGATAGATGGTCAAACAACCGCACACTACATTGCTGATGAACTTGGGTCAGGTGTGAACATCACAACACTGGCAAAAGGCGTCCCAATTGGTGGCGAATTGGATTATTTGGACGATGGCACTATTTCTGCCGCCCTACGCGCCAGAAAAGCATTTTAGAATTTAAAAACCCGGCTCTAAGGCCGGGTCATTGGAATTAAACGTCTGGCTGCTCGTCGCCGTCATCACCAGGCAGATTAAAGAAGCTATCTGCATCAAGATATTCGTTGTTGTCACTGACATCATCTGCATCGTCTGTGGAATCGTTCAGTGAAAACGCCTCGAGGCCTTCAATCGCTGATGGGATTTTTGGTTCAGCCGGCATATCCAGTGATTGCTCAGTGCTTACCAATTTCCGGCGTTCATCATCCGACATTACCGTGCCTTCAGCGGCTTTCTTGGCCGCAGCTTTTTGCACAATCAAGTCTAGTTCAGACTGTTTACATAAACCCAGTGCTACAGGATCGATTGGCGTGATATTCGCAATGTTCCAGTGCGTGCGTTCACGGATAGTTTGAATGGTCGGTTTTGTTGTGCCAATCAACTTCGAAATTTGCGCATCGCTTAGTTCTGGATGAAACTTCACCAACCATAGGATGGAAGCAGGCCGATCCTGACGTTTTGACAACGGTGTGTAGCGCGGGCCTCGACGTTTTTCTTCACCGACAGCGGATGGGTTAAATTTCAGCTTTAACTTATGCGTGGGGTCTGCCTCAGCCTTGCTAATTTCAGTCGCGTCCAACTGGTTGTTTGCAACTGGGTCAAATCCCTTTACACCAACTGCGACATCACCATCTGCGATGCCTTGCACCTCAAGTTCGTGCATTTCAACAAAATCTGCGATCTGTTTGAATGTAAGTGTTGTGTTATCAACTAGCCAAACGGCTGTTGCGCGTGCCATGATCGGTTTGGCCATACTATGTTACTCCTTCGCAAAATTTCCCCGTCGCCTGTCGAGCAGGCAGCCTTTTCCAAGGCGGGTTACCGTTGTAGGGGAACTTGGGGAGTGTATAACTAGTTTCAAATCGAAAGGAAAGAGCGAATGCACAAAGTCTTTATGATCCTTTTTTTGGTCCTTCCTACTTGTTCGTGGGCAGATGATTTTGACTATTACGTACTATCGCTGAGTTGGTCGGCGAGCTTTTGCGACATTGAAGGGGATGCAAAAAGATCTGAACAGTGTGACGCTGACATGGATTACAAATGGATCCTTCACGGTCTGTGGCCACAATACCATCAAGGTTGGCCAGACTATTGCAAGGCAAATGAACGTCCGCCCTCGCGTGCAATGACGCAGGCTATGACTGACATAATGGGCACTAGTGGCTTGGCATGGCATCAATGGAAAAAACATGGCACTTGCAGTGGCTTAAGTGCAGCCGATTACTTTGCAACATCGCGTAAAGCTTATGGTCAAATCGTTCAACCAACCGTTTTAAATCGTTTAGATGAATTGGTACGTGTCCCTGTGTCTGTGATCGAAGAAGCTTTCATAAAAGCAAATCCACAGTTCCAGCGTGATATGATTACCATTACCTGTAAACAGGGTTACATTCAGGAAGCCCGCGTGTGTTTATCTAAGGGGTTAGAACCCGTTCCATGCGGCCGTGATGTCATCCGTGATTGCACACTGACAAACGCGTTATTTCCACCCTCGCGCTAGGTAAAAAATGCGCGCCGAACTAGATTAACACCCGCAATCATTAGCACTAGCAAAGTTGCCCTAAGAAATAATCTTTGGTCAAAACGGTCCTGAACGGTACGCCCCACACGCATGCCGAAGATTGCAGCAGGCACCAAAATCGCCGAATAGATCAACGTTTGCATGTTCAATATTCCAGTTGAAATATGACTAAACGTAAGCGCAAGAGCACCAAATCCGTAGATGACACCTTGCGTTCTAATATGCTCTTTTTTTTCAACATCCATTACCGTTAAAAAGGCAACTGTGGGCGGCCCCCAAACTGCAGACAGTCCACCAATAAATCCCGCAAAGGCCCCGATAGCAGCGTGGCTGATCTTCGAATCCTTGCGCACAGGAATGCGACGCCCAGTTAATTGCAAGAGAGAAAATCCGACGATCATCAGCCCAATAGCACCTAAAAAGAGTGACGTGGGAATGAAGCGAATAAGTTGCGCACTGATCATTAACACGAGCAAACCAGTTAACATAAAGACCCTAAATTTCACCATACTTCCCCATGCAGCGCGTGTCCCTTGGCGAAGAGCTTGTTGCCCGTTGGTGACAAGCGTCGGCAGTATGAGACCAGCCAGAGCAAGTTCAGGCGAAACAACCGAACTTAGGATTGAAATCATGACCATTGGCATGGCAAAGCCCACCACGCCTTTTACCAAACCCGCGATTAACGCGCCAAGAATGGCAACGATCCATTGATCCGTCGATAATAATGAAATAGCCTCACTCATAGCGCGGGTGTAGCAGATGGCAATGTCGCGTCCAGCGTTATTTCGTCACGTAATTAATGAACAATAATGACGCATGTTGAGCATTTTTGTTGCGCTGCAACTGCAAAGTAGCTACGCTTTGATCACCTAATTTGGAGTTGATTCATGGCACTTGACGGACAAAATGCTGCACTGCAGTCAGAAAACCCAACTGTATTGCCCAATCTTCTGGCAACCACTGCTCAGGCATTCGAAAGCTTGGACACCCTGTTTGCAATTGCAAAAAATACCATAAAAGCATTGGTTTCAAACGAAGGTCGTGTGTCTTCAGCCCTGCTTGAACAACATCAGGCGGCAGCACATGGTTTGGCATGGTTGGCAACATACCATGAATCCTTGCGGCAAATGCAAAATTGGGCGACCAAATTAGATGGCCTTGGTGAATTTGGAGAAGCAGAGCAACTCTTGCTACAAATCGCATGCGGGGAATATCACGCTCAAATCGCTGGCGGCATTCCTATGTCACAGGGCGAAATTGTGCGACTGTCCGACATCCAAATCCCCCACAGCGCGCAGAACGATTACCAAAACGCCGGTGTTCGACAGCTGATCGCGAACGGGAACACGCAAGCCGCGCGCACGCGATTGGTTGCGCTGATGCAAGAACAAGCTGGCAATGTAATCTTCGGTGCTTCTGGACTTGATGACGAACTTGAAATGATCCGGGAACAGTTCCGTCGTTTTTCTGTTGATAAGGTCGAGCCTTATGCACACGAGTGGCACTTAAAAGACGAATTGATCCCAATGGAGATCATCGATGAGCTGGCTGAACTCGGTGTGTTTGGTCTAACCATTCCAGAAGAATTGGGTGGCTTTGGATTGACCAAAGCTTCGATGGCGGTCGTCTCAGAGGAATTGTCGCGCGGCTATATCGGTGTTGGTTCATTGGGCACGCGTTCGGAAATCGCGGCCGAACTAATCATTTGTGGCGGAACAGACGAGCAAAAGAAAAATTGGCTTCCAAAATTAGCAAGCGGCGAAATCCTTCCAACTGCGGTATTTACAGAGCCAAACACCGGATCAGATTTGGGGTCTTTACGCACGCGTGCCGTGAAAGATGACAATGGTGATTACAAAATCACCGGAAACAAAACCTGGATTACACATGCAGCGCGCACGCATGTTATGACCCTGCTTGCACGCACAAATCCCGATAGTTCAGATCACCGCGGATTATCAATGTTTCTTGCTGAAAAGACACCAGGAACAGACGAAGCGCCATTTCCAACCGAAGGAATGACCGGCGGTGAGATCGAAGTTTTGGGTTATCGCGGCATGAAAGAATACGAGCTGGGATTTGATAATTTCCACGTCAAATCCGAGAACCTGCTGGGTGGAGAAGAGGGCAAAGGGTTTAAGCAGCTTATGCAAACCTTTGAAAGTGCGCGCATTCAAACAGCGGCACGTGCAGTCGGCGTAGCACAATCTGCGTTGGACGTCTCGATGCAGTACGCATTGGATCGCAAGCAGTTTGGAAAAGAGTTAATCCGCTTTCCACGGGTTGCAAACAAATTGGCTATGATGGCTGTGGAAATCACAGTGGCCCGTCAGTTGACCTATTTCAGCGCGTTTGAAAAGGACAACGAGCGCCGATGCGACCTAGAAGCAGGAATGGCGAAACTATTAGGTGCCCGAGTCGCCTGGTCAGCTTCCGATAATGGCTTGCAAATCCACGGTGGAAACGGGTTTGCTCTGGAATATGGCATTAGCCGCATCCTATGTGATGCGCGCATTCTAAACATTTTCGAAGGTGCAGCCGAAATTCAGGCTCAGGTGATCGCACGACGCCTGATGGATTGATATCACTTCGGTATAATTCCCCTTGGAACGCTATTAAAAAGCGAGGAAACTGGCGCAAAGGAAATCGTATGCGCCAATTTTTTATTTCATCATGTTTCATGTTCTTATCCGGCTGTTTGAACCCAGCGACTGCTATAGGCGACTACGTCCTAATTAGCGATGATCCCGCACTTCAACGTATCACCTTGAGGGTCGAAGATGCACGCATTTCTGGTCAAGGTCCCTGCAACCGTTACTTTGCGACCCCAAATGGGCCAGTATTGGAAAACGGCCATTTTGAATTTGGTCCCATCGCATCGACAAAAATGGCCTGTATCAATCTAGCATCTGAACATGAATATTTTTCTAAATTACAACGGGTTGTTCGTGTTGTAAGAGCTCGGCACACCCTAACTTTAATTACGTCAGATCAGGATATTTTAGAATTCAAAGATGCTAAGTAACAGGACGCATTTGACTTAGCCCAAAAAACACCGCGGCCATTGCCACCATGGACGGGCCAGCAGGCCAATCAAATATATAAGCTCCCCACAAACCAAAGGCTGCAGATGCACATCCAATGACAATAGCTACAGCAGCCATGCCCTCAGGTGTCGATGTGAAACGACGTGCAGTTGCAGCTGGAATAATCAAAAATGCGGTGATCAACAATGCCCCAACAATCTTTAACGCCAGTCCCACAACAACGGCCAGTAAAACAGCCAAATAAAACGATTCGCGACGGGCATCTACACCAACAGATGCAGCCAAATCATCACCCAGCGTCGCGGTAATACACTGGTTCCAGCGCCACAATAAAATACCCATAATAATTGCAACACCTAGCCAAATAAACAGGATATCCTGCCAACGAACAGCCAAAATATCGCCAAATAAAATAGCCTCAATTGACAGGCCGCGACCCCATATACTTGCCCCAATCAAACCCAGGGCGAGCCCAGTTTGTGCAAATACGCCCAGAATAACATCTGCTCCCTGTACGCGACTGGTCAGACTGAACAGCAAAACCGATAGAATGAGCGCAAGCGCAATAACACCAAAATATACTGAAACGTTCAATGCAATTGCACCCACTACTCCTAAAATTGCGGCATGAGACAGCGCATCGCCAAAGTACACCATACGCCGCCAAATAACGAAACAGCCTAAGACCCCCGTTAGAACAGCCACACCAAGGCCTGATAGTAGCGCACGAACCATAAATTCAGAAAACATCATCTCATCCTAATGTTCATGAGCACATGTATCGTCATGTACATGATCATGTTGGTGTTGATAGATAGCCAGAGCGCCCTGCGTTCCTGATCCAAACAATGCCCTATATTCGGGGGCGCTTGAAACGACACTTGGGGTCCCCTCGCAACAAATATGACCATTCAAACAAATCACGCGATCCGAGGCGCTCATCACAACGTGCAAATCATGGCTGACCAAGACAATCGCGCAGTCCAACTTTTCCTTTAGATCAGCGATTAATTGATAAAAGCGCGCGGAGCCATTTTGATCCAAACCTTGCGTTGGTTCATCCAACAATAGCAGATCAGGCGCATCAATAATCGCCCTTGCGAGCAGCGCTCGCTGAAACTGGCCACCAGACAGTGTTGCGATTTGTTGATCCAAAAAATCACCCATTCCGACGAGTGACGCCGCCTCTGTGACCTGCTCAGGATTTATCCGTTTTGGGACGGACAAAAATCGACGCAAGGTAATGGGAAAGCTATGATCAATATTCAATTTTTGCGGAACATAACCTAGGCGCAGCGCTCTTGAACGCACGATACTTCCAGTAGTGGGCACAAGTGCCCCGATTAGGGCGCGCATCATTGACGTTTTACCCGATCCATTGGGCCCCACGATCGTAATGATTTCGCCACGCTTCACTGTTAAATCAATATCGCGTAAAACAATTTTCTCGTCATAGCCCAAGGTGACGGAATTCAGGGAAATTAGCTCATTCATATCCGTTCCCTTTGCGGCATTGTTGGCAAGATCCTTCTGCCTCAATCGTCAATTTGTTAATGGAAAAACTGCGATCTTGACCAAGGGTTTGACCCAATTCTCCTGATTGTGCTGTTTCAGCAACCTTATGACAATTAGAGCAAATCCAAAGAGCAGGAGTATGAGCAGCATCTGGATGCGCACATGCCACATAGGCATTCAAACGTTCGACACGATGCGCAAATCCATTTTCAACCAAAAAATTCAGTGCACGATATGCCATTGGCGGTTTATCGGCCAAACTATGCTCACTCAGCTTTTGAAGAACACCATAGGCACCAAGCGCTTGATGACGCTCCAATAGAATCTCAAGCGTTTTTTTGCGGATGGGTGTCAAACGTAGTCCACGCTCGGAACAGACACGTTCAACCCTCTCCATTGCGGATGTCGCACAATGGGCGTGGTCATGTGGGATAAACGCGTTTTGCATAGTGTCTCCGAATTCAATATTGATATGTTATAACATAACATTTATCACATGGACAAGTTACAGGAGAATCGTGAAATGCAAAAGACCCTACTCGCCTTTTTCGCAACCGCAGTTGCAACCACTCCGGTGTTCGCTGATCAAATAAACGTGGTGGTAGATATTCCGCCTGTCCATGGGATCGTACAAGGTGTCCTAGGGGACAACGCGACCATCACAACATTAATGGACGGGGGCACAGATCCACATACTTACGCAATGAAGCCAAGTCATGCCAATGCGTTAT
This sequence comes from uncultured Paracoccaceae bacterium, assembly GCA_965657135.1. Lineage (GTDB taxonomy): Bacteria > Pseudomonadota > Alphaproteobacteria > Rhodobacterales > Rhodobacteraceae > HIMB11. Next base: position 23,033 of record CBFHNF010000014.1, read on the forward strand.
CCAACGCAGATTTGGTTGTGGTAATTGGCGCGAGCCTGACACCAAGCCTTGTTGAAAAAATTCCAGCACTCGCAGGAAATGCAAAATTTATCGAATTAGAAGATGTCGCAGGCGTACATTTGATTGAGTATACAGATTCGCATGATAATCAAAGGGATCATGACACACACGATGATGATCATAACGATGATCACGACAAGCATCACGATGATCATGACACGCATCACGACGGACACGACGATCATGATCATATGGGAACCGACCCGCACATCTGGTTAGATATAGATAATGCAAGTGTGTGGGCACATCATGTCAAACAAATTGCATCTAAAATGCATCCTGATTTACACAATTCACTACACGACAATTTAGTTCGTTTTGAACAATCGCTTTCGTCGATCAAAGAAATAATAAGCCAAATCGATGCGAAACCCTATGCTGTTTCACATGATGCGTTTGGATATCTGGAGGACGCGTTTGGAATTGATCAACCAGAGGCGGTCACGAATGGAATGGGTCTGCGCCCATCTCCTCGCGATATGGCCAAACTGCGTGAGGAAATTGAACATACCAAACCTGCCTGCATGATCATCGACCCAAATGATCATACAGCATTGGCATATTCGCTAGCCGAAGAGTATCAGATAAAAACTGTTGTTTATTCCCAACTCGGTGAAGTTATTGAGGGAGAAAATGCCTACCTAACGCTTATGAACCAAGCTGCTAAGGCGTTTAATACTTGCTTTGAATAAAGCTAAATGGGGATACTCGGCCTAGAAATTTTTATCGGTGCGAAAATCGCTCGGAATATGGTCGTGATTGTCTAAAACAAGATCGGCCATTACCTGTGCAATTTTTGGTGCCATCCCAAATCCAATCTTGAATCCCCCATTTGCGATGAATTCCGTTGGATTGAGTGGGTGAACACCTAAAATTGGCGCGCGACTTTTGCTTCGCGGTCGTACGCCCGCCCAGCGCGCAACAATTGGCGCAGTTTTTAAATCAGGGATAATTTGACAGGCTCGTTCAATCACAGTGTCCAGTTGTTCATCCGTTGATGTGGGATCTGTAAATCCGCGTTCTGAGGTTGATCCAACGGCCAGCGTCCCATCCAAGTGTGGAATAAAGTGTAACGTATCCACAAATATCTGCGGTCTATTTCTTTTGTCATATTCAAATAGAACGGCCTGTCCTTTTACGCCGTTTCCAAAATTTTTACCTAAATGTTCCGATATCCGATATAAATCCCATGCGCCCGCTGCCCAAATCACTCGACCAGAGTCAGGGGCGTTGGTATAAATTTCCCCACCGGATTTCCGAATGGCCATTGCCAACGACGCAACCGTTTTTTGTGGATGGATATGCGCACTAAGCGTATCATAAATCCACTTGCCTGTCGGTGATGGCGGCGCCCATTCGGGTGGCTGATCCATCACATCCCACAGCGCCCTGCCCTGCCATAACGTTTTGGCATTTTCTCCGCGTTTCAAGGCGAGCGTCAGCCCCGCCTCGTCGGGCAGTGATTGCAATCGGCCCGTCCGCGCGTATCCAGATGAAATTTCTGAAATGCGATCAGCGCTTTGCCAAAATTCCTCTGCCATGATCAAGCTTTGAAACTGAAACTCTTTCTTGGCATTCCAATTTTCTGGCACATGTGGGGCCAATGCACCGACAATTCCACCACTAGACCCAGCTCCAATTCCGTTCGGATCAATAACCTGTACACGCGCGCCACGTTGCATACATTCCCACGCGATAGATAGGCCGATGATACCGGCACCTTTGATTGTCACTTCTGCCATTGCCAAGACTTTCGTTGATGATAGTGTGTGGGTATTCACGTCGAAGACGTTTCGCAAGGCCCCAGATGAAAAACACAAGTCCATCCCTGACATGGCGTGAGGATAAAGTCCCTGTTTCTGTTCGGTTTGATGATCCTTACTATTCGCTTGATAATGGTCTTGCAGAAACACAGCATGTTTTCCTGCATGGAAATAACCTGCCGCAACGTTTCGCTCATAACCTGCACATTGCTGAACTTGGATTTGGAACAGGATTGAATTTCATTGCAACTCTACAGCATTGGAGAAAGTCGAAAATTAAAGGTAAATTTCATTTCACCAGCTTTGAAGCGTTTCCAATGATGCCTGCCGATATGATCAAGGCATACGATCAATTCCATGAAATTTCTGATATTGCCGCCGAGGTCGCACCACACCTCGATACACTGATCGCCACAGGTTCATTGGAATTACGCGATGCATCGCTAACCCTCATTATTGGCGATGCAAGAGAGACCTTATCCGATTGGGATGGCTTGGCAGATTGTTGGTATCTTGATGGATTTTCACCTGCGAAAAATCCTGAATTATGGGAAGATTCTTTGATGTCAGCCGTATTTGAAAAAACAAACTCTGGCGGGACAGTGGCAACCTACACAGCAGCTGGTTTTGTGCGAAAGAATTTGGAGAACGCGGGATTTGATGTCAAACGCGTTCAAGGTTTTGGACGCAAAAGGCACATGTGCATCGCGAAAAAGGCACCTTGATGCAGTCAAACATCCGTCTTGGCATTTTATACATGGTTGCGACAACTCTGGTTTTTGCACTGCAAGATGGTTTTTCACAACATCTAAGCAGCACTTACAATGTTTATCTCGTTGTAATGATACGATATTGGTTTTTTGCCGCTTTTGTTATCACAATAACTGCACGGCAAACAGCTGGAATCAAAAGCGCACTCAAACCCAAATACCCCATCTTGCAGATCATGCGTGGCATCATACTGGCCGTGGAGATTTGCGTGATGGTAACTGCCTTTACAATTTTGGGCCTTATCGAAAGCCATGCCGTATTTGCATGCTATCCTTTGTTGGTCGCGGCGCTCTCTGGCCCGATATTGGGTGAATATGTGGGTTGGCGACGTTGGGCCGCAATATCCATCGGTTTCATTGGTGTCCTAATAATTCTTCAACCTGGTCTCACTGTATTCTCTCCTGCAGCAGTTATCCCCCTCATCTCTGCGTTCATGTTTGCACTTTATGGCTTGATGACGCGTTATGTTGCGCGCGGCGATAGCGCTTCAACATCATTTTTTTGGACCGGCATCGTAGGTGTTGTTGTGATGACAATCATTGGAATCAGCAATTGGGAACCCATGTCCAACCAAGACTATGTTTGGATGGCGCTTTTATGTGTTCTGGGTGCGTTAGGGCATTTTTTATTGATCAAGTGCTTTGAAGTGACCGAAGCAAGTTCTGTACAACCGTTTGCATACCTACAACTGGTTTTCGCCTCAGGGATCGGAATGTGGTTCTTTGAGGAAACTTTGGATTTACATGTCGCAATTGGAGCCCTGATCGTTGTTTCAGCTGGACTGTTCACACTATGGCGTTCGCAACCTCAGACTTGACCCCTTTAACATCTCTTCAAATCCTACACTTTCGCTTGAGCGTCCCAGTCGTGCCCGATAAATGGGGAGGCTTTCCGTAACACGCATGATGTAATTCCGAGTTTCCTGAAAAGGAGCCATTTCTATCCAATCAATCACATCCGTTGATGGCTTGCGTGGATCCCCCATTAATTCGATCCAACGATCCGCGCGCGACGGCCCCGCATTATAGGCCACAGACATCAATACTGGGTTACCGTCATATCGCTCTGACAGTTCCTCTAGATATGTAATACCCAGCCGCGCATTATAGGCCCAATCTTGTTCTAGCCGTTTCTGCGAATAAGGTAACCCCACCCGTGCTGCCATTTCCTGCGCAGTTTTGGGCATCACCTGCATCAATCCACGTGCACCCACAGGCGAAATTACGAAAGGATCAAATTCACTTTCGCGACGTGCGATTGCAAGAACCAATTCAGATGGCACGCGTGCCGGCATTCGGGCAACAGGGTGCAACGCGTAATAGGGACGAATAAATGTTTTGCCCATCGATGCCTGTCGCTTGCCCAGCATCACAAGAACATGTGGCTTTCGAAGTTCTTCTAAAAAATCATTTAGTCTGTGCACATCGTCCTTGGACAAAGTTTCAGATAAATGTGTGATAAACCTTTCCCCCAATGGGTTTTGATTTGCAGAAAACAATAAAATTGCGGCATGCAAGACAGAACTATCCACAAAACTCGCGGTCCGCCAATCAGGCAATTCGCCCCAAGTGTAAAAATCCTTAGGCATATCGACACCCAGCTTTTCCGCACTTAGCAATCCATAAAAACTACTCTGATATTGCGCACCTTTTTCAAATGCGGCTGTTGCAACTTCTGTTTGACCAGCTGAAGAATAAGCGCGCCCCAACCAGTAATATCCGCGTCCCAGCGAAATAGGCGTATCAACAGATTCTAAAAAATTTTCAAAGTGCCGTATTGCACGATCAGGGTCGCCTAATCTTTGCAGTGCCGCAAAACCAGACAACCACTCGAGGGTCGCAGCATCTGTTCCATTTTTGATGTGATGTTGCGAAGCAATTTCATATGCCAGCTTGTTTTTGCTATCAAATAGCAAATCGCGTACGATTCTAATGCGTGACTTTGCCCATCGCTCTGCCTGCCCCAGACGCTCTGCACGTTGGCTTTCGATTTTTAATAGGTCGATTGCGCCATCACGATACCCATTTTTCAAACGCCATTCAAACCTTGCGTGATTTAAAACAGGATGATTGCGGACTGAATTGGGCACTGCATTTATGAGCCCAGTAACACCATCTTGACCAGTTCGAAGCGCAATCCGTGCGCGCATCAAAGCCTGTAAATCAGACCCAACATGACGCATCATAAGCTGAGCAGAGCTATGTTCATCTAACCACAACATTTCGATCAGACGCAATTCATGCAGCGATGCCAGATCTTGGCCAAATTCTTCGATAAGCATGTCGTGTTGAGTGCTGGTCAGTGCAAAGTACACCCAGGCGTTTTGCGCAACAAGGGACGCCTTGCTGCTCTGTCCAACCTGCCGAAGTGCCAAGGCATAGGCAAGCGCACCAGCACCTGTTTGGGGGTCATCATTTTTAAAAAAATCAAGGACTGTTTGCGTCGTAGCTGTTTCTAACATGCTTTCGGACTGTTTGCGCAAATAGGGTAAACCGGGCCAGTCCGAATTCCGCGACAAAAAAGCAAGCGCATCTTCTACGTTGCCCTTGGATGCCCGCAAACGGTGCCATTCAATTACATCACGGGCAACCAAACCATCCTGTTCAGCAACACGCAATGCAATGTCCCACTCACCTGCATTCATCGCTGAAAAAGCACGTTCCAATGCGCGTTCTTGCGCGGATACAGCCACGGCTGTGACCAACAGATAAAGAAAAACACAGAATAATCGGAACATGGCTTGCAATTTCAATTTATTGGCTGGATAGGTACCCTTAGCTTATGTCACATACTGTGGACATCAAGTCACGGTTTCCTTATCTGCAAGAAACCGCTGTATCATCCGGGCCCTGCCCGCCAAACACGAAAGGAGCGTGTCATGTTAAAGGGCTCAATGCCAGCTTTGATCACGCCGTTCAAAGACGGCGCTGTGGATCTGGAAACATTAAAGAAATTGGTTGAATGGCATATTTACCAGGGCAGCCATGGGTTGGTCCCAGTTGGCACAACGGGCGAGAGTCCTACTCTCACCCATGAAGAACATGAATTGGTTGTGGAAACCGTCGTGAACGCAGCTGCGGGGCGCATCCCTGTTGTTGCAGGTGCCGGATCAAACAATACTGCCGAAGCGCTACGATTCGTTGAGCACGCCAAGCGCGTTGGCGCGGACGCGGCTCTTGTTGTGACTCCATATTACAATAAACCGACACAGGCAGGTTTGATCGCCCACTTTGAAGCACTTGCAAATGCATCTGATTTGCCGATTGTGATTTATAATATCCCTGGTCGTTCAGTCGTCGACATGTCGCCTGCGACGATGGGTGAATTGGCCAAGTTACCGAATATCATTGGCGTCAAGGATGCGACAGGTGATTTGGCGCGTGTTTGTGATCAACGTATGGCATGCGGTCCAGACTTTTTACAAATCTCTGGTGAGGATGCAACAGCGCATGGGTTCAATGCACAAGGTGGTATTGGGTGTATTTCGGTCACGGCCAACGTCGCCCCAGCCCTGTGCGCACAAATGCAAGAGGCGACATTACGCTGTGATTATACCGCAGCATTGGAACTACAAGATCGCTTGATGCCATTGCACAAGGCCATCTTTACCGAACCTGGTCTGGTCGGCGCAAAATATGCAATGTCAGTCTTGGGTTTGTGTTCTGATGAAGTTCGCCTGCCTCTTATTCCATTAACGGATGGAACAAAGACACTTGTTAAGGACGCAATGCGCCACGCCGAGTTAATCAATTAAGTTTAGCACGAACAAGCATATGGAAGGCGCGATTTCCGCGCCTTTTTTATTTTAAAGCAAGTGATAATGGCATCTCACTTATCGTACGGCGATACCAATTTCGGATCAGTGCACGTTCATGCTCTTCCATCCATGAAACATTCGCCGGTGGCATTGCATTGCTTACGCCTGAGTGTAAATAAATTTCTTTAGCGTACTTTGTTATGTCACCAGGCGTTTCTAAAAAAACATGCTTTGGCGCACGGTGGATGCCCTCGTAAACGGGTTCACGTGCATGACACATAGAACAGCGCCCCAAAACAACGTCCTGCACCGGATCAAAGCCAACAGCTGACGCAAAAATTTCTTGTCTTGGTGTTAGTGCGCCTTGCTCTGGGTCATCCTGTGATAGGGGCGCGGTGGACAACCACATAATTAGGATAAATAGGATTATCGTGGCAGGCCATGTCCAGATCGGATTACCGCGGCGCGCATGCAACGAATTGAAATAATGCCGAATGGTCACACCCATTAGAAAGACCAGTGCAGCGATAATCCAATTATACTCACTCGCAAACGCTAGTGGATAATGATTAGACAGCATAAAGAAAATAACAGGAAGCGTTAGGTAATTGTTGTGCGTAGAACGCAACTTTGCAATTTTTCCATACTTGGGATCTGGGGTACGCCCAGCGATCAAATCCGCAACAACGATTTTCTGGTTTGGAATAATGATGAAAAATACATTCGCGGACATAATAGTTGCGGTAAACGCACCCAAATGCAGCAATGTTGCCCGTCCAGTAAAGACCTGATCATAGCTCCACCCCATGAATACCAGCAAACCGAACAATAGCACCATCAGAAGTGTTGGAGTTTCACCCAAAGGCGATTTACACAATTGATCATAAACGACCCATCCAAAGGCCAATGAACCCGCTGAAATCAAAATCCCTTGAATCAAGCTCACATCGCTTTTGCTCGCATCTATCAGGTATAATTCTCCACCCGCCCAATACACGATCATTAATAGTGCTGCACCTGACAACCAAGTCGAGTAACTTTCCCATTTAAACCATATCAGGTGTTCGGGCATGCGCTCAGGCGCAACAAGATATTTGCGAATATGATAAAACCCGCCACCGTGTACTTGCCATTCCTCTCCATGCGCGCCTTTTGGTAGATCCGGTACCTGTCGTAAGCCCAAATCCAACGCGATGAAGTAAAAGGATGATCCGATCCATGCGATTGCCGTGATCACGTGCAGCCAGCGCACTGCAAACGCTAACCAATCCCAGATAATTGCCAGTTCGTATGCCATAACCTTGCCTCTGATCTGATGGTTTAATTACAAAATATCGTTGTTTTCGATTTTCTTGTATTGTAGAAAATTCCCAATCTGTTTCAAGAAAATCGAGAAAATGTCTTACTTTGAAAACATCAAAACCTTTATCCGTGTCTATGATCTTGGGTCAATGTCCGCGGCGGCGCGAGACCAACGCATTTCCCCTGCTGTGGCGTCGGCGCGCATTTCGCAATTAGAAGATCACTTGGGCGTACGTCTGTTCCAGCGCACAACGCGCATGTTACATCCTACTCAACAAGGAAAACTGTTTTATTCGGGTGCAACACGGATATTAGAAGCGGTTGAAGATGCCGAAGCTGCAGTGCAGGACATTACCCAAACCCCTCGTGGGACGCTCTATATCGCCGCACCATTAGGGATTGGTCGCCGAATTATAGCGCCGGCAATCCCTTTATTTAAGCAGCAATTTCCCTTCATTGATATTCGCTTGCGCCTGTCAGATAGACGGGTTGATGTTTTGGCCGAAGGATTGGATTTGGCGTTTTTTCTAGGTAATCCAGAAGACTCGACTTTGAAAATGCGCAAATTTACCGATTGCGAACGCCTATTGTGCGCGTCACCCGAATATATTGCTGCCCGCGGCATGCCGAGTTCTGTCACAGCTTTAAGCGATGGATCACATGATTGCCTAAATTTGCGTTTTCCCGGCGCGTCAGAGTTCCAATGGCCTTTACGTGTTGATGGGAAAGTACAGCGAACCACGGTGAAAGGACCATATGAAACCGATGACGGAGATGTCCTAACGCATTGGGCGCTAGAAGGTCACGGAATTGTCCTTAAACCATTTTTTGAGGTGAAAGATCACTTAAACACAGGACAGTTAATACGTGTGCTGGACAATGTAACCCCAACGGATGTTCAGTTAGGTTGCTTGTATCCGCACCGCAAACGACAAGATCCCAAAACCCGAAACTTCATGGAATTTATGGCCCAACATATTGCGGCAGCACTAAGATAATCGTTAGCTACCGCGATAGGTAGAATATCCGTAAGGGGACAGAAGCAAGGGCACATGATAATGATCATCCAGTGCCATCCCAAAGCGAATAGGAATTACATCCAAAAATAGCGGATCTTTTTCAGCTTGATCCGTTGCTCTCAAATAATCACCTGCATGAAACACGATTTCGTATTGCCCCAACTCAAACTCTGAAGCAGGCAATATTTGTTGATCGGTTCGCCCATCATCGTTTGTGATCAAGCTAATCAAGTGATCACGTCCTTGATCACTGATGCGGTACAAATCTATCCGCAAACCAGCCGCCGGGCATCCACGCGCGGTATCCAGTACATGTGTTGTCAAGAAACCTGTCATAACTACCCCCAAAAAAGTCTATTGCTAGTATTTCCATAGTTCGGTTCATGATCAACAACAAACCTCTTTACACAAGAGTTTCAAAAATAATTTGAAAGGCAAATGAATTTTGCGAAAGTAAAAGATAATGAATCATGAACAAGGATCCACCATGATGCGCTATGAACGGGACATGCTGGGATACGGGGCGACACCGCCGAATGCAAATTGGCCAAATCATGCACGCATCGCTGTGCAATTCGTCATCAATTATGAAGAAGGTGGCGAAAACTGCATTCTTCATGGCGATGAGGGCTCAGAAGCATTTTTGTCGGAAATCGTTGGTGCAGCGTCATGGCCTGGGCAACGACATTGGAACATGGAAAGCATTTATGAATATGGTGCACGCGCGGGATTTTGGCGATTGCACCGCTTGTTCACTGATCTGAACATTCCCGCGACCGTCTACGGCGTGGCGACGGCTCTTGCACGTTCGCCAGTACAGGTGCGTGCAATGCAAGACGCCGGCTGGGAAATCGCAAGCCACGGCCTAAAGTGGGTCGAGCACAAAGACATGTCCGCAGACGAGGAGCAAGCGCAAATCCAAGCTGCAATCGCCCTGCACACGGAAGTGACTGGAGAACGTCCCTTTGGGTGGTACACTGGACGCTGTTCGCAAAACACGGTTGCATTGGTCGCCAAAGAAGGTGGGTTTGATTATATCTCAGACACCTACGCAGATGACCTGCCCTATTGGATTCATGTGGATGGACATGATCAATTGATTATTCCCTATACCCTAGATGCCAATGATATGCGCTTTGCAACACCCCAAGGTTTCAATGCGGGTGATCAATTCTTTAACTATTTGAAAGACAGCTTTGATGCGCTCTATGCCGAAGGTGCGGATGGACAAGCCAAAATGATGTCCATCGGCCTGCATTGTCGGCTAATTGGGCGACCTGGTCGTGTGATGGCTTTACGTCGCTTCATGGAGTACGCGCGATCAAAAGAAGGGGTATGGTTTGCAACCCGTCGCGCCATCGCCAAGCACTGGAGCGAAAACCACCCGCCAGTTCATATTGAACGACCCAGCCAAATGACGCGTGAGCGGTTTGTTGAAACATATGGTTCGATTTTTGAACATTCAAAGTGGGTTGCAGAAGGCGCATTTGATAGCGAACTAGGGCCCGCCCATGATTGCGCGATTGGCCTACACAATGCGATGGCTCGTGTCTTCCGGCGTGCCAGCCAACACATGCGATTGGGGGTTCTGCGTGCACACCCTGACCTGGCTGGCAAATTAGCCGCTGCAAAGCGCCTCACCAAAGAAAGCACCTCTGAACAAGCGTCGGCAGGGCTTGATGCACTGACCGATGAGGAACGTACAAAATTTCAGGCCTTAAACGCTAATTATGTTCAAAAGCATGGGTTTCCCTTTATCATCGCAGTGCGGGACAATTCCAAATTGGGGATCCTTCATGCATTTGAACGCCGCCTGAATAACGAAACATCTATCGAATTCGAAGAGGCATGCAAACAGGTCGAACGGATCGCTGAACTTCGATTAAGTGAGGTTCTTCCATGAGTGCCAAAATTTCAATCGAACCTTTAGATTCACATGAATTTGCCCCCTTTGGCGAAATACTTGAGGCGAGAGGCGCACCAGACAAAATAATAAACCAAGGCCTGTGTGGGCGCTATCATGACCTTGCACAGCTCGACTTTAATCAGGGACGCGCGGGCATCAGCATTTTTAATGCCCAGGTGCGCCAGCTTCCTTACGAACTAACGATGATGGAACGACATCCCGAGGGATCACAAGCCTTTGTTCCAATGGCATATTTTCCATTTTTAATTATCGTTGCGGGTGATCAAAATGGCGCTCCCGGGCGTCCACGTGCGTTCATGTCAAATGCAGGCCAAGGCATCAATTTTCATCGCAATACATGGCACGGGGTTTTGACACCGTTACATGCCCCTGGCTTGTTCTGTGTTGTCGATCGGATTGGGCAGGGCGCAAATCTAGAAGAATTTTTCTTTGACACACCATATATAGTTGTATCAAAGTCTTAGAAATTCGCCCACCAAAGAGGCGGAACGATTAAAAAACAGTCAATCAGGGGAGACTTACAATGACTGATAAAGCACTGGGAGCGTATAGCGATCCCAACTCAATGCCGCCGATGAGCCAGGCGGTACCACTTGGTTTACAACACGTATTGGCGATGTTTGCGTCAAACGTGACACCTTCAATCATCGTTGCTGGGGCCGCTGGATTAGCATTCGGAAGCGCCGAACAAGTTTATTTGATCCAAATGGCGATGCTCTTTGCGGGCGTGGCAACAATCTTCCAAACAATGGGGATTGGGCCAATCGGCGCACGCATGCCAATTATGCAGGGCACCAGCTTTGCCTTTGTTGGTGTTTTGGCAGGAATTTCAGCGACCCAAGGGTTGGGCGTTGCATTGACTGCCTGTATTATCGGCGGCCTTATCCACTTTGCGCTTGGTTCAGTTATCGGACGCATCCGTTTTCTATTCCCGCCGCTTGTCACAGGCTTGGTCATTTTGGCCATTGGTCTATACCTCATTCCAGTTGGCATAAAATACGCAGCTGGAGGTGCAGCAGATTTCCAAATGGCAGCTGAAAGCTTTGGATCGCTGAAGCATTGGACGGTGGCGTTGACTGTGATTATTGTTGCCCTCCTGTTTAAATTCAAAACTTCAGGCGCAGTGTCAAATGCCGCTATTCTTATTGGATTGCTTGCTGGATACGCTGTAGCAGCAATGTCAGGAATGGTGAGCCTAGCTGGATTTCAAAAGGCAAGCTGGATTACCAGCATCCAAGTTTTGCCATACGGTTTTGAATTCAATCTGGGCGCTGTCATAGCAGTTACTTTGGTATCAATCGTCTCTGCGGTAGAAACCGTTGGCGACGCATCTGCAACCGCGAAAGCAGGTGCGGGACGTGAGGCGACAGATGAAGAGATTGCAGGCGCAACTTATGCTGACGGTCTAGGAACCGCCGTTGCTGGTGTCTTTGGTGGTCTGCCAAACACCTCATTTAGCCAAAACGTTGGTATCGTTGGCATGACAGGCATCATGAGCCGCCATGTCGTTACCATAGCGGGGGCAATCCTAGTTGTGTGCGGGTTAATCCCAAAAATCGGTGCCTTGATCGCTTCAATGCCTCTGCCTGTCTTGGGCGGCGGTGTGATCGTAATGTTTGGTATGGTCGCAGCCGCTGGTATGAACGTATTGTCAGAAGTGAAAATGACACGCCGTAACATGGTGATCATTGCAATTTCTCTGACCGCGGGTCTGGGACTAAACCTTGTACCGTCTGCCGTTCAGTATTTACCTGGCATTTGGAAAACACTGGCAACATCTGCAGTTGCACCAACCGCTTTCTTGGCAATCGTGTTGAACCAAATATTGCCAGAAGACATGGAATAAGCAGTTCAACAATCCTGCTACCCAAAAGGCCCCACATTACGTGGGGCCTTTTTCACTTGAAAATTACTTCGGATGGCGCAACTCTCACCTTATGAACACTTTAACACCCTTTCCAGGGACGCATGCCCATCATGTTGTCGCGTTTCATCGAACTGAGCTAAGCGTTATACTTTCGCTGTATGGACAAATGGTCGCCGCCGGCGAATGGCGTGATTACGGTATTTCATCGTTAATAGAAGTTGCCGTTTTTTCAATATTTCGACGTACCGCTGAACAGCCATTATACAGAATCGAAAAACGCCCAAAGCTTCGAAACAAGCAAGGCGAATACAGCGTCATCGGAATGGACGGGCAAATTTTAAAACGCGGTCATGAGTTAAAAACAGTGTTACGTGTGTTTGATAAGAAACGAATACGCGTGGTCTAAGGACTTTATTGTAAACTCCGGCGCAAACGCCTAGAATAATTATAGTTCGTGACGTTAATGACTCCAAATAATAAATATCGTGAATATTACACTTAAATTACTAAGTCCCAAACCGCGGGGCAACCTCGGAAACAACCCAATATATGGCAGAAAAAATCGCCGACCCCATGTGTTGTTATATCGGCACCTACCACAGCATCTCTGGGAAGTGAGTGAGGCAATTTTTTAATATTCAATTAAAAGTGTATTTTAGCTAGAGTTTATGAAGTTAAAAGCCGTACCAAAATACTGTCAGGGTCTTTCAATCCATCAATTACATCGAAATGATGTTCACCCTGACGCACGATCATTTTTACACCCCAGTTTTCGGCCAAAATCATTGCTTGTTCTAAAAACACTTGTCGTTCATCGCCTCCAACCCAAACAGTCACGGGGCAGCTTGGTTTAGGCATTAATGCGGGGCTTTCAGCTTTGGCGGCTTCATCTGTCAGTCGAAAATCGTTATTCATTTCTGTAAACACTAAGGTGCGCAAATCAGCGACTGCTGAAATTGGCACAATGTGCGTAATGCGAGAGACAAGATCATCGGACAGCACGCCGGGCACACCTAACCGCGCCACCAGATGGCCACCAGCAGAGTGTCCCGTCAGCGCAATTGCTCCTGCATACTTTTCCGCGATTTGAGTTACAAAGCTGCGCATTTGCTGCGTAATTTGAGCAATCGAGACACGAGGGCATAAATCATACGAGGGCATCACCACCCGCCATCCTTGAGTTAATGCACCATGCGAAAAATGTGACCAATAGGATTTATCAAACCGCCGCCAATATCCCCCATGCACAAAGACCAACGTGCCCTTTGCATCACCTTCAGCATTAAAGACATCATACGTTTGCCGTTTACTTTGACCATATTCGATCTCTAATTCAGCACGTCCTTGTTCCAGCATGTCTGCACGAAACGCTGAAGCCTCAGATTGCCAGCGCGTGATAAAATCATTTGCGTTTGGTATATACGCAGCATTGGCATAAGCATCATCATAATCTATTCGCGACATTTCGGGCTCCTTTGTAGGCTGGACAATCTATGACAGAGGTGATTTGCCTATGCACGAGATATTTTCGGAGGACGCCATGGCAAACGAAACCAATTTGAAAAACCTGCTGAAAGACCCATCATTGCTAGCAACACAAGGCTATTTAGCTGGCGAGTGGGTTGACGGCGAAGATGGGGCAACATTTGACGTAACGAACCCCGCCAGAGGAGATGTTATTGCCAAAGTTGCGGACCTGAGCCGTGCGCAAACTGCGCAGGCAATCGCAGCAGCAGAGGTCGCACAAAAAGAATGGGCCGCCAAAACCGCGAAAGAGCGCGCCAATATTTTACGTCGTTGGTACGATCTAATGATGGAAAATACAGATGATCTTAGCACTATCTTGACTGCCGAACAGGGGAAGCCATTTTCCGAAGCAAAAGGCGAAATCGGATATGGTGCGTCATTCATTGAATTTTTCGCAGAAGAAGCAAAACGTATTTACGGTGAAACAATTCCAGGGCATCAACCCGACAAACGCATCATGGTTCTAAAACAGCCAATCGGCGTTGCGGCGTCGATCACACCTTGGAATTTCCCAAACGCAATGATCACACGTAAAGCCGCGCCAGCATTGGCTGCGGGTTGTTCTTTTGTTGCGCGCCCGGCAGCAGAGACACCATTGTCAGCGTTGGTCATGGGCGTCTTGGCGGAACGCGCAGGAATCCCAAAGGGTGTTTTGTCAATTATCCCATCTTCCCGTTCATCAGAAATCGGGAAAGAGTTTTGTGAAAACCCAGCCGTGCGCAAACTGACATTTACAGGATCAACCGAAGTTGGCCGCATCCTGTTGCGCCAGGCGGCGGATCAGGTAATAAAGTGTTCAATGGAGCTGGGCGGCAATGCACCATTTATCGTATTTGACGATGCAGATCTAGACGAAGCAGTTGCAGGCGCAATCATGTGTAAATTCCGCAACAACGGCCAAACATGTGTGTGTGCCAATCGGATCTATGTTCAGGCAGGTGTTCATGATGCCTTTGCGGAAAAACTGGCTGCAGCACTGTCCAAAATGAAAATAGGTGATGGGCTTGAGGATGGCGTGGCGTTGGGTCCATTGATCAACCAAGATGCGATCACCAAAGTCCAAGAGCATATTGCAGATGCGACAGCCAAGGGCGGCACTGTATTTTATGGAGGTGAAAGCCATCAAGGCGAAGGCTTCTTTATGCCCCCGACGATTGTTACGGGCGCGACCAAGGATATGGCCGTTGCCACCGAGGAAACCTTTGGCCCATTGGCTCCACTATTTAAATTTGACGACGTTGACGAAGTGATTGAACTGGCCAATGATACCATATTTGGTCTCGCTTCTTACTTCTATGCCAAGGATCTCAGCCGCGTATACAAAGTTGCAGAAGCATTGGAATACGGCATTGTTGGGGTCAACACGGGGATCATATCGACCGAAGTAGCGCCGTTTGGAGGCGTTAAACAATCAGGTCTAGGACGCGAAGGTAGCCATCACGGTATCGATGACTATCTTGAACTGAAGTACATTTGTATGAGCGTTTGAGTTTCATTTTAGCGTGCTAAGTAATTAGCAAAAAAATCGTTGCGACGTAAAACGACAAAAACGCGAACGGCGACCAGAATGGTCGCCGTGAACAATTTTTGTGACTGATTTAGAAATCAGATTTAATCTGAACACATGTGTTCGTTGTTGTGTAATACTGCAACGAGTCTTGGAGTTCATATCAGCGATGCTGGGACTATTCTGATTAATCAAACTGTAATTTCACCGTTTACGGTAACGGTGGAAATCGACGTGCAAGGGGATATCACTATTCGCGACGTACAACTTGACCCGACCACAGGGAACATAACTAAATTAAATCGTCTTGCATGTGGTGCGCAGTTCTTTGAAACGCTCTCTTGGCTGTCACAATAAAACAGAAAAGCATAAGCAGAAAAAAGGCCCTCTTTTTCAAGAGGGCCTTTTTTATTTATTCTTCGTTAGAAGACTTTTCTTCAGCGATTTCTTCGCCTGTTTCTTGATCCACCATCTTCATAGCCAAGCGAACCTTACCACGATCATCAAACCCTAGAAGTTTAACTTTGACCTCTTGGCCCTCTTTCAGCACATCTGATGGATGGTTTAGACGACGGTTTTCAATTTGGCTCACATGAACCAGACCGTCACGTTTGCCAAAGAAGTTCACAAACGCGCCGAAATCGACAACCTTCACAACTTTACCTGTATAGATTTGCCCGATTTCAGGTTCTGCCACGATCGCATAAATCATTTCATATGCTTTCTTGATAGACTCTCCGTCAGGAGACGCAATCTTGATTTGACCATCATCGTTGATGTCAACTTTTGCGCCAGACACTTCCACGATTTCACGGATCACTTTACCACCTGATCCAATCACTTCACGGATTTTGTCTGTTGGTACCTGCATTGTTTCAATACGTGGTGCGTGTACTGAGAATTCGCTTGCTTCGGTCAATGCGTTCGCCATTTCACCCAAGATATGTAAGCGACCAGCTTTGGCCTGTGCCAAAGCGTTCTTCATGATCTCGGCTGTGATACCTGCGACTTTGATGTCCATTTGCAGTGACGTGATCCCGTTTTCGGTACCTGCCACTTTAAAGTCCATATCGCCCAAGTGATCTTCGTCACCCAAAATGTCTGTTAGGATCGCATAATCCCCGTCATCTTCAAGGATCAGACCCATTGCCACACCCGCAACTGGAGCCTTAAGTGGGACACCTGCATCCATCATAGACAATGAACCACCACATACAGACGCCATTGAGGATGAACCGTTTGATTCAGTGATTTCTGAAACGACGCGGATTGTGTATGGGAAATCTGTTGCCGCTGGCAAAACCGCCTGAAGCGCCCGCCAAGCCAGTTTACCGTGACCGATTTCACGACGACCTGGTGATCCGACACGTCCAACTTCGCCAACAGAATAGGGCGGGAAGTTATAGTGCAACATGAAGTTTGATTTATATGTGCCATGTAGCGCGTCGATCATCTGTTCATCATCGCCAGTGCCCAATGTAGTTACAGCCAAGGCTTGGGTTTCACCACGGGTGAACAGCGCTGAACCATGCGTACGCGGCAACATGCCTGTTTCACTTACGATCGCGCGTACATCTGTCGTCGCACGACCATCAATACGCTTGCCGCCTTTTACCACGTCACCGCGTAGAATGCTGGCTTCCAGCTTTTTCATGGCGGAGCCAAGGTTGGCATCAGCCAACTGCTCTTCGCTCAGTGCGGCTTTGATGGTTTCGCGTGCCGCAGCAACCGCTTCAACACGCTCTTGCTTGTCCGTGTTTCCATACGCCGCGCGCATTTGCTCTTCGCCTGCGGCTTTTACCGCTGCGAATAGATCAGAGTAATCGATCGGCGCAAAATCAAATGGCTCTTTTGCCGCGATTTCGGCCAAATCAATGATCAAATCAATCACTGGCTGGATTTGTTCGTGGGCAAAGGTGACAGCCCCCAACATTTCATCTTCGGTCAATTCATACGCTTCTGACTCAACCATCATCACGGCATCTTTTGTACCAGCGACGACTAGATCCAAACGTTGCTCTGGATTGTTGCGTAGACCGTCCATGTCATCCACGGTTGGGTTCAGAATGTACTCACCGTCAACAAATCCAACGCGTGCACAACCGATCGGGCCCATGAATGGCACGCCAGAAATGGTAAGCGCAGCAGATGCCGCAATCATCGCGACGATATCTGGTGAATTCACCAAATCGTGGCTAAGAACTGTACACATAACCAATACTTCGTTTTTGAAACCATCAACGAATAATGGGCGAATGGGGCGGTCGATCAGACGCGCAGTTAGTGTTTCTGCCTCAGATGGGCGTGCTTCTCGCTTGAAAAATCCACCAGGAATTTTACCAGCGGCATAGTATTTCTCTTGGTAATGTACTGTCAGAGGGAAAAAGTCTTGTCCCTCTTTCATCGACTTGGCGAATGTGACGTTTGCCATCACTGATGTTTCGCCCAATGTGGCAATCACTGTGCCGTCTGCTTGACGTGCAACTTTGCCTGTTTCCAGTGTCAGCGTTTCTTCGCCCCACTGCATAGATTTTTTCGTTACTTCGAACATCTTATTTTCCTAAATTGGCCCACTGGCCATTTGCGTAGAGGGCGGATTCCCCCTGACCCCTTTATCTTATATTTCGGGCGCTGGAGTCCGGGCGCCTGATCTCAGATATCGCGCGTATATAGGAGAAACCAAGATATGGAAAGGATTAGATCAACTTACATATGCAAACAAAAAACCGCACCAAAAGGCGCGGTTTGATGAATTCAGAAGCAGATCGCAAATTAGCGACGAATGCCTAAACGCTTGATCAGATCAGTGTAACGCTGTTCTTCTTTTGCTTTCAGGTAATCAAGAAGCTTACGACGCTGCGCAACCATCTTCAAAAGTCCACGGCGACCGTGGTTATCTTTTTTATGTGTTTTGAAGTGCTCTGTCAGGGTTGTGATACGTGACGTTAGAATGGCAACTTGCACCTCTGGGGAACCAGTATCGCCTTCTTTCGTCGCGAACTCTTTCATGACGCGTGCTTTTTCTTCAGCAGTAATCGACATCGGGGTCTCCTTTTATCTAAGGGTTATGGCACAAGCCGGGATGTCGTCCAGCAGGGCCCTTGGAGGAATCTGTTTGCACAGATTTAGAGCTTTTACTGAAAAATATTGGATTTGCAAAGCGGATTCTATGACGCCCGTTGAATGACAATGCTCGCGGCATCAAAGGGCGCGCTTGACGTGACATATGCGGCCACCTGATCTTCTAGCCGCACTTCGTACACGTCATCCGAAACTTGGCGTACAGATATTTCGCGCGCGTCCTCTTCTAGGAACTGGATCGCCAAGGTATCGACAGTCGGATCATAATCTGAAATCTTGATAGGTTCGTCACCAACATCTGTATAGACAAACGTATCCGCACCTTCGCCCCCTGTCATCATATCAGCGCCATAACTTTGAATGATGTCATCGCCTGAACCCCCATTTAGGTAAGCACGCTCTAGGTCCGTATCAGCCAGAACGTCATCACCCGCACCCCACATAAGCGAGTCATTGCCTGAGCCACCACTCAGCACATCATCCCCGTCATCCCCGTCATCCCCGTGCAGAGCATCCGCAACATGTCCGCCACGTAAGATATCGTGACCCAAACCACCGCTCAGCGTATCTTGGCCAGCGCCACCATCCAACAGGTCATGCCCAGAGGCACCAGTCAGCTTATCATTACCGTCGTCACCACTAATCGTATCTTGACCCGTTAATCCCTGCAGATCATCATCCCCCTGACCACCAGTCACAACATCATTTCCATTACCACCTATAACGGTGTCGTTCCCAAATCCACCACTCAGCGTATCATCACCTTCGCGTCCATCAATCATATCATCCAAGAAACGCCCCCATAATAAATCAGGACCATCTGTTGGCGGTGTTGGTTCTTCTAATTCAGGGGCATCAGGTTCGAACTCTTCTTCATCCGTGATCGGTGGTTCAATATCTGGCATCAACGCAATGCTACCTAAAAGCATGAAACCCAATAGACCCGATAACATCAACATGATACACCCCTTTTTCCCAAGGATAACCATGGAACTCAACAGTTCTGATTTCAATCTCAGATTGCAAGCTTGGTTAACGCTTCATTTCGATTTGCTGAATCAACTGGATCGCCCAATCCCCAAGAATTGGGATAAACTCGATCTGGGCCAATATCTGAACGGTGATGTAAACAAGGATTGTAGCACCCAAAACAGACCCTAATCCAAAGGCCAATCCACGCAATAAATTAAACCATAACATTGCAAACACAGAACGTTGCATACGCAGCGCTGGATGATTGAGCAATTGTTCCATTTGTTCATTCAAGCGTTGATTATCTGCCATTCAAGTCACTCCATAGAATGGGTTGTTGAGTATATGAAATATAAAGCGGGTGCTTGGGATGCCCTGCCTTTGACAATCCTAGATGAAACACGGGAATATCCATCGTCTGCAAAATCGACTTCACCCGTTCTCCGCGCGCCAAATGTTCGCCATGCGTGCCCCATGCCGCAACCGTCACATTTGCCCACTCACATGCCTCCAGAATGGCGGCATCATTTGCAGGGCCAACTGGATCGCGGGCCGCCCGCATTTTTTTGGGGTCCGTATCACGCCAGGCAAAAATATTTGTCACTCGGAACCCACCATAGCCCAGCGCACGTGCGCGGCGTTCACAACGCTCAACCGTTGGATCATTTTGTACCTCGGTTGCCGTCGACGGATTCAACATTACAAAATGCACCATATGCGCCTTTTGATCCCATACGCGGGTCAAACTGTAGCGATAGCGTTCACAATCCGAATAAATTGCAACCGACGCCGCATCATCCTTTTGGTGGGTCCGTGTTAACATGAGAATAACTTTGTATTTTGTTGCGCCAATTGCAACTAGGTAAGGGTTTCCGTAACTGCGTTCGTTCTGAAACTGTGTTATACTGCATGCTAAGTTGGCATTTTATTTTTTTGTTTTGTGTAGTGTTACCTGCCTAGGTATCGAAATAGGGTAAATTTTTAGAAATTTAATTTACGCCCGATTTTGCCAACTCTTCCCCAGACGATACCTAGGCACCTTTGAGCGAATGAACAAACACCCGAGATGGATGCAATTCGCCAGATTTGAAAATACCAACAGCGACAGGCTGGCCTTCACACTGCGCCCAACATTCATCGCCGTACTCCAAATTTTGACCTATTACCATCGCTGGATTTCCATTGCGCAGCCGCGCTGCGGCCTCGGGCGCACAGCTGACCATTTCCAAATCAGCCAGCCCTATTTCCATTGGTTGCAAATATGTTTCAATGTCGGGGGTGCGCGCAAGTTTTTCGATCGTTTCTAGGGTGACAGCCTCTTGCACCTCAAAGGGGCCGGACCATGTACGGCGCAACCACTGAACATGGCCGTAGCACCCCAACATTTCCCCCACGTCCCGCGCGATCGAGCGGACATAACCACCTTTGCCGCAAACCATTTCTAATTGGGCATGATCCTCATCAGGGTGATCATTCAAAATAAGGCTCTCCACATAGAGTGGCCGCGCTGCCAGCGTAACATCTTCACCCCCCCGCGCCAGTGCATAGGCACGCTGTCCATCAACCTTGATTGCCGAAAATTTAGGTGGCACTTGCTCAATATCTCCGACAAAAGCATGAAGCGCCTCTTTTATTTCGCTACTTGAGGGGCGTTTATCCGAACGTAAAATGACCTCTCCTTCAGCGTCGTCAGTATTCGTTGCCTCTCCGAATTTTATCATGAACTCATAGGCTTTGAGCGCATCGGTGATATACGGAACCGTTTTGGTCGCCTCTCCCAAGGCAACAGCAAGCACACCCGTTGCATCTGGATCCAGCGTCCCAGCATGACCCGCCTTTTGCGCTTGGAACGCCCATTTGACCTTGTTCACGATCGCTGTCGAAGTCCACCCTGCGGGTTTATCGATGATCACCCAACCCGAAATTGCGCGTCCCTTGCGTTTGCGTGCCATATTTTATCCTGCATCAAATAAGGCCCTGCCCGTACCGAATGCCCCTGCGGCGGTCAATCCCTAAGTCGGGAAAAGACACGGCCATCAATAATAGCCAAACCCAGTCCAATCAGAGCCATCCCAATGATTTCTTTCATAAAAATCTGTTCATCCAGTACAAGAATACCTAAAATTATTGCCGAAATCGGTACCAGAAAAGTTACCAAGGAAATATTCGTGGCGCCTGCTCTCTCCAAAATGCGAAAATATAGAATATAGGCAAACGATGTGCACAACACCGCAAGTCCAAACATCGACAGCCCCGCATTCCACGAAATCATTGTTAAATTTTGCGGCCCATCAATCCAACGTGCGATCGGCCACAACACCAGAGATGACATGGTAACCTGACCCGTTGCAACCATGACCGGGTCAACCTTTAGTTCTCGGAAACGACGTCCATATACGCTCGCGAACCCATATGAAACGGCGGCCCCCAACGCACACATTTGGGCCCAAAAATTCGCGCCCAATCCCTGCAACGCATCAGGTCCAATCATGACAATCACGCCTGCAAATCCAACAACAACCCCCATTATGCGCATTACGCTAAATCGTTCATCTGAAAGTAAAAAACCTGCTACAAGTATCGTAAACAGCGGCGTTGTCGCATTCAAAATTGACGCCAAACCAGATGAAATTTGGGTTTGGCCTTGAACAATTAAACTAAAGGGAATCGCGTTGTTCAACACTCCCAACACCAAAAGCGCACCCCAGACAGATGCAGAGCGTGGGACAATGCGTCCAGTTACACGCACAAAAACCCACAATGCAAGGGCCGCCAAGGTCACGCGGATCGCCACAATCGTCAGGACAGGAAGTTCCGAAACAAGGACAGCGTTGAACAAAAATGACCCACCCCATACCGTGGCTAATGTGATTAACATCACCCAATCTAATGTATCCATTTTCATCTATTTGGCCAATCGGTGTTAGGTCGGTAATACGCCGGTAATACGTCGGCTTTTTTGAGAACGCCAGTATGCTTTTTGTGTACGAACACTCATTTCGCCAGACCATCCATAATCAATGCATCTGAATCAATGACACAATCATCCCGCCATACTGAAGAGTTTCGCATCACACATGCCGCACTTGTGAGAAAACTCTGGGACCTCTCGGGCGACAAACTTCTGCAAAACCCTCACAATTCGCTATTCGGTAAATAGTGATTTGAGCATTCCATGTAGTTTGCGATGAATTCAGCATCCTTAGAACAAATATCAAACGGAAAGTGTCGAATTTCCAGATATGAGGCAATGCGCATCACCGAACAATTTGTGACACTGATTTAGTTATGTATTTTTAATGAGATTTGGTGGAGCCTAGGGGGATCGAACCCCTGACCTCTACAATGCCATTGTAGCGCTCTCCCAGCTGAGCTAAGGCCCCAAATTGGTGCATATAGGTATGCAATCCCGGCGATATGATCAAGAAGAAAATACCGCCGGAAAGATGTGTTTAGCCGTCGTCGTCTTCTGTAGACATGTCCGCGATATCATCCAATGGGACGCTATCGTCATCTTCTTCATCCAGCAGTTCATCATCAACATCGATATCGACGTCATCATCATCTAGAACCACATCATCTTCAGAAATTTCTGTTTGTTTGGCTTTACGCGTTACTGCATCTTCTTGATCAGCTGCGATCAATCGTGTTTTGCTGGTGTCCAGTTCAACAACCTCGCCCGTGTACGGGCTAACGATTGGATCTGCGTTTAGGTCATAAAAACGCTTACCTGTGGTGGGGCAAACGCGTTTTGTACCCCATTCTTCTTTGGGCATAATGATCCCTTTCAAAAACTTTGGTCTTGTCGACGATCTGCGCCAACTGCCATAAGAGTCGCTGTATGTCAAAGGCTTTGAACAAGAAAATTAGTATCGGTTCGCAATATATGCCATAAGGTGGAAAAAATGCAGATATTTCTTCGTGATCACCCAAGTATTAGCGCCACTTTACGGCGATCTAAACGTGCAAAACGGCTATCACTTAGAATCTCTTCTCTTGACGGGCGCATCACAATTACAGGGCCACATTTTGTGCCAGATTCAACCTTTCAGGATTTTTTTGACAGTAAGGCGTCATGGATTTTCGATAATCACAAAAACATCGCACGGGTGCAGGTCCAAGCAAATGCGGATATCCCCGTCCTAGGGCGCGCGCATGTCATTCGTCATTCCGATCTGCGACGGATAACAGCGGCAAACGGTGAAATTTTGATTCCGTTGAAATCAACAGCGATTGGCGCCCAAGTTAAGGGATTTTTGAAATCACTGGCCCGAGAACGCCTTGCACAGGCATCGGATCGTTACGCAGAACGAATTGGACAATCGTATGCCGGGCTGCGTTTGCGGGACACCCGTTCGCGTTGGGGCTCTTGCACATCAGAGGGGTATTTGATGTATTCTTGGCGACTTGTCATGGCCCCACCTGATGTCCTAAACTATGTCGCTGCGCATGAGGTGGCGCATTTGTTGGAAATGAACCATTCGGCTGCCTTTTGGTCACTGGTGCGGGACATCTACGGCGATTACGATGAACAACGCGACTGGTTACGGAAATCGGGCAATCAATTACATCGATACGATTTCAATCCTTGACTTTGATCTTTTGTGATCACAAACAAGAGTAATGAAAAAGTCCAACAATACCGACCAAACAGTTGTCGCCCACGATCGCGTGTATCGCGGTTTACGCACCCAGATAATGCACGGTGAAATTTTGCCAGGTCATGCACTGACCCTGCGCGGGATTGGCCATCAATTTGGCGTATCGATGACGCCAGCGCGTGAATCTATACGCCGTTTGGTGGCTGAGGGTGCATTGTCTATGTCCAATTCGGGTCGTGTCTTTACTCCCGAATTGACCAGCGAACGAATAGAGGAATTGTCTGCCTTGCGATCATTAATCGAGGTAGAGCTGGCATCGCGCGCCCTGCCCCGTGCGCATTTGGCGTTGATAGATCGATTACAGCGGATCAACGCAACAATTGCAGCAGCGATCGACAATCATGATGCTGTCGCCTACATCCGCAGCAATTTAGATTTCCACCGCACCCTGTATTTACGCGCACAGGCCCCCGCCATGCTGGCCATGGCGGAAACGGTATGGTTGCAACTTGGGCCAACCATGCGCAGCCTGTATGGTAAACTTAACCGAAAAGAACCGCCCCATTTTCACAAAGTGATACTTGCCGCACTTAAGGCGGGGGACGAACCCAGCTTGCGCCTCGCTGTGCGCAGCGATGTAACGCAGAGCTTAAAAATGTTAGGCATGTGATGCGTTAGGCCGCCAAACCCTTGGATCCCATCTCAAGGAATTTTCTACGACGATCTTGGATCAATGCTGAGGCGTTTAATGATGTCATGTTAGACAACATATCGCTAATCGCCACTTTCACGGATTCTATCGTTGCATCACGATCACGATGTGCGCCACCCATGGGTTCTGAGATCACGTGATCACACACGCCTAATTTGTTCAAATCCTGCGCAGTAAGGCGCAACGCCTCGGCAGCCTCGCGCATTTTTTCTGCGTCCTTCCAAAGGATCGATGCGCAGCCTTCGGGTGAAATTACCGAATAAACAGAATGTTCCAACATAGCCACGCGATTGGCCGTTGCAAATGCGACTGCGCCACCAGAACCGCCCTCGCCAATGATAACTGAGACCAACGGCACGCCAAGTTGCAGGCATTTTTCGGTACACCGCGCGATCGCCTCTGATTGGCCGCGCTCTTCCGCACCTTTGCCGGGATAGGCACCTGGTGTGTCCACCAAGGTAATCACCGGTAGACCGAATTTATCCGCCATTTCCATTAGCCTAATCGCTTTGCGATAGCCTTCGGGCCGTGCCATGCCAAAATTCCGTTCGATGCGCGATTTTGTATCGTTGCCTTTTTCGTGGCCAATTACGATCACCGGCGTATCGTTAAAGCGCGCTAATCCACCTAAGACCGCATGATCGTCTGCAAAATTACGATCCCCCGCAAGAGGCGTAAATTCAGTAAACAATGCATCGATATAATCCTGACAATGTGGACGTTCAGGGTGACGTGCGATCTGACATTTCCGCCAGGGCGTTAGTGTTTGGTACAGTTCTTCAAGCAGCTGCTGCGCTTTTCGATCTAGGGCAGCCGCCTCTTCCTCAATATCCATATCCTCGTTTTGACGCGCCATTGCACGCAGTTCTTCTGCTTTGCCTTCGATTTCAGCCAATGGTTTTTCAAAATCTAGATAGTGGGTCATGATCTGCCTTTATCTTGGTTCGACACGCTATATGGTATCCATGCATATTTATTGCAAGCATTCAATTCCTGCCTGCGGCCGATCATACATTTTTGAGCCCTGTTTTTCAGTGCGTTCCAAGGCAAATTGGATGCATCCAAATCACCACCTATTGCGATCACAGCTTCAATTCTGCCGCAAAATACGCTCCGAGCGATATAACTATAGAGCGTCCCCCTCATTTCATTGTGAAGGTCGCGCTTCGCATGACGGTTGCGACGAACCTACGATCAATTTGCCGCAATCATCTCTGATTGCTTAACAATCACTTCCGCCTGTTTGATTGATGCGATGTCTACAAGTCGACCCTTGTAAACAGTCGCACCCTCGCCATTTGCTTTGGCCGTTTCCATCGCCTCAAGGATTTCGCGTGCTTCGGTTACGGCCTCGTCCGATGGGGTGAAAACTTCGTTCGCAAGGGCGATTTGTTTCGGATGGATGGCCCACTTTCCAACCATGCCCAATGTCGCCGAACGACGTGCTTGCGCGCGGAAACCTTCGTCATCTGAAAAATCCCCATAGGGGCCATCAACTGGCAACACGCCATGTGTCCGACACGCAGCAACAATGGCCGATTGTGCCCAATGCCATGGATCCGACCAATAATTTTTTCCTTCGTGGTGCATGTAATAGTTCGCCTGTGTTCCACCAATCCCAGTCGTTGCCATTCCCATGGAAGCGGCGAAATCTGCCGCACCCAAAGACATGGCCTGCAATCGGGGTGTCGCCGCGGCGATCTCTTCAACATGCGCGATGCCAGCAGCACTTTCGATAATGACTTCGAATGCGATTTGCTTGGTGCGATTTTGCGCGCGCTCGACAGCCGTCACCAACGCATCCACTGCGTATAAATCAGCCGCGCATCCTACCTTTGGGATCATGATCTGATCCAAACGCTCGGATGCATTTTCAAGCAATGCAACGACATCACGATACCAATAAGGCGTATCCAAACCGTTGATGCGCACCGACAACGTTTTGTTTCCCCAAGCGATTGAACCAATGGCCTCGATCACATTTTGGCGAGCACTGTCTTTATCGGACGGCGCAACCGAATCCTCAAGATCAAGGTTTACAACATCAGCAGCGCTGGACGCCATTTTTTCAAAAATCGCGGGACGCGATCCCGGGCCGAACAATTGGCAGCGATTTGGACGAGCGACTGGAGTTGGTTGGATGCGAAATGACATGGCGGCCTTTCTGCTTGCGCAACTAAATTTCGATTTTTATCGAGCCGTGGTTATAAAATTACCAATCCAAGCGCAACAAAATTATGCATATGCAGAATAATTTTCTGCGTTGCCGCAGATCGATTGGAATTGCATCTGATCTGAAAGGATGATTCAGTTTTAATGAAAGCAGACATAGCACCATGAAAATCACCGTTTCGCATCAATCCTTCGCGCTTAAAAACAGCTTTAACATATCCCGAGGCAGTAAATCGCGGGCCGATGTTGTGACGGTGAGGATAGAACGTGATGGATATGTGGGGTGGGGCGAGTGCGTGCCCTATGCGCGATATGGCGAAACCATTGAAAGTGTGATCGCCCAAATCCGCTCGGTCGAGCCACCCATCACCCGAACTGCACTTCTCAGAGCGTTAGAGGCAGGTGCCGCACGCAACGCGATTGATTGCGCGCTTTGGGATTTAGAAGCAAAAACAGCTGGTACATGTGTATGGAACTTAGCACGCCTAAGTCCACCCAAGCCCATTGCCACAGCCTATACCATTTCGCTCGGATCCTCTGAAGCAATGGCGCAGGCGGCGGCAGAGAATGGACATCGTCCAATTCTAAAACTGAAACTTGGCAACAGAGATGATCTGGATCGCGTTATCGCCGTGCGCAACGCCGCTCCAAAGGCGCAATTGGTCATCGATGCGAACGAAGGATGGACACCAGATGAGTATCACGCATTGATAACGGACCTTGTGCAACTGAATATATCATTGATAGAGCAACCGTTTGCCGTGGGTCACGACGAGTGCCTAAGCACCCTTGATCGCCCTATTCCAATTTGTGCAGACGAATCTGTGCATACGGTCGCGGATCTGCCACACCTTGTTGGAAAATATGATTGCATAAACATTAAACTGGATAAAACTGGTGGCTTAACTGCTGCTCTTGAACTCCGTTCTGCCGCGCGCGCTCTGGGTTTTGACATCATGATCGGCTGCATGGTGGGTACGTCCCTGGCGATGGCACCCGCAATCCTACTGACGGGTGATGCGACATTGGTAGACCTTGACGGCCCGCTGCTATTGTCGAAAGATCGCGACCATCCGATCAAATATGATGAACTTGGCGTTCACCCCGCATCCGCCGCACTGTGGGGATAAAACAAAGGAATAAAAATGACACGCACCGTTTATGTAAATGGACAGTATTTACCAGAAACCCAAGCGACAGTTTCAATTTTTGATCGTGGGTTTTTGATGGCAGATGCAGTGTACGAAGTGACCTCAGTCTTGGATAGCAAATTGATCGACTTTGACGGTCATATCGTTCGGCTTCAACGATCTTTGGACGAACTTGAGATTAAAAACCCCAACACACGCGACGAATGGTTAGAGATACACCGCGAACTGGTACATGCAAATGCACTCGTGGATGGGGGCATATATTTACAAATTTCTCGCGGATCGCACACTGATCGTGATTTTGTTTGGCCAGATCCAGACACAACCGAACCCACCGTGGTCTTATTTACGCAAAGCAAACCAGGCCTAGCACACAGCGCCTCGGCTAAAACAGGAATCAAAGTAATTAGTATCGAGGACATCCGCTGGGGTCGACGCGACATCAAAACAGTTCAACTTCTTTACCCTTCAATGGGCAAGATGATGGCACAAAAGGCAGGTGCCGATGATGCATGGATGGTGCAAGACGGCCATGTCACCGAAGGCACATCAAACAATGCATATATTGTAAAAGACGGCGTGATTATCACACGCGCACTTTCAAACGACATCTTGCATGGGATCACGCGCGCGGCGGTGTTGCGGTTTGCAGATGAAGCACAAATGAAAATTGAAGAACGCAATTTTACCATCGAAGAGGCACAAAATGCTGATGAGGCATTTATTACCAGTGCATCCGCGTTCGTTACACCAGTTGTTGAATTGGATGGTCAAAAAATATCCAGTGGCGCACCCGGATCTGTGGTTCCACGCCTGCGTGAAATTTATCTTGAAGAAAGCATGAAAACAGCGATTTAGGTTCGAACAGTCGCTCCGACTTTGTGGATGCAGGTGTCCACAAGTGCGATTTCTTCGGCACTTAAGTTTTGTGCGCGTGGATAGATTGGTTGGCGGCGATCATCTAATATAAGCGTATCCCAACCATCCGTCGTTTCCATAAAATGCGTAACGCCCGCTTCGCCAAAAACACGCAAATAGCCCTGTAAAACAACGTCCAAATAACTCAGCAAAATTGGATGATCCGGCGTTGGTGCAAACCGGGTCGCAGATGGGATCGCATAAATCGCCAGCTCTGGATTCGCCGCGTGATCATGGTCAATCATATCCGTGGCAACCATCCGATCGTACCCTTCTTCTCTTGCATCTAATGCCGCCCAATTCGCATCTGGCACCTTTGCAATTAATCCAAGAAGAGTTGTTGATTCCGACGGCACGATCGTCAAAAATGCCATGTCACGTGCATTTGTACGCTGCCAAACACGGCGCCATCCCCGTAATTTGGCAGGTTGCGCGTCCTGATAGACATGGGTTTTGGTATTCACTAGGCTTCCGTAGCCAAAGAAATATGGATCGCTCATGTGCGAAGTGTTGGCCCAGCGCATGAGCGAAGTCAAACCCATCAATAATATTGGTCACAAAAAATTGCCGTTGAAAAACTTGTATACTTGTGTCTACATACGCCAAGAACCATGGGAGAACTGGTTTTGCAGTGCCGAAGGAGCAACCGCCCCCGGAAACTCTCAGGCTACAGGACCATGGTAACAATAAACTCTGGAGAGTGATGTTTTAACATCCGCCGAAGGGATAGCGATCTCAGGCAAAAGGACAGAGGGGGCATCAAACCGCGGTTTAAAAACCGTGAGGATATTGATGCCGGTCTATCCGGTAAAGTATTGAAGGAAACCGGATGAGCGAAAGCCTGAAGCAAACGCCATTTTATGATCTACACGTTGAACTTGGCGCCAAAATGGTACCATTTGCAGGCTATAGCATGCCTGTCCAGTATCGCGCTGGTGTCATGAAAGAACATCTTCATACGCGCACCAAAGCAGGCCTATTCGACGTCAGTCACATGGGACAGGTGATCCTGCGTGGATCGGATTATGAAACAACCGCCCGCGCGCTCGAAAGCTTGATCCCCATGAATGTAGTGGATCTGGGCATTGATCGACAACGCTATGGGTTTTTCACGAATGATCAGGGCGGAATTTTAGATGATCTTATGTTCGCAAATCGGGGGGATCATATCTTTTTGGTGGTAAACGCAGCTTGCAAAGACGCCGACATCGCGTATCTACGCGCAAATCTGGAACCAGCCATCACCGTCAAAGCTTTAGAAAATCGTGCACTTCTCGCGATCCAAGGGCCCACCTCAGAACGTGTTATGAGCGAATATCATCCAAGGTTCGGCAAAATGGATTTCATGGATGTCGACACTCTGCCAGTTGCAGGTGCGGAATGTTGGGTCTCACGCTCGGGATACACCGGGGAGGATGGATATGAAATTTCTGTTCCTATCACTGCCGCAGATGCTGTCGCTCGCGCATTACTAGCTCATGAGGACGTTGAATTCATCGGCCTAGGCGCACGTGATTCCTTACGCCTGGAGGCGGGGCTCTGCCTATATGGTCATGATATTGATATCCATACGACACCAGTGTCGGCCTCATTGACGTGGGCCATACAAAAGGCCCGTCGCGCGGATGGCGAACGTGCAGGTGGATTTCCAGGTGCCGAGGTCATTTTTAACGAAGTTGAACATGGCTCAGCCCGAAAACGCGTCGGATTACGACCCACGGGGCGCGCACCTATGCGTGAGGGTATCACTTTATTTGCCCGCGAAACAGATACAGATCCGATTGGAACAGTCACATCTGGTGGCTTTGGTCCCAGCATCGAGGGGCCTGTGGCGATGGGTTATGTTGCAAAAGATTTAACAACCCTTGGGACAATCCTGTTCGGGGAGGTGCGGGGCAAACGGATGCCCGTCGAGGTCACCGCACTGCCCTTTGTAACCGCAAATTTCAAACGCTAAAAAAAAGGAGAGGACAAATGAAATATACAGAAGAACACGAATGGTTACGTGTAGAAGGTGACATTGTCGTCGTTGGCATCACGGAACATGCAAGTACCCAGTTGGGAGACATTGTTTTTATAGAACTCCCAGAGGAAGGCGACACTGTTTCCAAAGACGACGAAGTTGTCGTGATCGAAAGCGTCAAAGCCGCATCTGATATTCTAGCACCGCTTGATGGTGAAATTGTTGAAGTCAACGATACGCTTATAGATGAACCATCCAAGGTAAACGACGACCCAATGGGCGATGCATGGTTTTTCAAAATCAAACCAAGTGATCTGTCCCAAATGGACGATTACATGGACGAAGCAGGCTACAACTCCCTCATCGGATAAAATTATAAAAAGGAGCACCCAGATGCCATTTAAACCAACTGACTATCTGCCCTACGACTTTGCAAACCGTCGACATATTGGACCATCCCCAGCTGAGATGCGCGATATGTTGAAAGTGGTGGGTGCTCCTAATTTGAATGCACTGATTGATGAAACTTTGCCCAGCTCGATCCGACAGAAAGAACCCTTAGATTTCGGCAAGCCCATGTCAGAGCGAGAGTTGTTGTTTCATATGCGTGTGACAGCCTCGAAAAACAAGGTCATGAAAAGCCTGATTGGTCAGGGCTATCATGGAACAGTCACACCACCTGTAATCCAGCGCAACATTTTGGAAAATCCTGCTTGGTACACTGCCTACACGCCCTATCAGCCCGAGATTTCACAAGGCCGCTTAGAGGCCTTACTTAATTTCCAGACAATGATTTCTGATTTGACAGGATTGGAAATTGCAAATGCCTCCCTTTTGGATGAGGCCACTGCCTGCGCCGAGGCTATGACAATGGCGCAGCGCGTCGCCAAGTCCAAAGCCACCGTATTCTTTGTGGACGAAAATTGCCATCCGCAAAACATTGCCGTCATGAAGACGCGAGCAAAACCCTTGGGAATTAAGATCATTGTTGGACATCCAGATACATTAGACCCCGAGGCGGTATTTGGCGCAATTTTCCAATACCCAGGCACCAATGGCCACATTCGGGATTTCACCAATGAATTCACCGCCCTTCATGCCCAAAAGGCGATTGGTATTGTTTCCGCCGATCCATTGGCACTCACACTTCTAAAAGACCCAGGATCAATGGGGGCGGATATTGCCGTCGGCAGCACCCAGCGCTTTGGTGTTCCTGAGGGATACGGCGGCCCACATGCAGCATATATGTCAACCAAGGACGCCTATAAACGTTCGATGCCCGGTCGGATCGTCGGCATTTCGATTGATAGCCACGGCAACAAAGCGTATCGCCTGTCCTTGCAGACACGCGAACAGCATATTCGTCGTGAAAAGGCGACCTCCAACGTATGTACAGCCCAAGCTCTACTTGCAGTAATGGCATCGTTTTATGCGGTTTTTCACGGTCCTGAAGGATTAAAGGCAATCGCACAACGCATTCATCGCAAGACTGTTCGCCTTGCAAAGGGTTTGGAAGAAGCTGGGTTTAACGTGGAACCATCCGCGTTTTTTGATACGATCACAGTAGATGTGGGTTTGTTACAAAAAGGCGTGATGCAGGCTGCCGTCAATGAGGGTATCAACCTGCGCGCGGTTGGGAAAGCCAAGATTGGTATTTCACTGGACGAACGCACCCGTCGCGAAACAACTGAAGCCGTCTGGCGCGCCTTTGGAATTGAACGTTCCGACGATGACCTTACTCCACAATATCGTATTCCAGACGAGAACAAACGCACAACCAAATATCTGGAACACGACGTGTTTCACATGAACCGAGCAGAAACAGAGATGATGCGCTACATGCGGCGTCTATCGGATCGCGATTTGGCCTTGGATCGCGCTATGATCCCACTTGGATCATGCACGATGAAATTGAACTCTGTTGCAGAGATGATGCCCGTCAGTTGGCGTGAATTTTCGCTAATCCACCCCTATGCACCAGCGGATCAGACTCTGGGCTATCAAGAACTGATCGATGATCTCTCAGACAAACTCTGCCAAATCACGGGATATGACGCCATTTCTATGCAGCCGAATTCCGGTGCTCAGGGGGAATATGCTGGTCTGCTGACGATTGCAGAATATCACGCAGCACGCGGTGAGGGGCACCGTGACGTTTGTTTGATCCCAATGTCGGCACATGGCACAAACCCAGCCAGCGCACAGATGGTCGGGTGGAAAGTTGTTGCCGTGAATTCAAATGACAATGGCGACATCGACCTTGATGATTTCCGCCAAAAAGCCGAATTACACAAAAATAATCTGGCTGGATGCATGATTACCTACCCCTCGACACACGGGGTTTTCGAAGAAACCGTGCATGAAGTTTGCCAAATCACCCATGAATTTGGTGGTCAAGTTTACATCGATGGCGCCAATATGAATGCCATGGTTGGACTGTCCCGACCAGGTGATATTGGTGGGGATGTGAGCCATTTGAACTTGCACAAGACATTCTGCATTCCCCATGGTGGCGGCGGGCCTGGCATGGGGCCAATCGGGGTAAAATCACATCTAATCCAGCATCTTCCATGTCATCCGTTAGAAGATGGAAATGCAGGACCGGTATCAGCCGCACCATTTGGCTCGCCCTCGCTTCTTCCTATCTCTTGGGCTTATTGCCTGATGATGGGCGGAGAAGGATTGACCCAAGCGACACGCGTTGCAATTTTAAACGCAAACTACATCGCAAAACGATTAGAAGGCGCATTCGACGTCCTTTACAAAGGGAGCAATGGCCGCATCGCGCATGAATGTATCTTAGACGTTCGTCCATTTGTCGACAGTGCGGGCATCACGGTTGAGGATATAGCAAAACGCTTGATGGACTGTGGATTTCATGCCCCGACCATGTCATGGCCCGTTGCAGGCACACTGATGGTCGAACCTACGGAGTCAGAAACCAAATCAGAATTGGACCGTTTTTGTGATGCAATGCTAGCCATTCGCGCGGAAATTGCCGAGATCGAAAATGGATCTATGGATCAAGTGAACAATCCACTGAAAAACGCGCCACATACGGTCGAAGATTTGGTTGGTACGTGGGATCGTCCCTATTCACGTGAACAAGGATGTTTTCCACCCGGCGCATTTCGCGTGGACAAATACTGGCCGCCGGTCAATCGTGTCGATAACGCATATGGAGATCGTAACTTGATCTGTGTCTGTCCCCCAATGAGCGATTTTTCACAAGCAGCGGAATAAACATAAATGTCAGCATTTACCTTTCCAATCGGGACACATACGCCACCAGAGCATTCGCAGGCGTTACCCGATAAGGTGGATGTTGTGATTATAGGGGGCGGCGTCGTGGGCATCTGCGCCGCGTTCTTTTTACGTCGAAAGGGCTTTAGCGTCTTTGTTTGTGAAAAAGGCCGCATAGCTGGTGAACAATCATCTCGTAATTGGGGATGGATTCGCCAACAGGGCCGCGATCCAGACGAGTTGCCGATTATGATTGAGGCAAACCGCCTTTGGCATGAATTGGCACCGCAACTGGATTGCGATATCGGTCTGCGACAAGGTGGTATCGTGTACTTCAGCAATGATGACAACGAACTTGGGCGCTATAACGATTTTACGAAACTGGCCTTTGAACACGGGATAGAGTCGAGCTTGCTCAGCTCTGCACAGGTGGGCGATCTCATTCCAAGCTTGAACAAATCTTATCGCGGTGCATTACATACACCCTCAGACATGCGTGCCGAACCATGGCTGGCGGTTCCCGCGATTGCGCGCCTTGCCCAGGCCGAGGGCGCAATCCTTCGCGAAGATTGCGCTGTGCGTCGACTTACTATGACCGACGGTCATGTAACGGGTGTGGTCACAGAACACGGAGAGGTCGCATGCGAACAGGTCCTGCTTGCGGGTGGGGCATGGTCGTCACTTTTCCTACAAGCGCATGGCGTGCGAATTCCGCAGCTTTCGGTACGTGCGACCGTGGTAAAAACATCGCCTCTACCCGAGATTTTCGCCGGCGGTGCAGTTGACAGCGAATTGGCATTTCGACATCGCAGTGATGGTGGATATTCGCTGGCAACCAGCAGCACGCATGATTTATTTTTGGGATGGGACGGGGTGCGTCACGCAAAATTGTTTTGGCCAGCTATCAAAAGCGACCCCTTCAACAACCGCATCAATCCATTTGGTCCCAAAGATTACCCCGACAGCTGGAGTATCAAACGAGATTGGGCCGACACAGACAAATCTCCATTTGAAACAACCCGCGTTCTAAATCCAGCGCCATCCAAGAAGGCACTGCGAATCATTCAAAGATCGTTTGACCGCGCGTTTCCGCAATTTCAGGGATGGTCAATTGCTGGTGCTTGGGCCGGATTAATTGACACGATGCCAGATGTTGTGCCGATCATTGATCACTGCGCAGAAATACCCGGTCTAACGATTGCAACGGGAATGTCTGGGCACGGCTTTGGTATTGGGCCCGGTGTTGGAAAAATCGTTGCGGATTTGATGTCAGGACATCGTATCAATCACTCGCTGACACGTTTTCGCTTTGGCAGGTTTCAAGATGGAACACCTATCACCTTGGGGCCAGCACTTTAGTAGGCTGCAACCAACCCGCTAGAATTTTCACATTTCTGATATGCACCACCAGTGTTCTTGCCACAGGACTTGGAATTCGCTATCACCCAATTTACGATTTGATAGCGTTAACATCGCTTAGCAAGGACACCAACACAAACCATGCGCTTATATCTGGATACGGCTGAAAAGGACGATTGGAAACACTGGATGCCAAGCGGAGCCTTTTATGGAATTACCACCAATCCCCTTCTCACGGCGCGCGCGGGGCTCGTCTACGATCAAATCAATTGGCAGGATATGGTACAGACAGCTGCAGATTATGGCGCACAAGAATTTCATGCACAAGTGGTTGGCACCGATGTTCATGCCCTAAAATTTGCAGACCACATGTATAAACTGGGGATTTCTGCGGGTCTTGAATGCGTCATTAAGGTTCCACTGAACGTATGGGGCATCAACCTTGCGCACCAGATAAAGACGATGGGTGGAAAAATCTTGATGACTGCCTGCTATGATGCAAAGCAAATGATTACCGCAAATGCCGTTGGTGCAGATTACTTGGCCCCCTATTTCGGCAGAATGGCCGAAGCTGGACTGGATGCTATGGCGCACATGCGCGCACTTCATTCAATGTCGTGGAACGGGCCCTGCCGTCCCCTTATTGCCTCTGTGCGCAGCGCTCAACAAATGGTGGAAATCGCCGAAATTGGGCATGATTGTTTTACGATCGCACCAAACATTGCGCTGGATCTGTTTCAAAACACACTCACCGAAAAGGCGGCTGATGACTTTGAACGCGCCGCAAAGGGAGAATTCCAATGATTACAATTGGTGGCGAAAACCTGATTGACTATGTGCAAACGGACGTCAAAGACGGACTTCCCGTTTATACGGCGATCCCTGGCGGTTCCTGCTATAATGTGGCGATTGCAGCAGCACGACAAGGACAACTGGTCAGTTATGCAACGCCCATTTCCAATGAC
This sequence comes from uncultured Paracoccaceae bacterium, assembly GCA_965657135.1. Lineage (GTDB taxonomy): Bacteria > Pseudomonadota > Alphaproteobacteria > Rhodobacterales > Rhodobacteraceae > HIMB11. Next base: position 59,670 of record CBFHNF010000014.1, read on the forward strand.
AGTCTTGGGCAAATTTTGGCCCAGCGTCTGATTGATGATGGCGTGCACCTCAGCACTCCGCGAACCAGCGCCCCAACATCTTTGGCGGTTGTTTCTGTGAACGATGGACAACCAAGCTATCAATTTTATCGCAGTGACACCGCAGATCGGCATATAACCAATGACACCTTGAATTTGGCAATTTCATCTGAAACGCGGATTTTTCACGTGGGTTCGCTCGCCCTAATTGATGGGACAGACGCAGACCTATGGGAACAACGTTTTGCGACTTTGGCATCAAATAATGTCGTTACCAGCTTGGACCCAAATGCACGCCCTGTCGTCGTTAAGGACAAAGACCCTTACGTCGCGCGGATTATGCGCATGATGACACATGCGCGCGTCCTCAAACTATCTGACGAAGATTTAGAATACCTGATTCCAGATCTTCCCCTAAAGGCTGCGTTTGAACGGATATGTGAACATGCACAAGCAGACATAACGATCCTAACCAAAGGAGCGGACGGAGCCGTTGTGTATGCGAACGAAGAATATTTTGACGTCGCCGCAAAGCAAGCAAATCCATTGGTCGATACCGTCGGTGCAGGTGATACGTTCATGGGCACTTTGTTGGTTGAATTGAATAAAACGGATCTGTCTGCAGCAAACCTGCGATCAATTTCAAAGGATGCTTTGATCCGCATCGTCTCACGCGCTGCCAAAGCGGCAGCTCTGAATTGCCAAAGTGCTGGATGTAATCCGCCCTATGATGGGGATTTATAACCAGGTTCAGATCAACCGCGTCATATTGCAACGATTCAGATTACCTAATTGAATTTTCTATCCATATCCTGTATGCGATCGCTGTCATTCACAAGAATGCTGCGTCTGCACAGTGTTGTGGAACCCGATTTGACGCAGTGTTGACGAAAGCTTCCATATGGCTTGAAAGGTAGGAAATTTATGACCGATACAGCAACCCCTGATATATTGTATACAATTGTAGACGAAGCGCCCGAATTGGCCAGTGCGTCGCTACTTCCAATCATTCGTTCATTCGCATCTGCTGCGGGTGTGAGCATTGGTACCAAAGACATTTCACTTGCTGGACGAATCATTTCTGCTTTCCCCGAATTTTTGTCAGACGAGCAACGCCAGACCGACGATTTGGCAGCCTTGGGTGAATTGGTGAAAACACCTTCTGCTAATGTCATCAAACTTCCAAATATTTCAGCATCGGTTCCACAGCTCACTGCAGCAATCGCAGAGTTACAAGAGCAAGGGTATGCCCTACCAAACTATCCAGAAGAACCAAAGTCTGACGAGGAAAAATCAATCCGTGCGCGATATGATGCAATCAAAGGATCAGCGGTAAACCCCGTTTTGCGCGAAGGAAACTCTGATCGTCGCGCTGCGCGTGCCGTGAAAAACTATGCCATGAAAAACCCACATTCAATGGGTGAATGGGTGAATAGCTCAAAAACGCATGTCGCATCTATGGATGGCAACGATTTCCGATCAAATGAAGTTTCTGCTACTGTAACGGATGCCCAAGCGGGCCCTGCAAAAATCGAATTCACTGATGTGGATGGCACCGTTAGCGTCCTAAAAGAAGGGCTAGACATCCTGGCTGGAACGGTTGTTGATGCAACATTCATGAGCGCATCTGCCTTGCGTAATTTCCTACGCAAAGAAATTGCAAACGCAAAAGAAGAAGGCGTTTTGTTTTCATTGCACATGAAGGCGACAATGATGAAGGTTTCTGACCCAATCATTTTTGGGCATGCCGTTTCTGTATTCTTTGAAGAAGCCTTTGAAAAACATGCTGATGCGCTTGCTGCTGCGGGCGTCAATCCAAACTCTGGCCTTGGGGACGTATTAGATCGCATCGCCGATCAACCAGAAATCCTTGCTGATTTCAACGCGATCATGGCGGATAAGGCACCCATGTACATGGTTGATAGCGATCGTGGTATCACGAACCTACATGTCCCGTCTGACGTTATCATCGATGCGTCAATGCCTGCGGTTATTCGCGCTGGTGGCAAAGGTTGGGGACCAGACGGCGAACCTGCAGATACGAAATGTGTGATCCCTGACAATTGTTATGCACCAGTCTATGATGAAACCATCAAGTATTTCAAAGAAACTGGCGCTCTGGATCCAACTACTTCGGGTGCAGTTGCGAACGTTGGATTGATGGCGCAAAAGGCCGAAGAATACGGAAGCCATCCAACAACGTTTGAAATCCCTGCAAATGGAACGATCCGTTATATCGTTGCGAATGGTGACGTGTTACACGAGCAAGCGGTTGAGAAAGGCGACATTTGGCGGTCTTCAAGCGTGCGCAAAGCACCAATCGAAGACTGGGTGCGTTTGGGTATTTCCCGTCAGGCCGCGACAGGATCACAAGCAATCTTTTGGCTGGACGAAACACGCGCACATGATGCCGAATTGATCAAATACGTCACTCCCATCTTAGAAGCAGAAGGTGTCGCAGATAAGTTCCAGATCCTTGCCCCACGCGAGGCGACGCGCGTGACATTGGAAAAAATTCGCACGGGAGCAGATAGTATCGCAATCAGCGGGAATGTCCTGCGCGATTACCTGACCGACCTATTCCCAATCCTTGAATTGGGAACATCTGCGAAAATGCTGTCTATTGTGAAATTGATGCAGGGTGGTGGATTGTTCGAAACTGGTGCTGGCGGATCGGCCCCAAAACACGTGCAACAGTTGGTTGAAGAAAACCACCTACGCTGGGACAGCCTAGGGGAATTCTGCGCACTCGGCGAAAGCCTTGGCTTTTTGGCTGATGCGACAGGGAATTCAAAGGCGGCTGTACTAGGTGCTGCCGTTGATGTGGCAACCCAAGGCATTTTGGACAATAATAAGTCGCCAGAACGAAAAGTTGGACAAACTGACAATCGTGATAGCCATTACTTCTTTGCGCTTTATTGGGCCGAAGCATTGGCCGAGCAAGCCAATGACAGTGAAATTGCAGCACATTTTGCCCCAATCGCCAAAGCGCTTGCTGACAACCAAGACGTAATTTTGGCAGAACTGGCCAAGGTGCAGGGCGCGCCAGCCGATATCGGTGGCTATTATCGTCCTAACCCAAAAAAATTAGCGCGCATCATGCGCCCAAGCGCAACTTTGAATAATATCATAGGATAATTAGCGCAACATCTGTTCAAAAAGGCGGCGTTTGCGTCGCCTTTTTCATGTTCGTAGTTCCTGTGAAACACGGCGCAAACACTGCAGGAATGCACTGCGATCCACATTCGGCGTTGCATTTGCTATTGTGAACACACCAACCGGCCCTGCTAATAATTCAGATCGCAATGGGCAGGTGACCAAGGATCCATTCAAAAGCTCAGCCAAAACGACACCGCGGGAAATGAACCAAATGTGATCCGATCGCTGAACAATCCGCCGCCCGATCGGCAGCGATACAGTTTCAACGCTTCCCTGCGCGCCAGTCATTCCCACACTCGTTAAATACCGCACGACCGTTGGGCGGATAACAGCGCCTTTAGGCGGCATGACCAATGGAAAATGAATAATGTGTTCATAGGGTTGCGCAGATGATAAAATTGGATGATTTGGGCGCACCACACAAACCACGTCTTCTGAGTAAAATTGCTCAAACGCAATGTCTGTCAGCAGCTCAGCGTCCGGCATTCGTCCAACCACCAAATCCAATTGACCATCGCGAAGTTGATTGAACAGCATCCAATTTGGTCCTGTTCTAATCTTGATCTGACAATTGGTGTTCTCGTGCAAAAAAGCCAAAATCGCATCTGGGACAAGTTCAGTTGCAGCCGTTGGAAGTGATCCAACGCGTAATTCACGCCGATGGATTTCTTTGCTCAGGCGATCTCGCGCTTTGGACAATTCCAACCACGATGCCGCTGCATGGCTTTGGAATATTCGGCCCTGTTCATTCAGTTGCAAGCGACGACCGACACGATCAAACAGACGTGCCTCAAGCAGCTCCTCGAGTTCTTTAATTGTTTTTGAAACGGCCGGCTGAGTGATATTTAACGAAACCGCAGCAAGAGACACGCTTTCGACTCGTGCCACTTCAAGAAAACATTTTATGTGTCGCAGACGAAGAGAACGTTCCCAATTCATAACCCATTAGTTATAACATAAGGGAATTTTAACAATATATTATTTTTGATTTTTATGATTATCTGATCATAAATTTGAGAGGGTGCTTGATGAGTGAACGCTACAACGCAGGGATGAGAGTACGTCGTCAGGTTTTAGGTGACGCCCACGTAGACCGCGCGAATGCTGCAAAAACAGAATTCGACGCTCCATTCCAGGATATGATCACAGAAGGCGCATGGGGAACCGTATGGAACAGCGATGGGTTGACACATCGAGAACGCTCTATCCTGACCATTGCACTTTTGGCAGGGTCTGGAAATTTCGAAGAAGTGGCAATGCACGTGCGCGCCACAGCCAACACTGGGGCGACGCCACAAGACATCCGCGAAGCATTCATGCATGTGGCAATTTATTGTGGAGTGCCCAAGGCAAATCATGCGTTTAAAATCGCTAAGGAAACATACCAAGAAATGGGAATTTCCCTATGAGCAAAAAGAACACATATACGGGCGAATTTTACCAACGTGACCGCTATATGCATCCCCCTGCCTATTCCGAAATTTATAAAACATCTGTTCCGCGCTCTCCTAAACAAGCCCTGATTTCCATTGAAAATTCACTGTCGGAAATCACTGGACCAACTTTTGGGCATAATGATCTTGGGGATTTGGACAATGACTTAATCAAAAATTACGCACAAACGGGCGATGCAATTGGTGAACGGATTATTCTGCATGGGCGCGTGTTGGATGAAAATGCCCGCCCAGTTCCAAACACACTAGTCGAAATTTGGCAGGCAAACGCAGGGGGGCGGTATCGGCATAAAAAGGATATGTACCTTGCACCAATCGATCCAAATTTTGGTGGCTGCGGGCGAACCATGACAGACGAGGATGGATATTATTTCTTTCGGACGGTAAAACCGGGTGCTTATCCATGGCGCAATTGGGTAAACTCGTGGCGTCCGGCCCATATTCACGTATCGGTGTTCGGCACTGCCTTTGCGCAACGATTGATTACACAACTCTATTTTGAAGGTGATCCACTTATCAAAAAATGTGCCATCGTAAACACAATTCCTGATCAAGATGCCATCGACAGCCTAATCGCACCATTGGATATGAATGCTGGCGTTCCATTAGAATGTCTTGCATATAAATTTGATATCGTTCTTAGGGGGCGTCGTTCGACCCTGTTCGAAAACCGTTTGGAGGGAAATTAATATGCCGCAAACGCTCAATTATCTTCGCGAAACCGCTTCACAAACTGCCGGGCCCTATGTTCACATTGGACTAACCCCAGGTGCCGCGGGATTTAAGTTATTCGAAACAGAACTGGGTCAGGATATCACAGGCCCAAATGCGATAGGTGAACGCATTATAATAACAGGACGCGTTCTGGACGGAACGGGATCACCCGTTCGGGATGTTTTGCTGGAAACGTGGCAAGCAAATACTGCTGGCATTTATGCACACGAAGAGGACCCGCGCCACCAAGAAGTTGAAGACGGGTTTTCAGGGTGGGGTCGCATAATTTCGGATTTTGACACAGGCGAGTTTAAGATAGAAACAATCAAACCAGGTGCTTCACCTGGTCGAAACGGCACAACCCAAGCACCACATATCAATCTTTGGATTGTTTCACGCGGCATTAATATCGGCCTGAACACAAGAATATATTTCGAAGAGGACGGGGAAGCGCATGCACATGACCCAATCCTCAATTTAATCGAACAAGTGCATCGTCGTGACACCTTGCTTGCCCAGAAAATTGGGGGCAACTCCTATCAATTCGACGTGGTTCTACAGGGCGCAAAAGAAACGGTGTTTTTCGATGTCTGATAATCCATGTATCATTTGTGTCGCGATTACTGGTTCGGTTCCAACAAAGGCTGCAAACCCAGCTGTACCCATTTCTATCCAAGAGCAAATCGAAAGTACCCAAGAAGCGTTCGAAGCAGGCGCAAGTATCTGCCATGCCCATGTTCGCAACGACGATGAAACACCGTCAAGTGATCCAGAAAAGTTCGCCCTTTTAAAAGAAGGCTTGGAAAAACATTGTCCCGGCATGATTATTCAGTTTTCGACAGGCGGTCGATCGGGTGCAGGCAAAACGCGTGGCGGTATGCTACCACTTGCGCCCGATATGGCGTCATTGACCGTTGGGTCAAATAATTTTCCAACGCGCGTGTACGAAAACCCACCTGATTTGGTGGACTGGTTGGCCTCTGAAATGGTGGAATACAACATCAAGCCAGAAATCGAAGCATTTGACCTAAGTCATATCCATCATGCCGCGAAAATGCATGCGGATGGACGCATACAGGGTAAGTTATATATTCAGTTTGTCATGGGTGTTAAAAATGCAATGCCGGTCGATCGAGATGTATTTGATTATTACGTAAAAACCGTGAACCGCCTGTCGCCTGAAGCACAGTGGTGTGCAGCGGGTATTGGAAAAGACCAGATTACATTAAACGAATGGGCCGTTGCAGCCGGTGGGCACGCCCGCACAGGGTTAGAAGACAACGTGCGTTTGGACCGCGAAACACTGGCGCCATCGAACGCCGCTCTTGTAAAGCGGGTGGCTGAGCTGTGTGACAAATACGAACGTCCCGTTGCCTCTTGGACGCAAGCGCGTAAAATTCTTGAATTACGTCCAATATAACTGCTTTCATCTGTCAGGAGATTAATGTGCAGGAAATCCAATTAAGGGCACGCCCCGAAGGTTCCCCGAAACCCAGCGACTTTGAACTCGTTAATTGGGTGTCTCCAACCCTTTCCAATGGCGAAGTTTTGGTCGAGGTCGCCTGTTTTTCTCTAGATCCCTATATGCGTGGCAGAATGGATGATGCGAAATCCTATTCTGCACCAGTCGCATTAGGCCAGCGTATGGAGGCCGGAGGCGCGGGTCGCGTAGTCGAAAGCAAATCAGACATTCTACAGCCCGGTGATTATGTATTCGGCATGACAGGGTGGGCGACGCATGCTGTGCTTTCGGATAAACTCGTTCGAAAATTGGATATTGCACCTGAATACTTAAGCCAAGCATTGGGCGTATTAGGAATGCCCGGCTTTACAGGGTGGTTCGGTCTTAATGAACATGGTCGCCCCAAGCCAGGAGAAACCCTCGTTGTGGCCGCTGCGACAGGTCCCGTTGGATCGATGGTTGGCCAGTTGGCAAAGCGCGCAGGTCTACGCGTCATAGGGATCGCAGGGACTGATCAGAAATGTCAAATTGCGCTCAACAAATTCGGCTTCGATCACTGCATCAACCATCGGAAGTTTGAGAACGCCAAAGACCTAAGACGTGAGGTGAGCCACTACGCACCAAATGGCGTAGATGTTTATTTTGAGAACGTGGCTGGTCCCGTATTAGAAGCCTTACTTCCAATGCTGAATGTTCATGCACGTGTTCCTGTGTGCGGCATGATTAGTTGGTATAATGCTGGACGCCTAGGAGGGGATGCATTAACAGAAGCCTTAAGCGCACCCAAAATCTGGCGCACAATTTTGGTAAATAGGCTGTCAGTCAACGGATTTATCATATCTGATCATTGGGATCAGTTTCCCACGTTTTTGCGAGAGGTCGCCCCTTTGGTCAACGAGGGAACGATCCGCTATATCGAAGACGTGACAGTTGGTTTAGAACGCGCACCCGAAACCTTTATCGGGATGCTAAACGGTCAAAACCAAGGCAAAACTGTCATCAAAATACGTTAGTCAATATAGGTGTCTGTTCGCCGTCCAGCGCGCTCCCAGTGAATTGGAAGCGTGCGGCCATATAATTGTTCGGTTCTTTCAGGGCTGCCTACCATTTCAGCTTGTTCCACATAGGAAAAAATCGCCACGTATCGAGGCGTTTTTCCGATAAGTGGGGTCACCCGATGAAGCGAATAGCGACCGCGAAATAATTGGAGATCGCCCGGTTGCAATTCCAGAACACTTACACGATCCGAAGTACCATCCAGAACACGCGTTACTTCGTCAAAGTTTTCTGATCCCTCACGTATACCCGGAGCATATTCAAATGCACCACCTTCATCTGCATTTTGTATCGCCAGCGTAACTGTGAAATTGTTGGTATCAAAATGCCAAGGAAAACCATTCCCTTCGACTGCCATGTTTATAATCACATCCGCCAATGGATCTGCGTATCGATGAAACTCGGTTTCTCGAAAACAGTCTTTTATAAAGGAGTCAAAACCATTAAAATCATGAATAGTGCGTAATGCCCCATCACATTTAAAATTATCTGCGGGGATGAATGCGTTGGACCTATCATAAAATCTTCGACGTGGATCTGAAGGAGAAAGCGTATCATCATCTGCCGTGAAATACACGTTTGTGCGGTTATATGAACGATGTGCGTGTTCGGCGTTCGCATCAGCCTCACTTGTAAGCGCTGTAATTCCTTCCGGTGTTAAGAAGTTCTTCAACACAGCACATCCATCAAACGCCAGACTGTCGCGAACCTGAGCGAGAACTGCATCACGCTGCGCACCGTCGATATGTATCGGATAATCCTTGATGTTCACTAAAGTGGTTGCATCTAATGGCATCTTTTCCTCCATAACTGGGGACATTAAGCCAAGTGCCAAGGACATTCTTCCGTCCAAAAACGACAGGATTTATAAATTACGACACAATTTTTCTAAATGTCTGGTTATTTCGACAGCGAATCTAATTTCTTCTCAATGCTATCTAAACGCAGCATCAATTCATCACGATGCGCAACGACTTCAGCTTGTTCGTCTTCGTGGTGTGCATCCTGCATCGAATTTACGATCAAACCAACAAGTAAGTTAACAACTGCAAAGGTGGTTACAACGATAAACGGGACAAAGAAAATCCAAGCGTAGGGGTAAACTTCCATTACAGGCCGTACGATACCCATCGACCAGCTTTCCAATGTCATAATCTGAAACAAACTATAGGCGGATGCACCAAGCGTACCAAACCATTCTGGAAAGATATCGCCAAATATCTTTGTCGCAATAACGGAACCGATGTAAAATATGATCGCCATCAACAAAAAAACGGATGCCATTCCTGGTAATGCAGTGATAAAGCCCTCGACCACGCGGCGCAATCGTGGCGCAGTTGAAACAACGCGCAACACCCTGAATATGCGCAACGCACGCAATACCGTGAATGAACCAGCGGCTGGGACGATGGACACAGCAACAACAAACGTATCAAAAATGTTCCACCAATTGATGAAAAATCTATGCCGATAGACGATGAGTTTTATAAATAACTCAACCACAAAAATAACCAAACACGCCGTATCAAGTATTTGGATCAACCCACCAAATGATGTCATTAGCGTTTTCGATGTTTCAAGACCAAGAACAATTGCATTGAAAATAATAACGCCAATAATAAAATTGTGTACGCTTGGGCTTTCTATAAATTCAGCAAGTTTATTCATGATCACAAACACAGATTGGCTTTACGAAATCTCATGTTGTGTGACTTAGTTAAGAACAAGCCAAATGCAACCCCAAAGCTTTACGAACCAACCATGATTGACGCTGAAAGTGCCTCTACGATTTTGAATTCAAAAATGCGGCAATCGCAAGAATGAGAACAACCAGCGACTTTACAATCAACGGCAATGTAGATGAAAATTCGATCGCGCTGCTGGTCATCTTCATAAGGTCAGCCAGAACAGCAATCACAGCAATAGCTAAGGCACTACCCAAGAGTTTCTTCTTCATATCTGAAAGGGTTATTTCAGAGGCAACGCCATAATCTAATGCCTTCCCTGAACCGTAAGATGAATTGTCAACCAACTGACGATAGGACGCCAAGGCCACGATAATGAGCAAGTTTACGATCAACACGGCATCAACAAGTTTGAGTGAGAACAAAATTGTGTCATTTGTCGTTAGTGATTGAAGAATGCTAAATTTATAAAACAGCTCTTTTGCAACGGTAATTCCCAGTAAAACAAGCGCTGCAAGCAGCGCAAATAAAAATGGAATAACCAAGACAACGCTTGCCTTAAGTAATCGTTCCGTCAGGTCTCTAAGTGGTTTCATACTAAAGATTGTGTATCTGTGATAATTGATTGCGAAAGTACGTGTTGCATAAGGTCATTCACTTTTCAAGAGAGTGTGATAGTCCGGCAGTCACCATATACGCAAACTTGCTTCTACCACTATAACTGCTTTGGAAAGTTGGTTTGCCATACTGATTAGTGAGATAGGAAATAAACATCTAGCATAACTGCAAGGTGGATTTTTCTGACAGAGCCCGACACGATTTGCAGGTCTGGAAGTAAGAAACATTGATGTTTGCAACTCAGTGTTTAGGATTGCGTTTAACTCATAAAAACAAACTAACAAATGATACGATAGCACAAGGATGTAATCATGAGAGTACCTGTCGACGAACTTACGGCAATAGCGACAGAAATCTTATTACGTGCAAGTCAAAACCAGGCGGCAGCTAAAAAGGTTGCATCCCGACTTGTGAACGCGAACGTCACCGGTCACGATAGTCACGGCGTCGGTATGATACCAGCGTACGTTGACGGTATTCTTAGCGGTCAACTTATTCCAACAGCTGAAATAGAAGTGGTGAAAAATAAAGGCTCGTTTCTATTACTTGATGGGGGTCGGGGATTTGGTCATGTCATTGCTGAGCAGGCAATGGAAATGGCAATAGAACGCGCAAAAGCAAGCCATTTTTCTGTGTTATCGCTTCGCAATAGTTTTCATTTGGGACGTTTGGGTGATTGGGGAGAGATGGCAGCGAGATCTGGTTTCATCTGTATTATCTATGCCAATGTGCAATCAGAAAGACCCCTTGTAGCACCCCATGGTGGTAGTGATGCTCGCTTTGTCACAAATCCATATTGTACTGCGATCCCTGCCACTGAAAAACATCCTATGTTTATATTGGACATGGCAACGAGTACAATCGCGATGGGTAAAGCTCGTGTAGCAAACTTGAGCGGCAAACAAGTACCGGAAGGTTCAGTAATTGATCAACAGGGAAACCCAACAACCGACCCTTCAGTTATGTTTCAAGAACCAGCTGGATCTCTTACTCCATTCGGTCAGCACAAAGGTTTTGGGCTTGCTTTACTTGGGGATATATTAGGTGGTGCTTTCAGTGGAGGTGGCGCATATCTACCGGAACGCGAAGTACCAGATCGGATAATTAATAATATGATGGCTATCTTAATTGACCCAAACGTCTTTGGAGAAGCAAAAGAATTTGGAATTGATGCTGATAAATATATTGACTGGGTTAAAGCATCTCCACCTGCTCCGGGCTTTGACGCTGTTCTCATGCCCGGTGATCCAGAAAGGCTTTGCACGGTGGACCGTCTCAAAAATGGAATTCCACTTGATGCTGGTACAATTGAACAACTTATTGCAACAGCGAAAAGCGTAAATGCAACTAATGAGCTAATCACGACGCTTTCTTCTGTGCTGTCAGACAAACGAGCCCAAGCATCAGTATTCAATTGACGGCTTAACTCTATGGGGTCACTAAAGGGCGCCACTCGGTGAGAGCGGCGTCACGGTTAAGTTTAAATATACTGCGTTTAGAGAGGGACCTTTGCGAGTTGAACAAATTGTGAAACGAGGCATGGATTGAGGCGAACTTCTGTAGACTGTGCATGCGCCTA
>CBFHNF010000015.1:0-65731 GCA_965657135.1 uncultured Paracoccaceae bacterium
AACACAAAACAGGTTGATTGCGTGCGCAAAACGCACGCATCGCCCCTAGCATGGTTTCATCCCAAACCAATGGCGAATTGCCATTACAATTTCCAGTGACCACTGGGTGAGTGTCCAAATAGCCCTCACCAAATAGGATGTCGCACATATCCATGACATCTTCTGCATTCTTGGGACTGGTCGTCATCCCCATGAATGTTTTGTCCGAATATTTCATCGAAGAATAGGTGATGCGCAGATGGCGCTGACTGATCGGGTGATCATAGGGTTCTACGATGTGGTGCGCGGACGAATGCATCGCTGGCAACATTTGAGACAATTTGTGGAAATTGGCCAAATCATCCAAAGTTGGATTGCGCCGTACATCGTCCAAATCCCGCAGATAGGGCGCCCCCGTCATGGGAACGAACATTGAATGCCCCTTGCCAAAAGGCAAATTGTGTTCGGGATTGCGTGCGTGATAGGTAAATTCAGAAGGAATTGTTGAAATCAATTCCCGCATCATATGACGATCCAGATATACTGTTTCATCCACCACTTTTGCGCCCACGCGTTTCCAATCGGCAATGGCGATTGGATCACGGAAATGAACCCCAACATTTTCCAAGATATGCATGGATGCTGCATCCATGCGTTCAATCTGTTCTTGGTTCATTGGTTCCGTTAATGGCAAATTGCGCTTTAACGCAGGCAGCATTTTTACATCGCGTTTTTGCCGTGCAGCGGCGCGCGCGCCACGGCCGCGTCGGGTCGTTCCTGTTGCTTCAACCATGATATCCCTCACGTGGTCAAATTATGTGATGTTATCGGCGTCATTTGGATCACTCAGATCGATCCAAATGGTTTTCAACTCTGTATATTGGTCATGGGCGTGAATACCGTTGTCCCGGCCCCCAAACCCTGATTGTTTATACCCACCAAAGGGGGTTGTGATATTGCCCTCACCATAACAATTGACGGTGACTGTGCCTGCACGAATGGCGCGCGCGGCGCGAATGGATTTGCGGATATTTGTGCCAAATACCGATGCCGAAAGCCCGTATTCCGTATCATTTGCCAACGCAATTGCCTCATCCTCAGAAGCAACATCAATTACAGACAGAATGGGACCAAAGATTTCATCCCGTGCCTTAGCGTCTGATTGATCCACTTCGTAAATGGTCGGTGCCAGATACGGACCATCCATCATGCCACCAACTATCGCATCACCTGATAAGTAACCTGCAACTTTTTGCCGATGCTCCCCATCAATTAAGGCCCCAAGGTGATTTGCAGGATCCAGCGGATCACCCGTTTTCCAATCTCGGACACGCGCGGTGATTTTGTCCATCAATTCCGCTTTTACATCTTTGTGAACAATCAGACGCGAGTTCGCGGAACAATTTTCGCCCATGTTCCAAAACGCGGCATTGACAACATGGCCCGCAACCAGATCCAAATTCTCTGCGTCGGCCAAAACCACCGCAGGATTTTTGCCGCCACATTCCAACACAACCTTTTTCAGGTTGCTATCGGCCGCATAGCGCAAAAACCGACGCCCCGTTTCTGTAGATCCAGTAAAGGACACCATATCAACATCCATATGCATCCCCAGTGGTTCACCAACCGATGGCCCATCCCCTGGCAACACCTGAAACACGCCACGCGGCACGCCCGCCTCGGCCGCTAATTCCGCCATGCGCAAGGCCGTTAGGCTGGTTTGTTCTGCGGGTTTTACGATCACCGAACAACCCGCTGCCAGTGCAGGGCCAATTTTCCATGCCAACATCAATAATGGGAAATTCCACGGCAACACTGCCGCAACAACACCGATGGGTTCACGCACAATGATTGCCAGCGCATCATCGCCAGTTGGTGCGGTTTGATCATAGATTTTGTCGATCGCCTCGGCATGCCACTTGATGGTGTGGATCGCTTCGGGGATATCGATGGTTTCGCAATCTAAGATCGGCTTTCCGCTTTCAATCGATTCCAATACTGCTAATTCACGACGGTTGCGCGTCATCAATTTACACAGGCGGATCAAAACATCCTTGCGCGCGTCGGGGTCCATTTTAGACCAGTGCCCTTGATCAAAGGCTTCGCGCGCCTTTTCAACGGCCAAATCAACGTCGTCCGCATTCGCTGTTGTGATTTGTGCGATCACCGCACCAGTTGCAGGGTTTGTTGTTGTCATCACAGCCCCACGGCCTGTATGATATTTCCCATCAATAAACGGTGAACGCGGCGGATCTAACTCAGCCGCCAGTGCCTGATATTCTGCATGGGTCAATAGATCGCTCATGAGTTTGCTCCTGTAATGCGGTTGATCGTTGTGTTCATGGTTTTGATGACTTGCTCTAATTCCCGTTTGTCATCTTTGTTCAAGGGTTGCAGGGGTTTACGCGAGGGGCCCACATCAATCCCACGCATGGTGAGACCATGTTTAATACATTGAATGAATTTACCGCCCTGCTCTAGCACCCGCATCAAGGGCAACATCGCAGACATGATTGCACGGCCCTTGGTAAAATCGCCCTCGACCGCACAGGCCTGATAAAGAGCGATATGTGCTTCTGGGGCAAAGTTTGATCCCGCACAGACCCAGCTGCGCGCACCCCACGCAAAAAATTCCAGCGCTTGATCATCCATCCCGCAACTTAGGGCGATATGCGGATAATCACGTGCCAACATATGCAGACGGTTTGGATCACCCGAACTTTCCTTAATCGCGCAAAAATTCGGGGAACGCCCCAAGCGGTCCAGACACTCTTCGTCCATATTCACACTCATCCGGCCGGGATAATTATACAGCATGACTGGCAAGTTCGCCTCGCGATCAATCGCCAATGCATGCAGCGCGATTTCGCGCCCTGTCGGATAAGCATAGGGCGGCGTGGCAACCAAAATAGCATCTGCATCATGTGCTTTGGCGTGACGCGCATATTCAACGCTGTCTTCAGTGCGCATGGCTCCAGTTCCAATAATCATTGGCACACGACCTGCAATCATGTCCTTAGCTACACCCATCAGATACACACGTTCTTTCATGGACATCGCGTAGTATTCGCCCGTTGTGCCCGCCACGATGATGCCATGCACACCCGCATTCACTAACAGATCCACAGTTTGCTGCATCGCATCATGATTTAATGTGAAGTCATCATAAAATGGGGCAACAATCGGTGTGTAAATTCCTTCGAACTGCATCAATTCCCTCTTTCACTTTGACGCCTGTCTGAGTCGTCTTTGAGAAAGGTTTTCAAATTATGTACGGATGTGTCAAGTTTTAGTTCATGTCTGTATATTTTTATTTGATCCCCAACATTTGATCCACTAAGGATGAAGGATGAGCGAAAAGAAAACAAAAACTACCGGTTGGCGCGGATCACGCGAAGCATGGCTGGCAATCGCCAAAGATATCTTGATCGAACAGGGTGAAAGTTCGGTCACGATACAGGCGATGGCCACACGGCTAAAACTGTCGCGCACGTCGTTTTATTGGTTTTTTCAGGATCGTCAGGACGTCATGCAGGCCCTGTTGGATTTATGGGCCGACACCAATACGAAACCCATCCAAGACGCTTCCAACGCTTATGCCGAAACGATGGTTGAAGCAGTTTTAAACGTAACCTACACACTGATTAGCGAAGTGGAATATGACCCCCGCTTTGACGCCGCGATCCGCGGCTGGGCCATCCAATCAAGCGACGTAAACGCACGGCTGGTGAGCGAAGATAAAAAGCGCGTGAACGCCATTCGCCAGATGATGATGCGCCAAGGTTTTGATGAAACCGAGGCTGATGTGCGCGCCCACGCGATCTATTTGGTGCAGCTGGGCTACACATCCATGCAGATCAAAGAAGACTGGGAAACACGTATTGCCCGCGTGCCTTATTATATGCGCACCCTTGCAGGTCTTAGTCCGACACAAGCGGAATTTGACCGATTCCGCGCAAAATTTAGCCATGGTTAGGTAATGTACATCAGATCAATGTTGCGCCACGCGAAACGGCAGCGGCCCGCGAAATGCCCACCCAGAATAGGCCACATTCGTCATTAACCGCGGATTTGGAAAGCGCGCAAAGAACATAGGTAAGGCCACTTCTGCAATCAATGCTTTGGAAATCCAGGCCCCTGCACAAAAATGGGGACCTGCACCAAACGAAATGGCGGGCCCGACGTCACGCGTGATATCGAAGATATCCCCGTTTTCAAAATGTTCTTCATCACGATTGGCCGATGAAAACATTAAGAAAACGCGATCTTCAGGTTTGAATGCAAATCCCCCGTATGCAAATGTCTGAGCCACCCGCCGTGGCGACATCCCGATTGGCGACATCCATCTGGCATATTCCTCAAACGCTTGTAACCATGTTAATTGCCCTGAAATGATCTGCGCCAATTGATTGGGATGGGCGATCAGCGTCCCAATCACACCGGCAATCGCATCACGTGGTTCGTTTTGCCCACCAGATATTGCCAATTTGATATTTGCAGACAGGGTTTCCGCATCAAATCCGGCCCTATGCTGAACCGATAAAAGTGATGGAAAATCATCTCGATCCGCCTGCCCCATGCGCTCGGTAATGTGATGATCAATGGATGCTGTACACTCATGACAATGTGCTTCGACCGCGGGGTCTGCGACATAATTTGCACATCCGTCAATCATCCCCTGGGACACGCGATCCATTTCTTGCCAATCCATGTTGGTCAGCCCCGTTACCGTTTTCAATGCCTCTGCAGAGACGGGCATGGCAAAATCATTGACAACATCAAATTCAGGCAAACCAGTGATGCGGTCTAGTATATCCTGCGTCTGGCAAATGAATTGCGATGTCCAAACATCGCGAACCGTTTTTGGTGAGATCGTTGGAAAAATGGCATGACGTTCACGCTGATGCGGCGTGCCGTCCTTCCGCATCATATTTTGCCCCATCAATTTCGTCATTAGGCCATCAGGCTGATCAGATGAGAAGACTGCAATATTTTTTTCGCAGGTGAAAATGTCATCCCGTTTGGTCATTAATACGGCATTTAATTCAGGGACATAGGCGATGGGCGCCTCATGTCGCATGATTGACAATGTCGGATATGGATTAGAGATAAAGTCTTTAAGATCAATATTGTATGCGATGCGATTCATTCCAATCTATCCTTTTGTCTGATACTGGCTGGGATCAAAGACCGACAGATCCTGGTTAATCACCTGCCCAGAAATCATTTCCGCTAGGATGCGTCCTGTCTTGGCACCTGCGGTCAGGCCAATATGTTGATGACCAAATCCGACATGAACGTTTGCGATCAAAGATGGACGTCCAATCACAGGATATGAATTTGCGGTAGAGGGTCGGTAGCCGTGCCACACCTTCATATCATCAAAGGTGACATTTGGCAGATATTTGGCGATGTTGCGTGTTATGAACTCAATCGCCTTGGGATTATCTGGCGCGTCTAAGCCTGCAAATTCCAACAACCCTGCCATTCGAATGCGTCCTTCCATCGGGGTGATCACAAATTTCGCGGCAGATATCATCATCGGCAACTGTGGATAGATCGATGGATTGATCAGTTCCACATGATAGCCCCCTTCGCTTTCCATGGGGATGGAAAGTCCCAGTTTTTGCGCGATATTTTGAACCCACGGGCCAAGGGTAAATACGAATTGATCGGCCTTAATCTCACCCAAAGGTGTCAAAACCGCAAGAACGCGGCCCTGATCGCGGATCACATCATGCACCTGCGCCTGTGTGAATGTGCCACCATTTGCCAGAAAATGAGCAAACAATGTCTGCGCATAGGCGAATGGATCGCTGATACGCCCATGGTTTTTGTGCCGTGCAACATAGCTGAATTTGCCCTGATAAAACGGATCTGTTTTGGCAAATTCCTCACCTGACTCAATGTCGACATCGTATCCATGTGCACGTCGCAGTGTGATTGCAGGCATGTCCGACACTAGGGCCGCTTGATCCGCATAACCATGACAATAATCGTCTGGATGTAGATATTTCTCTGCCCCGGTTCCGCGGGCTAACGACAGATGTTGGTCATAACTGTAGCTCAACAAAAAACGCATCTCTTGGGCAAATCTGTTCATGTGTTGTGGTGTTGCGTGTGATAGGTAACGCACCAGAAACGGCAGCAGTCGCGGAAAATATTTCCAGCACACAAACAATGGCGACTTTTTTGACAAAACGATCTTTGGAATCTTGGGAATTAACCCTGGAACAGTAACGGGTAAGATCGCTCCAGCAGCCAAAATACCTGCGTTGCCAAAAGACGTCCCGCCCC
Organism: uncultured Paracoccaceae bacterium; assembly: GCA_965657135.1. Taxonomy (GTDB): domain Bacteria; phylum Pseudomonadota; class Alphaproteobacteria; order Rhodobacterales; family Rhodobacteraceae; genus HIMB11. The sequence goes on from CBFHNF010000015.1 coordinate 6,277, forward strand.
CAGGTTCAGCGCGATCAATCAGGGTCACATCATGGCCAAATCGCTGTAGCCAGATGGCTGATGACAAACCATTTATACCCGCCCCCACAACAACACATTTCATGACAAAATCCTCACTTTAACCGAAAGCTAAATTATCTGAAGACGGTGTCAAATGCCTTTGAAAGAAAAAGGGACCGACGCAGGCGCCGGCCCTTAGTGGCATGTAGGGAGTTATTACAAACGAATAACACTGTGTGTACGCGCCCCGTCGCGCATTGGATCACACAAAAAAAATCAACTATTTAGATCAGCAACCGCAGAAGCAGCCTGTTTGATTGCGTTTTGCGTAATTTCCAAATCATCGTCGGACAATATTAGGCTTGGATAGGTTTTTCCGGGTGATTTGAAAACACAATTGGCGCGCAAGGTATCGTTCCACGCTTTGGCGGCCTTGGCATCGCCGTTTTGAACCATGCGGTAATCCAGCGGCTGAACCTCGTGGAAAACAACTTCAAACAACGTGGGATGACCGACAATGTGAAACGGAACACCTGAATGCGCAAGGGCATCGGTGATCATCTGACGGATGCGATTACCCAGCCCCAATAAGTGATCATAGGCGCCTTCACGCCTAAGAATTTCCAAACTTTTTAAACCGGCGGCTGCGGCAACGGGATTCCCTGAAAGCGTTCCCAATTGCATCAACCACTTGTCTGCACCCACATCGGATTTATCGAAATGCGCCATGATATCCCTACTGCCCACAATCGCGGCCAACGGAAAACCGCCGCCGATCACCTTACCCAATGTGGTGATATCTGGGGTCACGCCATAATATTCCTGCGCCCCACCATAGGCAAAACGAAAACCTGTCACGACCTCGTCAAAGATCAATTGAATACCATAATGATCGCATTGCTGACGAAGCAATTCCAAAAACCCCGGCACGGGGGGAATAATGCGTTGAAGCGGTTCTACGATAATCGCCGCCACATCACTTCCAAATTCCGTCAATAACGATTGGATATTCGCTGGGTCATTAAAGGGGGCAATCAAAACATTATCCCCAACATCCGATGGAATGCCCGCACTGTCGGGCACAGCTTGGGGGAAATTCACACGTTTGCTTGGCGCAAGGCTCATCTGTGCCTCGGCAGACATGCCGTGATAGCCCCCTTCAAATTTGATGATCTTTTCGCGCCCCGTGTAAGCGCGCGCGAGGCGGATCGCGTACATATCCGCCTCACCCCCAGTTGAGACATAGCGCAACTGTTCGGCACAGGGGACGGCGGCGCAAATCACCTCGGCCAATTCGATCCCAAGGGTATTATTTGCGAAAAATGTCTGCCCCTTTGGCAGTTGTTCCATCACAGCTTCGATCACTTCTGGATGCCCATGACCCAGCAACATCGGACCGCTGCCAATCAGATAGTCAACGTATTCATTGCCGTCCATGTCCCAAATCCGTGATCCAATAGCGTGATCCACGATGAGGCCTGCGTCAAAGTTTCCAAACCCGCCCGCAGGCAGGACAGCACGCGCGCGCTCCTGCCACTCTGATTGCGTTGAAATACGATCCATCATTTACTCCAATTCCAATGCAGGTACGCCAAGAACATCCAAATCAGGCGTGATCCCCAATCCCGCGCCCTCTGGTGGGGCAAGGCGGCCATTTTTACGCTTTGGCCCATCTGGCGCGACGTGAGGCGCTACGTAGCCAGACAAATCGCAAACGTTCATCACTCGTTTAGGATCAGTCGATGCGCCCAAATGGCTAAGCGCGGCTGTGGTGATGTCAGAGCCCCATGTATCCTCGATACACATCCGCGCGCCCAGATGCAGACATAAATCACGGGCTGAACGGGATGCAGACACCCCCCCAAACTTTGACAATTTGATCGCAACCGCATCCATCACGCCCAGTTGGTGCGCCTTAAGCATGCTGGCCGTGTCATGGGCGTTTTCATCCATTTTCATCGGTAGGTGCGTGGCATCCTTAACGCGTTTGCAATCCTCCATGGTTGCGCAAGGCTGTTCCAGCATGATATCCAAATCTTGGACAGCGCGACCGACACGGATCGCGTCCAGTGATGTTGCACCACAGTTCCAATCGCCGTAAACCAATGGGCCTGATCCCACCGCCTCGCGCACCATGCGCAGACGGGCGACATCGGCCTCCCAATTATTGTCTGCGCCTAATTTGACTTGGAATTGGGCCATCCCCTTGGCCTGTGCATCGCGGGCGATTTTGACCATTTCTTCCGGCGCGATGCAGGTGATTGAATGATAAAGCGGCATATCCGCCTGACGCCGCCCACCCAGCAAGGTGTATAGTGGCATCTTGGCAACCTTGCCCGTAATGTCCCACAACGCGATATCGAGTGCGGATTTGGCATATTCGTGCCCAATCAACCATCCATTTGCATTGGCCAACAGTGCCTCGGGACCGACAGGATCGGCACCACACAGCACGGGCCACATTTCTTGCAACGCAGGGGCAACACCCCCTACGTAAGCGGGCAAATAATGGGGAATTGGGCAAACCTCGCCCCATCCGGTAATCCCCTCATCCGTTTCCAGCGCGATGATAACGGATGTTACCGTATCACAGGTTTTGCCATCAGCCATATAATAGGCCTCGTGACTGGTCAGTGGTACGTACCACAATTTGAGTGATGTGATCTTCATACCCGCCCCCTTATTCGGCCGCGATATCGGTGCGTGGCAACGCACTGGTCGGATCATAGGCCGTATCCCCCAAAATTCGTGCCGCACGTGGTTCACCGGCGATCAAAACGCTGACCTCTTTGCCCGCAACATTTACTTCGGGGCGCACATAGGCAAAGGCCAAGATTTTGCCAACCGTATGCCCATAGGCAACCGAGGCCGTTGATCCCATCACCATGCCATCCACCATAATCGGTTCACCACCATGGCCATCTTCGACCCCATCAGGTTCGATTTCCAGATAGGCACAGACCCAACGCATGCCATCGGTGTTCAGGGTTTCATCCTTGCCGATATAATCGTTTTCATTGCGCGCAAAACGCAAAACATCCGCTTCGGCTAGGGTCACTTCATTTGTGAGTTCCCCTGCCCCTTTAAACGCCTTTTCCATGCGCAACGCGTTCATTGCGAAGCTGCCATAATCCTGAATGCCATGCGCCTTACCCGCAGCCCACAGCGCATCATAAACAGCCAATGCGCCATCACGCGGTATGTGTAGCTCCCAGCCTAGCTCACCCGCATAGGACATGCGGAAGGCCCATAATTTAACACCTGCAACCTCGATTTCTTTGGCTTTCAACCATGGAAACCCAAAGTTTGACAAATCCGCATCGGTGCAAGCGGCCATGACTGCGCGCGCCTTTGGTCCGTTAATCGCAAGCGCCGACCAATCAGTGGACAGAATGTTCACTGTAACGTTTTCGCCCTTGGTATTGTGGTTCAAATGATCCACCAAACGCTGTTCAAAAAAGGCCGCACACACAAGGTAATAGCGTCCCTCATCCAGTTTCACGACTGTTGTCTCCAACTCGATCCGCCCCGCACGGTTGAGCATATGCGTCAGAGCAATACCGCCTACCTTTTTGGGCAATTTGTTGGCAATCAAGCGGTTCAACAAATCCTCGGCATCCGTCCCTGCGACCTCGACTTTGGTAAAGGCCGATATATCCATGATCCCGACGTTTTCGCGCACTGCACGGCATTCTTCGCCGACGACATCATGCACTTCGTTGCGCTTGAAACTGTAATAATCCCGTTGCTCGACGCCGTTTTTCGCAAACCATCTGGGGCGTTCGTGACCATAGACCTCTTCATAAACCGCGCCTTTTTCTTTTAGGCGATCATACAGGGGCGAAGGTTTGATGGGACGTCCCGCCAACCGGTTAAAATGGGGGAACGGAATTTCGTGGCGCAAACAGTAGTCTTCGTGCGCCTTGGTGACTTGCCAATCTTTGGTTGCGTAATCACCAAAACGACGCGGATCATAATCGCGCATCGAAATGTCCGCGGCCCCATGTACAATCCAACGCGCCAGTTCACGTGTCAGACCTGGCCCCCAACCGATGCCAATTTGCGTTCCACAGCAACACCAGTAGTTCTGCACACCAGGTGCTGGACCGATCAGTGGGTTTCCATCGGGCGGATGCGAAATTGCGCCGTGTACTTCGCGCTGAATACCCAGTTCCGCAAATATCGGCATGCGGTTCAAGGATTCCTCAAGATAAGGCATGACGCGATCATAATCTGCATCAAACAACCAGTTTTCATAGTCCCATGGACATTCATCGTGCCAAACAGAATTTGAATTTTCTTTTTCATAAATTCCGATCAGTCCGCGTTTTTGCTCCATGCGGATGTAACCAGAAACTTTGCGGTCATCGCGAATAACGGGCAATTCAGTTTCCAGATCTTGGAATTCAGGCACGTTGTCCGTGACGAAATAATGGTGTGTCATCGACGTCATCGGCAATTGTAGCCCAGACCATTCGCCCATTTGCCGTGCATATGTGCCCCCTGCATTCACAACATGTTCACAGGTGATCGATCCCTTTTCTGTTTCAACCAACCACTCACCACTTTCCAACTGTGTAATATTGGTTGCGCGTGTATGGCGGAATATGCGCACGCCCAACTGACGCGCGCCTGTGGCCATGGCCATTGTCACATTTGTCGGATCGACGTGCCCGTCATCGGGTGTATGCAGCGCGCCAATGACACCCTCAAGGTTATAGTAAGGATGCAGTTCCGCAATCCGCTTTGGTCCAACCAATTCAATATTGAACCCCAGCGTGCGCCCCACAGACAGGGTGTGTCGCAACCAATCCATTTCATCCTCGGTATAGGCCAATCGGAAAGAACCACACCCGTGCCAAGTCACCGGTTGCCCCGTTTCCTGTTCCAACGCTCCAGAGTACAGATTAATGTTATAATCCACGCACTTACCCAGACTAAAGCTTGAGGTTGAATGTGTGATTTGCCCCGCGGCATGCCACGTTGATCCAGATGTCAATTCGGCCTTTTCCAACAAAACGGTGTCTTCGCCCCAGCCTTCTTTCCCAAGGTGATACGCAAGACCCACCCCCATTACGCCGCCCCCGACGATGACAACACGTGCATGCGTTGGAAATTCCTTTTGTGACATGAATATGATTCCTGATCCGATTTGATTGATTTCACTAGACATCATATTCGTGCAATTGTACCATAGTCAATTATGGATGATACATCTGTACCGAACCTAGATCTCGACAGCACAGAGGCCATCCTTGCGCGCCTAAGTGCAGAATGGGACGAGCTTACGCCACAGGCGCAAAAGGCCGCGAAATACGTTTTGGACAACCCTCAAAACGTTGGTGTCTCGACTGTGCGCGAAATTGCCGAGGCCGCTGACGTCAAACCCAACACGGTGGTGCGCATGGCGCGACAAGCTGGGTTTGAAGGATATGAGGATTTTCGCGCACCCTTTCGAGAGGCTATTCGCACGGGCACCGTCGATCTAGGCGATCGCGCACGCTGGCTACAAGATATTGCAAAATCAGGCGATCTTGGCGGATTATACGCAGATATGGTTGGGGCCGCATTGAAAAATGTTCAGGATAGTTTTGCCAACTTGGATGTTGAAAAGCTCGAGTCCGCCGCCAAATCCATCTGGCATTCGCGCAATGTTTACACCATGGGTGTTGGGGTTAATCACACGAATGCGCAAAACTTTACCTATTTGGCATCGACCGGGATGGTGGGGTTTCACGCCATCCCCAACGCGGGATCAACCGCTGTTGATGATATGGCATGGGCAGATCAACGCGACGTTTTAATTGCCATGACAATGCGTCCTTATCGACGCGAGGTTGTGGATGCGGTCAATCTGGCCATCAAACAGGGCATGACAGTCATTGCCCTATCCGACAGCCCAGCCAGCCCTATCATTCGCGCCGCGCAGCACGGGTTTATTGTGGCCGTTGAAACGCCCCAATTTTTCCCGTCATCCGTTGGCACGCTTGCGGTACTTGAAACTTTGCTGAGTTTTGTGATTTCTGTCGCATCCGAAGAAATCGTTGACCGAGTCGAAACCTTTCACCAACGCAGAACAGATCATGGTTTTTATGAGGAGGATCCTTCATGACATCCACCCCAACGCTCTCACTTGCGGCGAAATATTATACCGATCCTGAGGTATTCAAACTGGAAACCAACGGATTACTTGCCCGCTCGTGGCAATTTGCAGGGCACGCTAGCCAGCTCAAGGAAACTGGCGATTATTTTACATTTGAAATGGCGGGGGAAAGCCTGTTTTGCATTAAGGGGCGCGATGGTGAAATCCGCACTTTTTACAACGTCTGTCAACACCGCGCCCATCAGCTGGTCAGTGGCGCAGGACAAACGCGCGTTGTTGTATGCCCCTATCATGCCTGGACCTATGAATTAACGGGAGAGTTGCGCGCAGGCCCAAACATCAAGGTCGTAGAAGGATTTGATAAATCATCCATCTGCCTAACCTCGGTGCGCACCGAGGTTTTCCTGGGCTTTATCTTTGTGAATTTAGACAATGATGCAAAACCAATGGATGATTGGTTTCCAAATGTGCGCGCAGAATTAGAAAGCTATGTTCCCCATTGGGACACACTTGCCCCTTTAGAATGGGTGGAAATTCCAGAAAACTGCAACTGGAAAGTATCGGTTGAAAACTATTCTGAATGCTATCATTGCACTTTAAACCATCCAACGTTTTCGACAGGTGTTGTGCGCCCAGAAACCTATGACATCCAACCGCAAGGCTACTGTTTGCGTCATACAACAGAATGCAACAGCATGGATGCAATGACCTATGACATCAATTCAGGATATGACAAAAACGATCAATATTCCAGTTGGTTCCTCTGGCCGATGTTTAGTTTTCAGGTCTATCCCGGCAATCTATTGAACACCTATCATTGGCGTGCTGTTGACGCAGACCATGTTATTGTGTGGCGCGGCTGGTATTCTGTTGGCGGCGCAGAAAACGAAATTGTGCGCCAAATGGCAATCCAAGACCGTGAAACGACCGTCGAAGAGGATATTGGTTTGGTCGAAAGTGTGCAGCGCGGTTTGAAATCGCGAGGCTATGTGCCGGGCCCCTTGGTCGTTGATCCAAATTGCGGCGTCAACTCTGAACATTCCATTTTACATTTACAACGCTGGATGAAAGAGGCCGTTGATGTTTGAAATTAAACCTTATTGGCCGAATTATATCGACGGCGCGTGGGTCGATGGTGGCGCAGGGCGCATTGACGTGATGGATCCTGCCACGGGAAATGTAATCGCGCATCATGCCTTGGCTGATGCAGGCGATGTTGATCGCGCTGTTATGGCCGCGCGACGTGTTCATTTATCCGGTGTTTTAAGCGATATGCGCCCAATCGAACGGGGACGCATGGTTCAGGCGATGGGACGGTTTTTAACCGAACACCGCGAAAGCTTGGCCTATTTGTTATCACGCGAACAGGGCAAACCGATTTGGGAATCCGAAATCGAAATTGATGGGGCTGCGCTTTACTTCGAATATTACGGGAATCAAGCCAGCACGGTTGAAGGGCGCTCAATCCCTCTTGGATCGGGGTATTTCGATTTCACGCATTATGAACCGTTTGGTGTATCGGCACAGATTATCCCGTGGAACTACCCACTGGAAATGACGGCGCGATCCCTGTCTGCAGCGCTTGCGACAGGCAATGCTGTTGTCATCAAAACACCTGAAATGACCCCTCTAACCAACTACATCTTTGCCGAGGCCGCTGAACATGTTGGCTTCCCGAAGGGAACAGTGAATATCCTATGTGGATTAGGTGCGGATGCGGGCGCGGCCCTAAGTGCGCATCCAAACGTAAACCAAATCGTCTTTACCGGATCGGTCCCAACAGGTGTTGCCATTGCAACTGCTGCGGCAAAAAATATTGTGCCATGCGTATTAGAATTGGGCGGAAAATCGGCCGCAATCGTGCACAGTGATGCGGATTTAGAGGCCTTTGAAACGGATCTGCGTTGGGGCATCTATTTTAATGCAGGCCAAGTCTGCTCGGCGATGAGCCGCGTGATCGTCCATGAAAGCCGCCATTCCGAATTGATGGAACGCGCAGTTAAGATCGCAACTGACCTAAGCGTGGCCCCCGGCGAAACCCTGCACACTATGGCAGAGGGCATGGGATCTATGGTCAGCCATGGCCAACGTGACCGCGCATTGAACATGGTGAAACAGGCCCAAGATGAAGGCGCGCGTTTGGCCACGGGGGGCAGCGCCCCAAATAACGCAGGTGCCTTTTTGAACCCAACTGTCATGGACGTCACCCCTGATATGACCATCGCCCGAGAAGAGGTGTTTGGCCCTGTCCTGTCGGTCATGAAATTTTCACAAGATGATGAGGCGATTGAGATCGCAAACAGCACCGAATACGGGCTCGTCTCGGGTGTCTTTACCACCGATCTGGATCGCGCCAATCGCGCTGCGCAAAAACTGCGCGCGGGTCAGGTATTTGTGAACGAATGGTATGCAGGCGGCGTGGAGACTCCATTCGGTGGATATGGCAAATCTGGATATGGGCGTGAAAAAGGGCGCGAGGCGCTTTGGAACTATGTCCAAACGAAAAACATCGCGATGAAGATTGGAAAATAACATGAGCGTTTTTGACGAAGATCTATTCCTTAAGGGACTTGAACAGCGCAAATCAACCCTTGGGGCCGAGTATGTCCAAAAGAGTTTGGACGCCGCAGATGATTTCACCCGCCCCTTCCAAGAGGCGATGACAGCATGGTGTTGGGGCTTTGGCTGGGGGGATGATGTGATTGACGCGAAAACGCGGTCAATGATGAACCTGTCCATGATTGGCGCCTTAGGTAAAATGAACGAATGGGAATTGCATTGTCAGGGGGCCATTAATAATGGCGTCACACCAGAAGAAATTCGCGCAATCATTCACGTTATCGCAATTTATTGCGGCGTTCCCCAAGGATTGGAATGTTTCCGCGCAGCGCGCAAAGTGTTGGAAAATCAATAAACGTTTTGGCCCGCTTGAACGTTGCGGGCCTGAGCACCCTACCCCAAAACACGCCGATACAAATCGTGTCGCGATAAAAGCGGCACTTGGCTTGATTTCGTCGCACAGCATGGTATTAGCGCGGAAACAAATCAACCCTACTGAAAAGGCCGCTTTGATGGATCTTCAAGCCCTGCGTACTGCAAACCCCGATCATTTTAATAAGGCAGCAGCCATCCGGACATTAACATTGGATGCAATCGCCGCTGCAAACTCTGGACACTCTGGAATGCCTATGGGGATGGCAGATGTGGCGACAGTGTTGTTTGAAAAACACATGAAGTTTGACGCGAAAAACCCGACATGGCCAGATCGTGATCGCTTTATCCTGTCTGCAGGTCATGGATCGATGTTGATCTATTCGTTGTTGCACCTGTGCGGATATGATGATTTCCCAATCGATGAGATTAAGAATTTCCGCCAACTTGGCGCAAAAACCGCAGGACATCCTGAAAACTTCCTTTCAGATGCGATCGAAACAACCACTGGACCATTGGGCCAAGGTATATCAAATGCTGTTGGTTTCGCAATGGCCGAGGAAATCCTACGCGCACGTTTTGGCAAAAAGATTGTGGATCACTATACTTATGTCATCGCAGGCGACGGATGTTTGATGGAAGGCGTCAGCCAAGAGGCAATTGGCCTTGCTGGCCGTCACGAATTGTCAAAATTGATCGTCCTTTGGGACGACAATAACATCACCATCGATGGCACTGTTGATCTTGCAGATCGAACAAATCAGGTGATGCGTTTTAAGGCGTCAGGCTGGCATGTTCAGGAAATTGATGGCCACGATCCTACCGAAATTGATGCGGCACTTGCAGCAGCAAAAAAATCAAAAAAACCATCCATGATTGCATGTAAAACACACATCGCGCTTGGGTCTTCTGCTCAGGACACATCCAAGGGCCACGGCGCACTGACGGATGCGCAGTTGATTGCAGATACCAAGGCTGCCTATGGTTGGACGGCAGATGCATTCGAAATCCCAGCAGACATCAAAAAGGATTGGGAAATAATCGGATCACGCGGTGCCGCGGATCGCACGGAATGGGACGCACGTTTTGCAACGCTGTCCAATAACAAACAAAATGAATTCAATCGCGCCTTCGCGCTTGAGGCGCCAAAACGACTCAGCTCTGCGATCCGTGCGTTCAAAAAACAAATCTCAGAAGAAGCCCCAAAAGTCGCCACACGAAAATCCAGTGAAATGGCGTTGGACGTGATCAATCCTATCATGCAAGAAACGGTTGGTGGCTCTGCGGACCTATCAGGATCAAACAACACGAAATCCAAGGATATGGAGATCTTTGACACAGACAACCGTGGCGGTCGTTATATTCACTGGGGTATTCGCGAACACGGAATGGCGGCTGCGATGAATGGCATGGCGCTGCACGGTGGAATTCGCCCCTATGGTGGGACGTTTATGTGCTTTACCGACTATGCACGCCCCGCGATGCGCTTGGCCGCATTGATGAAAATGCCAACCGTGTTCGTTATGACGCATGACAGCATCGGTCTGGGTGAAGATGGCCCGACACACCAACCTGTGGAACATCTGGCCATCAGTCGTGCAACACCGAACACGTATGTTTTCCGCCCTGCAGATACCGTTGAGACAGCCGAAGCATGGGAATTGGCGCTAACGTCCAAAGAAACACCTTCGGTTCTATCCCTCACACGTCAGGGCTTACCAACAGTTCGAACAGAGCACAAAATCATAAACCTCAGCGCTAAGGGCGCCTATGTATTGGCCGATTCAGAAGGCAAACGTCAGGTCATTCTAATCGCCACAGGATCCGAAGTTTCGCTCGCCCTAAAATCGCGTGAAGCGCTACAGGCCCAAGGAATTGGGACACGCGTTGTTTCAATGCCCTGCATGGAACTATTTGCCCAACAGGATGAAACCTATCGCCGTAAAGTTCTGCCCGCAGGAAACATCGTGCGCATCGGGATCGAAGCGGGCGTACGCCAAGGTTGGGATCGCTGGTTATTGGGCGAGCGCGGTCGCGAGGCGAAAACAGGTTTCATAGGCATGGACCGTTTCGGCGCATCTGCTCCAGCAGAAGTCCTGTTCGAAAAATTTGGAATTACAACAGACGCAATCGTCAAAATGGCGAATGAATTATTGTAAGCACACATAATCAACCGACTCAAAAACCCTGCTACCAGCGGGGTTTTTTTATTTGCGTTGTTGAATGTTTGCGAAAACAGTTATCGCTAACATAACATTTTAACGCTAACATGCTGACTAAATTACGATTTTTCATTTATCCCATGTCCAAATTGTTCTAAGCCCTGACCCAAGCCAAAGCAGGAGACAGACAATGACAGTCACAGTTGGAATCAATGGATTTGGACGTATCGGACGATGCACATTGGCGCATATAGCCGAAAGTGCCCGCAACGACGTTCAGGTTGTAAAAATCAACGCAACTGGCCCCATTGAAACCAACGCACACCTATTGAAATATGACAGTGTGCATGGCCGCTTTAACGGCAACGTTGTAGTCAAAGATGACACATTGGATTTAGGTCGCGGGCCCATGCAAGTGTTTTCAACCTATAATCCAGAGGAATTAGATTGGTCGGGTTGTGATGTCGTCTTGGAATGCACCGGCAAATTTAACGACGGAAACAAGGCAGATGTTCACATTCGTCAGGGTGCTAAATCTGTCCTGATTTCGGCTCCTGCGAAGAACGTGCAAAAAACCATCGTTTACGGCGTAAACCATCGTGATTTAATTTCAGGCGACACAATGGTATCCAATGGATCCTGTACAACAAACTGTTTGGCGCCGCTGGCCAAGGTTCTAAACGATGCTGTTGGCATTGAACGCGGCATCATGACAACAATCCACAGCTACACTGGCGACCAACCCACCCTGGACCGTCGTCACAAGGATCTGTATCGCGCGCGCGCTGCCGCAATGGCAATGATCCCAACATCGACTGGCGCCGCCAAGGCATTGGGTGAGGTGTTGCCAGAACTCTCTGGCAAATTAGACGGAACATCGATGCGCGTACCAACACCGAATGTGTCCGCTATTGACCTTACATTTGAGGCGGGCAAAGACGTAACGGTTGAATACATCAACGAAATCGTGCGCGAAGCAGCAGCAGGACACATGGGACACGTATTGGCCTGTGATCCAGAACCCAAGGTATCGATTGATTTTAATCATACGCCTGAGTCCTGCATCTTTGCCCCCGATCAAACCAAGGTTGTCGGCGGGCGCACTGTTCGCGTTTTGGCCTGGTATGACAACGAATGGGGGTTTTCTTGCCGCATGGCAGACGTTGCAGCCACGATGGGACGTCTGTTGTAAAGCAACCATATGCCAATTAAAACCCTGCCTTCAAAGCAGGGTTTTTGTTTACCCTCATTCGGTTACACCATAGACATTCGAATAGAATAAACACAGGTGCATGATGGGAAACTATGGCTGGGCGATCTTATTCACTGCGATCCTGTGTGTGATCGGCTATGATATTTTTTCAATGGATCGTTGAATTTCCATTTTTTACTTATCAAGGGTGACAAGTTGATCGAATATCTTGCCTTTTGGCGCTGATTTCGTCGTGAAACTCGATCCATCCGTTTCAGCTTGACAATTTAGTTAAGATGACCATGTTAGCGCTAACTTCATCGCTCTCAGAAATCAAAGGATCTAAGCATGTCAATCAAAGTCGCGATCAACGGATTTGGACGCATCGGGCGTAACATATTACGTGCCATCGTTGAAGCCGGGCGCACAGATATTGAAGTGGTCGCCATAAACGATCTTGGCCCAGTGGAAACAAACGCCCATTTATTGCGGTTTGACAGCGTGCATGGGCGCTTCCCTGCCCAAGTCGACACAACGGCAACCACATTGGACGTTGGACGCGGTCCCATCGAAGTGACAGCGATCCGAAATCCTGCAGAACTGCCCTGGGGTCATGTAGATGTTGTTATGGAATGTACAGGCATCTTTACGGATCGAGACAAAGCCGCGATTCATTTACAAAACGGCGCAAGTCGCGTATTGGTGTCGGCCCCGTCAAAGGGTGCCGACAACACCATTGTTTATGGTGTAAACCACAACACCCTAAGCGCGGATCAAACGATCGTTTCAAACGCATCGTGTACGACAAACTGTTTGTCGCCTGTGGCAAAGGTTCTGAATGACGCGATTGGGATCAAACGAGGATTTATGACGACAATTCACAGCTATACAGGCGATCAACCAACCCTAGACACAATGCACAAGGATCTCTACCGCGCGCGCGCCGCTGCGATGAGTATGATCCCAACGTCCACAGGTGCGGCCAAGGCGGTTGGATTGGTATTACCAGAATTGAACGGAAAATTGGATGGGGTTGCAATTCGTGTCCCAACGCCAAATGTTTCATGTGTCGATCTTACCTTCGAAGCGACCCGAGACACCACTATTGATGAAATTAATGAAGCAGTGCAAGCCGCCGCATCTGGGCCAATGAAGGGCGTTTTGGGATACACAGAGGATCCGTTGGTGTCCATGGATTTCAATCATGATCCGCATTCATCTGTTTTTGCCAGTGAACAAACCAAAGTTATGGATGGCAACATGGTGCGCATCTTATCTTGGTATGACAACGAATGGGGATTTTCCAACCGCATGGCCGATACGGCCGTTGCGATAGGAAAATTGATTTAGGGAATGTTGGGGCGTCTTAGCGCCCCTTCCAAACAGGATCACGTTTTTCTGCAAAAGCGCGCGCGCCTTCTAATTGATCCTCTGAAGTATAAAGCTTTTCGACGGTTTCGAACTGCGATTTCGTGATCTTGTTCATCGCTTCTTGGAATTTCATGTCCTCAGACTCTCGCACAATTTCCTTGATCGCGGCATAAACTAAGGGCGGCCCCGAGGCCAAAAGCTCGGCCAATTTACGCGCCTCGGCCATCAAATCAGCCACGGGGTAAATATTATTAACAATGCCCCATCCCTTGGCCTCTTTAGCATCAAACCAACGCCCTGTCAGCAAAAGTTCCATCGCAATATGATAGGGAATGCGTTTTGGCAACTTTACGGATGCGGCGTCCGCAACCGTGCCTGAACGAATTTCAGGCAGGGCAAAGGTGGCATGATCCGCTGACAAAATGATGTCCGCAGATAAGGCCAGTTCCAGCCCGCCACCACAGGCGATCCCGTTCACGGCGGCAATCACGGGTTTGTTCATGCCGCGCAATTCTTGCAATCCCCCAAAACCGCCCACACCATAATCGCCGTCAACAGCATCGCCCTCGGCCGCGGCCTTCAAATCCCAACCCGGGCAAAAGAATTTTTCACCGCCCCCTGTAAGGATCGCAACGCGCAATTCAGGATCATCACGAAAATCTCGAAACACATTCCCCATCACACGGCTGGTGGCCAGATCAATAGCATTCGCTTTGGGACGATCCAAGGTCACCTCTAACACATGGCCATGACGTACGGTTTTTACTGGACTATCGTTCATTTCGCTCTCCTGATCAGGGCGTCAACTGCAATCGCAGCTGTAGGTGTTGCAATTATTGGATTTATTTCTACTTCTAAAATATCATTCATATTTTGTTCAACATAGGCCTGAACGGACATCACAGCATCGACCAAGGCCGACATTGAGGCCGCCGGTTGTCCACGATATCCATTCAGAATAGGCGCAATTTTTAGACGCTGAAACGCCTGCACCACATCATCCTGAGTGACAGGTAAAACCAAGGTTTCACTGTCTCTAAGGACCTCAGTCATCACACCGCCTGCGGCAAGTGTCAAAACAAACCCATGTGCAGGATCCGCAACCACCCCGACCAAAATTTCGCAAACAGTCCCACCGATCATTTCTTCGATCAAAAAGTTATCATGCCCCATGCGAACCGCGGCTTGTTGAACGTCTTGAACCGAGTTGAGGTTCAATGCAACACCACCGCTGTCGGATTTGTGGACGATCCCTTGGGCCTTTAATACGGCAGGAAAGGGAAAATCAGACATCTTTGCGATTTGATCGGATGACACCACGCGGGCCTCTGGAACGCGCAATCCATATTCAGCGAGTTCTGTTTTCGCCTCTGCTTCGCTTAGGGTGTGGCTATCCTCGGCAACGGATGAAATCCATAATCGTTCATCACTTTGCATTCCCTTCCCGATTAGGCCCGCAGCTAGGACCGCCTCTAGGCTTTCGCGCAGACCATTCAAACACGGAATTCCCAATCTTCCCAAATGTTCGGAAACATGTTCAGGCATGTTTTCCACAAGGCTTGCGGTGAGGATCAGAACACCGTCATTTTGTGCGCGTGCGTATTCGACACCCTCAATCACACAATCCCACGCCGATTGTGAACACCGATCGCCGCGTGGGAAATCAACAACCAAAATCGTTGCATCCTGTTCCCCCATCATCATGGCCGCAAAACAACGTCCCATCGCTGACCCATCACCCCAAATATAAGTGTGATAATCCAATGGGTTGGCAAGCGCTACTTTATCCCCCAATGCCGCGCGCAATGCAGTGCGTTGCGAGGGAATCAATTCAGGAAAGAAAAGGCCAACCGCCTGCCCAAGATCAGCCATGAGGCTTGCCTCTCCGCCTGAACAGGACATGGTTGCGACACGATCACCAGACATCGGGCCAACATGATGCAACAGCATCAGAGTTTCCATAAATGTTGATAAATCCTGCACCTGTGCAACGCCCAGTCTTCGAAAAATTGCACTGGCTCCCGCAGCACTCCCCGCGAGCGATGCCGTATGTGAAATTGTGGCAGCCTGCGCTTGAACCGATGCACCGATCTTGATCGCGACGATCCCCTTGCCCAGATTATGCGCCAAACGCGCCAATTCAACAAATTCGTTGGGATCCCCCAAACCTTCGATATGCAAACCAAGAGCTGTCACGCGCGGATCCGAGAGGACAAATCGCGCCAAGGCTGCCATGCTGACCTTGGCCTGATTGCCTGCCGTCATCAGATAGGCAATCGGCAAGGCGCGCGTCTGCATACTTAGGTTAATGGCGATATTGGAACTTTGCGTGATAATCGCAACCCCACGATCCACTGGAACACCACCATGTTGATCAGGCCACAGACAGGCCTGATCCAAATAATTCACAAACCCATAACAGTTTGGGCCAACAATCGGCATATCCCCTGCCGCTGCAACCAATTCGGCCTGCAATGTTGCACCGTCCTGCGTTTCTGCCTGACTTTCTAAAAAGCCAGAGGCAAAGCAAACGGCACCTCCTGCACCCATGTGGGCAAGATCGCGCACCACCTGAATTGTCGCGTTTCGGTTCACACAAATAAACGCCGCATCAGGAGGTTCAGGCAGGTCGCCTAGTGTGCGATAAACCTGCAATCCATCGATCTCGTTAGATTTGGGATGGATAGGATAAATCGCACCTTGAAACCCAATTTTGCGACATTGTTCGATAATCGAGCGCGCCCAAAACCCACCCCCAATCACCGCGACAGATTTCGGTCGAAACAGACGATCCAACCCAGACATCTATGCCCCCAAAGGACGCAACAAATCGCGGCTGATGATGTGGCGTTGAATTTCCGACGTGCCGTCCCAAATGCGTTCCACCCGCGCATCCCGCCAAAACCGTTCAATTGGAAAATCATCCATTAGCCCCATCCCTCCAAAGATTTGCAGAGTTTGGTCGGTTACGCGGGCTAACATTTCTGTTGCGTATAATTTGGCCGAGGCAATTTCACGATTTGCAGGCAGGTTTTGATCCAACCGCCACGCAGAGGCCAAGGTCAGGTGATCAGCTGCATCGATTTCGGTGATCATATCCGCGATTTGAAAACTAACACCTTGGAATTTCCCAATCGGCTGGCCAAATTGTTCACGCTCTGCCGCATAGTTCAACGCATAATCAAAGCAACGTCGTGCACGTCCCACGGACATAGTCGCAACAGTGATGCGAGTGGCATAGAGCCATGTATTCATCACCTCAAACCCGCCATCAACCTCGCCCAGGACTTGGGCATCGGCCAGACGGCAATCATCAAACTCTAGCACCATATTTTTATAGCCACGGTGGGATACGGACTTATACCCATCGCGGATCGTGAACCCGGGTGTGCCGCGATCGACCAAAAATGCAGTGATCCGTTTTTTTGGACCCTTTGGGGTTTGATCTTCACCTGTTGCAATGAAACAGATAATAAAATCAGCGTGTTCTGCACCAGAGATAAAGTGTTTCGTTCCATTCACAACCCAATCACCGCCATCGCGACGCGCGAAACATTTCATACCCCGCACATCTGAACCTGCGCCAGGTTCAGTCATAGCCAGCGCATCCATCCGTTCACCGCGCACTGCAGGCATCAGATATCGTTCAACTTGTTCCCCTTCGCAGGCCATCAAGATATTTTGAGGCCGCCCGAAAAAGTGGTTTAGCGCCATGGATCCACGGCCCAATTCGCGTTCGACAAGTGCAAATTCCAAATGACTTAGCCCCGCGCATCCCACGGATTCTGGAAAGTTACAGGCGTAAAACCCAAGATCGATGGTTTTTTGTTTGATGTCTTGGGCTATATCTGTAGGCACCTCGCCTGTGCGTTCCACCAAATCTTCATGGGGATAGATTTCGTTTTCAACGAAACTGCGCACTGTATCCACGATCATCTGTTGTTCATCAGTCAGTCCAAAGTGCATTTGATTATGCTCCTGTAGAAAGGGTTGAAAGCGATTGTGCCACAGCCCCAACAGGGGGGCAGGATTTTCTTGTGTCTAGGGAAACATGCAGCAGGAATTGTTCACAACTTGCCAATGCGGTTCCATCGCTTGCGCGACGCATTTCGTGGCCCAATTTCACCTTTTTACCATCGGCCAGTAAGACACGCGTTTCGACAATTATCTCTTCGCCTGCGTGCGTTTCCAATAGGTACTTAATGGTTGTTTCAACTGTGAAGAAGCTGTGCCCACCTGCCACATAATCCTGATCTGCACCAATCGCCAACATGAACCCATCGGCGGCGTCGCTAAAGACCTGACCATAGCGACCTTCATTCATATGACCGTTATAGTCCGTCCAATCCACGGGCACCACGCGACGCACAGTTTGCATTGTTGTGGACTGTTCAGGCACGGTTTGAATGTTTGCTTCGTGCGCCTGTATCAGCGCACCTGCGGCCTGCCCTTGTTGTTTTAAGGCCCGCATCATCGCAATCAGGTTATTGTCGCGAAGACGTTCCAATTCGCGGATTGAGTGATCCCCCGATTGCGCATCAGATTGATCTGCAATCATTTTTACCAACTCATCGGTCAATTCCGGTACATCCACCAATTTGGTCCATGGCCATTCCAGACAGGGCCCAAATTGAGCGATAAAATGCGCCATGCCCGCTTCGCCCCCAGCAATGCGGTAGGTTTCAAACAATCCCATTTGCGCCCAACGCAAACCAAAGCCGTAACGGATCGCATTATCAATTTCTTCTGTCGTGGCGATACCATCTTTGATCAACCACAACCCTTCACGCCAAACGGCTTCTAGGAACCGATCGGCAATATGTGCCTCTATTTCCTTGCGCACGTGCAATGGGTAAAGGCCAACAGAGATCAAAAGCGCTTTGGCACGATCAATGTCAGGTTCTGCGTTTTCAGGTGATGGGACCAATTCAATTAGCGGAAGCAGGTAAACAGGGTTAAAGGGGTGTGCGACGAAAATCTGCCCTTTGTTATCTGATTTTTCTTGCAATTCTGAGGGCTTAAATCCCGAAGTTGACGATCCAATTAGCGCATCATGGCGACAATGGGCCTGAATCTCAGACATGACCTTATGTTTGATATCCAACCGTTCAGGCACGCTTTCTTGGATCCAATCAGCATTTTTGACAGCCTCTTGAATTGATGCACAAATGTTCAACGTCCCCTCAGTCGGCAGCGCCACATCATAAAGCATCGGGAGCGCATGTCGCGCATTGGCCAAGACCTCATTTACCTTGCGTTCCGCTTCAGGATGCGGGTCGAACAAATTGATATTCCAGCCATTTAGCAGAAACCGAGCGAGCCAACCGCCCCCGATTACACCACCACCAATAATTGCAACTGTTTTTTTCATTTTAATCCACGCATACTGTTGGGCGTTGCCCATTTTCAAAGGTTTCAAAGCACCCAAAATGGGGGCTGTCAGATGTACAAATTTGTCCGTCCGCCAAACAAAACCCTTCGCAATCATCTGAGGACGAACAGGATTTGCCCCCGTCATTGGTTTGTGTTTGGCAGATGGCAATGCCAAAACCGTTAATCACGGGCGTTCCACCCAGTGCGAAACAGTTTTGGGTCACTTGTTCTTGTTCGATAGATTCGACAGGAATGGATGGGGCCGGCGCGTCCCCTTCTTGGCAAGCGCCAAGCAACAAAAGCACGCAAACCACATATACCCTGCGCCCCAATTCCATCACCCGCGCGGCGCACGCTTTATCAGGCGCAGTTTTTCGCGCACCTCGGCTGGTCCGATCACTCGTGCACCCATGCCTTCGATGATGCCCTTAGCGCGGTCAACAAGTTGTTCATTGGTTGCCAAAACCCCTTTTTCCAACCAGAGGTTATCTTCTAATCCGACCCGAACATTACCCCCCGCCAAGACGGCAGCGGCCACATAGGCCATTTGATTGCGTCCCAAGGCAAAGGCGCTGAATGTCCATTCGGGTGGCACATTGTTTACCATCGCCATGAATGTATTCAAATCATCTGGCGCGCCCCATGGCACCCCCATGCACAATTGAACCAAGGCATCAGGTTCCAAAATTCCATCGGCCACCAGTTGTTTCGCCAGCCATAAATGTCCTGTGTCAAAGGCCTCTATTTCGGGCTTTACGCCCAAATCGGTCATCATTTTTCCCATGGCGCGTAACATACCAGGCGTATTGGTCATCACGTAATCGGCCTCGGCAAAATTCATTGTCCCACAATCAAGCGTGCAAATTTCAGGCAGGCATTCAGCAACATGGGCCACTCGTTCCTCGGCACCGATCATATCGGTTCCTGCCTCTGACAATGGTAAAGGATTTTCCGTTCCCCCGAACACGATATCACCGCCCATGCCCGCCGTTAGGTTTAAGACGACATCAACCTCAGCGTCACGAATACGATCCGTAACCTCTCGGTAATATTCTAATTTGCGACTTGGTGCACCTGTTTCAGGGTCACGCACATGGCAATGAACAACGGCGGCCCCCGCCTTAGCTGCGGCAATCGCGCTGTCTGCAATTTGTTTCGGGCTGCGCGGAACATGGGGGCTTCTGTCTTGGGTTCCACCGGAGCCAGTAACCGCACAGGTGATAAACACCTCTTTATTCATTGTTAGGGGCATAAGAATCCTCGTCCTTCACGTGTGATGCAATATGATCGCGCTTGCATCAAAGTTATGATTTGCAGTAATGGTCATAATTAATGCAAAAATGGTCAATTTATTCACAAGCACCCGTCAAGGTTGGCTTTCTCTTGTTTGAATGTTTTTCGAATATGTGTCTTGCCAATTGCGTGGAACCGATGCGCGCCGCAAATACGCTTGGCGATCGACAGGTTTATGATTGGGCCTTTGTTGGGTTGAACAAGGGCGTTGTGACCTCGTCTTCACAGTTGAGTGTTTTGACCGACTTTGCAATCCATGATGCGCCTGCATTCGATTATCTGTTTGTGATTGCCAGCTATGATTATGACGCCCATGACACACCCGCCACCCGCCGTGCACTGGCGCAGGCCGCAAAAGCATGCAAGATCATGATCGGCTTGGATACAGGCGCGTGGTTGATGGCCTCTGCAGGGTTATTGGAATATAAGCGCGCGACAGTGCATTGGGATATCCTGGACAGTTTTTCTGAACGTTTTCTGAATGTTGAACCACTGCGTGAACGCGTTGTGCGCGATGAAAATCGTGTGACCTGTGCGGGGGCCACATCAGCCTATGATTTAACTCGTGAATTGATTTGTGATCATATCGGACATGGCATAGCCTTGGATGTTGACGCCTTGTTCATGCGGCGTGATGACCTGCGCCCACGCCATATTGGCAGCGGGCCAAGTGGCCCTGTGCAACGCGCCATTGATCTGATGCATCGTAACATCGAAACGCCGATGGTCTTGGTTGAGATTTCACGGCAAGTGGCCTGCCCACCAAAAACGCTATCGCGTCGGTTTCAGGCCGCCTTGGGTGCAACACCTGGACAGGTTTATCGCCATATTCGCCTAAGCGCGGCACGGCATCTGGTAGAAAGCACCAGCCTGCAGATTACCGAAATTGCAGTGCGCACCGGCTATGAAAGCCCAGCCGCCCTAACCCGCGCATTTCGCAAACGATTTGGTCATTCCCCAAGAGGTTCATCGTTGATTGATCCACGATAACCTGTGGCAACCACAAATTTTTCTGAACTATCAGCCCGACTGCTAGGGGGTTTGATGTTCATCACCTTTTTGAACCGCTGTTTCAGCAGCTTTTGCAATTCACCCTCTGCACCCCCTGCCAGCACTTTGGCAACAAAGGTGCCCTCAGGTTCTAGCACATCAAAGGCGAAATAGGCCGCGGCCTCGCACAGGGCAACAATGCGCAGGTGGTCTGTTTGTTTGTGACCAGAACTGGACGCCGCCATATCCGACATCACAACATGGGCTGGGCCACCCAACCATTCTTTCACCATTAGATCAGCATCATCACTTAGAAAATCCAGCTGATAGATTTCGGCACCAGCAATCGGCTCAACCTCTTGTAAATCGACGCCCAGCACCGTGCCAATCGCCTTATCTTGCCGCTCACCCATGGCATTCACACGTTTCACCGCAACCTGACACCAACCTCCAGGAGCGCAACCCAGATCAACCACGCGCGCACCGGGCACCAAAAAACGGAACTTGTCATCCAATTCTAAAATTTTAAATGCGGCGCGTCCGCGATAGCCTTCGGCCTTGGCGCGTTTGACATAGGGATCGTTTAACTGTCGTTGCAGCCATTTGACCTGTGCCACAGTGCGTCCCCGAGCCGTTTTCACCTTTACCTTTAAATCGCGCTGCCCACGGCCCGAAGAGTTTTTTATCTGCTTTGCCATCATGTTGCCTTTTGACTGAGCACTCGTATTAGATCAGTATGGCCCATCTTCCAAGACGCCATTTGCACACATTTGCGCATACAACAGCCCCTCGCGCAGTCCACGATCCGCAACGGACAGGCGATCCGTTGGCCAAGACCGCAGCAAGGCCTGCAAAATCGCCGCCCCGGACATGATTAATGCCTGACGATCTGATCCAATGCGCGGATCAGAACGACGTCCATCTGGACCCAATTGCAGATAGCCATCAATTACATGATCAATTTGATCGGACGTCATGCGCAATCCATCCACCTTGGTGCGATCATATCGTTTCAGGCCCAAGTGCGATGCCGCAACTGTTGTCACCGTGCCTGAGGTTCCAATGATTTGAAACCCCTCACGCGTTTGCTGATCTGCATAGGGAGCGAAATCTGCAAGCTTTTCTTCAAAATGACAGCTCATCAATGCGTATCGAGCAGCGTCATCTTCGACATCACTAAAGTTGTCGCGCAGCGTTGCAACGCCCAATGGAATCGAAATCCAATCGACCACTTTTGCGGCCGGAAACGGGCTATCGGTTGTGTGGAATCCGGCGTGTAACCGCATGATTGCGCGCGGGCGCTCCCACTTTGGTACAGCAGAAAGATCAATCCAAACAAGTTCCGTTGATCCCCCACCAATATCGACCACCAATAACTGTTCCGTTTTGGTTGATACCAAAGGCGCACAGGAAATCACGGCCAAGCGCGCCTCTTCTTCGGGCTTGATAATTTCAAGCTTGATACCGGTTTCGCGCCGAACTTGTTCTAGGAACGCTTTTGAATTTTCTGCGCGACGACAGGCTTCTGTCGCAACCAAACGCATGTGTTTCACACGGTGCGACTTCAGTTTTTGTTGACACACACGCAATGCCTGAACCGTGCGCTGCATTGAGCCACGATTTAACTTCCCCGTTCTTTCCAAACCTGCACCCAATTGCACAGATTTGGAAAAACTATCAATCACATGAAACTGGTTACCCTTAGGCTGGGCAATCAACATGCGACAACTATTTGTTCCCAGATCCAATGCGGCATAAAGTTCCGTTGGATTGGGTCGCTTCTTTGGCGCGGGGCTCTCTACCGGTTTGGGAAATGCGCCCGCACCTGTTGGACGCTTGGGCGCCATATTCACGCCCTCCGATAGACTTAAGTTAGTTTCAAGATACGCATGCTTTTCCCCTGCCGCAAGGGGACAATGTCAAAATTGTCGCAGGGAGAATGCATCGCTTCATTTTCATCATGAAAAACTTGCATTGGTTTTCCCTGAGCAATGGAGAATATACCTTGCGAAACAAAGCAACGTCGCGGAATGTCCTCTAGTTGTCGAAAACCGACGTCGAAATTTCGAATTGCAGACTTATCTATGGGCAACTTGATTGAGGATTCGATGATGACTGATGTAACCATTGTTTATTGGCGCGATATGCCCGCGCAGGTGATTGTTGGAAAAGGCCGCCGTGGGGTAAAACGCCCCCTTCCCGAACGTTTTGAACAAGCGATTGATCGCGCAGCGATGAAAAGCGGTATGGCGGGGACAGATGAATATCTGTCCGAATGGCGTAAGGCAGCCCCAATTCAAGTTGAAGGAACACCCGAAGAAGCGGCAGAAAACACCGCGCTTCGAATTGAGGAAGAGTACGATTTAGAGCGCATTAAGGCCCTGATCGAGAACAATGGATGGGAGGCGTAAACCATGGCGCTTTTTAATTTTGCTAAAAAATCAGAAGAAGAAACCAGCGTTTCACCGGAAATGGAATCCTTTTTAAAGGGATATTCTATCGAGGTTATGCCGCGCACGGCGGAAAAGGTCGAAGATTTCCGCGCGCTATTGCCCAAAGGCACACGAGTTTATATTGCCCACATCGAAGGCACCCCGATTGAAGATATGGTTGCCACAGCTAAGCGGATTTCCAACGAAGGCTATGACGTGATGCCCCACTTCCCTGCACGCATCATCAAAGACGCTGCAACGTTGGAAAATTGGATCGCGCAGTATCAGGGCGAGGCCGGTGTTGAACAGGCGCTTTTGCTGGCAGGTGGTGTCACGAACCCACACGGCGATTTCGACAGTTCAATGCAATTGTTGGAAACCGGGTTGTTTGACAAAGCTGGCTTTAAACGTCTGCATGTTGCGGGTCATCCAGAAGGGAACAAAGATATCGACCCTGACGGATCCATGAAAAACGTGGATGCGGCGCTTCAGTGGAAACAGAAATTCAGCGAAACAACAGATGCGGAAATGGCGCTTGCCACGCAGTTTGCATTTGATGCAGGTCCAATTATTGAATGGGCAAACGACCTAAAGGCGGCGGGCATCACATTGCCAATCCATATCGGTATCGCAGGTCCTGCTAAACTGCAGACGCTGATCAAATTCGCAATCGCTTGTGGTGTGGGTCCATCGTTAAAGGTCCTACAAAAACGCGCAATGGACGTTACGAAACTCTTGCTGCCTTATGAACCTACACAGGTGTTGTCAGAATTGGCCGCACACAAGGCAGCGAACCCCGATTTCAATATCACGCATGTCCATTTCTTTCCCTTAGGTGGGATCAAAACCAACGCGGTTTGGACACATAACAATGGCGGCACATCTGCCATCCCAGCAAACGCATCTTAAGGAAGAATAGACATGGTAAAAACTGTCGTCGAATCAAAAACAAAAACGGCTATCCTGGGGTTTGACCAACCGTTTTGTGTGATTGGTGAACGCATCAACCCAACAGGGCGCAAAAAACTGGCAGCCGAGTTAGAAGCAGGTGATTATTCCACCGTTGAAAAAGATGCCTTGGCGCAGGTTATGGCGGGGGCTGACATTTTAGATATCAACGCAGGTGTTGTATATAATTCAAACCCAAACCCGAACGAAACTGAACCCCCCCTAATGACAGCGTTGATTAATCTGGTCCAAGGTTTGACAGACGTGCCGCTGTGTATCGACAGCTCTGTTCCAGAAGCCTTAGAAGCCGGCCTTCAAGCAGCCGAGGGACGTCCGTTGCTGAACTCGGTCACGGGTGAAGAGGAACGTTTGGAATTTGTTTTGCCTTTGGTGAAAAAATATAACGTGCCAGTTGTTGCGATTTCAAATGACGACACGGGTATTTCCGAGGATCCAGAGGTACGCTTTGCCGTTGCCAAAAAGATCGTGGAACGCGCGGCCGACTTTGGCATTCCCGCCCATGACATTGTTGTAGACCCATTGGTTATGCCAATTGGCGCAATGGCGACAGCGGGCAACCAAGTGTTCGCATTGGTGCGCAAACTGCGTGAAGAATTGGGTGTGAACACAACTTGTGGCGCGTCAAACATTTCCTTTGGTCTGCCCAACCGCCACGGCATCAACAATGCATTCCTACCAATGGCGATGGGTGCGGGTATGACATCGGCGATTATGAACCCTGTCGCCCTACCCATCACGCAAAAGCGGATTGCAGAGAAAAAAGCAGAGGTAGAGGCCGCTGGCATCATCCTACCTGCAGAGATGGATGACGAAACCTTTGTTCAAATGTTTGGCCTTGGTTCAACAAAACCACGTCCTGGTAAAGAAATGGAAGCTATCCGCGCTGCAAACTTATTAACAAACAACGATGCACATGGCGGTCAATGGATTGCCTTTAACAAGCCTGCTGGCTCTGGCGATACAACTGTCGGTGGCCGCGGTGGTCGTCGCGGTGGCCGTCGTCGCGCATAATCTAAATTTAGAGACCTAAAAAATGCACGGAGACATCCGTGCCTTTTTAATTGCGCTGCGTTTATGCCTTATCCAAGAAATTCAAAGCTTACTGATTTGTACCTAGGTCTATAAATCGGTTTTGAATGATCCTTTTTGGGATTTTCTGCCAAATCCAATGTCCGCTGTAACAATAGATCAATTCCCTGTTGCGAACGCACAGGCAGTTCACTTGGCTGGATCGCGGTACCAATGTTTACTTGGAATTTGAATTTTGATTTGTTTAGCGTTTCGTGAAACAACGTAATGTCACGCAGCGTTGGGTGAATTGCATCGAATGCATAAAACAACGCTGAGTTGCGCGAACTTAGATGGATCGGAATGACGGGCAATTCAAATTTCCGCGCAATCATCGCAGCAGAAGCCATCCATTCGCGTTCGTAAAGCTTAATCCCGTGCCGTTTTGCAAGCCGACCCGAGGGGAAAATAACGCCCAAACGCCCTGCATTCACGGCGTTTTCGGTATCGATCATCGTCTGGCGTGTTTTGGCATGGCTGCGTTTATCTTTGCGCCACTCTACCGGCACAATAATGTCCGCCATTTGAGGTAAAACACGCAGAATATCCCGATTTGCAAAATAAAAGGCATCGCGGCGCACCCGACGCAACACATCATGCATGATTACGCCATCGGCGATCCCTGTTGGATGCGTTGCAACAATCAGCGCAGGGCCTGTTGTGGGAATGTTATGCAAGCCCGCAACTGAAACGTTCTGTGCCAATCGATCGGCCATATAATCCATGATCTCAGGTGCAGATAAAGGCTCTAAATTTTCAGCCACACGCAACGTGTGTCGATACCCAAGGAGTGTTTCCAAAACGGGCTTAAACGCTGCGCCATATGCCGTGGCGCGATATAGCCAAGGCGCACGCTCGGCGATCAATGGGTCAATCAAATGCTTCATAGACACGCGGTAATGCGCATTGGTGACAGTTAGGTGACACAAATGTAACCAATTTGTGTCACCACATTCTCATGTGTCCCTTCCGTAACTACATATGGATCACACGACTGTAGGCATCTAAAACAGATTCATGCATCATTTCAGAAAGCGTTGGATGTGGAAACACAGTGTGCATCAGGTCTTCTTCCGTGGTTTCCAATTGTTGACCGATAACGTAACCTTGGATCATCTCGGTCACTTCAGCGCCAACCATATGCGCCCCTAACAATTCACCCGTTTTTGCGTCAAATATGGTTTTTATCATGCCTTCGGGTTCGCCCAAGGCGATCGCCTTGCCATTGCCGATAAATGGGAAACGCCCAACTTTGATTTGGTAGCCCGCCTCTTTTGCTTTGGTTTCTGTCAGGCCGACGCTCGCAACTTGTGGGTGGCAATAGGTGCATCCAGCAATGGAATTGGGCTTAATCGGGTGAACCTTTTCACCTGAAATCAAATCGGCGACCATCACGCCTTCGTGGCTGGCTTTGTGGGCAAGCCATGGCGCACCCGCAACATCACCGATTGCAAACAGACCATCGACACCTGTGCGACAATATTCATCAGTGACAACATGGGTGCGATCAATGGTAACCCCAAGCGCCTCTAACCCCAGATCTTCGACATTACCAACGATCCCAACAGCGGAAATGACTGTGTCAAAGTCTTCGGTTGTGATTTTACCGCCCTGTTCAACATGAGCAGTTACCTTGCCATTGCCACGGTCCAACTTTTTAACCATTGTTTTTGCGCGAATTTTCATACCCTGTTTTTCAAACTGCTTCTTTGCAAATGTTGAAATCTCTTCATCTTCTACAGGTAAAACGCGCTCCATCACTTCAACCACAGTCGTGTCTGCACCTAAGGTGTTGTAAAACGAAGCAAATTCAATCCCAATCGCGCCTGATCCGATGACAAGTAATTTTTTGGGCATACGTTTAGGTGTTAGTGCGTGTTTATAGGTCCATACCAAATCACCATCCGCCTCGAGCCCCGGTAATTCGCGTGCCCGCGCCCCTGTCGCCAAAATGATGTTTTTTCCAGTTAAGGTTTCAACGCCTTTTTCGGTTTCAACTTCGACTTGGCCCTTACCTTTCAAGGTTGCAGCGCCCATAAACGCGCTTACCTTGTTCTTTTTCAACAAGTGGGTCACACCCTGGTTAAGTTGTTTTGATATCGCGCGCGAGCGTTTGACCACCGCGTCAAGGTCATAGGAAATGCCGCTCGCCTCAAGCCCGAATTCTTTGGCACGATGCATCAGATGGAACACTTCGGATGAACGCAACATGGCTTTGGTCGGGATGCACCCCCAATTCAGACAAATACCACCCATGTGCTCACGTTCGATGATTGCGGTTTTCAAACCCAACTGCGCGGCACGAATTGCGGCGACGTAACCACCAGGACCAGCACCAATAACAACAACATCAAAAGAAAGAGAGGACATGTTTAACTCCGGAATTATAAATTCCGTTTAACGTTAAACTACTTTTCATCTCACTTCAACAGATGAGCTATGCTTATGACGCTTTGTCGAGTTGTTTTAAAGTCATACCATAGCCCCCGTCATCCACGTATTGGCGCTCGAGTGATGTATACTTGCGCCCCAAAGCATCGTTTCGATAGGGAAAGCGACCAAATTGACGAATGACTTCACGATGAACACGGGCATGCAACAAGTTGTTTTCACCAGTCTGTGGCATGCGTTCTTTCATCAATCGTATACAGCGATCTTGATCACACAAATTTTCAGAATGCATAAGCGGTAGATAGAAAAACTGGCGCGCAGGAGCGTCTATTGATAAATCCCATTTCTGGGTGACGCATTGTTTCGCAACCGTTAATGCGAGCCGATCTGAGGCAAAGGCCTGCCCTGACCCGCGAAACATATTACGAGAAAATTGATCCGTTACCAGAATATAGGCCAACGCTCCGGTAGGATAGGTCAACCACATGCTGTGCCCGCCCTCCATGATATGGTTCCACGTGTCCAAAAACCGATCTCGGATGTCCTGATCCAACGCATCCGAGCTGTTATACCAGCTGGATTGATCTACCTCATCCAGCCAAAAATTTAACACTGCATCGACACTCATGACCACCACACTCCACATGTCCTATGTTTCTGGCAATGCTGTCACAAAACATTCACAATGCAAAGTCACGAATTACAACAAAGCGACAAATCGCGTGATAAATTTCATTCTTGTGATGCGTCGTCCTCAATGGCAACTTCAATGTCATATTCTTGGGCCATTTCCACCAAGACAGGCGAAGACGTTGGCGCCACTGGCGTATATCTGGATGTGTCATCTGCCGCGATAGCGGGACGCTGTGTCATCCGATATGCCCCATAAATACCCATCATGCCCAACAAAACGGCGATAAACAAAAAGAACCCAACTGGTCCAATGCTTTCCATCATGAAACCAATGATCAAGGGCCCTGCAATTGCGCCGATGCCATTGATGAACAACAACCCAGCAGATGCCGCTGCCATATCTTCGTACTCCAAAAAGTCATTGGTGTGCGCAATCAACAGTGAATAAAGTGGGTTGGACATTCCACCAACAAAAAAGGCAGCGACCAACAGGAACAAATAATCCGCGCCTGAAAAAATCGCCAACAGCGCAGCAGCAGCTCCGATCCCTGCACAAATCACAATCAAAAAACGACGGTCCATACGATCAGATATCCAGCCGATGGGATATTGCAGCAACATTGCTCCAACATAAAATGAGGCAACAAAGCCTGAAATTTCACTAAGGCTTAGGCCCACTTGCGATCCATAAATCGCGGCCATACCAAATTGAGCCGCAAAAATTCCACCCAATAAAAACATACCAACCGCCCCAAGTGGGGACACGCGGATCAATTCAAACAGCCGCATGGGTTTGGTCGACTCAAAGGCGGGTGTGGGCGAGATCGACAACAAAATCGGTGCGAAAGAAATAGAAACCAAAACAGAGATTACAATAAACAGGATATAACCAGAAGGATCGGCTAACAAAAGTATTCCCTGTGCCGAGACAATGCCGATCATTTGAACAACCATATACAATGACAGCGCCTGCCCCCGATTTTCATTATCCGCGCCGTTGTTCAGCCAACTTTCGGCCGTGACATACACTCCACAAAACGAAAACCCAATTATGGCACGTCCGATGGCCCAGGCAACCGGATGAGGAATTGCGGGATACAGAATAAGAACTGCGGATACGAACGAACCAAGGGCTGCGAATACGCGTACATGTCCGACACGGCGGATCATATCCGGCACGACGCGGCTAGCCCCCAAAAACCCGACAAAATAAGCAGACATCACGATAGACATTTCAAGGTTTGAAAACCCCTCCATTTCACCGCGCACACCCAACAATGTCCCCTGAAGACCGTTGCCAATCATTAAAAGGAACATGCCTAACAACAGCGCCCATGTATTTGAGAGAACTTGAATCATCGCCACATCCTTATGTTTGCCATGGCATAGTCTAAATAATATCAGATCATGGGATCAAAAGCGACGCATCACCATATGAAAAGAACCTGTAACGATGCGCTACTGCGTGAGTGTAAAGATTCTTTGTTCGTTCTGCCCCGATAAAGGCTGAAACCAACATAATCAAAGTTGATTTGGGCAAATGAAAATTTGTCATCAATGCGTCTGCCACATGAAATTCAAAACCAGGATAGATAAAGATATCCGTTGCACCTTGCCATGGTGCAATTTGGTGCATTTCACGCGCCGCGGTTTCGATCAGACGCAGCGCCGTTGTTCCGACAGGAATTACGCGTCCACCTGCCTGTTTTGTGGCTAAAATTTCGGATGCGGCCTTCTCTGTCACTTCACCACGTTCTTTGTGCATTTTATGGGTTGTGACGTCATCGACCTTCACGGGTAGAAATGTGCCTGCCCCGACGTGCAATGTAACATAGGTAATGTCGACACCTTTGTTCTGTAACTCCTCAAGCAAGCTTGCGTCAAAATGCAACGATGCAGTGGGCGCGGCAACTGATCCGCGGTGTTGTGCAAAGACGGTTTGATAATCTTGTTTGTCTTGATCATCCGCCAAGCGTTTGGAGGCAATATAGGGTGGCAGTGGCATCGCCCCTGCCTGTTCCAAGACAGCATCAAAGGCATCGTCCACTAAGTTAAAACGCAAGTTGGCTTGTCCATCGCGTTTTTCGAGCAGTTCTGCATAAAATTGATCGCCGAATGTGATCACCTCACCGATTTCAACCTTGCGCAAGGGTTTGATCAGGGCGCTCCAACATCCATCATCATCAGGATCTAATAGCGTTACTTCGATCTTTGCCTCACCGCTGCCTCCTATTGCGCCTTGGCGTTTACGCAAACCACTAAGGCGCGCGGGTATCACTTTGGTGTTGTTCAACACCAATCGATCCCCTACCTGAAACAAGTCGATCAAATCACCCACTGATTTGTCATGAAACTCTGCTCCATTGGCATACAACAGCTTGGCTGCACTGCGCGGGGTCATCGGCCGTGTCGCAATCAATTCATCAGGCAGATCAAAGTCGAAATCAGAAAGCTTCATTACTTTTCCAAATTGGGCGCCGGTCGGCGGAAAATTTCGCGAAAGAGTGAGGGGGTAAAGGCAGATAGCGGATTTACCACGACGCGTGGTTTATCGGTTTCCCCCTGAATGGTAAAGTTAAAACCGATCAACCCTTGCGCCTTGCCCGAAAACAAAGCACCCACTGCGTTCAAGGCGTAAATTGGTGAAATCACACCTTGCAAATCCAATTTTTTCAACTGTTTAAAAAAGTAGCCATCAACCGTGATCCCCACTGAAGGACCGAAAGCCGTAGCGGTTTCAATCACAACTTGTTCCGAGGTATTGCGAAAGCTCACATCAACTTCATCAAGTGACATGCCCGACCCGCCGAGTTGATCCAACAAACCCACGATGCTGATCGCATTTAGGATTTCAAGCAATACGGAAGCATTTTGCACACGTATATCACGGATTGCCAAGGTGCCATCCAATTCCCCCTGACGCGACGTTGGACTGAGTAATAGCTTCAGGGTGCCACCTGATGCACGTTTCACAACACCAGTGGCCATTAACACACCTGCAGCGTCAGTGCTCACCAATTCAACCCCTGGCCCAAATGGCGTTGAATATAGACGACCCGCTATTTCAGTATTTTTGATGCGACCTGAAAAAGGACCCAAACCATTATCATTCAAAGACGCACGGAAATTTGAAATATTGGTTTTTGAATCAAGTACCAAGCGATCCAGCATTATTTCAACTTTTGCACCCGAATTAGCACTAGTTTCACGACGCTCTAAAAACTCCATCAGATGCACCGTTCCGGATAGGATTTTAATCGAACCGTTTTTTGCAATTTCGATTGGTGTGTTTAACCAATCCCCCAAGCGCAGCGTTGAGATTTGCATGCCCGCATATTTTCCATCTGACAATTTGATTTCGGCCTCGGCCTGCAATCCTTGTCCAGAATAGGTGATCGCGCCAATTTTGGGGGTGTCGCCCAACTGTCCCTCTAATCGGAATGCGCCATTTGAGCCTGTCGGTTTTTGCCAACCTAGGGTGGGAATAGCAGCGCTAATACCAACCATGTCCGATGTGATTGTATATGTTGGGGGCGCGTTCTTTGGAAAATCCAAGGCAAACTCTGCGGCGGTTGTCCCACGCATCAAACCATCTGGCAATGCGACACCAAGCGCAATTAAATCGCGATCAGATACACTCAGGTTTGCGCGTAGTTCAGGGTGCATGTTGCGCGTTGGATCCAAGTCTGAAGTGAACTCTAATTCACCCTCTACTCCTCCAACACGTAGGGGGCCACGAAGGGTAAATGTCAAATCATCAATCGCAAAATTAAGCCTATCCGCAGTGATGGGTGTCGAAAAAACATCAAACTTAGATTTCGCAGATAAAATCTGCCCTGACGCGGAATATTTTAACGATTTTGCCGCCTCTGTTTTTGACAATAAAAAGGACAAATCAACGTGACCAACAACCCGTCCGGTACTCAGATCAAGAT
Source organism: uncultured Paracoccaceae bacterium (assembly GCA_965657135.1). Lineage (GTDB taxonomy): Bacteria > Pseudomonadota > Alphaproteobacteria > Rhodobacterales > Rhodobacteraceae > HIMB11. Next base: position 39,120 of record CBFHNF010000015.1, read on the forward strand.
TTGCGGACACCCGTTTCGACAATGACACAGGGGGTTGGTTTAGAACCCACAACACATCCTGATATGTGCCATCAACCTGCAACATCACTTCAGCAAGTGACGGCTTGATGCGGCCATTTGCGATTGTGTAGCGCGAACCCGATAGCAAAACCCGACCCGTCGGCGTTTCGATATATCCTGCGTCCGTTTCTAACGACAACACATAGTCATGATTGCTGAGATGTCCGCGCAGTCCACGGATCGGTGCAGCCTCCAAGAACGGCGACATGACCATATCTTCAAACCCTAATGAGTAATGGATAACGAGTGGTGAATTTGGCACGCGGTGCATCGAGAACTCATAATCAACCAGCGTGCCTTCAAAAATATGATCATTGATCCACTGGCGCGGTTCAGATTTGAAATCTAAGGGCCAGGCAGACATCGCCGTGGACACGCTGACCCTGGGTGAAAAGGCGTTGACACGTATATCCCAACCATCTGACTGCGCAGTAATCACACCATTGGCGTGCCCCTCTGCGCCCTCTTTTGATTCACGCAAATAGGCCTGAGCAATTTCGATCTTAAATGGATCCAAGGTGAGACGAAAATCAACATGACCCTCTTCACTTTGAAACGGTTCAGGTAAGCGTCCTTGCGGATTAGCAATCAGTTGATCAATATCAATGTGGCCCTCAAAATTTTCTGCAATGCTATCTGTAATTTTTGCTTGGAGGTATCCAGACGCACGAAGTTGCAGTTCACGACTGTCGACATTGACCTCGTCTAAGGTGATTAATTGTGAGTTTGGGTCGTACGTTAGATACGCCTTTAGATTTTCAAACCAAATCGCACGCGTACCCTCGGTGGGCTGCAGGCGACCACGCCCAATTTGCAATGTGGCGCTCGTGGGTGTTATCGCGTAATTGTCGTTCCATCCGCCACGAATTGATCCCGAGATCGGCGCATCAAGTCCCGCAAGCCATGACAAAAATGGGGCTTGTGCAGCAATATCTTGGGCTGACAACTGCGCAATTGTTACACCATATTCCCCGGCGCGTTGTCCCAATGTGGATGAATAGGTCATTTCCACACTCGCCACATCTGACCCACCCGAAATTAAGGCAAAGTCTGAGAACACCGTCACCTGATCATCTGTTCGAACCAGCGTCGCACGAGCGCCATCTACAACATAGGTTTTGTTTGATAGGGCATCATCGTACTCAATTGTAATGCCAAATATTTCCAGCCTTTCAAATTCACTCAACTCTGGAATGTTCAGCACCGTTTCAAGCGTTTCAGCAACATCAAACGCCCCTGCCGTTTTTGCGTCATTGCCAGGGTTTTTTTGGATTGCTAATCCAATTTGACCGGTTTCGCTTCGCTTTATCGGAACCTGCACACCTTCGACCGAAAGACGTTGTAATTTTATATTGCCCTGCAAAAGATCCGCCATTGACGCCTGTGCAACGACATAATCCAGCGCAATAAACTGATCACCCTCTTGATCAACTAGTTTCACGGATTGAAACGACAAAACAGGTTGAACCGCCTCGTTCAGAGTTATAAAAATGCGATCTGTTGAAACTTCTACCGGTGCAACCTGCGCGTTCAGACTGGACAAAATTCGCTCACGAATTTGAGCAGGCACTTCCAAATCGCGCTGATTCAGTGTCACAATGATCGCAGCCATCAAGACAACCGCCGTTGCAAGAACGGAAATCAAAACGGCCAGCACCATCCTCGTGATAGGGTGCGTGCGCAACCAATGTGACAGTCCTATACCAAAAGATAACAAATTGAACTCCGCTCTTTTTTCGGGCTACATACGGCCTAAATGACGCCCCAGGCGTTCTATTTAGAAAGGAGCATAATATGTCCGAGACACCTTATCCAGCACCAGAGGTAAATTTACCGCGCGACGGCGGCGAAATGCTGAATCTGGCCGATCTGCGTCCTAAAGGCGTGGTTTTATTCTTTTATCCAAAGGCGAACACGCCTGGCTGTACCAAAGAATCAATTGGGTTCAGTGAGGCACAAGCTGAGTTCCAAGCCTTGGGATATGAAATTGTTGGCATTTCGAAAGACCCAGTAAAGGCACAGGATAAATTCGTCGAAAAACAATCTCTAACGGTTCCCCTATTGTCAGATGAGCATGGAACCGTTTCCGAAGATTTTGGAGTCTGGAAAGAAAAATCGATGTATGGCAAAACTTACATGGGCATTGAGCGATCAACATTTTTAATCAATGGCGAGGGCCAAGTCATTCAAGAATGGCGCAAAGTCAAAGTGCCAGGTCATGTCGAGGCAGTGTTAGAAGCGATTAAATCCCTGTGAGCAAAACGCTAACACAAATGGCAACCGAAGTGTTGCAAACAGCCGATGGGCGGGAGAAAACCGCCCTTTCAAAATCCTATGCCGAGGCTTGGTTTGGCGCGCGTGCAGCGAGTGAGGCTATTGAAATAGGGACATCAAATCCGCCAATTCACCCAGCTCGACCAAGCAAACCCGATCTGTTATCGCCACGCGATGTACCAAAACGCAAACCTGGATCCGAAGCAGGGCGCGTTGCATTGTTGCATGCAGTCGCACATATCGAATTAAACGCCGTTGATTTGCATTGGGATATTATTGCGCGATTTGGTCATATTCAAATGCCGATTGGATTTTATGATGATTGGGTAAAATCCGCGGCAGAAGAAAGCAAACACTTTAATCTGATATGCGATTGTCTTGAGGCCATTGGTTCCCATTACGGTGCCCTACCGGCGCATGCGGGAATGTGGCGCGCAGCCGAAGATACCCGTGATGATTTGTTGGGCAGATTGGCAGTTGTCCCGATGGTCCTAGAAGCGCGCGGATTAGACGTTACGCCCGGAATGATCGAAATATTTGAAAAGGCCAACGCCCATCAAGCCGTTGACGCCCTAAAGGTCATTTATTCCGAAGAAGTGGCACATGTTGCTTATGGTTCAAAATGGTTCAACTTTATGTGTGGACGCGATAATTTGGATCCAAAGGATGTCTTTCACGCACTTGTCCGCAAATATTTCAAGGGCGCACTAAAAGCCCCCTTTAACGAAGAAAAGCGCGCCGATGCAGGATTGCCACCTGATTTTTATTGGCCGCTTGCGGATCAAATGGGCTTCGATCTTCGTTTGGACGCTGCGAAATAAAAACACATGCAATTTTTCGCACACCTTAGAAATGCCCATTGCCACAGCGAAAAATCCTCGTTACCTAACTGATATCTGGGAAAAGGTTTGGGATCCTTCATGAAACTTGGATTGACACAACGCGTCGACAGCATGTTTTCAGGGTTATTCCCCGAACGACGGGTGTTCCTGAAATCAGATGACGACACCCGTTTCATCCGTTTGCGTCCATCCGCGCAAGCAGGTGTTTTTTGTAGCATCGCGCTGGTTATTGCCTGGTCGATCATTGCAACCGCAATATTGTTAATCGACAGTATTGGTGCCGGTAACTTTCGGGAACAGGCCATCCGCGATCAGGAAACCTATCAACAACGTTTGCAAATCATGGCCGCAGAACGCGATGCAAGTGTTCAAACGGCAACCAACGTCATGCAGAGCTACGAACAGGCCCTTGCTGAGATCGCCAAGATGCAAGAGCGATTGCTGTCCCAAGAGGTTGATCGCCTTGAACTTGCATCAGGTGTAGACGTTTTACAAAACAATCTGAATGAGGCATTGGTCGAACGCACAAGTCTTACTAGCGCGTTAGAACGTGCGCAAAGCGATGATGGCGAAACAACCGCCGCAATCCCTGCAACAAAAATGGATACTGCCGATAAGGCAACTATTGAATACCTAACCTCAGCGCTGCGTGAAACCGCGCAACAACGTGACAGTGTTGTCAAAGATGCACAAAGCGCGTTGGATCAGGCCGAAGAGTTGCGCATTGAAATGCGACTAATCGAAGAACGCAACGAATTGATTTTCCGTCAAATCGAAGAGGCAATGAACGTATCCATCGGACCGCTAGACAAAATGTTCCGTGCATCTGGTCAGGATCCAGAACGCATTTTGTCGACAATTCGACAGGGGTATGCAGGCTATGGTGGCCCGCTAACCACACTATCCACCCGTGGATTGGCCCCCACTGAAAACGAGGCACGCGCGCTTGCCATTCTAAAGGAATTGGACGAGCTAAATTTGTATCGCTTAGCTGTTGAGAAATTACCTTATTCGCATCCTGTTCAATCTGCACATCGCTTTACCTCAGGATTTGGTCAACGATGGGGACGCATGCATTATGGATCTGACTTTGCAGCTCCACATGGCACCCCGATCTACGCGACAGCGGATGGTGTTATCACCAAGGCAGGCTGGTCATCCGGCTATGGACGGCTGATCAAGATCGAACATGACTTTGGCATTGAAACGCGTTATGCACATCTTTCAAAAATTCGTGTGAAAGTTGGTCAAAAAGTATCGCGCGGCGAACGAATTGGTGATATGGGAAACACTGGACGTTCGACCGGAACGCACTTACATTATGAGATCCGTGTAAATGGTAATGCGGTTAACCCCATGAAATATCTGAAGGCTGGCAAAAATGTTTTCTAAAAGCAAAATCAACGATCCCGCAACGAAAGAAGATGCGGCAAAACCTGCGACCCCTGTCGCGTCACCAATGGCGCCTGCCCCCTCTGCGCCCAAAGCCAAGCCCCCGGCCTCTGTTTTGTCTCCAGACTTGCACGTAACGGGCAATATTAAAACAACTGGCGATATTCAGGTTGAAGGCACAGTTGAGGGCGACATTCGCGCCCACCTATTGACGATTGGCGAAACCGCCACGATCAAAGGTGAAGTGATTGCAGATGACATCGTCATCAACGGCCGTATCATTGGTCGTGTGCGCGGACTGAAGGTACGCCTAACGGCAACTGCACGCGTCGAGGGCGATATCATTCACAAAACAATCGCGATTGAATCAGGTGCGCATTTTGAGGGATCTGTCCAACGCCAAGACGATCCGCTATCCAGTGGCTCAAAAACGCCAGTAGCTCCAGCGGCAAAATAAAGAAGCTTTGATACAGCAAAAGACCCGCTTGTTCTGCGGGTCTTTTATTTTGGCGGAATCGAGTAAGTCAGCGATGCACGCGCAACGGGCTTATCAATGCCGTCGGAATAAATCATCGCATCCCCTACAACCAATACCCGCCCCAATTTGTGAATGCGGCAGATTGTATAAAGATCGCGCCCAGACTCGGGTTTGCGCATAAAGTCGATGGAACAATTGGTGGTAACGGCCAAGGCCTCTTTGCCTAAATGTGACAGGATCGCCGCATACATTCCGCAATCTGCCAATGCAAACATCGATGGGCCAGACACAGTCCCACCGGGGCGCAGATGCGCCTCTTTTACGGGCATGCGCATCGTCAAATAATCCTCATGGACCTCATCAATAACGAAAGAACCGCGCACCTGTGGAAAGACCTCATCCAAATAGCCCTGCAATTGCGCGGCGTCAAAACGTAACGGCATACTTTTCCTCTTCTCAACTTATCTATAAGGTTTTCGCAAATCACCGTGGAGGGCAAGATGACAATTTTAGAACGTAACGACACAAATGGCGTCGCACATTTGAATATGAATGCGCCAGAGCGTTTAAATGCCCTTTCCGATGAAATGCTGGCAGCCCTTCAATCACAGTTCGATGCAATCAAAGACGATGCATCCGTGCGCGCAGTCATCCTATCGGGATCAGGCAAGGCATTTTGCGCGGGCCACAACCTTAAGGAAATGACCGCAGGGCGTCAGGCCGAGGATGGTGGCAAGGCCTATTTCAAAGACCTGTTTGATCGCTGTGCCACGATGATGATGAGCATACAGAAACTGCCCCAGCCCGTGATCGCGCAAGTGCATGGTATTGCCACAGCCGCAGGGTGCCAATTGGTGGCGACATGCGATATGGCCGTGGCGGCCGAAGGAACCAAATTTGGCGTGAATGGCGTAAATATTGGTTTATTTTGTTCAACCCCGATGGTGGCACTGTCACGAAATATCCCACGCAAAAACGCGTTTGAAATGCTGACAACTGGCAAATTCATTGAAACTGACGAAGCCGCACGTTTGGGATTGATCAATCGTGCTGTGCCCCATGATCAGCTGGAAAGCGCGACACGTGAATTGGCCGACACAGTTGCAAGCAAGCTGACGGCAGCGGTGAAAATCGGCAAGCAGGCGTTTTATCAGCAAATGGAACTTAACCTGGCCGAAGCCTATGATTATGCGGGTGATGTCATGGTTCAAAACATGTTGTTCCGCGATACCGAGGAAGGCATCGCCGCGTTTTTGGACAAACGTCCACCCAATTGGGAACAATAAATTTCCAATCTTCTATTCCATGACCACGACATCGTGAAATGCGCAACCCAGGGAGTGCGCATTTTTTCCTTTCAATCCTGACAAAAATCACTAGATGAGCGACATGGATAAAACACTTCATATCATCGGCGGCGGCATGGCCGGATCAGAGGCCGCATGGCAAGCCGCAAATATGGGCGTCAACGTGGTGATCCACGAGATGCGACCAAAAGTTGAAACATTTGCACACAGAACCGGATACTTGGGAGAAATGGTGTGTTCAAATTCGTTTCGTTCCGATGATCACGAACAAAACGCAGTTGGATTGTTGCATTGGGAAATGCACAAGGCAGGTGGCCTAATCATAACCCAAGCCTATGATCATCGTTTGCCTGCAGGAGGCGCATTGGCGGTAGATCGGGATGTTTTCGCCGCATCGGTAACGGAAAAACTAAATTCCCACCCGCTGATAGAAATTAGTGGAGATGAGATCACAGATTTGCCCGCGGACGGACATTGGATCATCGCCACAGGTCCGTTGACCTCATCCGCGCTTGGGGCGGCAATTGCCGAAGAGACCAGCGCCGAAGCACTTGCGTTTTTTGATGCGATCGCACCCATCGTTTACACCGAAAGCATCAATATGAGCAAAGCGTGGAAACAATCCCGCTATGACAAGGGCGATACAGAAGAAGAGCGCACGGCATACATCAATTGCCCCATGAACAAAGATCAGTATGAAGCGTTTATTGACGCTCTGCTTGCCGCAGATAAAACCGAATTTCACGAAGGCGAAACAGCGGGTTATTTCGACGGTTGCCTCCCGATTGAGGTCATGGCCGAACGGGGGCGCGAAACGTTACGCTTTGGACCAATGAAACCCGTTGGTCTGACGAATCCGCACAGCGATGAAAAACCGTATGCAGTTGTGCAGCTGCGTCGTGATAACGCGCTTGGCACCCTGTACAATATTGTCGGATTTCAAACCAAAATGAAATACGGTGCTCAAACCGAAGTTTTCCGTAAAATCCCTGGACTAGAAGAGGCAAGTTTTGCCCGTTTAGGCGGTATTCACCGTAATACATTTATCAACTCCCCCACCTTGCTGGATGATCAAATGCGATTGAAAAGCAGACCCAACATCCGTTTTGCTGGGCAGATCACCGGGGTTGAGGGTTATGTCGAAAGCGCAGCAATGGGATTGTTGGCCGGGCGTTATGCCGCCGCCGAAATTCTAGGGCGTGATATTGATCGTGTCCCTGCAGACAGCGCAATGGGCGCATTGGTACACCACATCACAGGTGGAGCAGAGGCAAAAACCTTTCAGCCCATGAATGTCAATTTTGGTCTATTTCATCCAGTCGATGGATTGAAAGGCGGACGAAAAGGGCGAAAAGACAGGTACAAGGCCTATACCGACCGCGCCAAGGTGTGTTTTTCTGAGTGGTTGGAACAAATTTCCTAGACGGTTAAATCATTCTTTGTTTAACCTAATTGCATGAGTACCAAATTTTTGAACCAGGCTTACGGCGTAAGCACATTGGACAGTCGCACCCTGTACACGCAGTGGTCGCAAACATATGATTCCGAAGTTCTAGAAAACGGATATGTCACCCCCCTACGTGTTGCAGACGCTTTGGACAGGCATGTTGCGGACAAGACTACCGACCTTTTGGATTATGGATGCGGAACAGGGCTTTCTGGACAAGCGCTGCAGAACGTTGGATTCACATCCATTGATGGCGTGGATGTGACGGCTGCAATGATTGATTTAGCACGTGAAAAGGCGATTTATCGCAATCTTTCGGTGTTTTCGCCACAGGATGGGCCCAACATTTCACCCGGCGCCTATCGCGTAATTACCGCAATTGGTGTGATCGGTGCAGGTGCTGCGCCACTGACGGTGTTTGACACCATCATGGGATTGTTGCCAGTTGGGGGAAAGTTCGCCTTTTCCTTTAACGATCACACCCTTGAGGATCCAGCGTATGAAGACAAAGTTTGGGACTATACCCGAACAGGACGCGCACAATTGGTATTTTGTGAATACGGCCCACACTTGCCGGGTAAAGACATGAACTCCAATGTATATATCATTGTAAAAAAATGATATTTCGCACGCGATTTGCGCCATCCCCGACGGGTCCATTGCATATTGGCCATGCCTATTCTGCACTATTGGCACATGATGCAGCCCGCCAACATGGGGGTAAGTTTTTGTTGCGGATCGAAGATTTGGATCACACCCGCGCAAGGACAGAATGGGAAGACTTAATCTATCAAGATTTAGATTGGCTTGGAATCCGCTGGGATCAAGACCCAATCAAACAAAGCCTGAGGAAAGATGCCTACCGCTCTGTTTTACAAGGTCTAAATCCCGATCTACCCACTTTTGCATGCGCATGTTCTAGGCGTGATATCCAAGAGGCGCTTGGCGCACCGCACCCGGATGAAGTAACATTTGGTCCCGACGGTTTGGTCTATCCTGGAACCTGCCGGCACCGCCAATATGATGGCACATCGGGTAATATCCAAGAGCTAAATCTACGATTATCGCTGTCTTCTATTTCAGATGACACACTGAACATAACTCATTATGAATACGATAATATTTCGTTTGATGTAGGTTACGAAAATCACATACCTTTCAAAGACTTTGAAGCACACATTGGTGAGGTCGTGTTATGGCGTCAAGGCTATGCAGCATATCATCTGGCAAGTGTCATCGACGATGCACATCAAAACATTACCCATATCGTGCGCGGTCAGGACCTGCTTGCGGCAACGCACATCCATGTCTTATTGCAAACCCTGCTAGGGATGCCCACACCCGCCTATCATCACCATCGTCTTATTACGGATAAAAATGGTAAAAGACTGGCAAAACGACACGACGCCAAAGCCATCCGCACATATAGGGAAGATGGGGCAACACCAGCAGATATCCGGAAAATGGTCGGACTTTAATCCAAGGGTTGGATCAATTCGACCACCTGTCCGTCATGCACTGCACGATAGAAACAGTGACGGCGGTTGGTGTGGCACGCAGCACCCGTTTGATTGACCAGCACCAATAGTGCATCAGCATCACAATCATAGCGAAACTCAACCAATTCCTGCGTATGGCCGGATGTTTCCCCCTTAATCCAAAATGCCTGACGTGATCGTGACCAATAGGTCACCCGACCTGTTTCAAGTGTTTTTGTCACTGCATCTTGGTTCATCCAGGCCATCATAAGGACCTCTTTTGTGGTATGATCCTGTGCAATTGCTGGAATTAGGCCCTCATCATTATAGACCAAGGTCGAAGGATCAAACTTCATCATTAAATTCCTTTTGCAATCCTGAATTCATCGCCTATCTATAGAGCCAGAACGCAAAGAGGAACCCCCATGTCAGGCGAGAGTGATCTTATCAATCTTTATTCCGAGCGGATTTTGGCGCTGGCCACAAACGTTCCGCATGTGGATCGCCTTCAGAATCCAGATGCAAGCGCGCGCAAACGCTCGCCCCTATGTGGATCAACGGTTACGGTTGATATCGTGGTGGAGAATGACAAAATTGCGGCCTATGCACAGGATGTAAAGGCCTGCGCATTGGGCCAAGCTGCGGCCGCAGTGGTTGGCCAGTCCATCATCGGGCGCACACAATCCGAGGTTCAGAGAGCGCGCGATGAACTAAATGCAATGCTGAAACAGGATGGGCCAACCCCCACGGCTCCGTTCCAAGACTTAGAAGTCCTTCTACCTGCAAAGGATTTCAAAAACCGACACGCCTCAATCTTGCTTAGCTTAGATGCAACCCTTGCGGCGTTTGACGAAATGAACCAGTCACATTTTCAAACAAACTAATTCGTGAAAAAATATCCGCCGCACATGGGGACACATGGCGGCGGATTAGTAAGCGTTTGTCGCAATCCGAAAAGGGATAAGGCGATCCAGAAAGACATGAAGTCGGATAATACCAGGGAAAATGGTGCGCGACAAACGCCTAGGCAGTTACAGAAAACCAGGAAGGTGAAGCGAACCCACCAAAATCACGATCAGAGACGTTGCACCGATCAAATCCAGTGCAAAGGCACTGGGTGAGTTTTTCAAAATTGTTTTAAATTGAATTCGCATCATTCGCTCCTACCACTTGTTTCTGATTTGTTCTCATTTTTAATCGAGTTTGTAAAGAACTTTATGAGAACATTTGAGAACAAATTGATGAACGGGAACTTAACCTACTGAAATCAAACGAATTGCTTGGTCCTGATCCATCAGCCAAAGCAACACCCGTGCCGACTGACCGCGCGGTGAGGTAAGGTGTGGATCATCATTTATTAACTTTCTGGCGTCAGATTGCGCGATGGCCATCAATGCCGACATCGACTCCATATCAGCGATTCGAAACCGTGGGATGCCGCTTTGTGCCGTGCCGATCAAATCACCCGCACCACGCATCTGCAAATCGACCTCAGAAATACGAAATCCGTCTTCGGTTTCGCGCAACACCTCTAACCTGCGGCGCCCAGTTTCGCTCAGCGGGGCTTTATATAGCAATAAACAGGTACTTTTGTCGCTTCCGCGACCAACACGGCCGCGCAACTGGTGCAACTGCGCCAGACCAAAGCTCTCAGCCCGTTCAATAACCATAATTGTGGCTAAGGGAACATTCACGCCGACCTCGATCACAGTCGTTGCAACCAACACCTGGGCTTGTCCTTTCTGGAACCTCGCCATCGCTGCGTCCTTTTGCTCATTGGGCATTTGCCCATGAACCAGCTCAACAACGCCTTCACCCAGAGTGGCGCGCAAGCGTTTGAACCGATCCTCAGCCGAGGTATAGTCCAAAACCTCACTTTCTTCGACCAATGGACAGACCCAATAGGCCTGTTTCCCCTCGGCAATGGCCTGACGCAACTTTGCGATCACTTCATCAATTCGATCCAGGGATACAACCGCCGTAGAAATAGGTTTGCGCCCGGGAGGTTTTTCATCCAGCACAGACACATCCATATCCCCATATTGCGCAAGCGCGAGCGAGCGTGGAATTGGCGTTGCTGTCATGACCAACACATCTACGGCGGCCCCTTTTTGACCCAACTCCATGCGTTGGCGCACGCCAAACCTGTGTTGTTCATCAATAACGGCGATACGCAAATCATGAAATTCCACGTCATTTTGAAATACGGCGTGGGTTCCGATTAGAATATGGATATCCCCGCGCGCAAGTGCGGCCAATTTCTCGCGTCTTTCGCGCCCTTTGTCGCGTCCGGTCAATATCTCGATCACAACCTGTGCATCCTGTGCCAAAGGACCCAATGCCTCAAGGTGTTGTCGTGCCAAAATTTCTGTAGGGGCCATGAGCACACCCTGCCCCTGTGCTTCGACCGCGATCAATAAAGATAAAAACGCAACCAATGTTTTTCCAGATCCAACATCGCCTTGCAACAAACGGTTCATACGATGCGGATCTGCCATATCACGTTCAATATCGGACAAGGCGCGTGTTTGCGCCCCTGTCGGATCATAGGGTAAATTGTCCAAAACCTTTGCGCGCAATTGCCCTTTACCTTGTGTCACAGCCCCTTTGACGCGTCGCTGTTGGGCGCGCGCAAGGCTTAGGGTAAGCTGATGTGCAAAAAATTCGTCATATGCCAAACGTTCGCGCGCGGGGTGGGTTGATGTCAGTTCGGCCAAGGACGTTGGGTTATGTACGGCGTCTATCGCAGTGCCCCAATCAGGCCAACCAGAGCGTTGTTTTTGCGCCGGATCGATCCATTCAGACAAGTCAGGCCGCAACGCGAGTGCAGAGCGTGTTGCCCGCATCATCGTTTTTTGTGTCACACCCGCAGTCAAGGGATAGATGGGTTCAAACTTTGGAATGCTATCCAATTCTTCGGGCGCAATCATGTAATCAGGATGCACCATTTGCGCGACCCCATCGAATAATTCGACCTTGCCTGACACAATCCGTGTCGATCCGACAGGCAGCATTTTTTTCAGATAATCGCCACGGGCATGGAAAAACACCAATTGAAATGTGGTTTCTTGATTTTCCACGAGCACGCGGTAAGCTGCAGATTTTGTGCGACCGGCCTTGTGTGACATAACGGTAACCTGAACAGTGAGCACGTTGGGGAAATCCGCACCCTGAACCGTGGCCACCAAGTCACGTTTGATGCCGCTATAGGGCAATGTAAACACTACGTCACGCGGTCGTGTGATGCCCAGATTTTCGAAATTCTTGGCAATCTTGGGGCCCACACCCTCTAGAATAGTCAGATCCGAGAAAAGTGGGAATATGATTTCGGGGCGCGTGCTCATAACCCTTTAATCATGTCAATCCATTGATCTTCGTCAATTGTTTTAATGCCCAACTCCGCGGCCTTTTTCGCCTTAGATCCCGCGCCCGGCCCTGCGATTAACAAATCAGTTTTTACCGAAACTGATCCAGACACTTTTGCACCTAGACTTTCGGCGCGTGCTTTGGCCTCAGCACGGCTCATCCGTTCAAGCGTGCCAGTAAAGACCAAAGTTTGTCCTGCAACTGGGCTTCCTTCGGTTTTTGGCTTTTCGGCATCTTGAATATCTAAATGCTGAAGCAATCGATCGATTCCGTCGCGCTCAGCGCCCGGCGCAAATGCCATCAACAAGGATTGCGCCATCACTTGCCCCACTCCGTCAATCGCAATCAAATCAGAATAGGCCGCCGAAGTTTGATCCTGCGCCTGATCCATGGCTTGGGTGAAATCCGCCCAATTTCCATAGTGTGTCGCAATCAGATTGCCCGCCGCCTCGCCCACGTGACGAATGCCAAGGCCAAACAGCAAACGCCCAAACCCGATTGTGCGCTTCTCATTAATCGCGGTAAATAAATTTTGCGCGGACTTATCACCCCATCCATCCCGATTTTTGAGGCGGGCTAGATTGACACGATCTCGGGACTCAAGCGTGAAAATATCGGCAGGTTCGTTAATCGGCAAAACGGGATCGGCAAAAAACATTTCAATTTGCTTTGCCCCTAACCCATCAATATCAAACGCCTTACGCGCAACAAAATGCTTTAATCGTTCCACGGCCTGCGCAGGACAGATCATTCCACCTGTACAACGGCGCACCGCGTCCCCTTCTTCACGCACAGCAGGGTTGTTGCATTCTGGGCATTCTACTGGAAAGGTGAAGGGCACCGCATCGCCGGGCCGTTTTAACACATCAACATCCGCAATTTTCGGGATCACATCACCGGCGCGATAGATCTGCACCCAATCACCAACGCGGATATCCTTGCCTTCCCGAATTGAATCGCCATTTGAATCGCGCCCTTGAATGTAATCTTCGTTGTGCAGCGTTGCATTTGACACCACAACGCCACCGACTGTCACGGGATCAAGTCGCGCAACGGGACTAAGCGCACCTGTGCGCCCCACCTGAATATCGATGCCCAATAGTCGGGTCCATGCCAGTTCTGCGGGGAATTTGTGCGCGATAGCCCAACGTGGCGTGGTTGAGCGGAAACCTAGTCTGGATTGTAACGCTAGATCGTCGACCTTATATACGACGCCATCTATGTCGTAGCCCAGTGTCGCACGCTGCGCCTCGATCTGGCGGTAATGCTCCAGTGCGGCCTCCATCGTATCAAATCGGTGAGTGTGCGGGTTCGTTTGAAACCCAAATTCCGCCAAACGCGCCACGGCCCCCTGCTGCGTCATTGCCAGTGGCTCGGACAATTCCCCCCAAGCATAAGCGAAAAAGCGTAAAGGTCGATCACGGGTTATATTTGCATCCAACTGACGCAATGATCCTGCGGCTGCGTTGCGGGGGTTGGCAAATGTTTTCCCCCCCCGTTCAGATTGGCGCGCGTTCAACTCAGCAAAATCCGTGTGCGACATGTAAACTTCGCCACGCACCTCAAGGATTTTTGGCGCGTTTTCTATCACTTGGGGAATATCACGAATAGTGCGCGCATTCTCTGTTACGTTTTCACCAACCGCCCCATCCCCGCGCGTCGCCGCGACAATCAAGTGGCCGTTTTCGTAACGCAAACTTAGAGAGAGTCCGTCAATCTTGGGCTCTACAGTATAGCTTAGCGCCTGATCAGCCCCAAGATATCGTTGAATGCGATCTTGGAAATCGAACATCTCTTGGTCGTCAAATGCATTCCCAAGCGACAACATCCGCACCGCGTGTGTGACTTTTGAAAATCCCTCGCTGATGGGTGCGCCAACTTGTTCTGAAGGGCTATCGTCACGTTTCAGATCAGGAAAAAGCGCCTCAATCTCGGAATTGCGCCGTTTTAGCGCATCGTATTCCCCGTCCGAGATATAAGGCGCATCAGATTGGTGATAGGCAATATTTGCCTGCCCAATCAAAACTGCAAGACGCGCAAGTTCTTCGCGCGCTTGCTCTTTGGTAAGTTTCACAACATCGATGGATCCGATCATACCCAAGTATCCCAAATTCTTTGAATAAGGGATAAGTCTTAGGTCCGCATTGGTCCAGCCCAGTTATGATCAGACAGCAATTTTTTGTATTTCCATGTCTGGCAACGGATCCTGTAAAACATATCCACGCCCCCAAACCGTTTGAATGCAGCTGTCTTCACCCGTTGCCTCCACCAGTTTTTTGCGTAATTTACACACGAACACATTAATGATTTTCAACTCAGGCTCGTCCATTCCGCCATACAGGTGGTTCAAAAACATCTCTTTGGTCAGCGTTGTTCCTTTGCGAAGGGACAGCAATTCCAACATTTGATATTCTTTTCCCGTTAAATGCACCGTATCCCCGTCCACATCCACCGTTTTTGCATCTAAATTTACGGCAATTTTCCCCGTGCGAATAACAGACTGTGAATGTCCTTTGCTACGACGGATGATGGCATGAATACGTGCAATCAACTCTTCACGATGGAATGGTTTGGTAAGATAGTCATCTGCGCCAAATCCGAAACCGCGGATTTTGCTTTCTGTGTCGTCTGTGCCGGACAGAGTCAAGATTGGTGTTGTGATGCGCGCCAATCTCAGTTGGCGCAAAACCTCGTGCCCTGTCATATCCGGAAGATTAAGATCAAGAAGAATAAGATCGTAGTCATAGAGTTTTGCTAGATCGATCCCCTCTTCGCCCATGTCTGTGCAATACACATTCAGGTTTGCATGGGTGAGCATCATTTCGATGCTTTTCGCTGTATTTGGGTCGTCCTCGACCAAGAGCACACGCATTTTCGCCTCCGTTACCTTTTGATACCTCCACTAGAAAAAGACAAAATAGTTAACTCTAGGTTACTTTAGAAAAAGTTACACATAACAACCCAAGGTTGTCTATGACTTTTTGTGCGCCACCTTAAGACCGTTTCGGCCATGATCCGCATAACAGCGCAACCATTCATGAAATTCATCTTCTGTTAAATCATATCGTTCGATCGCCTTATGAGAGGAAATCAATCCAAACATTACCCCACGTATCACGGCGGATTTGCGTGCAGCAGTCCAACGCGACAGGCCCACTTCTGGTAAATCCGTGATTGATAGGATTTCACCACTTTACAGTCTGACCACTCTTGGCTTTGTTGATTTTCTTACATACATAAAGGACACCAATTAAACTTCGACATACCTAGGTGAATAGAGCCTACCAAACCCCTAATAGTTTGGATTTGAATGGCTCAAATTTTCTGCGATATGTTAGGGAACAGGAAACCGCTCGTATGGCCGAAACAGCGACATTGAATTCTTTGGGGTTTGCTAAACCAGAGTCAGACACACGTGTGGTGGTGGCAATGTCAGGCGGTGTTGATTCATCTGCGGTTGCAGCACAATTGAAATCCGAAGGCTATGACGTGATCGGTGTCACGCTTCAACTTTATGATCACGGCACAGCCTTGGCAAAAAAAGGCGCCTGTTGCGCCGGTGTTGATATTCACGATGCACGCCGCGTTGCCAATGACATGGGATTTCCGCACTATGTTTTGGATTATGAAAACATTTTCCGTGATGCGGTGATCGAAGAATTTGCCGACAGTTATTTATCAGGGGCGACACCAGTACCATGTATTCGATGCAACGAACGCGTGAAGTTCAAGGATTTACTAGAAACGGCCAAAGATTTGGATGCAGATTGCATGGCCACAGGGCATTATATTCAACGTAAGATGGGTATAAATGGTGCCGAATTGCATTCGGCGGCCGATGCAAATCGGGATCAAAGTTACTTTTTGTTTTCAACGACACAGGAACAACTAGAATACTTGCGTTTCCCTCTTGGGCATCTGCCGTCCAAAAATGAAACCCGCGCACTTGCGGCAAAACACGGTTTGATTGTTGCTGACAAACCTGACAGTCAAGATATTTGTTTTGTTCCTGATGGAAATTACGCGGGAGTCATTGAAAAATTGCGCCCGGGCGTGGTCGAGCCGGGTGATATTGTCGACACATCCGGTACAATTTTGGGCAAACATAACGGCGTCATCCATTACACCATCGGTCAGCGGCGCGGACTGGGTATTGGTGGATTGTCAGACCCACTGTATGTGGTTGAATTGGACGTGAACAAAAAACACGTCATTGTTGGCACAAAAGATTTATTAAAAACCCGCATTGTCCCAGTCGCCGAAGTCAATTGGTTGGGCGACGAACCTATGACCTCGCGCCAAGAGTGGCATCTATCGGTCAAAGTCCGTTCAACACGCCCACCACGTGAGGCTATTTTACGCCCAATCAACGACAAACGCGCCGAGATTGAACTGCTAAATCCGGAAGAAGGCGTTTCCCCTGGCCAAGCTTGCGTATTTTACGACACACATGGTTCCCGCATTTATGGCGGCGGTTGGATCACAAAGCGGGCTTAACGCACCTACATAAATAATCCAGCCAGGGTGTAAACCAACCCAAACACCACCAAAAATAATCCCAATATTCGCAAAACAGGTTCAGCTGATTTGCTTTGGAACATGGGGGCAATATAGGGCCAGATGTATTTCCGGATCATTTTTTGACCTTCTTAATGCATGTGCTAGCTTATATAAGGACAAAGGAGCGTTATGACCATGCGCAAATTACTTATCCTGTTTATAATATGCGCCTTTCCATTGCAGGCGAACACGACAGATACGCTTTTGGATCAGCTGGCCAAGGCAGAAACCAGAGCAGACGCAAATCGCATCGTAAGCAGCATTTGGACAGCATGGCTCAGCGAATATTCAACCGAGCGCGAGCACCAATTGATGGAAAAAGGCATCAGCGCAATGGAAAGCAGACGTTTTCAGCAAGCGGAAGCATTGTTCACAAGCATTATTAAATCCAACCCGGACTATACCGAAGCTTGGAATAAACGCGCAACCGTGCGCTTTTACCGTGGTGATTTCGTGGGATCCGAGGCTGATATCCTTCAGGTATTGTTGCGCGAACCTCGGCATTTTGGTGCAATCTCGGGCTTGGGGCTGATCAACATGCACCTAAACGAACCAGAAAAAGCGTTGAATTCCTTTCGGCTATTGCTAGAAATTAACCCCTTTAGTGAAGATGCCGAGGCATTTATTCCGATGATTGAGGGAACGCTGGGCGTTACAGATTTATAACGGTGCCCTCTGACGAAATCTGTATTCTATTTGATGGTGGTATGTGTCATCAGGACGTAACACGGCCTGTGCAAACTTTGGTTGATTTGGACTGTCGGGCCAAATCTGCGGTTCAAGTGCAATCCCAGCGAATGGATGAAACGCGCGCCCAGTAGGCGACGTGGCCAATTCAGCCCCCAAACCCGACCCGGTATACACTTGCAATCCTGGTTCAGTGCTGGCTAACTCCATAGCAGTATCGCCGCCTAATAGCCATGCAATCGGGCGCAGTGGCGCTTTGTTCTGCGACACACAGTAGTTGTGATCAATATTCACCGGTTTAAGCGAATGCGACAGATGCGAAAGCTCTTTGAAATCAAAGTGTGTCCCCGCCACATTAATGCGATGTCCCGTTGGAATGCCTGTCGTATCCACGTCCAAAATCTCTTGTGCGACAACGCGCAGCTGGTGATCCATAATTGTCGGTTCGCCTGAGAAATTGAAATAGGAATGTCCCGTAATATTGCACAGCGTAGTTGCGTCTGTTTTGGCCTGAATATCCAATGCAAGCGTAGAACCATTCAAACGGTATGTGACCCATACGTCCAATGCCCCCGGAAATCCCATATGACCGTTAGGCAATGATTGAAACAAGACCACATGTGATTGAGAGAACTCAAGAATGTCAAATAAATGCAGCCCAAGTGTTTCATGCCCCCCATGCAGACAATGCGCCCCATTATTCGCATCCAACAGATATTCATCGCCATCTATAATCGCGCGAGCATTATTGATGCGGTTGGCGTAGCGCCCAACAATCGCACCTAATTTCCCGGGGTTGGTGAAATATGGCTCGACAGTTTCGTAACCCAAACACAGGTTCTGCGCGTCACCGCGCCATGAAATCCTTTGAACAACTCCGCCAAAGTCTAAAATATCGACCTGCATTTCATCACTTATCAGATTGATTTTATGAATGGATTTACCATTCCATTCGACACCAGTGCGTTTCATGAGAGCGCGATCCCCAATATGTATTCACGAATGGCACGCACGCCGCGTGTGAAATAATCTGTCGAATCCTGACGAACCATCGCAAACTGTGAATTTAAAGCAGCTTCGATCAACGAGGCCTCGACATGATTTCCCAAAACAACGATCTCTTGGCCCAACCAATAGGTGCGAAACGCCGCCATTTCCGCCCCCAAGGCAAGACCTAAATAAACATCAGGCGAAGTGTCTTCGCTAAGTTTGCTAAACACGGTTTCAGGCTGTGACAAGCCGTTGCTCACAGCGTCACTAAAAGCATTATTCAGATCGGGTGACACCTCCAAGCTGCGCGCGTGAAGGACATTTAATGCGACCTGTAACCCAATGCTTGTACGAAAGGAAATCAATTCACCCGCGCTGATATGCGCCCATGTTGAAACAGGTCCGGCCAGTATCACAATACCATCCCATTTTGGGTGATCCGCGACAAACGCTCCAAGTGCGGCAGTCTGCGCGAAACTTTGTGTTGGTGCAGATGGGTCGATAAACCGTGCAAGGTTTGCATGGCTTTCACCGATTTCGATGGGTGATGCGAGTTGCGCGGGACACGTCACAGGCGGCCCCATGTGCACGCCATCAAGAATAACAAAGTCCACATCCAACACCCGCGCGATTGATTGCGGTGATTTGGCATTAAACTGCGCATGCGACACGCAAGCTTGGGCAACACATTTACCCTGTACATCGAAAATAGAATATTCGACCAGCCCAGCATAGCTGGCGACATAAGCCCATGTGTCATGTGACATAAAAATGATCCTTTCGTGCCCTTCAATTACCCTGCTATGGTGCGAATACGCAATTAGATTACTGATAATTTGAGGATGATTTAATGCAATACGACAAACTGCTATGGCTCAAAAACAGGCAGATTGTTCACCAGACACTGATCGACCTGATTGTTCCTTTCCTCGATGAAAACATCTAACTGCACAAAGAAGGACATAAGACAGACACAAATAAAGTGAGCAGACCCGATGCTTACAAGCTGGTTGCATTTAGTCCTGGTTCTTTTGAAATTCATGTGTCTTTGCAGTCCGAAGAAGTCGCAATTAATTCGGGCCGAAGATCACGCTGTTTCCGGGCTAGAACGACTATAAATATAGGTCTTTACACCTCGACCAGACCTAACTTTTCTTGCCGCGCTGCACGAAGTCGTGCAAAATCATACCCCGCGTGATAAGAAGATCGCGTCAAAGGTGTAGCCGAAACCATTAAAAACCCTTTTCCAAATGCGGCTGTTTCATAGGATTTAAATTCTTCTGGCGTCACGAAGCGATCAACATGATGGTGCTTGGCTGTTGGTTGAAGGTATTGGCCAATGGTTAGAAAATCAATATCTGCACAACGCATGTCATCCATCACCTGCAATACCGATTGACGGTCTTCGCCCAAACCGACCATTATACCTGATTTTGTGAACATAGATGGGTCTAATTCCTTGACCCGCTGTAACAGTCGCAACGAATGGAAATAGCGCGCCCCTGGCCGTACCTCGGGGTAAAGTCCTGGAACAGTTTCTAGATTATGATTAAAGACATCTGGGCGTGCCTCAACCACTGTTTCCAGAACGCTATCGTGACATTTTAAAAAATCAGGCGTCAAAATTTCAATTGTGGTTTCGGGGCTGCGATGGCGCACAGCACGAATTGTTTGTGCGAAATGTTCTGCGCCTCCGTCCGTTAAATCATCACGATCAACCGATGTGATGACGACATGATTTAAGCCCAATTTTTGAACTGCATCCGCAACCCGTCCTGGTTCAAATGCATCTAATGTATCTGGACGACCCGTGGCGATATTGCAAAAGGTACATCCACGCGTACATATTTCACCCATGATCATCATGGTTGCGTGTCCCTGTGACCAACACTCTCCTACATTTGGACAGCCAGCTTCTTCACACACTGTAACCAAATTGTTTTTCCGCATGATGTCACGGGTTTGTTTGTAACCTTCGCTCACAGGGGCCTTCACCCTAATCCAATTTGGTTTTTTGGGTTGCTCATTATCGGGGCGATGCGCTTTTTCTGGATGACGCTCTGCTGGGATTTTTAGATCACGCACAATGTTTATCCTATCCTATTTCAGCTTATGTATCATATATTTTTGGATGTGTAAGGCACATCATTACATAGCTACTATGCATTTTTTAACGTCTCTCGGGCACGAACCTGTGCATTCTGTCCAGCTTGAGCCAAAACCGAACATAAGGCGTCGCCCCAATCACTATTTAAGGATGTTTCCCGACGCAGCATCCCAATTTGGCGCATTGGCTCGACACCAGAAAAGCGGCGCAACCGAACGGATTGACGGCCCGATAATTCAAACGGGGCGGCAATTTCAGGCATCAAGGTTAGTCCGAAACCAGCACCAACCAATTGTGTCAGTGTCGCCATTGATGCGGCACCGAAGTTGATCTGAGCATGGCTTTTATCGCGGCCACATAACTCTAAGGCTTGATCTGTCAGGCAATGACCATCCTCAAGCAAAATTAACTGCGCGTCCCCAAGTTGATTTGGCGATAATTGTTCGGGCAGACCCCGCAATCCATGTTCAGTTCCCGCAAGCAAAAAATAATCATTGAACAAAGGATCAAAGTGAAACCCCGCCATAGGAACAGGCGATGCAACAACCGCTGCATCAAGCAACCCATTGCGCAGTTGGGTGATCAAGGTTTCGGTTTTACCTTCGTGAATTTGCAGATCTAGACTTAGGTCCGCGCCCCCTATCGCTGCGATGACATCCGTCACAACATAAGGGGCAATCGTTGGTATCAGACCAAGATTCAGTTTCCCCGTCACACCACCATGCCAACGTGCCGCTTCCTCTAATACGCGGACATCTTTTTGAATGATTTGACAATGCTCTAAGATCATACGCCCAAATGGGGTTGGAACGACATCTCTGGATTGTCGTTCCACCAATTGCGCCCCTAGCCGATCTTCAAGTTCTTTGATTTGAACAGAAAGCGCGGGCTGGGAAATATTCATGACCCCAGCTGCACGTCCAAAATTTCGCTCGCGCACAAGTGCGATAAAATATTCAACTTGTTTTAGGGTAATATTCATAACCCTAAATTATCACGTACACGCTGATACACAAGCCTTTATCCAATCGTGCCACCACCTGCCCCATGTATTTTATCGTAGTAACGGTTCAATCGTTGCAGCGCGATGCGCAAAACGATTTTGCCAGATCTCGCAGACCATCCCATGAGTTGTTCGGTTTTTTCCAAACCCAACTCAAAACAACAACAGCACACGGCAACTTCGGCGAGACCAGGACCAAGATCATCCAAGGTATCCCGAAAACGTGCCAGTGCGGCACGTTCTGATTCAAACCCTGGCACTTCATAGGCGCGCCGCTGGCACAACAAATCATCTAGATAGGTTTCGATCTGTTCTTCGCACCCTGTTAGACAAATTCTTCGTGCAAACGCAGCCCTGCTTTAATCAAGTCGCGTTCAAGAAATGGACGCCCCTCGCTGTCTTTGCGGCGCGCCAAATTTTCCATAGGTGAATCTGCCACGCGAAGGGGGCGGACATATCCGCCGGTAACGATCCTGTGTTTACATCACTTAGGACATATTTTGTGATGCGGCCATGTGAAATTGGACGTACCTTGGATTGCAAAACCACCATATGAACAGCTGCATCTGAAATAACGTCTGCCTGCTTAAATTCACCAGTGTCGGTGGGGTGCAGTACCACCGCGCGCTTCATGCCTTTGGACACGACCAAGACAGCCCCATCTGCAAGTAGAGTTTTCGTGGCGCGCGCAATTTCGCGCATTGGTTTGCCGTGAACCTTATTCCATACATATTGCGCGGCGGCCTCTTGTAGACCTTGATCCGCGACCAATCGAGATTTTGTCATGTTATTGTCCCCAAATTACGCCTATGGGCAGCCTTGATGTCGATCAGCAGACTGTGGATTGTTTCCATTTTGTGAACAATCTCTTACTTATCGGCACGTTGCAACGAAGCTTTGGTAAAATGATCATCGCAGCCTTGTGGTTATTAGACATGAGGACACAACATGACACATATCGCAATTAAACGCCTTCACGGATTAAAGCGTCCCAAAATTTTGGTTCAGGCCGCCCGCCACGGCGCAAATTACTATCAACGGAAAACGCATCTGCCCCAACTCTTTGGCTGGCGAATTCCAAATAGCGCAGGCACTCTTTTCGATATCCTTTTTGAAAAAGAAGCCGAGCTAAATAAAATGCGGCGCCTTAACAACGCCGCATATCAGGTACAAGATCACATTGCGATTCTGACCGCGCTAATTGCTGAGGCGCGCAACATTCCTTCGCCCGCCCAGCCTTTGGCAGCCTAGGTAAAGCTATCTGGCATAGAGGCCTTTTTCTGCGCCACATAGGCGTGCAAGGCCTCGTTCACGGCAGGGTCCATTGCAGGTTGTTGATAGGTCTCTAACATGGTTTTGACACGGGCTGCCGCCAATGTTTGGGTGTCACGCGCACCTTCTTCATCCCATGTTTCAAAAGGTTTGTAATCCAACACATCTGTGCGCCAAAACGCCTCTTTAAAATTGGCTTGGGTATGTTCACAACCTAAATAGTGCCCACCTGGGCCAACCTCGCGGATGGCGCCCATTGCTTGGGCATTTTCATCAACAGATACACCTTTGGCCAAGTGATGCAAAATACCCAATTGATCCGCATCCATAACAAATTTTTCGAATGACGACACCAAACCGCCTTCTAACCAACCGCATGCATGTAGCATAAAGTTTACACCACCCATCAACGCAGCATTCAACGTATTTGATGTTTCATATGCCGCCTGCGCATCAGGTAGTTTGGACCCACACAACCCCCCGCCAGAACGATACGGAAGCCCCAATCGGCGCGCTAATTGTCCCGCTCCATATAGGATATGGCTGGCCTCTGGTGTGCCAAATGTCGGCGCACCTGAATTCATGTCAATTGACGTCACGAATGTTCCAAAAATGACAGGCGCACCCGGGCGGATCAACTGATTATATGCTACACCCGCCAAGACCTCTGCCAAGACTTGAGTCAAGGTTCCCGCGACAGACACCGGCGCCATAGCACCGCCGACAATAAACGGTGAAACGATACAGGCCTGATTTTTGGCGGCAAATACCTCCATCGCGCCCATCATCACATCGTCAAACGTCATCGGAGAGTTGATGTTGATAAGGGATGTCATCACAGTGTTATTTTCAACAAAATCTTTACCGAACAAGATTTCGCACATTTCAACACTGTCTTGTGCGCGGCTTGGTTCCGTAACCGATCCCATAAAGGGTTTGTCGGATAACTCCATGTGCGCCAGCAACATATCAAGGTGACGCTTGTTTACAGGAACATCTGTCGGTTCGCACACGGTGCCACCCGAATGATGCAACCATTTGGACATATAGCCCAGTTTCACGAATTTCTGAAAATCATCCATCGTTGCATAGCGGCGACCGCCATCTAGATCGCGCACAAATGGCGGACCGTAAACAGGCGCCAAAACCAAATTGCGCCCTCCAATTTCAACCGAGCGCTCTGGATTGCGGGCATGTTGCGTAAATGTCTTGGGCGCTGTCGAACACAGTTTGCGTGCCAACCCGCGGGGAATATGAACGCGTTCGCCAACAACGGTTGCGCCTGCTTCTTTCCAGCGTTCAAGCGCGGCGGGGTTATTCACAAAATTGACACCCACTTCTTCCAAAATGGTTTCTGCATTGGTTTCAATGATTTCCAACGCCTCTTCATTCAGAACCTCAAAATTCGGAATGTTGCGTTCAATATACTTGGCAGTTTCAATTTTTACCGACGTGCGCTCAGCACGGCGTGCTGCACCTCCGCCACCACGACTCCGACGCGCTGTTCTTGCCTCACTCATTTCTATCGCCCTTCTTCAAAGGTAAAAATACTGATTTAGGTTGATGTAGCGCAGGTACAAAAATCGACAGGGCCGTTTTCCGTCCCTCTAGGGGGGAAAGCGACATTGTTTCAAAATAATTGTCACATGGCCCCCTATCAACGATTGGAATGCTCTTGCGAAAAGCAGGTGCGCAATTTACAGGATGATCATGGAAAATATATCTCACGACCGCCTCCTGATCATCGACTTTGGAAGTCAAGTTACACAACTGATTGCACGCCGATTGCGTGAGTTATCGGTTTATTGCGAAATTCATCCCTATCAAAACGTGACAGATGCGTTTTTACACGATTTCGCACCCAAGGCGATTATCTTTTCTGGTGGACCAGACAGTGTGACCCGGCAAGGGAGCCCGCGCGCACCTAAGGCGGCATTTGAACTGGGTGTGCCAATACTTGGTATTTGTTATGGTCAACAGGTTATGATGCACCAATTGGGCGGACGTGTCGAAAGTGGCCATGGCACCGCAGAATTCGGCCGCGCCTATGTCACGCCAAAAGGAACACTAAACGTTTTGGATGGCTGGTTCTCCGATGGCGACGAACAAGTGTGGATGTCCCATGGCGATCATGTGAGCGAAATTGCCCCCGGGTTTGAAGTTTATGGAACCTCCCCAAACGCGCCTTATGCCATCACGGCAGATACATCGCGCAATTTCTTTGCGGTGCAATTCCATCCCGAAGTGCACCACACGCCCAATGGCGCGCGCCTATATGAAAATTTTATCAAACTCGCTGGTTTCCAAGGTGATTGGACGATGGGTGCATATCGCGAACAAGCCATCGCTGCCATCCGTGAACAAGTGGGGGATAAACGCGTTATCTGTGGCCTGTCTGGCGGGGTTGATAGCTCGGTTGCGGCCGTTTTGATTCACGAAGCGATTGGCGATCAACTGACCTGTGTCTTCGTAGATCATGGCCTATTGCGTCAGGGCGAAGCAGAAGAAGTCGTTACAATGTTCCGCGACAATTATAACATGGCGCTGATTCATGCAGACGAACAGGAATTGTTTCTTTCCGAACTCGATGGCATGTCGGATCCTGAAGCGAAACGGAAAACGATCGGACGCCTCTTTATCGACGTATTCCAAAAACACGCCAACAACATTGAGGGCGCCGAATTTCTGGCCCAAGGCACACTATATCCGGATGTCATTGAATCCGTGTCCTTTAGTGGTGGGCCGTCGGTTACAATTAAATCACACCACAATGTCGGTGGATTACCTGAAAAGATGGGTTTGAAATTGGTCGAGCCCTTGCGCGAGTTGTTCAAGGACGAGGTCCGCGCATTGGGCCGTGAATTGGGCCTGCCAGAAAGCTTTATCGGACGTCACCCCTTTCCGGGGCCGGGTCTGGCCATACGCTGCCCCGGGGAAATCACCCGAGAAAAACTGGACATCTTGCGAAAGGCAGATGCCGTTTACATCGACCAAATCCGCAAGCACGGCCTGTATGATGAAATCTGGCAGGCCTTTGTCGCAATTTTGCCTGTGCGCACCGTCGGCGTCATGGGGGACGGACGGACCTACGACTTTGCATGCGCGCTGCGTGCCGTGACTTCCGTGGATGGTATGACCGCCGATTATTACCCCTTTAGTCACGAATTTTTGGGGGAAACGGCAACACGGATTATTAACGAGGTCAAAGGCATCAACCGCGTCACCTACGACATAACCTCCAAACCCCCGGGAACTATTGAGTGGGAGTAGTTTTTCTAGTGTAAGTCATTGATTTAATTTATTTTATGACTTGCACATTACTTTCACACTCAGAAATCAATCGTTGATT